>JAKAUZ010000023.1 GCA_021817415.1 Thermoplasmata archaeon | reverse complement strand
AAATTGAGGTGGACAGCTCCCTTGTCGCCACAATTGAGAACTCGAGGGGGAAAGTGGTTGGAGTTGGAACGACAGTAGTGCGGGCCCTCGAGACCGCCTCATTCCCCGGCCCCCTTAGACCGTACAGTGGTAGTACAGGCATATTCATCTACCCCGGTTTCAAATTCAATTCCGGCCTTACCCATCTCCTGACGAATTTCCATATCCCGCGCTCTTCCCTGTTGAGCCTTATCTATGCATTTGGAGGAGAGGAAAGAATGAAAAATGCCTACAAGACCGCAATTGAAAAGAAGTATTATTTCTACAGTCTGGGAGACGCAGTATTAATGGACAGGTCAGCCTAGTTTTGTTTCCCCGATTTCTGATAGAGTTTGTTTATTTCCTCGCTCATGCCCTTCAGTTTTTCATTGGACTGACTTATCTGGTCCTTTAACGACTTCAACTTCATCTCTGCAATCTCAACGTCTTCCTCAATTTCCTTCTTGAAACTTTCAACATCCTTGACCCTGACTAGAATTGAGCCAATTTCCCTGTAAATTTCTTCCCCTTCAGTGTTCTTGTTAAGGTATTCAAGGGTTTTCTTATCCTCCCTTAATTTGACTTCGTATTGGTATTGCTGTGCCATAAGCGACTCAATTTGTTTTTGCAATTTATCTGCATCCTTGAGTTGCTCCTGTAAGTAAGGTCCAAGATTTACGTCAACCATTATTTCGATATCGGTATATTGCTAATAAATTATGCTGTTATCATCGTACAGAACGATGCCAGTGGCGTTGTGCATCTTTACGAGTTAAGATCTAAATCTTTCCGAATCAATACGTTTTTATTCCTTTTTCGAGTATTATCAAGGTGTATGGAGTGAACGGGAAAATATTGTGGGTGAATCTAGATGATAAATCATTCAGTGAGGAAATGATCCCGGAGGAGATATACAGAAAATATCTGGGTACGAATGGACTTGGAGTGTACATACTTAACAGGGAAATGAAGGGAGGGGAAGATCCTCTCGGTCCAACCAACATTCTGGGAATTGTCTCCGGCATTTTCAACAGCCACAGCGTCCCTCTGGGCGGAAGATTTGAGGTTGTAGCCAAATCACCCGCAACCAATACTTGGGGAGATGCAAACTGCGGAGGTAAATTTGGCCCGGAGCTCAAGAACAGCGGATTTGATGGTATATTCTTCAGGGGGATATCTCCCGATCCGGTATATCTTAGGATATCTGAAGGCAAATACAGTCTGGATAAAGCCGACGAAATCTGGGGAAAGAATGCATATGAGACGGAAGATTTTCTCAGGAAAATCGAACCCAAGGGCCAGGCACTGGTGATCGGTGTTCCGGGTGAGAAGAAAATGCTCATAGCTTCCATCATGAACGACTATGGGAGGGCGGCCGGGAGGTCAGGTCTTGGGGCAGTTATGGGTTCGAAGAAACTGAAAGGTATCGTTGTTAGAGGAACGAAGAAGTTTGAAGTTTATGACAGGGAGATGCTCGTGTCGACTATGAAGGAAATTCAGATAGCATTCAACAAAAACATCGACCTTGCTAGACCGTGGCAGCAATATGGTACAACTGCAACGACGGAACCCTCCCATCTTAACGGTGACACCCCAATAAAAAACTGGGCAGGCGTGGGGATGAGGGATTTTGGCGAGGAAAACGCCTCAAAGATCAGCGGTGAGGCTATCGCGAAGAGCAAAATAAGATCCTATGGTTGCGCTCAATGCACGCTGGCATGCGGGGGGCATGTGAAAATGAGCACACGTTACGGTTACATTGATGGTCACAGGTTAGAATATGAGGGCACCGGTTCATTTGGAGGACTGAACATGAATTCTGACCTTGAGGCGATGGCATTCTGCTTCGAATACTGTAACAGGGAAGGACTCGATATTATATCTGCAGGTGCTGTCATCGCTTTCGCAAATGAATGTTTCGAGAAAGGCATTATTACTGAAAAGGACGTTGGATTCCCAATTGGATTTGGGAATGCAGATGCAATGATCTCCCTTCTCAAACTCATTGCTAAAGGCGAAGGAATAGGCCAGTTACTTGGCCAGGGTGCGAAGAAAGCGGCTGAGTTCATAGGAAAGGGGAGCATGTCATTTGCAATGCAGGTAGGCGGTCAGGATCTACCCATGCACGATCCGAGGCTGATGCCTTCCCTCGCTACTACCTACATTGCTGATCCCACTCCTGGAAGGCATACCGCAGGGGGAATAGGCTTCGATGAAGGGGGAAGGATAACTCTGCCTTTTGAGTACCCTGCACCTACCGAGAAAATAGAAAGATACAGGTACACTGGGAAAGGCAGCCTTCAGGCACTTGCAGCTTATGGAGCACAGGTGCTTAACTCCACGGGCATGTGCCTCTTCTCACAGTCAGTCTGGCCAAACTCATATCCATACGGAAAACTGCTGAAGGCAATTATGGGATGGGATGTCACTCCCCAGGAGTTGATGGAAATAGGAAAGAGGATTCAGGTCACAAGGCATCTGTTCAATTACAGGCAGGGAATAAACGTGAGGAATATTTCCCCGCCTGCGAGGATGATTGGTTTACCACCCCTGGAAGATGGCCCTACTATGGGAGTGACTATTGATTATAAGACAATGGTCGGAGATTACCTGGAAGAGGTTGGTATTGATGAAAATGGAAGACCCACTGATGATGTCCTAAGGGAATTGGATATAGAGACTTAAAGAAATAGCTCAGGAAGGTGCTTCACCGCTGAATATTGGAAAATGGGGCCATCTTCACATGCATAGAACTCACCGACGTTGCAGTGGCCGCACACCCCGATCCCGCACTCCATCCTTCTTTCAAGGGATAAGTAAATGTTCTCTGGTCTGAACCCTGCTTCGAGCGATTCAGCCACTGAATTCTTCATCATCAGTGGCGGTCCAATTATAAATACCGCACCGTCTCTATCAGTTTCAGACTTGGAAATGAACTGGGTCACAAACCCCACATTTCCTTTCCAGTTCGGGTCTCCCTTGTCAACAGTAATAATGACGTTTGCCATCTTGGCCCATTCTTTCCTCTGTTTGTGATAGATGAGGTCACTGGGGCTTCTTGCGCCATATATTATTTCAAGGTCTTTCCCTCTCCCAGTACCGACCATCTCATCGAAAAGTGAATTGATTGGCGGGATTCCTATCCCGCCTGCAACCGCCAGTATTTTCCCATATCTCTCCCATGGCCATGACGTACCGTAAGGTCCCCTTACGCCAATTACCCTGGCATCCGGGAGCTTAGAGGTGACAGTGCCCACGCTCCTGATCGTGAACAGCATCTCTCTAAGGTGGCCTGAAGCAACTGATATCGGTGCCTCCCCTATTCCTGGGGATGATAGCATGTAGAACTGACCTGCTTTCCCTGGGTTTTCCTTTGGAAGATGGATGGTATACGTATCCCTGGATTCCCAGATCAGTTCGAACTCCTTGAAATATTCTGGTAGATAGCTATTCACTTGAATAGTCGTGAGTGACCACCTCCTTTATATCTATGTCCACCGGACAGTCTTCAGTGCACCTGTTGCATCCAGTACATAGATACTCCCCCTGAGATTTCCTGTAATAGACGAACTTATGGTAAAAGCGCTGTCTCAACCTTTCATCAAGTTCTTTCCTCACGTTTCCTGCCGATGTGCTGGTAAAACCTGAGAGTATGCAGGAATCCCATTCCCTGATCCTGCCATCATCCTGGTCAAAGAGGTCAAAGCAGTAACAGGTCGGGCAGGAATAATTGCATGCTCCACACGAGATGCAGACGGATGAATACTTCTTCCAGAGTTTTGAATCCCACTTTATCCTGTTCTCTATGCCTTCCACAGGTAACTGCTTCGCATTCTTGAGAAAATTCTTTCTTAATTTCCGAATTTGTTCGTCTCCCGTCTTCCTGAATCCATCAAATAAGTGTTCATATTCCTTCGATGCAGAGACAATAAAGTCGTCTCCGTCCCTTGCTACCTGTATCTGGAATTCATCAAGTAATGGACCGCCAAATGAACTGCAGAACCCCCCTTCACATTCCACATTGCACGGGAAATTCACAAATAGGGTATTCTGCCTCCTCTGTGTGTAAAAAGGGTCCTTCCCAAGAATCTGTTTGTCCATGACGTAGAATCCCTTCAGGTCGCAGCTCATCACACCAAAAACTGCCTTCTTTTGCTGGACAGGTAAGTTCAGCACGTTCTCATTCCTTTCTATCAGGAATTCTTTTGGTGCGTATCTGCTCCTTCCGAATGTGATTGATTCAAACCCATCCACTTTCTCATATACTATGTCCCCCTCCTTTTCCACGGTCCCATAAGTATCATATTCTTCCTTGATCCTGCTGAACAGTATCTTCATGTCTTCATCAGTCAGTATATAATTCAAGGTATCACCTTGACCGCCACCACCTTGAATTCAGGTATCTTGGAGATTGGATCATAATTCTCTCCCACCAGCTCGTTTACCCTGGCTTCAGAGAAGTGGAAGGGAATGAAGACTATTCCTTCCGGTATTTTTGACGTGACCTTTGCCCTGATTTTAATGGAACCATGACGTGACTCAACGGTGATAATCTGACGCTCCTTTATGTTCAACCGCCTGGAATCGTTTGTGTTTATCTCGGCGTAGGGTTCAGGCGACTCCCTCTCTAGGATATCTGTCCTTCGACTCATCGTCCCGGAGTGGAAATGAAAATAGTTCCTTCCGGTAGTCATAATGAAGTCGTACTCGTCGTCAGTTTGCTCCGCAGGAGGACCGTACTCCACTGGAATAAATTTCCCCCTTCCGATCGGGAATGATTTTGAGTGCAGTATTTCAGTCCCGTCCGGATTATCCGTGTTTATTGGCCACTGTTTTCCTATTGGATAAATGTTGCTATAAGTTGCGCCGGAGTAGTTGTAGATAGCCCTTCCAATTTCACTGAATATGTCTTCCGGGGAGGAATAGTCATCCATCCCCACTAACCTCCTCCCGATCTCCTTGATTATCCACCAGTCCGGCCTTGCCTCGCCTGGCGGACTGTATATCCTCTTAATTAGCTGAATCCGCCTCTCTGTGTTGGTAAAAGTACCCTCTTTTTCCAGTGAAGAGGCTGCAGGTAATACAATGTCTGCATGTCCCGCAGTCATAGTCATGAATATATCCTGAACCAGGAGAAATTCCAGATTATCTATTCCTCTTTCAACCGTCTGGGTTGATGCCTCCGTTATCAGTGGATTTTCCCCCATTATGTAGATTGCCTTCACTTTACCCTCAGCGGCAGCCTCAAACATTTCCGACAGTGACAACCCTTTTTGAGTTGGGGCCTCCTTCCCCCAGATTCTTGAGAAATTATTCAGCTTGCCTGAGTCATACCTGACGTAACCCGGATAGAATTCGGAAAGTGCACCCATGTCAGAAGAACCCTGAACGTTGTTCTGTCCCCTCAGGGGGAATATACCCGATCCCCTCTTTCCAACGTTGCCGGTCAGCAGAGCAAGATTTGAAACGTTCATCACATTTTCAGTTCCATGGATGTGCTGTGTTATTCCCATGGCATATAATATTGCGGTAGGCTTGGCGTTCCCTATCATTTCCGCAGCTCTGTAGACCTTTTCTGGCTCTATGCCAGTTATGCCCTCCATGACCTTCGGGGAGTACTTGCTGACAGTTTTTTTAAGCGAAGAGAATCCTTCCGTTCTTGAATTTATGAAATCGGCATCTTCCCAGCCATTTTCAACAATGACATTCATGATTGAATTAAGCAGAGCAACGTCTGATCCAGGCCTGAACTGGAGGAATACGGAAGCAAGGCCGGCCAGTTGGATCCTTCTTGGATCTGCAACCACAAGGTTCTTTCCTTTCTTCACTTCCTTGATGATCTTTGCCCCTATTATTGGATGCTGTTCAGTGGTGTTAGTTCCTATTACAAAGAAGGTCTCTGTGTCTTCGAGACTTGCTATAGATCCTGTTGCCGCACCTGCACCTATTGTGTTTATTAGCCCAATAGCCGTTGGACTGTGACAGCTTCTTGCACAGTGATCAATGTTGTTGGTACCTACCATCCTCGCAAGCTTCTGCATAAGATAATTCTCTTCATTGGTGCATTTTGCAGATGATTGGAAAGCGATCGAGTCAGGACCATACTTCCTTGATATGTCCCCGAGTTTGGAGACTGAGATCTCCAGAGCTTGCTCCCATGATATCTGCCTGAATTCGCCATTTTCCTTCATGAGAGGGTATTTGAGCCTTTCAGAGGAAAAATTGTACGTGAGTCCACTGTACCCCTTTATGCATAGTTTTCCACTGTTCACGGGAGACCGGGAATATCCTACGACTCTCTGCGAAGACTCCCCAATTTCCAGAATCATCTGGCACCCAGTTCCACAGTAGGGGCAGACAGTTATATCTCCCACAATTAGACATGAAAAGATCTGATAAAAGATTAACTAAGGACAACGCAGTATTTTTCTCACCATATTGAGATCTTCCTCCACATTGACGTCTGTGAGCTTCCAGTCGTCCATTTGCTGTACTTCGTAAAGACTGAAATTCTCCTCTATGAAAGGGTGTATTGCACTGCTTTCCTTCGAATATTTTATGATCCCCTTGAGTATTCCTGAATTGTAGATCGCAAAGAGCGGTTCAATAATGCCTGTAGAAGTGATCGCAGCAACTGGTTTATCCGAATACGCGTTAAATACGTCCTTCAGCAATTTGGAATCAATCAGTGGCATGTCGCCTGCCAATGCAAAGAATGCGCCGAACTGCCGGATTGATTCAATGATTGAGTTTATAAGCGTGCCTTGCGAGTGATCAACGACAGTCCTCACGTTCTTTGGTCTGATCGATCCGTCCCTGGTCATTATGAGTACCTCGTCGAATAGGGCCGATTCATCGGCAATTCTTGCTATCCTCTCAATCATCCTCTCCCCACATATGTCGGCAAGATGCTTGCCCGGCAGTCTTTCACTCATTTTAGCAAAGATTATTGATTTCAATTGCCATCACCACAGGTTTTGCAACTCTTGTTTCTCTCTATTGAAACACTCTCCAATAAAGGTTTCCATACGTCAAAGAAGTATAGATTCCCACTTTCTTTTCCTAGTATAGTCTTTATCGCAATAGAGGACGCAAGGGCTCCAATAGAATGAACGGCAGATGGAAGGACGCCAGCGACCGTACAAGGTACCGCTTCCCCCTCCTCGGGGTAGTTCATGCAGGATAGGCATGCAGTCACCCTTGGTATTATGGCCTTCACGTAACCAGAAGTCCCTTCTACTGCCGAAAATATCCACGGTGTTTCAAGTTTTATGCAGTCTGCATTGATAATGCCTCTTGAAGTATAGTTATCAGTTCCGTCGAGCACTATATCAGATTTCTTTATGATGTTTTCACCATTATCAATGTCCAACCTTTCGGGTATCATCTCTATCTCCAGATGCTCGTTTATTGAGATGAGATGCCTCCGCGCTGCTTCCACTTTTAATTCACCGACATCATTCTCTGAATAAAGCGACTGCCTGTTCAGGTTGCTCAGTTCCACGGTATCATCATCTACCAGAATAATCTTCTTTATTCCCATACGCACCAGTAGTTCCGACATGACTGACCCCGTTCCTCCAAGGCCGACGACAAGAACAGTGGTGTCCGCTATCTTTCTCTGACCTTCAGGAAAAATCTCCTTGATAGAGATCTGGCTCAGGTATCTTTCCAGATCCATGATTTATGATAACTACTTCGTAATTAAATCAACCGCCGCTGACTGGAGGGAAGAGCGATATGGAATCGCCATCTTTCACTACAGAATCCCTGTTGGCATATCTGCCATTCAGAGCGACCAGCTTTCCCTCATCCTTACTCAGTTTAGGATATTTCCCTTCCAGGGCTTCCATGACCTGTGATATATTTTTAAAATCATATTGCAGTTCTTCTTCCCTCTTGCCAGTAAGTTCCCTGTATCTTGCGTAGTACTTAATGATGATACTCATCAGTGTCCCTCCAGTATGGAATTCTTGAAGTTGCCGCGTTCCTGTAGATGTCATCTATGTTAAGCTTTCCCCTGAACTTAAAGAGGCTGTCCCTGGCGTTAAGGCAAGTCTGGAATTCACCTCTGGCGGTAACTCTCATCCTGGAGCAGTGTTTACAGAAATCAGGATTCCTCTGAGGCATGACAAATTCCACCTCACATTTCCTTCCATTCACTACCAGACCATATCTGGACCTGTTGTGCAATGAATTATGCTCTACCTTGTATGAAAGGGGCTTTATTCTATCCTCAATGATCCTAATGTCGTAGTGGTACTTCCTGTAATTTTCATCGTTTTCACCATTCCGATCAGTTTCATATTCTATCAGTTGAAGTATTGCTCCTTTGGACGCAGTGAAGTCTATCATGTCGTCAACTTCTTCAACATTGACCCCATTAAGGACCACGAAATTGACCTTCACCGGGCTCAGGCCGGCTTTGATCGCTGCGTCAATCGCCTTATTTACGGTTGAGACCGCATCGACCTTGGTAATGAAAGCAAAAGTCTCCTCATCAAGGGAGTGCATTGAAATATTAATTCTGTTCAAGCCAGCTTTTTTCAGACTCACAGCCCTTTCTGCGAGAAAGTATCCATTTGTTGTAAGCGATATGTCCCCATTGATGTGTTTTCTTGTCCTGGCGATTATATCTTCCAGATCCTTCCTCAGGAGTGGTTCTCCGCCTGTGAATTTCACCCTGTTAACGCCATTTGAAGCGGCTACCTCAACCACCTTCTCTATCTCTTCTGGGGAGAGAAATTCCTTATTTTCTTCCGTCCCCTCCATGTGGCAGAAGAAGCACTTGAAATTGCAGGATGCATTCACCTGTATCCTGAGACTATTAAGAGGCCTACCGTAGTTGTCATAAATCATTGCAGCTTAATTCAACATCAATATCAAAACTTTATGATATTCTGAATGGAAATTTCAGTGCCAGCTTTTAGTACCATCCTCATAAACGTCCTGTTTCCAGATCGGAACTCTCCTCTTTATTTCGTCGACGATGTATTTGCAGGCCTCAAATCCCTCATCCCTGTGGGATGAATACACCTCGACGAACAGTGATACGTCCCCCGGTTTCAGGTCTCCGACTCTGTGAATCACATCTGCCTCATGGATACCAAATTTCTCCTTTGATTCGGCGATGATCTTTCCGATCTCTTGATTTCCCAGTTCCATTTCAGCTTCGTAATGCAGAAATTTAAGGGGTTTTCCATTTTCTGTTTTCCTAACTATTCCTTTGAAATATACTATGGATCCGGTTTCCTCTGATCTTTCCACTGGAGAGATTTCCCTGATCTCTTCTCTCTGTATTTTCCCAACCATTCAAGTCTCCAATAATTCAAGGGATAATTCACTTTCGTCCATTTATGAATCCGCATTTTATGGAGACGCATCGATCTGAGTGTGCAGGAAAGCCAAAAAAAGGTGTTCACGAATTAAATGAACAACCGAGTGAATTCCGCAACTGGGATGTGATTGATTTGTGCAAAGGGAAAGTAGATCAAATTTTTTGACTGCAGATCGATGACATCAGATGATCAGATTTTCCATTGGAGCCTTCCTGTTCTTAATTCCTAGGTCAGAAACGTCCAGGGTGCTTCCTCCGTAAAGGACAGCCTTCTCCTTTCCAGAATATAACGCGGCGACTATTCTCCCGGCCGCATCGCCTTTCATTATGCCACTACCGCTGCTTCCAGTAGCCACAATCAAGTTTAACTCCTTGAAGATATAGTAGGTACCGTCAAGCGTGTTGATTGAATAGTATCCTGCCCAGGAAGAAGTCACCTTTGAATCGATGAAAGCAGGAACATATTCCCTCAGTACTGGATAGAGATTTCTTTCATAGAAGTCCATTTCAGGCTGTGGATCGTCCTCCAAGCTGAAGTCCCTCCCAATGTCGTCGGTGTATGAAACCCAGAAAGTCTGTGATCTAGGGTCTGGCCTCATGTCGATCATAGGGCCGGGCAAAATTGTGAATGGGAACAAGCCCTCCTTTCCATCATAACTTGTAGTGACCATTCTCTTTATCTCATTGCTTGAAACCTGGAAAACCTGCCTCTTTTTTGGGCGGATATGACTGTCTATACCTATTGGGTCCAGGAGGGAAGTGGCCCAGACGTCAGTTGCAAGTATATAGTCGTATGCCACAAAATCTCCTCTGTTGGTATTCAGGCCTCCAATCATTTTGTTCTGCCAGATGAAAGGTTCTCCCGGATAATCCAGCCTGTCAACCGGTTCAAGTCTGATTTTTTCCAGATTTGTGCTGTAATGGAATTCCGCTCCCATTTTCTGAAGTTCGCTGGCATAGTAAGATGCGACCAGGTCAGGTTCCAGGATGCCACAATTCTTCCCGATCAATCCCCCTGAAATATCTTTCAGATTCATGATTTTCTTAACTTCTCCGTTCTGAGAGACATTTATGCCCAGAGAAGCCACTTCATCTCCGGTCAGAATTTTTGTGTCTGCTCTCTGCTGTATATGTTTTACCGATTCTGAATTCAGAGCAGTTTCATCCAGAAGAAACATATAACCATTGAAATGCATGCCGAGATTGTATCCCAGTTCTTCCTGTATGTATCTGTAGAAGCCAATCGAAGTAGAACTCAGCTTAAAATTCAACTCTGAAGTGAAAGTGTCCCTGAAGGCTGCATCACTCTTAGCCGTGTTCCCCTGGGCAAAAGTGGGAGCACGGTCCAATATTCCTACCCTCAGGTCTCTGTTCTCCCTTTTTATGTGATAGGCAGAGGCCAGTCCAGTAATTCCTGCTCCTATGACTATTAGGTCGTATCTCTCCATCGAGAAGTACAGTTCCTTCAATTATTTATATGTGTCAAAACGCGTAATGTCCGCAATGAAAATCGTTCCAAAGCTAAGAGTAAATGACATTTGGGACTTTTATGTCGCAGGATTTAATGAATTCCTTAAAATATTGAATAGCAATAATGTGATGAAAATATGTCTAAAGTTGCAGTTATTATGGGAAGCGCAAACGATTTGGAAGTGATGAGGGATGCAATCTCAACATTGAAGGAACTTGGAATAGAGACTGTAGTGGGAGTTTACTCTGCACATAGGTCCCCTGAAATGATGTTAGATTTTTGTCGCAGGATCCCAGAGACGGGAATAGATGTTGTTATAGCGGGCGCAGGTGGTGCGGCTGCTCTCCCTGGAATGGTTGCCGCACTTACAGAAATTCCAGTGATAGGTATTCCCATTTTGGGGAAAAGTATGAATGGGCTTGATTCGCTTTTAAGCATCGCTCAGATGCCTCCGGGGGTTCCTGTCGCTACGATGGGAGTGAATGCTGCAAAGAATGCCGCTCTATTGGCTGGCAGAATAATCGCAAGATATGACAGCGCTGTGTCACAGAAAATGTCTGAATTCATCCTTAAACAGAAGAAACAGGCAGCTGAAAAGAAACTGGACGTCTAGTCATCCGAATCCGTGTTCCCTGAGGAAGAATCAATCGAGAGAATCTCCTTTTATTTTTTTGACCAAGTGTAATGTGAAAGAATAGCTCCCCTTTAACAATCTATAGACAAAAAGTATATGTACTACAAATGTCATATATATGTCTGACAATTATGAAGTACTCCTTAAACCTGAACAGTACAGTCCTTGAAGTAACAATACCATTATATTCCCTGATAACGTCTGACATTGTCATTAATACTGCAAAGGTAGTAAGCCTCCCTTCAGTAGTTATTGGAACTTCCATAATTGCTGGAATATTTTCCTTGTTCTTCTTATTCAGGGCTAAGTTGGTCCGGAATTTCATCACCAGGAACGTGCTCCCAGAGAATCAAACTTAGTTACATTCAATAATAGGCCGGGGGCGATATGTACCTTTATGAGTAGCTCTGAGTATGAAGCGATCTTTTGTGTGAAGTAGTCCGCAGTTCATGATCACGAGTTTTAAATTTAGATGGGTTTATCCCTTTCCTCGCTGCTCTTTCCATAACAGAAAATTGTTGAGTTTTCGACCAATCTTTTTACTTAATGTCAAAGGAGCAATATACTCCCTCTCCCTTATTCAACCCAGTATATTTAGTGCTTACCGATATAACACTGTTTCTTAATTTCCTGAAATTTACCGAGGGAAAGTTTACCAGAGATCCGTCCTGAAGGACCATCCTTATTGGCGGTCTCTCTTCAGTGTAGCTTCCCGCATTTTTTGAAAGTAGCCTTACTGATAGCTCATTCACTCTTTCGGGCATAATCAATTTGAAATCTTCTGTTTCTGGATCAATCTTTGAAATTAGAAGCAGATAGTTAGATTCATCTTTGCGTACTGCGTCGTTGAGCTGCACTGTAAACATTATCGAATTTCCATAAGTCAGGACTGTCTCTATGTTGCCGAACTTGATTAGGCCATCCCTGTCACATAGATATATAAGTTGATCTTTGGAAAAGGTACCCTTCTTCCCGATTGTCCCCTGAATGAGTACTTTTGAAATGGGATTCTCTCCCTCATTAATGATGTACATTAACATCTGTAAAGTTCTGGTACCGCTCTCTAACGTAACTGTTACTTCTAGATCTTTAACTGTTAAATTTCCTTCATTTTCAATTACAGGTCTTCTTAGGTAAACAGAGGTTCTTCCACTTCCTCTCTTCAGGAGCACCGAATCGCTTACCGCCCTGGCCAGTGCCCTGGAAAAAGTCTCACTGTTCACTGCTACAGATTTGAGTTCCTCGACCTTCTTTTTTAAAAGAGCGAATCCAAACTCATTGTCGAATGGCAGGGCAAATGCCACCTCCCTCAGAATTTCAAAAACAGATCTTGAATCATAGTTTCTTGTTTTGTAACCCCGTTTTGGTCCTCTGTTTCGTTGCATGTAGTGCCTTGTCCCATCCTCTTTGTGAATATAGACGATATAGTTGTATCTCTTTCCATAATTGTTTTTTGTCCAGGTTGTTTTTCTTTTGCTCTCTTTCCCGCAAATAGGACAGTACACTGGTAACTTGGTCATTATTTACCCTGTTGGATTCTCTTTCTATATATAAGTGATGTTATTGATTTACTGTCTCCCAAGATACCTGTATTATTGAGAATTTTGGCGGATTATCTATGTCAACACAACTCTGTTTCATTTTTTTTACGTCATACCTAGATGTCTCTGCCCCCACGAGGGGAATAATTGTTTTTCTGTCGGAGGATATGTGATGGAATGAAACTGTAAAATTTTCATTATGAATTATACATAAATGACACCTAACAATCTCAACCCCTGAAGAAAATACAGAATTCTTGTTAGTCTCTTCGGCTATGTACTTAATTAAAATTTTTGTAATTTGACCAGGCAGTAGTTTCTCCCTGAATTTTATGTAGAATAATTTTTCACTTCTGTCATTTCGTATGACATTCAGTTTGAGCAATTCTCCTGTGTCAGAATCTAAAACTTCTAAGTGCATTTCAGACAGCCTTAATGGCTGATCAGTTAAAATATGATAAGGCATATAATCAATCCCAACGACTGACCTATTTTGAATTGTAAATTCAAGCAGATGTCCATCCATTTTAAATTCATTAGTTTGATATAACGTTATTTTCAGGTATACAAATCGAAAAATAAGATCCAATATGGCCCAAGGAACTGAGTAATAATTTATGCCTCCTTCTTTGCTTTTAGTTAAGAAACCTAGCTCTTTCAACGTCTCTATTCTCTCATTGTATGTGAAGTAGCTTAAGCCTTCTTCTGTTTTAAATCTATCAGTCAATTGTTTAGTCGTAAATTTCGTTCCAATGGTGAAAGATGTCATTATTTTTTCTAAAAACGGAATTAACCTATTCAATCTTTCAGAATCGGATAATTGTGCAATCTCAGAGTTCTTTCTAATGAAGTGTTTACTGTCACCGTGAACGTATACAATATATTGATAAATTTTTCCGCTCGCAGCTTTAACTTTTATTTGTTTACTATAATACCTTCTCTTTTTACCGCAAATTGGGCATGGGCCATTATTAATTTCCTTTTTTTTAGCATAGTTTAACGTGGTTGGGAAATCGACTCCGTTTCGAAATGTAATCTTTACAGAATGGTTTCTTCGTCGGTGATAATATATCGTATATCTGTATATTTTCCCTTTTTTGCTTTTGACGGTTAGAGTCCTTGTTCTGCTTTGTTTACCACATTTCGGGCAGGTAGATAAGAGGACCACAGATAAGAGAACATAAGAATATAAAATATTAACTTATTAAAAATCAGCGGCCAAATTTATAAACCGCCGCCTACGCTGCTGCCGCCGGACACAGTCTCGGTTATTGCATAATACCCCGCATATGCTACCGTGGCAAAGGCAATTGCCAATGTTGCTATCAATTCAAACATGTTGTATCACCAAGAATAAGAATAGCACTTAGTATTTTTAGATTGTTTTGCAAATTTTTTTCATTCTGAAAAAAAACCGAGAAACACTCTATATATGCTTGGTTGAGTTAATAGTATTTACCAATGTGGTCAGAGAACACAAACATGTATCACCGCACAGGATATGAGGGTGCAACGATATGGGGGAGAGAACACCATCATCTGAATAAATCCCCGAAAGTCATTCACCCTCCACTATCTTGTGATTCAGGATTATTTATTCCTGCACAACGATTGATTCTACGTGATGGAGACATTATGTTGTCTCTTGATACAGGTAAAATAATATCGGCGCAAGGTGCTTACGATTACTTTATTTTTATTCTTGGGCATGTTAAAAATGGCGATAGTTACAAGTTAGA
>JAKAUZ010000025.1 GCA_021817415.1 Thermoplasmata archaeon | reverse complement strand
GAACTTCCTTGCATAATAGTACATAATGAGGAAGAATACCAAATTGATGCGCCTATCATCTGGTATTTCGGTATGAGGAGAATCTCGAGGATGAAATTCGAGAGAAATGCAACGGAAGAGGAAACCAAAGGTATCTTGCCAGAAGTGAACATGGAAATGGTTACGAGACCAAAAATCACCTGTAATAACGGGAATAGGTAAACGCAACTTGAGATAAACAGCGGAATCGATGAGGAGAGCGCAGCCACAATCATCACAATAGGGCATATATGGCACATATGAGCTATTTACCTTCAACATGTAATTCTTAATCGCCCATATTTTCATACTCCGTACATCTTTGAAAGCTAGGAAAGGAGAATTGTGGCAAACTGTCGGATAATGAAGATTATAGCAGAGTTTATTAGTAAAGCGAGGTTGAAAATGCAGAGTAGTTAAAAGTTGAGGAGATATGAAACCCTGAATCTATAGACGTAGCTTGCTCCGTAGCCGATGAAGGACTCAAGGTATACCGGACAATACTTGGTCGAATACTGAGCTTGTCTTGGTCCTTTCTTTCACATTTCCAAAGATGTACCTGCCTTTCTTGATATCCATGTCCTAATCAAGTATATTATTTTTACAACCCAGTACCAAAAGGGCAACGAATATGTGCATTATCAGTCATACGGAAGCCCTATCATTCATCATAACCTTCTTATTCTTGGGATTCCAATAAAGTGACTTTCAGATAAAATGCTGCAATATATCTCCTTATGAATTGAGGCGTTTTAGAAGGAAAGGAACAGTAAAATAGGTGTTGAAGTTATGGCGGTGAATGGAAGCTCTGAAATCAGGGGACAAAATAGGGAAGAGTGTCATATATCAGTATCTCTATGCAATTGTGAGCGTCCTCTCAGGTTTCCTCTTCTATATATATATTGTCAGGGTGTTCACCACAGAGGTTGTTGGTGTAGTTGCCCTTCTTTCAGCAATGATGATCCTTTTTTCAACTATTTTCGGCATCGGCCTAAGCTTCGGCGTACAGCATTTCATCTCATACTATATAGGGAAGAATGATCCTGAATCATTGAGGGGCGTCGTTAAGGAGATTTCTATAGTCCTGATAGCTGTGTCCATACTGGCAATTGTCTTCATGTGGTTTTCTTCCCCCGCATTTGCATACCTGTTCTTTCACACATACCGTTATCTCGATATCATAAGAATAATGGGATTCGCAGTGGTTGCAAGCCTCGGTGCGAGCGTGACCGGAGGTATGGTCCTCGGGCTCCAGAAATTCAGGGTGAATGCACTGATCAGCATTGCGTATACGGTAGTTATGTATTCCGCCATAGTAATTCTACTGCAGTTCTGGGTCAGCCCGCTTGTGGTGGTTGTAGGATGGACTGCAGGCTATTCCCTCGGTGCCTTGTTATTTTCTGTTCACGTGACAAGACGGATAAGAGGGATGAAATCAAGCGCAAAGGCTGTGTCCGTGAGGGAAATCATTGATTATTCTCTCCCCCTCTTCATATCCTCCCTTCTGGGATATGGTGCGACGTACGTGGACAGATTCGTTGTATCGTTCTTTCTGAACCTTTCGGAGATGGGCATATACAACTTCTCTCTTCTTATTGTCTCGGCACTTGGTATACTCATAGGCCCCTTCAGCATAATCCTCCTTCCCAAGCTTTCCGAGTTGTACGGCGGGGGGGATATTGAAAATCTCCGTCTGTACAGCTCAAAGGCCATAGAACTCCTTCTGGCTTTCTACGTCCCAGTCTCTCTCGTGGTTGCGGCCATCTCCCCATCCATACTCCTTTTCCTCACAAATCCCTCATACCTTCCTGGGTTTATACCAATAACTGTGATAACGGTAACCAACGCACTTTTCATATCATCCAGCATTCTGGCTGTTTCGCTGCAGGCCGTCAGGAAGACGAGGATATTTCTCCTATCGTCATCCCTTGCACTCATTTCCAACTTCATCATTTCAATACTGCTCATCCCGAGGTTCGGAATAAACGGAGCAGCGGTTGGCTTTTCATCCGTTTACATCATGGGCTTTGCAGTTACGTACTACTACTCAAGGAAATATGAAACTGCATATTTTGAGAAGGGAAAGATCGCCAAGATCATGCTCTCAGGGGCAATAATGTTCTCCGTTGTTTTCGCACTGCAGATGTACTACTGGTATTCTCCTTTGAAGATGATAGCCTACATACTTCTTGGCTTTGCTATTTACGTATTGCTCATCAGACTGCTGGGTACATTCAGCGGTGAGGACATCGAAATGTTTATGAAACTCCTTCCAAAGGCTTTGAATATCAAGGCAATATTGAGGAAGCTTGTTGTGAAGTGATTTCATTTACATGTCAGCGAGAAACCAGAACGCATTTTCATGGGATGAAGGCCATCATATTTTATCATAATGTTCAAGCTGCAGGGGGTGCATATAAGATGCGATGGATCTGTCAATGCAGACTGCACAGTCTCATATGAGTGATGCAATGAATACAGGGAGTGCATGACTTAATATTTTACTCACTCTGGTCCCATCCAAGCACCTCCTTGCACACCTAGCCCTCCAGAGTATGATCAGCAGGTATGCTACTGAGGAAAGGCCTAACCCGTTACCCATCCTATGAAGACGAAAAGGCTGTTATTGAATGGTGCTAGCGGCACTAGGGGGATGGGATAGGTGATCACTATACCTGCAACATCCTACACCGCCTGCGACTTGAAATTCTGGAGACTAAGCAGAAATCCCGTCGGAAAGTTTCACGCCAAGGTACGATACGACTTTTTCTTGTGAAGTCCATTCCAGGATCGCGTGATATAGGCCGCTTGGGTCAGCTATTACTATCTTGTCCAAGTTTTCAAGCCATTTCAAATGATGTTGACTGTCAATCAACCAGAATGCGCCTCCTTTAGTCTGACGGCTTTATCTGAGAGCGTACTATTGTGACCCTGATTACTCCAGGGTTAAGGGATTCTATCTGCCATTCCAGCTGGTCCCCTGCATTGAGCTTCATCTGCCTCACTATTGAGCTTGGAACTGTTGTTCTCAGAGAATCTGTCTTAGTCTTGGCTAGGGTGAGGTTTGTCCTGTCTCCTTTATTCCGCCCCATGTATCTAGGTATATGTAATTGTATGATAAGTCTTCCTACTATTATATCGAATAAGCTTATAAGTAGATTTATCGATAGAGTAATCGATAGATTAATATATCAAATTTGCATGCCAATAAGAGGTGGAGAAAGTGTTA
>JAKAUZ010000074.1 GCA_021817415.1 Thermoplasmata archaeon | reverse complement strand
ATAGAAAACAGTATAATAGGAGTTTGAGGAGCTTAGCGCGTTGTATGTGTTCACAACGTAATCAGGGATGTACTGAGGACTGAATGGGCTGTAGGCCAGGTCTTGAGACGTGAGGATGCCTTGAGAGTTGCCTGTATAAGACCTAGGAGGGAAGAATGATCCGTCGAACGCCTGCCAGCCCGAAAAAAGGACTATGAATACTATTATAACAGTCACTGCAACCTTAAGGGGTCTAGGTCTCCTTCTTGCTCTTGTCATAAGCAAACTGAAAGTCTTGCGTCTCTTCCTGAGAATGCTAGCAATGTAAACGATGGCCGTGACACCTACAATTGCTGCAAAAATATCATAAATTGAGAATGAGAAGGAAAGTGACCTTCCTAACAAAGTATACCACGATGCTACTATGAACGTCACTGCCGTCGCAGCCACGAATATATACCCCCCTTTCTTTATGAAACCGTAAACATCACGCCTGCAAGACCATAAGTTGGCAATGAGAATTAGGATGAGCACTGCCTCGCTTATGGCCATGATATTCATATAATGACCCGGGAGAGAAACAGCTGTTCCGAATGCAGGTCCAAGCAAAGGAACATCGGCAAGGTGGTAGAATAAATCATTCATATAGGGTATGCGCCACCATTGAGATACAACAAAAGCAACAGTCCATGCGATAACGAACGGTATCGCAATCTTCTTCGTGGTCTTAAACGCAAGGGAAATGAGGGCTAATACAGGGTATAAGGAGAGGGATAGTATCCATATGTCCGTTATGAATGATCTTGGGAGGAGCACGATGTTCCCGAAGAATGGAATCGTGATGTTCCTGTTTATGAATAGGAGTATAGACGGAGGACTTATGGAATAGGTACTCCAAAGATGGGCCACCAGAAGGATGAATGCAAACGGATTGTAGTACGAATAAGCTGCGGCGTTGAGTATCGGTCTTGCCGCTAGAGGACTACCTATTCCAGTCGCCGTTATTAGCGTTCCTTCAACAAAGTAAAAAAGGGCAGGCAAAGAGAGAACAACTGATGCAACCGGGAGTGCGAACCTCTCCCATATTTTATACCTATAATTCGCCAGAAATGAGAAAAAAATGACAATTACGAATCCAAAATAGTAGTCTGGATTGAGCATGATGGAGAGCGGTAGCAGTGATGCTGCGACCGCTAGCGCTCTTATCTTGCTTTTCGCTATTAGGGAGTAAACAATAGTTATAGCAATGAGGAGCATGATAAAGCCGTCCGCAAAGGTGCCTCCATCAACGTTGAGATTCATTATCGCTATATTGCTGTATATTGTGAGAACCAGAAAAGCCTTCAGCAACTCCTTCCATATTGAATTAAGTTTAAGATGGAGAAAATCATCAAGAAGGCGATAAAGCAGCTCTGAGAGCACCCAGGCTGCAGCCAGAAAGATGACAAATGTATAGACTGTGAATATCTTATCCTGCACGGTGGGGTATGTAGAAAGACCTATAAGCAAAATACCTGGCCACGTGATCATTTCCTTCCCCATAATGAGAGGATCGAGATAGGAGCCACCGTACGTAAACGAAAAGGGAAGTAATCTATTAAGAGCAGGATTCCAGAACTGGTCTGCATAGTCATAAAATCCATTTCCGAAAATGTATACCCTAAGGGACAATAGCAATATTATGAGAGACAGGGAGCCTTCGAGAAGAATTATTCGTGAAATCTTTCCAAGCTTAGCATCCCCCACATTCATCTGCTAAAGAGAATCTCCTGCATTTATTATATTTTTCCGAGACTTAGGGAACTGAGTTAGTGGGCACAGATTTGGAGGAACAGCGGACCAATAGACGGTCAAACATTTACAAGATCATCTGCTTGAAAACTTGCCAATCCAATTCAGTTGGTCTCAAAAAACTTTAATTCGAGTGTTCTTTAGTGCCCTAGGACGAAACATGCCGGCTACCCGCTCAGCAAAAGAAGTTACGGATTCTCTAAATGTAATATTTTTCACTCCGACAAATATGATGACTGGTGCTGGAGTAGAGAATGTTTTTGCTGAGTATATATTGAACAAGCCTGATTGGGTGAGAGTGAAGGTCATTCAGGGTGATTTCCTCCCGGGCGAAAGGATGGACAGGGTTATCATGGAAAGACTGAATGGCTTAGCGGATTTTGAGACATGGCATATACCCATCGAGAAATTCGTTACATTTTCCAGCCATTTTGGAATACTTAGGAACTTTGTTTTCACAACACTCCTAAAGCTTGTCTGGGCACCACGGCACAGAGAAGAAATATTAAACGCGGTAAAAGGTTATGACTGCATATATCTTGGTGGGAATTCGTGGTCATCCATCTTCCCGAAGGGAATAGTGACGATAGGTACACAGCACACTGACTTCGGCTACACAAAGGGGAGTTTCATTTCTTCCCTTAAAGTATTCCTTATCAGAACGAATCTTCTATACAGGAATGTTAGCGGTTTCCACCTCTTTCCCCAGAACGCTGAGCTGATGCACCTGCTCAAGCATGGTAACAATTTCCTTCTGCCTCCTAGGGGAATCGATTTTGACAGCTTCCATATAGGGACGAGAACTGGAAAGGCAAAATTCCTTTACGTATCGAGACTTGAGGAGTGCAAAGGCATCCTTTTCATCTTGTCGCTCTGGAAAGAGCTCAATCCGGATGCAGAACTATATGTGATAGGAACAGGGAAACTAGATGAACAGGTAAGGGAGGAGGCAAAGGGAATCAGTGGCATAAAATTCATCGGTAGAGCCAGCAGGACGGAGCTCGTTGAAATGTATTCAAAGTGCGATGTGTTCCTTGCACCCACGAAATGCGATACCTTTTCCATAGTAGTAGGAGAAGCTCTCGCCTCGGGAATGTATGTCATAGTGAGCGATAAGTTAAGGGGTACATTTGATCCTTTCTCCCATGAGGGTTACCTGAGTTACCTTCCCATCAACAAGGAGCTTTGGAAAACGGAGATCTTGAATAGGATTGAAAACATATCGGAGGTCAGGAAGATTAGTTCTGGTATCAGGGAATTTGCGAGAGGAAGGTTTGATTCAAGTGAAGTATCCAAGGAATTCTTCTATCAGGTTGCTAAATTGGTAGAAAGGGCAAAGAAAGGACAAATATCAGATGGGAAAGATCAGTCTTAACTTTCTTCCCAATCTGGGGGAGAGAATGATGAGTGGCATGAATGCAATATTGAATATTGAACCGGGCAGGGTAATCAACAGCCCCCTGTATTTCCAGAGTTCCCTGGGATTTTCAAACAGCTTTCTCAAAACATCCCTCGAGGCTACCACCGCCCCCCTCCTATCTGCCTTCAGGATTGACAGCTTG
>JAKAUZ010000073.1 GCA_021817415.1 Thermoplasmata archaeon | reverse complement strand
TCCATGGTGGAAAAGAAGAATAGGGGTAGATGTTCGTCGTAAGAATCTTCGTGTTGATGTCAGAAAAATATACGATGAACCCGACATGGGTTATCGTCTGCATCACAAGGAAACTGAAGAATGATGAGACCCACATAAGCCCTATGTAAATCCATCTCCTCAATATGAAACCCGCAATTATCGCAAGAGGTATCATCGCAGTCATGTAGCTGGGAAGGTTGTAGGGGGCAAGTGCCGCGAACAGAACGCCCTGTATCAGGAGGAAAATGATGAGCGTCTCAGCGTTTACATTCCTCTTTCTTACAAATAGGTAGGAAAGTGAAAAGACTATTGAAGAACCATAATACAGGATGTTGTATAGCTGCCCGGGTACAATTCCGCCTTTCCCAAACACGCTCAGGAAATCAAATATGTCGTAATATGGGGGTGAGGAATACGGGGAAAGATACGCGGAAGGGCTGTTAGGTGAAATGCCAATCTGTCCTCTTTGCATAAAGAAGAATAGGACGACAAGCTGGCCTAGAGCAGCAAAGAGCGATGAAACTGCAATGAACATCACCGCATCCCTCTTCTTGCCATTTACCATCATGTATCTTGCGAGGATCGGAATCCCAAATACTGGGTAAAGATACATACCGGTAGAAATTCCGTACATTATTGCAGTGAGCAGATACTTCCTGGTAAGCGCAAGGTGGATGCTGAATAAGAGAAAGAATATTGATACTACTATCGCAGAGCCATATATTACAGAAGTGAAGAAGTATACCGGAGACGTCAGGAACAGCAGCGGTGCGTAAATCTCATTGAATTTCAGTTGTTTTGCAATCTTATACAGAACCCACGAAGAGAGAAAAGTGAATAGTATGAAGGGTATTTTAACCCCAGCCTCGATAAACAGGACGTTACTTCTTAGGAACACAGACAGGAGAGCAATAGGAAAATATCCTGCGACATTGACCGCATCCAAAAAGATGCCTTGGGGAAGGTACAAAAATGGGCTCCCGTGGAGATAATAGAACATCTGCGAGTTGAAGGCATAGATTGCATCATCGAACGGATGAGCAGCTATTATTCCTATGAACGCATAAGCTAGACCGATAAGAATAAAACCAAGGACAACTGAAATAGTTCGTCGGTTCGTCTCCATCTATGGTCTGGAATATGGAGTGGCTATTTTACGTTTTCATTTCAATTATACGACGACGGAAAAAGTTTACAACTGTCATATTCTGTTACAGAACGGTTTCGAAATGCATTTCTAATGTTTTTGGGTTGACTAGATTACAGAAGTAGTACAGACTAATTATCCTTGGTCTCTGCTACCATAATATTATCAAAAGCATCACGAAGTTAGGACCCTTCCTGCTGAACGTCTTCAATACCTTATTCATTCCAGAATATATTTCTACTCCAAACAAAATGTATATTGGAAGCTTCAGCTGGGAATAGAGGAATATCTTCTGAAGTCCCAATATTATGAAGAATGTCAAGAAACCCGTGTCATAAATATTAGCAATATTGATTACCTTAAATTTCAAAGAATCGTATTTTCTCGCTTAGTAAAATTTACCAAGTAAGATACAAACAATATGCGCATCACCTATCGAAGCAACCATCATCTGGTACATCAGTAAGAGTAGAATTGAGGGGATGAAATCCTGGAGAAGAGCAACAGAATAGGAAACCCGAAATATCTTCGTCTTCCGTATCCCCAGTATGGAATACGAAATTATCTTGCCAGTAATGAACATGGGGAGCTGGCTACGGGACCAATAGTCATCTGTGAAGATGTGTGCAGGTAAACGCTACTTGAGATTAGCAGCAGTTGTGATTAGGATAGTACTGCTACAAGCAAGGTAAATGGTACGTATATAGTGCCAATAAATTCTATGTCCTTCTTCACGCAACACTTCATCACCATCCTATTCATAGAATTCCGATAAAATGATTCTTGGATAAAATTCAGCAATAGATCTCCTTATGAATTCAAGCACTTTGTAAGGAAAGGAACAGTAAAATAGGTGTTGAAGTTATGGCAGTGGATGGAAGTTCTGGAAACAGGGGACGAAATAGGGAAGAGTGTCATATATCAGTATCTCTCCGCAATTGTTAGCGTCCTCTCAGGTTTCCTCTTCTATATATATATTGTCAGGGTGTTCACCACAGAGGTTGTTGGTGCAGTAGCGCTTCTTTCCGCAATGATGATCCTCTTTTCAACTATTTTCAGCGTCGGCCTGAGCTTCGGCGTACAGCATTTCATCTCATACTACATAGGCAAGAATGATCCTGAATCATTGAGGGCCGTCGTTAAGGAGATTTCTATCGTCCTGATAATTGTATCCATACTGGCAATTGTCTTCATGTGGTTTTCTTCCCCCGCATTCGCATACCTGTTCTTTCACACATACCGTTACCTCGATATCATAAGAATAATGGGATTCGCAGTAGTTGCAAACCTCGGTTCGAGCGTCACCGGAGGTATGGTCCTCGGTCTCCAGAAATTCAGGGTGAATGCACTGGTCAGCATTGCGTATACAGTGGTTATGTATTCCGCCATAGTAATTCTACTGCAGTTCAGGGTCAGCCCTCTTGTGGTGGTCGTAGGATGGACGGCAGGCTATTCCCTCGGTGCCCTGTTATTTTCCATTCAAGTGACAAGAAGGATAGGGGGGATGAAATCAAGTGCAAAAGCTGTGTCGGTGAGGACAATAATCGATTACTCTCTCCCCCTATTCATATCCTCCCTTCTGGGGTATGGTGCGACGTACGTGGACAGATTCGTCGTATCTTTCTTCCTGAACCTTTCGGAGATGGGCATATACAACTTCTCTCTTCTGATTGTCTCTGCACTTGGTATACTCATAGGTCCCTTCAGCACAATCCTCCTTCCCAAGCTTTCAGAGTTGTACGGCAGGGGGGATATTGAAAATCTCCGTCTGTACAGCTCAAAGGCCATAGAGCTCCTTCTGGCATTCTACGTCCCAGTCTCTTTCGTAGTTGCCGCCATATCCCCATCGATACTCCTTTTTCTCGCAAATCTATCATACCTTCCTGGGTTTATACCAATAACGCTGATAACGATAACTAACGCACTTTTCATATCATCCAACATTCTGGCAGTTTCGCTGCAGGCCGTAAGGAAGACGAGGATATTTCTCCTATCGTCATCACTTGCACTCATTTCCAATTTCATCATTTCCATACTGCTCATCCCTAGGTTCGGAATAAACGGAGCGGCTGTTGGCTTCTCCTCCATTTACGTCTTGAGCTTTGCAGTTACGTACTACTATTCAAGGAAATATGAAACGGCATATTTTGAGAAAGGAAAGATAGCCAAGATAATGCTCTCAGGGGCAATAATGTTCTCCGTTGTTTTCGCGTTGCAGATGTACTACTGGTACTCTCCTTTGAAGATGGTGGCGTACATACTTCTTGGCTTTGCTATTTACGTATTGCTCATCAGGCTGCTGGGTACATTCAGCGGCGAGGACGTCGAAATGTTCATGAAACTCCTTCCCAAGACGATGAACATCAAAGCGATACTGAGGAAGCTTGTTGTGAAGTGACTTCATTTATCTGTCAGCGAGAAACCAGAACGCATTTTCACAGGATGGAGGCCATCATATTTAATTATAATGATCAAGCCGCAATGGGTGCCTATAAGATGCGATGAATCTGTCACCGCAGCCTGCAAATCCACATATGAGTGATGGAATGAATACAGGGAGTGCATGGCTCAATATTCTGCTCACTCTGATCCCACCCAAGCATCTCTTTGCACACCTAGCCATCCAGAGTATGATCAGCGGGTACGATACCGATGGAAAGGCCTAACCCGTTTCACGTCTTGTGAAGATGAAAAGGCCGTTATTGAATGGTGCTGGCAGCACTAGGGGGAAGGGATAGGTGATCACTATGCCTGCGCAATCACACACCGCCAGCGACTTGAAACTCTGGAGACTGATCAGGATTCCGGTCATAAAGTTTCATGTAAAGGTACGATACGACTTCTTCTTGTGAAGTCCTGTCCAGGATCGCACGATAGAGTCCACTCGGATCAGCTATTACTTTCCTCTACAAGTTTTCAAACCGTTTCGAATGATGTTGCCTGCCAGTCGACCAGAATGTGTCTTCTTTAGTCTGACGGCTTTATCTCAGAGCGTATTATTGTGACCCTGACTACTCCAGGGTCAAGAGATTCTATCTGCCACTCCAGTTGGTCCCCCGCATCGAGCTTCATCTGCCTCACTATTGAGCTTGGAACTGTTGTCCTTAGAGAGTCTGTCTTAGTCTTGGCTAAGGTGAGTTTTGTCCTGTCTCCTTTATTCCGTCCCATATATCTAGGTATGTGTAATTGTATGATAAGTCTTCCTATTATTATATCGAATAAGCTTATAAGTAGATTTATCTATAGAGTAATCGATAGATTAATATATCAAATTTGCATTCCAATAAGAGGCGAGGAAAGTGTTAACTCTATTCAATAAGTCGACAACGAGGAAGGGTACGGGTTTACCAACATCCAGGATTATTCAGGAGCAGTCGGGAGTCGAAAGGTCTTGTTTAGGGAATCATGAAGAAGCCTTACTAGGAGAAATCCAAGGAACGGGGATAACTATGAATAATGAACTAGATGAGAGTTATATAGAAATGGCGAGAGGTAAATACCAAAAAATAAAATCAGCGATATCTGGAGGGAGAAAACCCACTCGCACCGAGAAAGAGCTTATCTCCATGATATTTAACAAGATGGTTGATCCATACTTCTACTGGGCAGAGGCTAGGGTAAAGGGGGGAAACGAAGATGTCGGCAATAAAGATCCAAAGGAATCAAGCGTCAAGGAAATTTCTGAGCTTGTTACTAAGTATGACCTTGATATATCGGAGATGAATAGTACCCCAAGCAGGATAAAGCTGAGGAGATACCTCGACAAAGGGTTTGAAGAACTAAACGCCAGGATGAAGAAGATCGGCTATTCGTATGAGAGGGGAAGCAGATCATTTGCGAAATAGCAATACTTTATTCAAAGAAGAAGGCAGTTCTTCCTCCCTGAAAGCAGGTCATATTATGAAAGAACCCTTTAGGGGATAGTAAATGATGCCCCCTTTCAAGTATTTTTACATTCTCAGAGAAATGGAAAATTTTTAAAGATTAAAGATATGCTTAGTAAGAGAAATATGAAAATACTAGTCACAGGGGCCGGAGGTTACATAGGAACAACTTTAACAGAAATGCTTTCGCGGGATAGTTACGAAATAACTGCAATTGACAGATTTCTCTTTGGCGATACCTTGGATGATATTCATAATGTAAATAAAATAAAAGCTGATATCAGAAATCTTGATACTATCAAGTTCAAGGACGCTCTTAGAAACATTGACGTTGTTATCGATCTCGCCGCTCTCTCAAACGATCCATCAGGCGAACTGGACCCAGTTAAAACATTTTCTATTAATCATCTAGGCAGATTTAGAGTGGCAAGCCTCGCGAAACGAGAAGGAGTTAGAAAATATATACTTCCGTCTTCCTGTAGTATTTATGGATTTAATGATGAATTCGTCGATGAGTCTTCGGAACCTAACCCTCTTACCACATACGCAAAGGCTAATCTTATGATTGAAAGGGATGCACTGGCACTAAATTCGAAGGATTTTGAAGTTACCGTATTCAGACTTGCTACTGTCTACGGCCTTTCAAGACGGAGAATGCGTTTTGACCTTGTTGTCAACGATATTGTGGGGCAAATATTTACCAAAGGCATTACTACTTTAACAACGGGCGGGAACCAATGGAGACCTTTCGTCCACGTTAGAGATGTTTGTAAGGGATTAATAACGGCGGCAGAAACTAAGAAGGACTTAGGGGGAGAAATCTTCAATCTTGGCCAAGATAACCAAAATTATCAGATCTTGGACCTCGCAAGAAAAATATTCTCTGCAATTGGAAAAGAGGAGAAGTATGAATGGAAAGGGTCTCCGGATACGAGGTCCTACAAGGTTAAGTTTGATAAGATCAAGAAGTCCATGGGTTTCGTACCCGGCTGGAATATTGAAAGTGGTGCCAAAGAGATTTGGGATGCCCTCGAAAATTCACAAGTTTCTTATACAGATTTAAGAAATATTACCGTTAAATGGTATAAGCATCTGATGGAAGAAGGAATAGACTTATAAGAAGGAGTTTCGGAGATGACCCGATGAGCTACCTGAGGGAATACTTCAAGAGGAACGCATCAGAATCCGGATTCTCATTAGACAAGAGAACAACTGGCGGCCTGATATATCATAGGAGAATTGACAGGAAAGAAACGTCAGGACTCTGCAAGGGGCTTATTCACAATTTGATGTTATTGCACAGTTAGAGGGACTTGTGTCTTAATATCATAAGGAATTTGTAACTCATATCATTACAGTTCTTATTTGTTTGATGATATTATCTACGCTTATGCCATAGGACCGTAATATGTAGTTCTGTTTAGCTGCAATGTGTGTAAATTGATCTGGGATTTTGAATGATATAAACCTACTTCTAGTCTTGGCTTTTAAAAGGGCATTCGCCACTTTCTCTTCCAGCGCACCATTATTATCTTCTACGGTAATTACCAATTTCTTTCCCTCCGCGGCATCAATTATGGATTCATAGTCAAATGGCATAAAGGTATGCATTTCAATCGCTTCAACAACATTATCTTTAGCATTCAAAATCTTTGCAACTTCTAATGCTACCTTAGTAACAAAACCAGTCGAGACAATTAGAATATCCTTACCTTCGGTCAGTTTAAGGGTCTTACCTAAGACTATGTTGTCATGATTATTGTGGATTATGGGCTCGCCAGTTCTTCCCAGTCTCATGTATACCGGATGTTTCACATCTTTCATCCTTTTAAAAAGTACTTCAACTTCTCTTGGGTCCGAAGGGCTTAAGACAACCATATTTGGAAGTGCTGATGCAATCCTAAGATCCTCAAATGGCTGGTGAGTTGAGCCAGCTTCTCCGTATGAAAAGCTTGCTCCTGTTCCAACCAATCTTACCGGGAGGTCTGGATAACAAATGTCATCTCTTATCTGTTCAAATGCCCTGTATAACATAAAAGGAATTATAGAGTACATGAACACATTTTTTCCCATCTTTGCCATTCCAGCAGCCACACCAGCCATAGACTGTTCGCTTAATCCCATATTGACAAATCTGTCAGGGTATTTTTCCCTAATATGATCAAAACTATTCCATCCTACGTCTGCTGTGAGCAACACGGCGTTTTTATCAACATTCATTTGCTCTATTAACTCTTTAACAAAAGCATTTCTCATATGAATTCACCCTTCCTCAATTTCTCTAATAAACCGTTCCGCTTGCTCCCTTGTCGGGGGTCTATAATGCCACTCCAACTGATCTTCCATTGATTTCACGCCTAAGGCCATAATGCTTTTGGAAATTACCAACCTGGGTCCGTTCCTATTTCCATCTGCCAATGCATTGTAAATGTCTTCAAACTTCCTTCCGTCTATCACCCTGATATCTTCCCAGCCAGCTGCCCCAAACACCCCTCTAACCTTATCTATCTGAAAGAGTGTTCTGTCATATGCCTGCCACAAGTTGGAGTCTATTGCGCATATCAGGTTATCAAGCCTTTCCCTAGCAATGAAGTTCATAGCCTCTAGCGTGCTACCTTCCTGGCATTCTCCATCGCTCAGCAGAACGTATATAAATCCCCCCTCTGAACTCATCTTCTTCGCCAGGGCCATTCCAGCTGCCAATGGAAGTCCATGTCCCAGTGATCCAGTAGCAAATTCTAGACCATCTATACCATATAGGGGATGCTCCCCAAGCAAAGAACCGTCTTGGCCTAGCGTACTATATATATCGTCCTTCAATATGCCTACATAATGGAGCACGGAATAAAGGGCAAGTGCAGCATGGCCTTTGCTCAGGATAAACTTGTCATTTTCACCCATAACCTTGGCATATAAAGTTAGCAACACATTAAGACAGCTTAAATCGCTGCCTATGTGGGCCATTCCAGTCTCCATATGTTTGGTTATCAGCTCTTTTCTTAGTCTAGTCGCTATGTCGTACATATCTTGCAAATTTGTCATTTTCTTCCACCTCATAAAGTTCAATATTTTTTTCCATCCACTCTCTTGTTTTCCTTAAGCCTTCACCTAGTGAGTTCTTTGGCTCCCAGCCCAGTTCATTTTTTATTCTAGTTATGTTAGCCTGCCATTTACGATCAGGTTCCTTCTGCCTGATTGGCGCACCCCATACCGCCTCTATGCCCAGTTCATTTACTACATCGCGCACAGACTTTTGTACTCCCGAACCTACATTGAATATAGACCCTTTCTCTGTTTTTTCAAATTTTTGGACCGCACGTGCGAACGCAGTCATCACATCTTCTATAAAAACAAAGTCACGTACGTTGCTTTCATTTGACAGCATAGGTTTCTGTTTCTTGATCGCAGAGTAGACAATGTAGGGAATTAATCTATGTTTTTCTTCGTAGTAACCATATACAGAAAATAGCCTTAGGGTAATCGATTTTCGAGCGGAAGCAAAAAGTTTGGTCTGCAGGGCTTTTGTCATGGCATAAGGGTTAGTTGGGGCTACTATGTTTCCTTCATCCATTGGCTCGTTCGTTACTCCATATTCCGAACTACTTCCTACGTTAATCACAATGGGAACTTCCCTACTTGCATCCATGACATTAAGGGAACCAATAATATTAGTTTCTATGATCTTTCTTGGTTCTGTCTCGAAATGATATCCTCCGTAGGCCGCACAATGGATCAAGACATCAGGCTTCAAAGTGGCAATTACCTCCCGAACAACTTGCTTATCCTTTACGTCAAAGTTTACAAGGTTGAATTCCTTGCTTAATCGCCAAGGGTTATTATTACGACCGAGGGCATATACTTCATTTGAAGAATTAAAATACCTTACCAAGTTTGAGCCAATAAAACCAGAGGCACCCGTTATAGCTATTTTCAGTCCTTCCATATTTTCCAAGGAGCCTCCTTCCTCTTCCACATTTCTTCCAATACTCTCTTATCGCTCATGCTATCCATAGGCCTCCAAAAGCCATAATGTCTGTAAGCAAATAGCTGTCTATCCCTAGCTAGATTATTTAGTGGATATCCCTCGAAATAAGGCTCATCTTTGCCTATGTACTTAAGGATTTCTTTGTTCAAGACGAAAAAGCCACCATTAATCCAGTTCTCATTTTTGTCTTCTTTCTCGGAGAAAGAGATCACCCTGCTTGACCGGTCAATATCCAAAGACCCAAATCTGGGAGGGGGTTTTACAGCAGTTACTGTAGCTAGTTTCCCATGTTTTTTGTGAAATAACAGCAGTTTTCTAAGATCCACATCTGCCAGACCATCACCATATGTCATCATAAAGGTATCTTCCTTAATGAGATTTCTTACCCTTAGAAGCCTTCCTCCAGTCAAGGTATCAAGACCCGTGTCAACCAATGTGACCTTCCAGTCGGGGCTAGAGTTCTTAAGAACATTAAAACTTCCATTCAGCGTGTCGAATGTGACATCGCTTGAATTTAAATAGAGATTCGCAAAAAAATTCCTGATGACCTCTCCTTTGTATCCTAGACAAACGATGAAATCATTAAAACCTTGAGACGAGTAGAGTTTCATAATGTGCCATAGAATTGGCCTACCACCAATCTCTACCATAGGCTTTGGGCGAACATCTGTTTCCTCGCTCAATCTAGTTCCATATCCCCCCGCAAGTATCACAACCTTCATCATTATCCCTCTCTGGGATTATTTATCCACTGTTCCATTTTAACCTTTACCCCAAGTTTTCCCAACGCTTCCGACCAATAATTATTAAAACGTGGTGGGCCACATACATAATATTCTTTGGATTTAATTTTTGGAACGTATTTCTTAACAATATCGATATTCATCCTTCCAGTATATCCATCCGATGCAGAATCTGTAACAAATTGCTCTACGGTGATTTCATTGGGGATATTTCTCTCATAAATTCTTGAAAGATCTTCATCCATTCTTTTCGTTGAGTAAAATATAAATGTATCTCTATTGCTTTTTCCTTGTAACGAGGCAAAATCTAGATAACTCAGAAAGACAGAAATTCCTGCCCCGCCCGCAATAAAAACCTTATCGGAATGAGAATTCAACAGGAAATCCCCGAAGGGATATCTCACTGAAGTCAAGAATCCAACTTCTGATCGGAATATAAGCTCCCGCGTGAAAGAACCCTCGCGTCTCACGAGAATCTTGGCCTCTGGCGATCCCCAACTTGCAAAACTGAATGCCTTTGAATCAAGCCAGTAATTACTGCCGCTTCTGACGTCTAGCGAAATTTGCATGAACATACCGGGAATCCATTCTTTGTATCTTTCAAGACCAATTGATATCAAGAAAAGACTTTCACTGACCTTCTTTTCTAATTTAATATGTGCAAGCGTCGTAATCATTTATACCCTCGGAGAAATTCCTCAAATTTATCTCCAACATAATCAAGCATTTGATCACTAATCCCTGGGTAAACACCAATGAAGAATGAATTGTTCATAATTTTATCGGTAACAGATAACTCTGAACCAATCCTCTTTTCAATGCCCAAATACGCGGGATGTCTGATGAGGTTTCCTGCAAAAATAGGTCTTGTCATAATCTTTTTCTCTTCTAGGAAACTGACAATCGCGTTTCTTCCAAACGGGGCGTCTTCCCTCAAGGTCAATGGAAACGAGAACCATGACGGATTTGATTTCTTAAGTGCAACTGGAAGGCCGAAAACATAATCAAATTCTTTCAGGCGCTTATATAGGTATGCAAAATTATGCCTCCTTTTCTCTACAAATTGACCTATCTTTTTAAGCTGTGCGACTCCAATAGCGGCCTGGAGGTCCGTGATCTTCAGATTATAGCCTATGTGAGAGTATACAAACTTATGGTCATATCCAAGTGGCAAATCCCCGAATTTCTGTGTGAATCTCATACCGCAAGTGTTAGAGGCCCCTGGTTCACAATAGCAATCCCTGCCCCAATCCCTGAAAGACCTGATTATCCTCTCTAAGACGGGGTCGTTAGTATTGACTGCACCACCTTCCCCCATAGTTATGTGATGAGCGGGATAGAAACTCAATGTTGAAATATGGCCAAAAGTACCTGTTTTCTTTTCGCCGTATTCAGAACCAAGTGCATCACAGTTATCTTCAATTAGGTACAAATTGTGGTCTCTGGCTATTTTCATAATACTATCTAAGTCAAACGGATTCCCCAGAGTATGCGCTACCATTATTGCTCGCGTCTTGTCTGAGATAGCATCTTCAATAAGTTCCGGGTTAATGTTATATGTTCCTTCTTGAACATCAAGAAATACTGGTATCAGGCCGTTTTGAATTATTGGGTTTACAGTTGTGGGAAAGCCTGCTGCGACTGTTATGACTTCTTCTCCCTTCTTTAAGCGGTTTTCTCCTAGGGCAGGCGAAGTTAACGAGGATAGAGCAATGAGATTTGCAGATGACCCAGAGTTGACGAGGGAGGAAGAATATAACCCAAGATATCTTGATAATTGAAATTCGAATTCTTCCGCAAATCTGCCTGCTGTGATCCATCCGTCTAGGACCGCATCCATTAATGATGTGTATTCTTCATTATCGAAAACCCTGCCCGCATATTTGATCCATGTTTTACCAGGTACAAATTTCTCTTCATTTATTGCACTCAGATATTGAACAAGCGATCGGAGGACATTATTTCTGGCCCCTTTGTCATCTTTTTGTTCCATTGGGTAAAAATGAATGGCCAATATTAATATGTTATTGATTTGAGACTGTGTGAAAATTATTTAAGGCATTTTACCAAGCCTGGTCACAATAATGTTTATTCATGAGCCTGATGTATGGCTTTTCATGAGCAGTTCCCATGTAACGAAGATAGGAAGGAAACAGTCTCTGCTTCTCCCCGATATGATTGATGATTACACTGATGAAGATAACCCAACAAGACTTTTTGACTCCTTCGTTGATTCTATTGATTTGAAGGAGATGAATTTTCGATATGCTACTCTTGAGGAAGGTCCTGGAAGACCTTCAAACTATCCATCAGACATGCTCAAGCTCTATCTCTGGGGTACTTGTATAATCTATTAAGACTCAGAGTATGAGTCTATGAATCAGTGAACGCGATGGGGTACTTGAGGAAACATAGCCTCGAGTTGTAGCTTGCGTTCCCCCTTTCGTGTCCAAGTCACGAATGGTACGTTGCAGAGGGGGCGAATGCACAAGTCTGTGAGGACCTGAATGCGGGGATAGATTCGCCTGATTCAGGGAGGGTCCATGATATATGTAGGCGCAGATATCGGAAAGGAGAAGTTTGACGTGTGCAGCTTGGACAGCAATGGAGACGTCATATCTACGGAGCAGTTCAAGAACGATTCCCGGGGATTAGAGAAATTTCTTGAGTACGTAAAGACAATGACAGATCTTAAAAGACGTAGCGCAACCATAGGAGTTGAGAGTACCGGAATATACCACATCGCCTTCTGCCAGTTCATGAATGACAGTGGTTACGGAGTGAAGGTACTCAACGGAATAGAGACAAAGGGTCTAAAGGATTCCAGGGTGAGGAAGGGCAAATCTGACAGGAGGGATGCAGAGGCAATAGCCAGATATCTGATGATAGCATCAAAGACTATCATGCCATTTCCAAAGGAACTGGAGAATCTGAGGGAATACGCAGGAATATACGATAGGATCAACAGGAAAATCAGGATAACACAGAACAATCTTACGAGGGATATAGATCTTATATTCCCAGGCCTCACATCTTCTTCCCTGAACATATTCGATAACAGTATTCTTAACCTGCTCGAGATCAGCTGTATTCCAGAAGACATCCTGAGAATGGAAATGTCACAGCTTAAGGAACTCATACCGGAGAACAAGGCGGAAAAACTCATGAATCTGGCTAAGGGAAGTTCTTCCCCCAAGGGAATGAGAGAGGCCATCTCCTTTGAGGTGCGTTCTCTAATCAGAACATTGAGGTTTCTTGAATCAGAGAAGGATGCAGCTCTTAAAGCATTAGTCACAGAATTCCAGAAGATTGAAACTCCTCTGAAAAGCATTCCCGGCATAGGAGATGTGACTGGCGCAATAATAGTTTCCAGAATCGGAGACATAAGGAGATTCAGCACACCTGAGAAACTAGTTGCATTTTCTGGACTGGATCCTGTGATATACCAGTAGGGTAAGAGCAGGAAGGAGTCAAGGATATCTAAGAGGGGAGATCATCTGCTGAGATGTGCGATATATCAGAGTGCACTTGCTGCAACAAGAGCAGATGGTCCAATAAGGGAGTTCTATGAAAGGAAGAGCAAAGAGGGTCTATCAGGAAAGAAACTCATAACTGCATGCGCAAGGAAACAGTGCCACATTATCTGGGCAGTATGGACTGAGAATAGAGAATACAGTTGAAAGGAATAGATGCGAATCATACCACAGGAATAGCGTAAGCTCTGCATCCATGCAACAAAATGAATGTCATAGCAAGACTAATATGGTACGCTACAACGGCATAAGGTCTTCAAGGAAATTGGAAAAGGAGTGCAAACGCAACATGGAAGTGATGTGGCTCATCCACAAGTTCACTCCAGATTTCAAAACCATTTCAGACTTCAGGAAGGATAACATAGATACGGTGAAATCCCTGTTCAGGAAGTTCAACCTCTTCCTGAAGGAGCAGGGCCTCTTCAAATCTCATGACATAGCAGTGGATGGAACGAAGATGAAGGCGGTAAATGCAAGGGAAAGGTCGTACACGAGAGTATACCTTAAGAGGGAACAGGACAGGATAGACGAGAGGATTGACAAATATCTTCACGACATGGACGAGAACGATGCAATTGAAGAGGACATTGACAAAGACAAGATAAGGAAGGCGATAGAGAAACTCAGGGAGAAGAAGGAAACACTGAAGGAAGCTGAGCTTAAAATGGATTCTTCAGGAATTATTGAGATATCCCTCACGGATCCAGATGCAAGACAGATGAAGACACGCCATGGATTGGACGTATGCTACAACGGTCACATAGCCGTTGAAGCAGAGAACCATCTCATAACAGATTACACCGTTGACAACGACACCAATGATTATGCATCCCTCCTCTCGCCAGGGGCTCAAAGGAGTTGATGGGCAAAGTGGACGTTTCAGCAGACAGAGGCCACTTCTCCCTCACAAATGTGCTCAATCTCTACAATGAGGGAATGGATGCTTATATTCCAACATATGAACGTGGTTCACCCTTCAGGAAAAGAGAGGTGGGAGGGGATGAATATGCTAGCAGCAATTTCATCTACGACAGGGAAAGCGATTCATATACCTGCCCCCAAGGAAATGAGATGCACTACAGGTTCAACATTCCGAATGGATTGAAGAACAAGGTGTGGTACAGGGTATATTCAACCGATGCATGCAAATCATGCCCTGTTGCAATGAAATGCACCAAATCAAGAAGGGGGAGGTGGATGCAGAGGTGGGAATACGGGGACATAGAGGATGCGAAGTTGCTCCAGACAATTCCAGGCATAGGACTTTTCTCAGCTCTCATAATATATTATGAGATAGGGGATATACATATATTCCCAAGCTCATCCAAGCTCCTTTCTTACGCGGGAACTATACCTTCGGTAAGGCAATCATCAGATGTGATACAGTACGGAAGGATAACAAGACAGGGCTCAAAGAATCTCAGGTGGATCATTACTGAGTGCCTTCACATTCACCTGAGATTCGATCCTTCTTCTTCAGTATCAATATTCCACAGAAGAATCTCCAGGGGAAGGAGGAAGAAGGGTAGGGCAATAGTGGCTGCTTCTAACAAGCTTCTGAAGATAATATACTGGGTTCTCAAAGAGAGGAGACCTTACACATCAAGCTCAACAGAGTAGCTTCGCCGAGTCTGCTGATGGAAAGCATCGCTTGTGTGATTGAGGGAGTCTGTTGGGAAATGGTCAGATTATCCACAGTGAGGGCAAAGGCCTCGGATAGATGTATGACCGCTATTTATTTCCCCTCAATTGCGGGAGGTTATTAAGAAAACCTAAAGAGCATCAATCCATTGATGCCATTAAGCGGCATCCCTCTTAACATAGATGTAGAACATGTAAACCCTTCCTGCTACAGGAGACATGAATCTCATGTAACCAGGAAGGTATACCTCTGCTGTACAACCAACGGAGGTACGAAGAAGTATGGAAGAGATTGATAAAAGAATAGTGGAAGTAGCACGGAGTGCAGTGAAGGAATACCTTGAGAGCCTCATGAACACGGAGAGGGATGTGTTCATAGAAGAACATGGAGGTTTAAGGAACGGTTTCTACGAAATAAAGGCGAAGACGAAGTTCGGGGAGATAGACGATCTCACCGTTCCCAGGGACAGGGAAGGGAGATTCAGATGTGCTGCTCTGGAGCCTTACAGCAGATCCATAGGGCTTGACGAACTGATCATCTCCCTATACTCAAAGGGAGTTTCAATAAGGAAGGCATCCGAGATACTGGAGGAGATATTCCAGAATCGATACTCAAGATCCTCCATCTCCAGGATAACGGATGCCACTATGGAGGAGATGAAGAGATTCCAGAGCAGGCCTCTTGAATCCCGCTACATCGCCATATTTTTAGATGCACTCTTCTTCTTCCTGAGGAGGGACACGGTGGAGAAGGAGCCAATACTGTTCGCAATGGGCATCAGGGAATCGGGTGAATAGGAGATACTGGGATTCTATCTTGCCTCCAAGGAATCCCATCTTAGCTATGTTGCTGTGATCAAAGATCTCTACAACAGGGGAGTGAGGGAACCTCTCCTCTTCGTCTCGGACGGCCTTCCAAAGATTGACGAGGAAGTGAGACGAGGGAATCCAATAAATTGCAGATAGACAGGGAGCTGAAGAGGGTGTTTACTGCTGACACGAAGGAAGATGCACTGGCCATGCACAGCATGTTCAAGGTGCAGTGGAACAAGAAGTATCCGAGGCAGATATACAATCTGGAGAAGAAGGTGAACTACCTGTTCACATATTTCTCCTACCCGCAGTCTGTGCGGAGATCGCTTCACTCCAACAACACAATAGAGAGGATGAACAAGGAGGTGAGGAGGCGCATAAAGGCGATAGATTCCCTTCAAACTGAGGAATCAGCGCTTAAGATCGTATATCTTAGGGTTGCGGAACTGAATGAGAAGTGGTCCCACAGAGTGCTAAACGGATATTTTAAATGCAGGGACTAGTTGGAGGGAATGTTCAGCAAGAGGTTTCCGTGAGCTTGCTTACACATACTTTGTGACACAGTCAAATGGAAGTCAGAATACCGCACTGCGGTGAATAGTAGAACATACGAAGTCCAACAAAAATCTAAAATAGCGAGGTGGTCATGAAGATTAGAAGGAAGATATCAACATAGTAGATATATAACAAGACAAGAGTGAAAACCGAATGAATGATAAGAAGCCCACCTACATCCGAGGGTATAATATCTCGAATCAAAAGGCAGAAACATCAAAGTTGGAAAAGTTGAAATCAGTATACAAAGGGGAAGGATTAGCATCGTTAGTAAGAAAAATATTAATTTATATAATTTTCAAAATAAATTATACGATATTCAACAGATTCTTTATACTTGATGGAAAGAAGTATCACTATTTTATTAACATCTACAATTCAGTTATAGGAGAGAGAGTCGTAGAAATTCCGTTTGCGAAAGAATTCCTTTTAAGAAATAGAAGTAAAAATATATTAGAGATCGGAAATGTTCTATCTCATTATTTTAGCTTCAATCATGAAATAGTTGATAAATATGAGATAAATCCTGGCGTTATCAACATTGACATAATTGATTTCAGTCCAGAGAAAAAATACGATTTAATAATCTCAGTCTCCACAATAGAACACATAGGGTTTGATGAGCCAAATAAAGATAGAGAGAAGCCCAAAAAAGCATTATTAAAACTCTTCGACATATTAAATAGCAATGGAACAGCCATAATTACAGTTCCCCTGGGCTATAATCCGGAAATAGACTCTATTTTGGTGAATGATGAAATTAGCTTTACTAAAAAATATTTTCTAAAAAGAGTTAGTATATTAAATCTCTGGAAAGAAACTACAATGGAGGATGCATTAAAATATAAATATGGTCAGAAATATACAGCAGCAAATAGTGTAGCCTTCTTAATCCTTTATAAAGAACAATAAGTGTTATAAGCATTGCATTGTTTGACTTTTATAAATTATTAAAGTGTGTTAAGACATCATGAAAAAAGCATGCTATAATAATTCTTCTGCACTAACAACTTCACGGTTTATTGGGATAGCTACAGCTGATTCTATTGGATTTTCACATCCCGTTAAATGCTATTGCGTATTGAGCCTGTCTGGCACTTCAAACGGCTTGTTGTTATGCCAGACGGACCATATTATGTGGCACATCTTCCTTGATGCTGCCACAAGGGCCTTCTTCCTTGGCATCCCTCTCTCAACAAGCCTGCTGTAGTACTGGGATATGACTGGATTGTGTTTCGTTGCAACAAGGGTGCTCTGGTATAT
>JAKAUZ010000002.1 GCA_021817415.1 Thermoplasmata archaeon | reverse complement strand
CCCTGCATGGGACAGTAGGTCAGCAGAATAGAACAAAAAGGAGTTTCATCGGAATGGACCGGTCGGGATTTGAACCCGAGGCCTCTTGCTTGCGAAGCAAGCGATCTTCCGCTGATCTACCGGCCCTGATTGCCATCAATCCATTATTTTTTTAGCTTTTGCTGAAATTTCCCTGTCTTCATTCTCATATTCGAAATAGTTTATCAGGTCATAAAACTCTGCCCTGGTCATGAGACTGTCCATGATGTCTCTCTGAGTACCCTTGTTTTTGATTTCCGAATAGATGCCATCAATAGTTTTCAGGTAAGCCCTGAAGCCTGTAAGCGGGAAAATCACTATCCTGTACCCCAGATCCTTCAGTTCTTCTGCGTTAAGAAGAGGGCTCTTCCCGAATTCTGTCATGTTGGCAAGCAATATGCCTGGAACTTTCTCATGGAATTCCCTGAATTCTTCGATACTCTGTAGCGCCTCAGGGAAGATACCATCTGCACCCGCCTTCAGATACAGTCTTGCACGCTCAACTGCCCTGTCAAATCCTTCAACAGCCCTTGCATCTGTCCTAGCTATTACCATGAAATCCTTGTCTTTTCTGCTGTCGGTCGCAGCCACAATTTTCTCGACCATTTCATGTTCCGTCACAAGTGTTTTCCCTTCAAGATGACCGCATTTCTTTGGCATAACCTGGTCCTCTATGTGAACTGCAGACACGCCTGCGTTCTCCATTTCATTGATCGCCCTTTCGACGTTAAGTACCTCTCCAAAACCGGTATCTATATCCACTATCAGCGGCAACCTGCTCATTGATGTGATCTTCCTTGCCTCCTGAACGACTTCGTCCAGCGACGTCAGGGACAGATCTGGAAGCCCCTGGACTCCCGCTACTCCAGATCCCGACAAGTAGAGGGCGCTAAAACCATGCCTTTCTGCAACGAGGGCACCGACCGCGTCGAAAACCCCAGGAGCAACGACTATGTCTTCCGCAATTCTTTTCCTAAGATATGACGGTCCCAAGTTCCTCTTTTTTCCCAATGGATTCACTGTTAATCACTTCCATTAATTCTCCGATTTCTTTCTCCTCAATATTTTTCACAAATTCTATCAGGGTGTCTGTGTACTCCTCGTTCCCCGTAATTCTTATGGACTTTCTTCTCAGGTCGCTCCACTTGGCAGGGTTCCTGTAATGTCCTAATGGAAGGTCAACCTGCTTCTCAAACATGCCATCACTTGTCTCGTAGAGTATTCTTATTGGGATGAAAGTGGGAAACAGCTTGGTGTAATCATCAGATGTCGTTACTTTCATCTTCCCAACAAGGTCCCTGATGTTCTTGTCAATTGGTAATTCCTCCAAAAATGACGGTTCTGGAACTCCGTAAAAATGAGTGTGTGCTATCACATAAGGGAGGCTCTTTGTCAGGTCTGCGGCATCTAGCTTATCTATAGCCTCTTTACCTGACACATTTCGTGAATATACCTGGTCTGGGATCTCTATGCGAAGGTCCAGGATTTCACCTGTCAATTTTTCACGTAAAGCCAGAACTGCCTCGACTGCGCTCATGAGAACTCCATCCACCCTGTTGCACCTGATGTCGCTCCTCGTGACCCTTTCCGTCTTGAAATCAAGTGTCAGTGCGGATTCACCCCCTATATCCTTGGTGAGATCCACACCCTTTCCATCCGGGAGGGAATTGGCCACCTTGTACAGGAAGGATATCTCCCTTGCCATCATAGCTGGGAAACATTTTTCAACAAAAGGGAGATTTTCATTCAGGCCCAGCCCCGCACTGATTGCGCATCCAAGGTATCTTGAGAATATGTCATTGTCCATTGATACAAGACTTCCAACTCCCGCAGCCATACCCATCGTTATAGGAATGAAGCTTTCGCTTTTTCCGCTCATTTTCTGAAATGCATCCATGAAAGCACCGCTGGCCTTGTATGAGATGTAAATTGATTTTAACAGATCATGCCCCTTCGCCTTTGTTCCTTCCGCGAATGCAAGTATGAGAGGAATGGCATTGGAAGGATTGACAGTCATTCTTGATGGGAAGAAATCCTGGAACCCTGAGCTTGCGACCATGCACGTGTTTATTAGCGATGCATATTCCACAGAGGCCCTTTCACCGCTGAAAAATATAGATGCGTTCAATTTTCCAAACGATGGAACCAACCCACCTTTCATTTTGGCAACTGATGGATTCTTTGAGCCAACTGAAGCTGATATTATTGTGTCAAATAACCTCTTCTTGATTTCCTCACTGACCTGGAAATCAATTTGCTTTGTCTCCAAGGACCTGATTTCTTCTACCATCTTGCTGGTGAATTCCATCATCATTGCATACCTTCACGATAAATAATTTTATTGCTTTCCATCTCATCTATTTCAATTCCTGGAAATAATCTATTATCAATTCACAGATGTCGGTTGAGTAGAAGGCAATTCTCTCTGCATCCTCTATCATTTCTTCAAGTCTCACGCCGTCCTTGTTATCCCCCAGTAATTCGTTGAGAGATTGCCTCTCCGTCCTGAAATACTCTTTCCTAGAGATAAGCCTGTTTGCCCCTTCTACATCCTTCTTGAAATAATATTCCATTGCCTGCTCAAGAACCTGAATGGCCTGATTCACAAATTTATTCAGGTCGCTGTTGTTCAATATGTCTCCTTCAGCAAGAGAGTAAATCCTGACGCCGTGGTCCGCTATTCTCTCAAGGATCCTTGAGACAAGAAGATAGGCCAATGCCTCCTCTGATGATATCTTGTTCAGTTGCAGCACAGCATAATCTTTCAGGCTCTGGTTGAACAGTCTTGTTATGTATAGGTTGAATTTGTCCACCTCATTTTCCTTCTTGAAAACATATTCCTTTGATATCTTCTGTCTTTCCATTGACTCCCTCACAATGCTCCTAACAAGGGTGTCCATTCTTCTCAGAGTCTTCTCAAAAGTGAGTGTGGGAAGGGAGATTATATCCTCCAGAATTGCCTCATCTCCCTTCTCCTCTATTATCTCAAAGCCTACGGTCAGTTCCATGAACTTGGTCAGCACCTCATCGAGGGAACTCTTGCTCCTTGTCTTAATGATGATTTTTTTGGCGCCCTGAATGTACCTGGCTATGAGCATTCTCATGTCATTTTCCGCATTCCCCTCCCCCAATTCAATGACTGATGTGATCTCGTCACGCGCCTTGTCAAATGGTTCAAGGATGATGCCTCCTTTCTCACTGTAGTTGAGGGAAACTTTTGAACCTACTTTCAAGTTAAAGTTCTGACACCAGATTTTAGGCAAAGAAACTACAAGCGTACTCCCGCCGGTTTTCTGTATTTTTCTTACTTCCACGTATATACATTAGGTTAATCTATTTCAATTCTGCTTGATTTCTACTTAAATAATTTTAGCTTAATATGTTACATAATCTCTTTAATAGCCCCCTCATTCATACCCCTATGGAACAGACCTTCGAGTCCATGATATCTCCTGAGTTTGAGATAAGTCCGAATTCGAAAATGAAGGACTTGGAAGAGGTGTACGTGAAGTTTGGACACCTGCTTAAACCAGGAATGTTAGCTTTGAGAGTTACAGCTTCGCTTTGCCCTGAATGTGTCGCGGAGAATAAGTTTGACAGGATGAAGATTCCTGCCTTGGTATATGCAGAGGGCGGGGAAGTCAGGATGATAAAAGAATGCCCTGAACACGGAATCACCAAGGAGAAGTACTGGGAAGATTACGACATGTACATGAAGGCAAAGAAATGGGCAGACAAGGGAATTAAAATTGAGAACCCCAATGTAGCCCTTGCTATAGAGAAGATCAACTGCCCTACCCACTGCGGTTTGTGTGTCAAGCATAAAAGCCACACGGGACTTGGGAACGTAGTCCTGACGAACAGATGCGACCTTTCATGCTGGTACTGTTTCTTCTATGCAAAGGAGAACGATCCAATTTACGAACCATCCCTTGACCAGATCAGGATGATGCTGAGGAGAATGAGGAACGAGAAACCAGTTGGGGCAAATGCAGTGCAACTTACAGGTGGAGAACCAACCCTGAGGGATGATCTGCCTGAGATCATAAAAATCGCAAAGGAAGAGGGATACGACCACGTTCAGCTTAATACCAATAGTATAAGGGCTTCCAGAGACCCTGATTTCATCCAGAGATGCCATGACGCCGGTTCAAATGTAATTTACACTAGCTTTGATGGCGTCACCCCAAGATCCAATCCCAAGAATTTCTGGGAGATACCAAAGGCACTTGACACCTACCGGAAAGTGGGCGTTGGTGTGGTGCTTGTGCCTACTGTCATTGGAGGCGTGAATGACGGTGAGCTCGGAGACATCATAAAATTCGGCCTTTCTAACCTCGATGTGGTGAGGAGCGTCAACTTCCAGCCAGTATCGCTTGTAGGAAGGATGCCTGATAAGCTCAGAGAAAGGCAGAGAGTCACTATACCAGGGGCAATAAAGAAGATTGAAGAACAGCTTGATGGCGCAATTGGGAGGGAAGATTTCTTCACTGTTCCAAGCACTGCGTCCGTAACAAACTTTGTGGAGGCCCTGAAAGGGAAACCGACCTACAGGCTCAGCATACATTTCGCCTGCGGTATGGGAACTTACATATTCAAGAAAGAGGACGGTTCAATCATACCGGTTCCGAGATTCATAGATGTAGATGGACTGTTCGAGTACTTGAATGAACTGGCATCTGACATAAATGAGTCAAAGATGAAGACCCTGAAGAAGGCATCTGCACTTACTTCTCTCCTGAGAAAGTTGAACACCTTCGTGGATGAGAGCAAGGCACCCCCAGGATTCAAGATGAGGGAAATGATATTTGGGGCATTCACCGGCGGCGACTACCACGGGCTCAAGGCATTCCACTACAACTCGATGTTCATTGGATTCATGCACTTCATGGACCCATACACGTACGATGTGGATAGGGTTGAAAGATGTGACATCCACTATGCAATGCCTGACGGCAAGATAGTTCCTTTCTGCGCCTTCAACGTAATTCCTGAACTTTACAGGGATGCGACACAGAGAAGGTTCTCGATGGATCCAAAATTGTACGAGGAGAAGACCGGCATTGACCTCAAGAAGGAAAAATTCTTCAGGAAATACACCGATCAGCAGAAACAGGAGATCATCAGCTTCTATGAAAGATCAATCGGAAGGAAAATAGCCTGATCATATAAATATTAATTTTTTATTATTTATTACAAATTTCTTTTCCCCAAAATTCTTGATTGTTTCCACCAGCAGTTGGTGTTCAAGTGGGTGGATCTTTTGCTGTAGACTTTCAGGATTATCTGTGGATTCAACTGTTACGCATTTCTGGGCTATGATTGGTCCTCCGTCTACATCTTCCGTTACAAGATGGACTGTACATCCAGAGACTTTCATGCCGCTCCTTATAACCTCTTCATGAACCTTCAGGCCGTACATACCCTTCCCACCGAAGAGCGGGAGCAGCGAAGGGTGGATGTTGATGACAGGTTTCAACTTCACCAACTCGGAGGGCAGGATCTTCAGGAAACCTGCAAGAACCACGAGATCAACCTTCTGGAAAATGGGGGAGAGAATTGAGAGCATATTGCTTCTGTTGACTATTATGACCGGGATAGACCTCCTTCTTGCCCTTTCGATGGCCCCTATATTTTCCCTGTCTGATACCACGCAGTCTATTTCAGTCTCCCTGAGGTAGCCTGAATCAATGGAGTCTATTATTGCCTGAAGATTCGTTCCCTCTCCAGAAACTAGTACTGCCAATCTCATCTGTTTTCACAATCTCATCCAGTATATATCTGCTCTTATCCCTCACTCCCAGCGCCATTTCCAGTTCATAGTAAGTGATCAATGGTCTCGAGAAGGAGGCATAGTCTTCTATGGTCACTCTCGGGCAGGCCGTATTGACGTAAACATCAGCAGGGAAGTTGACAAGAACCTCGTCCCTGATCAAATCTGCAACAATGATGAATGATCTCTTCCCGTTCCTGTCCAGCAGTCTCTTTGCTGCACGGGCCAGCGAATATCTTGTCTGTCCGATTTTTGATGAAACTATTATGCCGAAGATCCTTGCACTGGTAGCTCTGTCAACTGCAGAATACCTCTGGGCAAGGAATTTCCTTTTCTCCCTTTCCATGTCCACATACTCGTCTGTCCTGGGATTGTACGCAATGACCTTCCTGTCAAGCGCAAGTGCAATCCCCAGAGGATGGAACATTCCCTCTCCGATGAAAAGCACTCCCTCGTCGTCCCCCCTGGCGGCAGAAATATTGCAACCCAGTATCTGGCCTGGATAAAGGACCCTGAGATCTCCTCTCTTCAATGTTACCTTGATGCCGTGATCTTCCAGGTATTTTTTGATCCTCGGAAGTTCCTTGGAATATGTGATGTTTGAAGTCAGTGTCAAGGAGGAGAGGCCTACCGCATTATAGTCTATTTCATTCTTGACCTCCTCCTGCAATTCCAGGAAAGCGACCTTTCCAAATGAGCCAAGATTTGGTATGGGGCTGTGTCCAAATTGAACCAGGAGGTCCCACTTCCCCTCTGGCGGGATATCGCAGGCTCCCCAGAATGGGTCTCCTATGAATACCAGTTCTTTATCACTGAGTGTGTGCGCTATTTCTTCAGCTCTTCTCTTGAGACCTTCTGGCAGCTGCACTGCAACCAACTTCGCGCTCTGGTATCTGGGGTCTTCCTTAAGCATCTTTAGAGTTTCCTGAAAATCCATAAGTAAAAGGTTATATTAATCAGCTTATTAACGATTCAGCCGTGGTAGCGAAGCGGCCTAACGCGCCAGACTTGAGATCTGGTCTCCTTATGGGGTCGGGAGTTCAAATCTCCCCCACGGCGTTATAGCGATTCATGGTCTGCCTTAATTCAGCCAATTTTGCCACCAACTTTTATCTTATCTGAGTTGAGGAGTTTGTTATGCCGGTAGAGACGTTCAGCGCAACATTTAAAAATGGCTAATCATTGGAAATGTGTGTATTTAGATAGCGACATTGAGTATGAGACATTCGATGGGACAAAGGTTCAATCCCTGCTTACAGGGGACCCTGATAGCGGAAGAGCGATAATTGTAATCCAGGAAATATGGGGACTTTCAAATTTCATAAGGAGCTATTCCAGGAGACTGTCTTCCCTTGGTTTCCTGGTACTCGCACCCCATCTCTACTCCAGAACTGATGAAAAGGAATTGTTCAAGCAGGAGAACATATCCAACGCAATGAAACTATTCTTTGAGGTTCCTCCTGACAAAAGAAGGGATGCCGCCACAATCCAGAAAATTCTTGAAAGGGCATCCAGCGAGGAAAGGGAGGTCATAAAGAGGATCATGCTTGATCGGGGAACCCTTGAGAAGAGGATGATCAAGGACCTGGAAAGAGGCTATGAATTCCTTGTCAAAACATATAAGCCAAAGAAAATGGGTGTTGTCGGCTTCTGCATGGGAGGGGGCCTTTCATTCCAGATCTCCACAAAACTTCCCTTCGATGCCACAGTCATTTTCTATGGTGCCAACCCTCCAGAAATTGGAGACATAGCAAATATCAAGGGGCCTGTGATGGCACTCTATGCAGGAGATGACCCTAACATTAATTCTGGAATACCTGATGCTGTTTCTGCTTTCGTCAAATACGGAAAGCAAATAGAATTGAAAATATATCCGGGAGCTCGCCACGCATTCTTCAACAATGACGGCTTATCGTACAATAAGGAGGCAGCGGATGATGCATGGGAGCGGAGTTCTTCATTTTTCAGGAGGTATGTTCAATGAATGATGATAAAGAGCTTCTGGTCAATTGTTTTTACACCTGGGTATCCATTCTGGAAGAGGGAAAGAGCTCAACAGACTGAACTACATTTTCCCTCTCTTGAAATGGGGGAACGTGGGTACACGTAAGAAGATGTAGAGGATTGAAGAATCAGCATACTGACGATCATGCTTGCCCCCAATTATATTTGATTTGAACGTAATTTTGCATTTATTTGGATCACTTCCAATAATTGATATTTCAGGCGATGGGAATTCAATGTGAGTGAGATGCTGGTAATGATTCTGCCAATTCTTAAGAATAATCTTTCATTGTTCTAACGGTGACAGTCGATAGAATCAGGGTCATATTTTCCATCGAGGGAGGAAGAGAAATAAGAGTGGGGAGAAATGAGCATATTGTAAGGGAGGCGAGCTATTTCAAGGAATATGATGTCAAATTCAATTCGATAGATGAGGCACTTGCAGTCGCGAGGGAAGCGGAGTATCCGGAACTGTGTTTTGTCCTTGGGAACGATGAGAAATCAACTCCGGAAAACATTCTGAAATCCGCCATTGGGCTGATGACTGAAGAAAGATACTGGCTTGCGCATGAATACATGGAGAAACTTTGGAAACGTTATCCTCAGCCTACAAGTTCATTTTTCCATTCCCTGGTACTTTTCTGTGTTGCAATGGTTCACCACCAGATGAAAAGATATGACAGTGAATCCAGAATTTATGAAAATTCTGTCAGTGAGTTTTCGCGATTTCATGAAGTTGAGAAAGAAAATGCTTTCTTTTCTTATCCGTTGCCTGATAAATTCATCAAAACCATTGAAGAATACGGCATTCTGGAGATCAGATCATCCCGGCCTGAGGGAAAACCTCCCTGAATCCTTCCCCTGAATGTAAACGAATATCGCAAAAGTTGCCATGACAAGGAAAATGAAACTGAATATGGAGAGTGTGAATCTGACCCCCCTCACTGAAGCAAGGTAGCCTAGACCTGGTTCTGCTGCAGTTGTTGCAAGCGCACTGATGATGAAAATGAATGAGAGTACTGAAGCCCTCACTTCAGAAGGTATGAGGCCGTTCACCTCCTCGCTGAGTATGTTGGTATAAAAACCGAATATGGCTGAATTCAGTATGAGCAGGAAGACCGTGAACGGATCACTCAGCAATCCGGGAATGAATATGGTGAAGAAAGTCACGGAAGTGAAGAAAAGCATGGAGGTGAACCTGTCCTTCACGATGAATGATAATTTCTGGCTGTAGAGTGAGAACATTCCCCTGACCAGGACATCCACGAAGAATATAATGCCGATCAGCGCAGTCCCAATTCCCATGGCTGTATAATACGGCTGTTTGAACAGTATCATGATATTGAAGTTTATCAACAGAGCTATCCTGATCACCAGAAGGGAGAATACTTTTCTGTCCCGGATATACTTGGAATAATTTATCTTCTTCCTGGATTTTGGTAAGTTTAACCTCTTTTCCCTGATCCTGAAAGAGCTTACAGAAGATGCAATAACCACTGCCCCTGTTATCAGTATTACAACCTTCAAACCGAAGAACTGCCCTACAAATCCCCCGATGACTGAAGCTATGGCAACTGACAACGCGGAAAGGAAGTTGACCACTCCATATATTTCGAGATATTTCAGCTCATGGCTTGTGGAATAATCAAAAGTGAGACTTTCAAAGGCTGATGAGTTTATGGCGACCCCGACCCCCCAGAGGACATAACTCAGTGCTATCCCGGCAAATGAAGTGAAGAGTCCAAAGAATATGATTCCGATCCCCGTAGTTATCGATGAAATTATGAGTGCCGGTTTTCTGCCGTACCTGTCCGCCAGCCTTCCCATGGGAAAACTGGTGACGACAATCGTAACGTAAAATATGATGTCGAGAATGGTGACGTAGAAGATTGTGTAACCAAGTTTCAGAAGATAGATCACCCAGATCGGGTTCAGTAAAAGGAAGGAATAGAGGAATGTGTAAACATAAATGTTAAAAAGGCTTTTTCTCAAGATTTAGCTCCTTATGTCCAGTCAATGACTTTCTTTATTTCCCCTTCTTCCTTTGTATTGAATATTTTTAAATCTTCCGGCCTGTAGAGACCGGTGATCAGCTTACCTAACCCATATTTCCTTCCATAATTCTCTATGAACTGAATCGCCTGCTCATAATGCTTTTTTGCCCCGTCAGTGCTTCCTGAAAGCATCACATTCTTATCCACTAGGGGTGTGATGAACTCTTCGCTGGTTGCCTCCTTCTGTCCGGATGTGCCGAACAGTATTATCTGCCCATTATTGCCTATGTTCTTCGTTATTTCCCTCAGCACATCCATGGACCCAACTGCATCTATCGCATAGTCCATCCTGTTTTTTCCCGCTTTCTGCTCAAGGCTCTCCTTCGAAGTATCTAGATACTCGATTCCGTTAACTTCCAGAAAGCTCAGAACTGTCTCGTCCAGCGGGTGCCTGTTCACAGCTATTACGTTGACGCCAGTTCTCCTGAACGCAGAGGAAATGAGCAATCCCTCTGTCCCAGTCCCGAAAACGTAGAGATTCTTGCAGTTCAGTGTTGAATCGTCGCAATAGAGTGGCAGCTTCGAATTCTGGAAATTAAAAATTTCTAGCATCTTCATTACGTTCTTCAGTGGCTCCGTCAGCACCGCCAAATCCATTATGTCCCTGTCATCAACTTTCACAAGGTATTTCGGCGAGTCTTGAAATTCTTCCCTCATGAAACCATCCTTTCCCCTGATGCCTGCTTCCACGAAATCACCATCTTCACAATAATCCTGTCTCCCAAGTCTGCACATCTTGCATTGCCCACCTCTCCGGACCATTGGTACCACCAGGTCTCCTTCCCTGAATCCCGTGTTTTCTCCTGGGTCCTCTACGGTCGCTAGGGCCTCGTGCCCAATCACAAGCTCCTGCGCAAATTCCGGTCTTGCAAAAGCCAACTTTCCAGCAACTATCTCCTTATCGGTCCCGCAAATGCCAGTCTTCAATGTCCTGAGTTTGACCTCCCCTTTCGGAGTTTCCGCAAGCTCCTTCAGCCATACCCCGCCTTTTGGTGGAAGTGTCACAATTCCCTTCATATTTTACATCTCCAGTGCAATCACCCTCATCGGGGAACCATCCCCTTCACTGATGACGAGTGGGATAGCCAATAGGTAGAAAGTCTTATCCACAATATTTTTCAGTTCCCTGGAGTTTAGATTCTCTATAATGGGTATACCTCCTCCCAGCAAAATGTGGTGTGTCTCGAAGTCTGTTGAGCCCTCTTTCTCCGCTGAGGGTGAGTCTATTCCTACCAGTTTTGCACCATATTCCCTGATTGTTTCGGCGTCCTTCGGGGAAATGTAGGAGAAACCCTTGAAAGTACTGAATTCTCTCCATTTCTCATTGTATCCCGTGTACAGCAGAATCACTGAAAATTTTTCCCGCGGAAGCCTGACTCCCACCCCGGGATCGTAATCTATGCAAGTTGCGATCCCCGATAGTTCCAGAGGAGAAAACTTATCAATTGTTTTCCCTCCGGGAATGAAATGAGATGGAGCGTCCACATGAGTTCCCGTGTGAGTCCCTAAATGAATTTCCTTTACGTTATATCCGTCCTTGCTGATCTGCTTGAACTGATTCACCTGCGGGATAGGATCTCCCTGAAAATAGGGCATCCCCTTTTCAATGGCGAAAGATAGGTCATGCACTTTCATTGCATTCACTTCTTCTTGTGCGATCGATCATTCCTGGATGACGGCGAATATGTTCCCTTCACAACCCAAGATGGTTCATTCGGGTTGAAAGATTCCATTTGGTCTGTCCTATACTTTTCAAGAATTTTCTCATCTATGTCTATTCCGAGACCAGGTTTCCCGCTTAAGGTGAAATGTCCTTTGTCAATGGAATATCCTGATCTGACAAGGCTTTTCTTCCATCCTGGCCAGAACTTGTCGAAACTCTCCTGTATGACAAAATTCGGGACTGAGAGGTCAAGATGCAGGGTGGCTGCGGTCTGAATAGGCCCGAATGCGTTGTGGTAGGCAACTTCAATCCCGAATGATTCAGCAAGTGATGAGGCTTCCCTTGCCTCAAGAATCCCTCCTACATTGGTGACGTCAGGCTGGATTATGTCCACCAGGTCCCTCACGAAATATGGAAGAAAGAGATTCTTGTTCAGTACCCTCTCACCCAGAGCGATCCTGGCAGTGGTCCTTCCTCTCAGTCTCGCCAGTCCTTCTATCTGGTCAGGATGCACCGGTTCTTCCATGAAAAATGGTTCCATATCCTCAAGCACTTCTGCAGCACGTATTGCTGAATTTGCACTGAATCTTCCATGGAATTCTATGAGCAGGTCCAGGTTGGTCTCTTCTTTCAATTTTCCAACGATTTTTCGTGCCTCTTTTAGTCCAGCACTGGATATTTGATCATAATTCCCCCCAAATGGATCGAACTTCACTGCATCAAAACCCATCCTCTCTATTTCCCTGGCCTTCCTCAGGAATTGCTCCGGTGTAACGCAGTTATCATACCACCCGTTCGCATAGGCCCTTGCTCTTTCCCTCACCTTTCCTCCCAGTAGATCGTACACCGGTGCACCAAGTTCCTTGCCCAGTATGTCCCACGAGGCAATCTCAAATGCGCTCAGTGCGGCTGTTGATTCCATGGAGACCGGCAGGTAGAAGGAATGCTTGTAGTATTCCCTGACATTTGCCTTGATGTTGTTAACGCTGGCACCTTTGAACACCCTTTCTACTTCCTTCATCTCTTCAAAAACTGGTCTTGTCATGAGCGTAGTTGGCGCCTCTCCATAACCAATTATTCCATCCTCGGTTGTGAGCTTCAGCACAAGTATAGTTGAACTCCAAGGACTAGATTTTTCTCCTGGCTCTCCCAACTCTAATATCTCAACGTTCGAAATTCTTGCCATGATTTAGGACTGTAATCTATTATTAATTAATTTTTGTCCCGTTTGATTTTCGTAGTTTTCTGTACCTGTCAATAAGGATATTGATTTAGTCAGATCTCATCCTTCAATGTAGTGAGCTACTTTACCTCTTTTCCGAACCTCTTCTCGTAGATTGCGAGTGCAATGGGAGCAAGATCAATTGTCCTGTCCATCACTTTTAAAATAGGTACCTTCCTGGTATAGTTGCCAAGCTCGTGTTTCGTTGCCTCCTCAAGATCCTTTATGAATGAGGGATCATTCTTCATTACTCCTCCCCCCACGAATATTGCTTCCGGATCCAGAATGTTGATTATGTTCGCGACCGCTATTGATAGATAATAAATTTCTTCGTCAAGAACCAGCGTGGAAAAAGGGTCGCCCAGTCTTCTGCCGCTGAAGACGTCTTCAGTCACCAGCCTATTTGGCGGGATGTTTGAAAGGAAGCTTGATTTCCTGAATTCACCCACGTTCTCGATGACCCTCCTCGTGATTGACCTCCCGGAGCCAAGGGCCTCTATGCATCCTCTTCTTCCACAACCGCAGCCAGGTCCGTTTGCAAGTATAACCATGTGACCTATTTCGCCCGCATAGCCGTTTGCTCCCCTGTATATCCTGTCATTGAGAAATAATCCACCTCCTATTCCTGTCCCGATGACCAAATATGCGAAATTCTTGTATTTCTTACCCTTATCGAATATCTTGACTGAAATAGTCTGTGCCGTGGCGTCGTTGTCCACATAAACATACTTGCCGAATTTATCCATCAACCTCTTCTTGATGTTCACCGAATTCCATCCTGTAAGATTAGGGGCAGTCAGGGCCACTCCGCTGTACGAAATTGGAGCTGGAAATACCAGGCTGATCTCATCGAAATCGTCAAATTCCTTGGAAAATGATTTGATCTGATCAATTAATGCGGTTGGGCCAAGAAATTTCTTGGTCTTAACTTCCTTTCTATCCAATACCTTCCCTTCATCTGTTGAGAGTATTCCAGTAACTTTCGTTCCACCCACGTCGAATCCGAGGTACCTGTTGTTGGCCACAAGTAGACAAGAGTTTTAATGAATTTAGTCTTTATTGAATCCCGCTGCCTTGGATAGCTGGGACGTGGGTGGTTTCGTTTAAGCACCCCGATTCGGGAGGGGAGGGGAGGCTAGCTCACACGATGAATGTTTCCCCGGGAGACAGTATGGGTACCTTTACCTCCCCCTTCAGAATTTCCTGGAACTCCCTCGGATTTGAGTCTATTGGAGGCCAGGTTCCGTAATGCATTGGAATAGCTATCTCTGGTTTTATCATCCTGGCTGCCATGGCTGCTTCTTTCGGGCCCATCGTGAAATATCCACCTATCGGGAGAAGGGCCACCTTTGGCCGGTACATCTCTCCAATCAATTTCATGTCTCCAAAAAGGCCAGTATCACCAGCGTGGTATATAGTCACATTATCTGCTGTGATTACCGTTCCTGTGCAATTCGCACTGTGAACTGCCTGAACGAACCCTATCTTTATACCACCGAAGTCCACTTGAGTCCCTATGTTCATTGCAGCGATATTTTCTTCCTTCACTCCGCTCTTGTCTGCCTCTATTATGTTTTCATACAGGCTCACAAGTTTCGCCCCTTTTTCTTTCGATATTTCGTAAGCATCCCCGATGTGATCACTGTGGGTATGAGTGACTACGACAAAATCTATCTTCTTGAGATCGGATGGTTTCACCGGAGATTTAGGGTTATCTTTTAGAAAAGGATCTATTATGACCGTATGCCTTTCGAATTCAACCAACCATGCTGCGTGCCCGTACCAGGTAAGCTTAACCATACATATTCACTGTTGCTCAAATTGAAATGAATTGATAATTCTTTTGTAAGGTAAAAAGAAGCCTTCATTTCACCCTTGCGTTACGCTGTAAAGTTCGGTTCTTCTCTGTGACAGGGATGGCAAATTTCTTCTCACCTGTTCCACTCTTTCCTTTGATATGTCAACTGTCACCATCCCTTCATCTTCCGATGTCCTTGAGATGATAACACCCATTGGATCGACCACCGAAGTAATACCTGCATATACATTTCCGATCTGGTTTGAAGTAACCACATAAACGGTATTCTCGAGGGCTCTTGCCTTTATAAGCGTGAGCCACTGCTCTTCCTTCCCGAATCCCCTGACCCAGGCACTCGGAACGACAATTAGGTCTGCTCCCTGAACAGTAAGTGAGCGAGCGATCTCTGGAAACCTTATCTCATAGCATACCATCATCCCAATTTTCATCCCATTCAATTCAAAAATCTGGAAGGCATTACCTGATGCCTTATAGATAAGAGATTCCCTGAAATTGAAGGCATCGTAAAGGTGGGTCTTTCTGTAAACGGTTGCGATCTCCCCCTTCTTATCCACGACGACCACGGTGTTGTACACCCTCTTATCACCCGGGATGCTTTCGTGGATTCCCACTATCTGAGAAATTCCATAGTCCCTTGATAATTCCCTTATCCTAGTTACAAATCCGCCTTCAATATTTTCCGCCTTGACAGCCCTTATGTCCGCCGTTTCCTCTACGGGGGAATAGAACATGAATGACTCTGGATAGACAATCAGGTCAGATTGCAGTTCGCTGGCTTTCTTCGTATAAATCTCTATTTTCCTTATGTTGTCATCCTTGCAGGTTTCCGATTTTAACTGGGTAGATGATACCCTGATGGTTCCTTCCTTCATTCCCTTCAAATGTACATAACTGTTCTATATTAAACGGTTGTTTTTCTTAATTGAGCAAAATGTTTGATTTCATTTAAATATTGACTTGTTTACTGACTTTATAATTCTGTCCTTTAGATCCTCATCTGGCTTGTCCACTGAATGGCTCACCTTTAGGTGTTCAAGAATTTTAGGTACGATGTCGTCGACATACTTTGAAGTCACCTTGAAATCGCAGTCGTAACCAAGGTCCTTGCAGAGAAGTGTATATTTTGCCATCTTTCCGGCATAATTATAACCGTGTCGTTTAAAAAGCTTTTCAAGAATTTCCTGTAGGAGCTTCTTTGGAATGATGGTTCAATTCATGGATAATCTTGAATACAAAAATGCCATAAAGTCTGCCAGCGGGGGTTGTCGAGCCTGGTCAAAGGCACCAGATTCAGGGTCTGGTCTCGTAGGAGTTCGGGGGTTCAAATCCCCTCCCCCGCATCGCTCAATAGATTTTTGCGTTTACATTTCTAGCAGGTAACTATAGAGTTTGCAATTGGATAGGACTAGTAAAACTCACTAACAAGGTACACGCGACGGCCACTAGGCAAATCTATATATGCGATCGGAAATCTGGTATACATGTCTCCCCAAACAGAAAAGAAAAAAACCAGTAACAATAGGCATTCGCGATCATCAGCCAACGTTCCTCTCAATCCAAATGTAACAGGAAATTATGGTTATGAGCCTCCCTGGCTGGTTATATTCAGAAGAATCAAGAAAGAAGCTGGAAAGATGAACAAACACCATGATGAAAAAGGAATAGCAGCTAACCCAAGAGGAACGGCTCTGCTTCTTGCCGTAACTCTTGCAACAATCACGATTTCACTGCTGTTTCAGTACTTCTTGAGGTGATTGGAAATGAGCCTGCAAAATATTGTTAGTGTCGTAAAGAAGGGAGGGAATGTTGCAATCAAGCTAGGCTTCCACGGAACAGTCAAGGGGATTCTATCAGATATTTCAAGGTCAGAATTTGAGATAACTACCAAGATACTATGGAAGAAGGTTAGAATCGTCGTCCTCCGGCGATATGTAGTCCTCCTGGAATTCGCAGAAGAGGGAGGCGGGTAGTGAATGCCGTTTGAGTTGAAAGAGGGCGGACTGTATCTTCTTGGAATGCTCGCAAGGGTGAGAAGAGGAACTGCAATTCAGGAAGAAATTGAAGATCTGGCAAATTATTTTGGATATCTCACGTTCACCTACATTGAAAACGGCTCGATTGCGTATAGGGAATGGGTCAATGACTACGTTCTTGACTGCTTCCGTGCCATAGATAAAGATCCAATAATCAATCTTCCAATCAACTGCACTGATCAGTCATGCGTTTCTGACATCTACTGGAATCTTGCTGAAAACAAATACTTGATAGGAGGGGACACGGGCGATCCACTGAGGCTGACAGAAAAGGGGATCAATTTTGTTCATGAGTGCCTCGCTCTAATAGAGAACGAGGGGTCCTCAAAAAATGTGAAAAAGCCTGAGGAGAATCAGGAACAGGGAAATAGAAAATATCGGTCTAAAGCGGGAAGGACACACACTCATCATGTTCTCCGTGCCGCCAATATACTCTACAGCATGTACCGCAAATTCAACCCTGTCATAGTGCCTAGCCTCCCTCTGATAAGGACAGGTGTTCAGTTCAGGAAAAATGAGAAAACTGGGAAGTTGATGAGATTCCTGATTCCAGACCTGATAGTTAAATTCAACACCAACCTAGTCCCTACTGAGCTGTGGCCCTATACATACGTCGGGGTTGAAGTTCAGACTTCCGGTTATGACCAGCTTGCAGCCAAGCAGGAGAAATACAACATACTGGCTGCAGAGAACATCGACTCTCCCTCATTGTATCCATTATATCTGGTTCGAAATCCGCACATCAAAGAAGATGGAACGGAGAGGCAGAAGTTCCTGCAAAGGGTTAAGAAGTCCATATTGCGGCACATTTCAGACGCACCAGAGCGGGTAAACATGGTCGGGAAAGGACGTTCCCCCCTTCTGGAATATCCAAATTCCTTCCTTCCCTTTTTCAACATAGGCATATTGGATGATGACAGCATTGAGTTCTTGCTTAGACCTTCAGCATCGTTACCCCGCATCCAGGACGGGAATGCAAAGAGCACTGAAAGAGGCGATCTGCTTGGCTGACATAGAATCCATAAAATTCGGCTACGGCAAGATTAACATTTCACATACCTCCTTCATGCTGAGATACTATGTACATGGAAATCCAAATGGGGGAGCCGTTAAGCATCTTACGGAGGAATTATGGCAAAGAGCATAGTCGACGAAGACTCCTCCAAGAGCAAAAAGAAAGAGCTCAACCCCGCGATTGCCATGATCCTAAAAGAGTTTCAATATTCAAGCTGGAACAATCCGAGAATACAATCCAGAAAATGGCTCAAAAGATATAAGCTCACCGACACCCAGATCACTTCCCTTCTCAAAGCATTAGGTTGAGATTCCGCAGGAAAGATCTCACCAGAGGATTGGGGGATATCAGATGCCGTCGCACTTCATTCACCTGTCAGCAGTGATTTTCAACCAGATCAGATATGCATGAGGCGTTCAGCGTTCACGTGTGCGATGCGTTCCCTATCGTCTGAGCTGACAGGCATGTGTTCCAGAAAGTCTCTGGCTTCCTCCATGGAAGAATACGGGTAGTCAGCAGAGAACATGATCCTCTCCGCTCCCACCTCAAGGAACAGGTTCAGGAAGACGGGAGTGAAGTTGAAGCCGCTTATTGTGTAGTTGATGTTTTCACGTAGATAGGCGCCGAAAGGATGTTTCAAGTTTGTGAGCGCGGCTGGAAGGTTCTGCTCAAGCCTTTCCATCATGAAAGGGAGTG
>JAKAUZ010000064.1 GCA_021817415.1 Thermoplasmata archaeon | reverse complement strand
AAGAGAATCGGCTAACACAGTCTCTTGTCTATTATCCTTTGTCAAGAACGTGATTTTGTAATACATCTAGGACACCTCCGGAGATATGGTCTCTAGGACGCTGACCTCAGGGTAGAAGGCATAACCGCTCAGTTGGGAAAGCGAGACCTTTCTGATTTTGCCTTGAACATCCTTAGAATAGGGAGAATCGAAATCCCTGTAGTTTCCGGGTTCAAGGATGCTTACTCCTGACGCATCATAGCTGAACAGAAATCCTTTGATTGAACCCCTGAAAGTATAGACCTTTATCCTGGACATTTTCACGACTGAGACGTTGCCGTTCTCGTAAGGCAGAACTATTAGTTGACCATCATTCATGCCTTATTCCCTCCTACCCTGATTAGCCATTTCGCAGAATCTTGCTTTGTCCTATCCTTGCCATTAAGCAGTTGGTGCCCTTCCAGGTACCCGATGCCATGAGACCTGAGATAGCTGTCAAATGTTCTTTCAATTGCATCATCGCATACCGTAAAAACGGAAAGGACCGTGATGCCGTTGGGTGAGGATGCCGGATCTATCGGTGAGAAGTGGGATTCAGCATAGAGCACCTTTAGCTTGAACTGCTCGAAGAAAGAATCTACGAGGGCAAAGGAATTTCTGAAATCGAGCGGACTGAATGTCAGTGTTGCGAGTGGCTGGGGAATCATTGAAGGGCCTCCATTGAAAATGTGGTAATGTGGTAGTTAAGTAATACCACAAAAAAACCCTGAATAATACTAATTCCAGAATTACTTTTAGGGATGTGGTAGTGATTTTGTAATATACCCCCATGGGAATGATTTATTTTTCTATAAAGGGTATATTGAATATTACTACCACAATTACCACAATATAATAAATAATAAGAATAATACATAAAAAATCTATGTGGTAATTTTGTGGTAATTGTGTGGTAGTGTGGTAATTTCATTTAATCCACCCCCTCAGAATCTTTCATTTCCATTGGAATTGAAATGCAGTAACATTTTACAGTCTCAATTCCTATACGTGTAGTGTGTAGCTTTCCTCCATATTCTACTCGCACCCCATCATCACGGCTTAGGATATTATTCAAGAAACTTGCTGCCGTTTGAAAAGGAAATTGCAAGTGATGTTGGGCTACTAGAGCCTTGTAGGCTGATCCCTGGAAATAAATGCGGTATCTGTTCGCCCCACTGGGTTCTATCTTGAATTCATTCTCAATTGGACTGCGGTATTTCCACTTCTGAAAAATTTTTCCACTTTCCCGGTCTTCATATTCTTCCTTGCCCTCATCAATTCTTTTCCACTCACTTAAAAATGCTTGTGCTAATTCGAGTGCATTGTCAAGAGTATCCTTACTGACTTTGGTGGAGTCATATTTCGGAAAAAGTTCTATTCTACAATCTTTACACTTTTCGTTTATCAGGTCAATACCATAATTTACCCAGTCTGCCTCACCTTCGAACGTCTCCACCTTACGCAAAATATCATTAATGCTCTGGTTTGCAAATATGGAAGCAAATATATCGGTCATGAATCCGTCTGGCAGAGAGTCGAATAATGCATCATAGCGTGTTTTGTCCTTTCGGGACGCATTCGTATCAGTGTGGAAGTCAACATGAAGGCGCAAACTCAGAGCCAGGTCATCATCAATCCTTCTCTCATCATTTATCGTGACAAACCCACTTGCTTTCCCTCTATACTCAACGCTTGTCTGGTCTGACCTGCCTAGCTCTGCAAAAATCCCTGTCTGGACATACGTTTTCAATGACTCCTTTGTTTTAAACAACCATTCAAGTTGAACATCATCCAGCAGTTTAGGGAGGTTATCAGCTCGTAGATGTTTCTTCAGCATGAAGGGAGTTCGTACACGTTCGTAAGATAGAAAATACTGGTCTTTGTCTTGCCCGTAGCCCTTTCCTATGAACAGGACTCCGAGAGCAGTTTTTCCCCCTCTTGTCTTCCCCTCTTCAAGCATCCAGGGCGTTTGTATTCCCTTCTTAGACCTCTTTTTAAGCTCATAATGAAGAGGTGCAATCAATGTCCATCCCATTGCAGAGACATACGCAGTTTGATGACTCGCCCATTGATAATAATCCCTGAGGGCCCTGAGGGTTGGGGCAATATCGTGTGGTTCTTTCTTAACTACAACTACATTGTCCACGACGGTGATCGGTGAGCTGTAGTATTCCTTAGTTTTCCCTTCTTTAATTTCCTTAGCTGTCCATGCTTCTAATATTTCACGGAGGTACCTAGCGAAGTCTGCTTTAAGAGAATAACGATGTTTAATAAAGGTCATGAAATCATCAAGCCCTAGGGCACCCTTCTCACCTAGCAGACTGTATTCTATTCCGAACTCATCATCGTCAAGCTTCACAATTGGCCCGATTGCACCGTTAAACCGAATTATCGTAGTAATACCCTGGACATTATTCTTTGACGGTGGTTGCTTTCGGGCTACGTAGCCTTCCGGTCCGTTCTTGATTCTTCCATAAATTTTGTCTGATTCGGAGACTGTCACCGTGAGATAGTCTGTTATTCCCGCATCCAAGAGATCTTTTAGCAGTTCGGGAGGCAGTGAGTCATATGGATAATCCCTTTTCAGTCCATCTTCGATCGCTTTCTTCCTATCTTCCAATTCCGTCCTATCATCCGCAAGGCGCATCACTCCTTGAATGAGATGACGAATGCTCTCTGGGTTCCATTGCCCTACCTGGCGAAGAAAAGAGGTTAATCGAAGTGTGATTTCATGTCGATTGCCCTCTCTCCAGTATTTCAGAAGAATCTGCCCTATGGGGTAAAGAAAATCCATTTGGCGCATATAGTCAATGTCTCTCTCGCTGTCCTCTAATTGGGCAATTGTGTCTGCACCAATATCTTCATACTCGATTCCACTTGGGTGGAGACTTGGAGGCGCAGCTACATACCCTCCCTCGCCCTTGATGTCGATACCCAAGTTATTAAATCTCGTTGTGTTTTGTGTACTATTACCCCTGAAGTAGATATGGTAACCTTTAGCAGTTCTGACTACTCTTGTTTCTTTGCGTAGTTTCTCCAAGTCAAAAACAAAGGGAAGAGTCTTCATGTCATCAAAATCATAGACTTTTAAGTTCCCCGAAACTCTGCCGCAGATTATAGCAACATTGAGAAGTTTGTCTTTGTCGAACCATTTGCCTACTTCCTCTTTGGTAGGTTGCCGTTCCTGGTATGACTTCCAAGAATCAATGGCCGGAATCTTCTTGCCATATTGCAGGGGTATTACAGACAGCCCGCTTTCAAGATATTTGAGCGCAAATTGATAAACGTTTTTGTTTTGGGGCAAAGTTGATTTATAAGTTTGTGATATATTATTTGAATTTGTGTCTTGCCCCTCAAAGGGGCCCTCTTCCTCATTATTCATTAATCTTGGCCCCCCCTATATCGCTGTTTTTTGCGTTTAAACCGTTGGATCCCTAGAGCTGATAGGATTAAGCAGATAGCCGCTAAGCTTAGAAAAATGAAAGAAACAACACTG
>JAKAUZ010000056.1 GCA_021817415.1 Thermoplasmata archaeon | reverse complement strand
CGATATATCTTGCACTGGCTGAGAAACCTGAATCAAGGGTGTACTGGGCCCTCAAGTTTTACGAAGTGCTTTCCAACCTTTACATAACAATGGCTACCCCCACACTCGCGCAGGCCAGAAGACCGAGTGGTCAGCTCAGCTCTTGTTTTATAGATACTCCCGACGACTCAATATCAGGGATATTCGATGGTTTAACATCCTTTGCAAAAATATCGCAGAACGGTGGTGGAATGGGCGTATATCTCGGGCACGTAAGGGCACTTGGAAGCTCGATTCGAGACTATGCGGGTGTGGGAAGCGGAGTTATACCGTGGGTACGTCTTTATAATGATACTGCTGTATCGGTCAATCAACTGGGACAGAGAGCTGGTGCAGTGAGCATTTGGCTTGACATCTGGCACAAGGACGTCATAGATTTCCTCGATCTCAAGACAAATAACGGGGATGAAAGGAGAAAGGCCCACGACGTCTTCCCGGGTCTGTGCGTTCCAGACATTTTCTATGAAACACTGTCAAAAGGAGAGAAATGGTATCTCATGGATCCACATGAAATCCGTACTAAAAAGGGCTGGGCTCTGGAGGATTCATGGGGCGATGATTTCAATAAGCGCTATCATGAATGTATTCAGGACGGTTCTATTTCAAAGGTAGAAATAAATTCCCTTGAGCTGATGGGTTTAATTCTGAAGAGTCTTTATGAATCCGGCGGGCCATTCATAATGAACCGTGACACTGTTAACAGGTTGAATCCCAACAAGCACACTGGAATGATTTACTCCTCCAATCTTTGTACTGAGATAACGCAGAACCAGTCTTCAACCATCAGAACTTCAAACACTCAGGTTGATGGTGAAATTGTTTCAAAATTCAAGGTTGGAGACATGGTTGTTTGCAACCTTTCATCCATAAACCTTGGAAGAACCAACACACCTGATCTTCTCTCTGAGGTGATTCCTGTGCAGGTAAGGATGCTTGACAATGTGATTACGCTTAACAACCTTCCAGTGCCTCAGGCAACAGTCACAAACATGAAATACAGGGCTATAGGTATAGGTGTATCAGGGTATCACCAGCTTCTCGTTCAGAATGGAATAGACTGGGAGTCAGAAGAACACGTGAAATTTGCAGACAGGTTATTTGAGGAGATAAATTATCATGCTATACGTGCGAGCTGCGATCTGGCTGCCGAAAGGGGCGCGTATCCACTCTTTAAAGGAAGCGACTGGGAAACCGGTGATTATTTCGAAATGAGAAACTATAATGACGGGAAATGGACCAAACTTGCTTCTGATGTAAGGGAAAAAGGGATCAGAAATGGATATCTAATGGCAATAGCACCAACTGGAAGCACGAGCGTGATTGCAGGGTCGACCGCTACTGTTGATCCAATATTCAAGCCAGTCTTCACCGAGGAGAAGAAGGGATTTATTATTAAGAGAGTGGCCCCTGACCTGAATATGGATAATATTCACCTATACAAGGAGGCGCATTCTATCGATCAGGAGTGGAGCATAAAGGCAGCGGCGGCAAGGCAGAGACATCTTGATCAGTCACAGTCCCTTAACTTATACGCCACTGAGACCATGGACGAGACATCCTTCCTGAATCTTTATTACAATGCCTGGAAACTCGGTGTAAAGACGATATATTATTTCAGGAACTTCACCAAGGAGGAGGAACCCGTAAAGGAGGAATGTGAATCATGCCAGGCATAAGCGAGAAACTTCAGAAAAAACTTCTATTCAATCCTGATGGTACAAGGGAACTCGGTCAGCAGAGACTTGTCGGAGGTAAATCCACTAACCTGATAGAGTTTGCTAACTGTAAATATTCCTGGGCAGAGCAGCTTTACAGGAAAATGAGGCAGTTCTTCTGGATACCGGACGAGATCCCCCTCGGTGATGATAAGAGGCAGTTTCCAAAGCTCACGGAATACGAGCAATCCGCTTACAAGAAGACACTTGCATTTCTCATCTTTCTTGACAGCATCCAGGTAGACAACCTAGGCGCACTTGCCCTGTACATTACGGCCCCTGAGGTTGTTGCCTGCCTCAAGACACAGGCTTTCTTTGAAACAATTCATGCGCAGAGTTATGACTATCTTCTAACGTCGGTTGTGGATTCACTGACACGGGATGAAGTCTATACAATGTGGAAGGACGACAGCATCCTTCTGACAAGAAATAAATTCATAACCGATCAGTACCAGGAATTTATTGATAATCCCAACGAGAAGGCATTCATCCGATCATGCATGGCAGACTACCTGCTTGAGGGAATATATTTCTACAGTGGTTTTGCATTCTTTTATTCACTTGGCAGGCAGGACAAAATGGGTGGCACAGTGAGCCTGATAAGGTTGATACAAAGGGATGAAAACACTCACCTTGCCCTGTTCACACATATCCTGAGGACACTTCAGGAAGAGAATCCGGAATGGTTTGATGCCGATATCAAGGCTGAATTATTATCTATGCTGAAAACTGCAGTGGATCATGAAATATCATGGGGCAAATATGTGACAAGGAACCAGATTCTCGGGCTGTCAGATTCAATCATTGAATCGTATATCAAGTATCTCGGCAATCTCAGGGCAGAGGCCATTGGTCTTGGTTCACCTTACGGGAACATAAAGCATCCGATGCCGTGGGTCGACACCTATGCAGCAATGAATTCCACGAAAACAGACTTTTTTGAGAGAAAGGTAACCAACTACCAGAAATTTGGCGGTTCTATGAAATTTGACAATCTCAAACCACCATCGTGAAAACAGGTAATCTCAAAAAATCAATTTTTAGAATCAGGCAATCACGGCTGCTGATCCGATCAGGAAAACTCTTCCTTGACCCCAAGTATTTTTGATCTTAATGTCCTCAGTGAGAAAAGCAGTACTATCCCTCCAAGGAATGATAATAGAAACAGCAAGACGCCACCAATTTTAACCGGTCCATAATTAAATCTGGCTCCAAGTTTGTATATAGCGAGGCAAACCATTACATATCCTATAAAAGCAAATATGCCTCCGAGAATCAGGAGCGCTGCTCCACCTATGAGCGTAAGGTAATTCGAGGATAGGTATGACAGTGCAAAACCGGACGCCGAATAGCCATGGATCACACCAAGAGTCTCCAATGTGCCCGGTATCAGGATGATAAGGCCAACAAACAGGAGATACGTGCCGGTTACACCCGTCTTGTATTCAGAATCTATGATCCTCATCATAGAGAAACCTTTCCGCATAAGAATGAATGCAACGATTGAAATCGCAATCATTGCAATTAATGTGTAAGAAAGAAGCGGTATCGACGATGCAAGCTTTGAGGAGTCAACAACGCCTGAGCTGTAATAAGGTGAAAACTTGTTAAAAAGAAGGTTGACCTGAAACGGCGAAACAACAATGTAAAGAATTTCCTCTACAATGAATAGCGGCATTGCATACCTGATAAAATCTATCCCTCTGCTGAATATTCCTCTTCTGTCAATCCTGATTCTTGATTCAGCTGTAACTGAACGTGGCAGGATTGCGGCGCATATTACGCAGTTTTCCAGCACATC
>JAKAUZ010000006.1 GCA_021817415.1 Thermoplasmata archaeon | reverse complement strand
CAGGCGTTTCATGGATGACCCGATGAACTATCTCAGGGAATACTTCAAGAGGAATGCTTCTGAATCAGGCTTTTCATCAGACAAGAGAGCGATGGGAGGCCTGATCTATCAGAGGAGAAAGGACAGGAAAGAAACATCAGGATTCTGCAAGGGGCTCATCCATAATCTAATGCTTCTGCATGGTTAGGGGACTTATGTCCCAATATCGGGTCTTGGGGGAAAATCATCTTTTCATATATTTCGTTTCATTTGCGTGGAAGCCTGTTTTTGAATCGTTTTAATAGAGCTAGTTCTCCTTCAGCAAAGTCATTCTAAATCTAACTTGATGTGAATGTTGAAAAAATTTCAGTCAGATATCTTTTAATACGTCTGTCCAGCGGCCGGTATAATCATTAACTATTAATATTCATGAAATAATATGTGAATGTGGAATCCAAAAATAGGTGTCTAACTGGAATTTCTGGTCTGGACGCTCTTTTGAACGGTGGCATCCCCAGGGGAAATTCAGTTTTGATAAGTGGTTCATGCGGCACCGGCAAGACCACGATAAGTCTTGAGTTTTTGATTCGTGGTGCAGAGACCAATGAAAATGGTCTTTACATCTCTGCAACTGAAATCGGCTCAAACGTCATGAATAACCTCGTCCCTTTTGATTTCTTCAAGCAGGAATATTTTGACAGTGGTAAAATAGAAGTCCTGGATGTGCCCAAAATCTACGAAGAGTTAAAGTTGACCAAGATGGAATTCGACAAGGATGATATTGATAAGTTTATTGATTACATCGGAAAGAAGATCGAGAAAGGTGAGATAAAGAGATTGGTTATAGATTCACTCACATCAATCTGCTACAGGCTGAGGACAGAGGAGAAGATAAGGGAATTCATAATCAAGATTGAGAAGAAAGTCAATGACAACGGGATTACTGCACTGTTGGTATCTGAACTTTTACCCACCGCAAAAGGGTATTCCCAGTATGGAGTTGAGGAGGCGGTCGCTGATGGCATTCTGTTGCTTGGAAATTTGAAGAGGAGAGGTGATCTTCTCAGAACCCTCCAGATCATCAAGATGAGAGGGACCGCACACAGCAGGGCTGAGTACGTAATGGATATTACCTCAATTGGGATACTGATTTCCCCGCTTCTCAAGGGAGGAACGGTGATGAGTCTATGACGACCAAGGATGAAATCAAAAATATAATGGAAGACCACGGGGTAATCCTTTCGAAATCTACACTGAAGGACTATTTCAGGACAATTATGGATATCATAAATGTTGCAATTGATAAGGACGTCTACGTCTTCTATGTTTCAATAACCATCCCTTCCTCAATAATCAAGAACGTTCTTGACAGTTATGGGATGAGTCTTGACAAGGTGTACTTCGTAGACAGCACTGCGTATTCATTCGGCTCCCAGACAGACAAGAAGACACTGGTGGTTGAATCCCCAACCATGCTCGAAACTCTTATAATCAAGATTCAGTACCTTCAAAAGATCACTGGTAATGCAAGTTCCATTATCATCCTCGATTCTGCAAATTCCCTCGCAATTCATAATGACCTCACAATTCTGAGCGAGTTTTTCCACGTTCTGATTACAATGCTTAGACCGTCGGAGGCAAGGCTATTCATCATAAGCGTTGCAGAACAACTGACTCCCGAGCTATCGAATGTGCTGGAACTAATCAGCGATGTTACGCTTGAAGGCAGTTAGATTTTTATCATTGTATTAATAGAGGTTTAGCGAGCGTGGTGTAGCCTGGTAACACGCGAGCTTGCCAAGCTCATGCCCCGGGTTCAAATCCCGGCGCTCGCATACAGGGTTGACGTTCCCCAGTTCAGTAAATAAACCTTAATTTTGCGCGAGTTCCTCTTTAACCGGGATATGTTACTGATGAGAACATAATTCCACATGAATTGTTAATGAGGAATATTCATATTTTAAAATACTTCGTGGGATTTTCGAAACAATGGGGTGTCCTGATAATATAAAAAGAAAAATTGAAAATCAATTAGAGGTCAGTTCGAGATGAATGCCCAATTTTACGATATCGCCTACCAGAACCCCGCCGGCTTCCAGAATCATGTTCCAGTTCAGACCAAACTCCTTCCTATTAATTGCAACCTCCCCATCGAAGCCTATCCTATCATGTCCATAGGCATCTTTTATGGGCCCTGCCAGTGGTCCAGAGACTGAGATCGGTCTGCTAATCCCCCTGATTGTTAAATCTCCTTCAACTGTAACTTCATCTTTTACCCTGCTGATTTTACGGCTGACAAATGTAATGTATGGATGGTTTGAAACATCAAGGAAATCGCTTGACCGGAGATGTTTGTCCCTGTCTGGTTCTGAAGTAGTTATCGTCTCTGCCTGAACTTTAAAATCTACCTTGCCACTTTCTGGATGAAGCACATCCATCTGAATGTCAGCATCGAATTTCTCAAAGTGGCCTCTGACATTCGCAATCATCATATGCCTTGCACTAAACTCTATGCTGCTATGCGCCTTGTCCAATTCCCATTTTCTCATTTCCTGCATCATGGTTATCGGTTCCGTATGATTACTAAGTATTTAATAATAACGACGACTAAGAACGAAAGTTGCGGGCTCTGTTTTTTTCTCAAATTTCAACTGAGAGGCGGGTTTTGGAGAGTTTTGTTTGCCCTCCGGACAGCTTATGCCAGAAGTAATTTTTTGGGGCATAAATTATTAAATTAACATTTCAGATCAAGTAACATGAAATCTGCACTTATCGTCGTAGATATGCTCAATGATTTCATATATGGAACTCTCAGAACACCGGAAGCAGCAGCAATAGTTCCATCGGCTAGGAAAGCCATAGAGACCTTCAGAGGGACGCATAATGATGTGATTTACGTAAGTGACTCCCATGTCGGCAGTGATGTGGAGATGAAATTATGGGGGGAGCATGCAATGAAAGGCACATGGGGATCTCGGATAATCGACGACCTGAAACCTGCAGAGGGAGAGGTAGTGATCGAGAAACACTTCTATAGTGGATTCAGGGAAACCGGGCTAAACGAATCCCTCTCCTCAAGAGAAATCAATAATATATTCCTCCTGGGTCTTGATGCGGACATATGTGTAAGGCATACAACAGCAGATGCATTTTATATTGGTTTCCAGACATATATAGTAAGGGATGCCGTCGCTGCCAGAATACAGAAGGACTGGGAAAATTACTTCACCGTCGTTTATGGATCAAAAATAATTAATGCTGACCAGATAGGAGATGAACTGGAGAGACTGGGAAAATTATAGATTCTCTTTCACAAGGAATCAGCCTTTCTTGATGAAAAGTGCCAGTTTGTCCCCGTTCTCCACTATGTGGTCTAATCCAACCTGTTGATTTGGAAACTTGACGGATTTACCTGTAATCTGTGCGAACTTGAATTTCTCAATGAAATCTCTATGAACTGCCCTGCATACGTCTTCCACCGATGAGCCTGCACGAAGAACAAGCGGCTCATTATTCAAATTCTCTTTATCAGGGGCCTGGAGGAATATCTTGATCATTTTAATGCTGGATGCTATCTTGCTTTTCAAAAGCGTCACATTCTTGTGCTTGTTAATCGAAAGTGGAACCGGATCTATGTTTTCCTTCCTGAGGGATTCAAATGCCTCCCTGAATTCAGGGAGATCTGATTTGTTCAATATGAAAAGTGCATCTATGTAACTTCTATTGCCTAAGAGTCCATCGATGAATCGCTCCACAGTCAGATTCTCCCGTATGACGATGTCTGCATTGACAACGCCGAATTCCCTGGCAACTGCCGAAAACAGTTCCATGTCTAGTTCAATATTCTTTGTTGTAGTGATGTTGATTCCTCCTCTCTCATTATAGATTATTGACATCTTGGGAGGGTGCTGGTTTATTCTTATCCCAGTCTTGTTCAACTCGTTGAGAATGTAATTGATTTTGAACTTAAATGGATCAAGTATTATCAATATCAGATCAACATTCCTTAGGACGGAAATTACTTCTCTTCCACGTCCCTTCCCTTCATTGGCTCCCTCTATGATTCCAGGGAGGTCCAGAATCCTGAATTTCATATCTTTATATTCCATGATTCCTGGGACGATAGTCAGGGTCGTAAAGTCAAATTCCCCAACCCTGCTGTCTGCATTGGTGATGGAGTTCAGTATGCTACTCTTCCCGACTGAGGGAGGCCCAACCAGGGCAACAGTGGGATATATGCCCTTCTTAATGAAGAAACCCGTTCCCCCTCCTCCTTTCCTGGATCTCTCCTCCTTTGTCTTTTCCAGCTTTGCAAGTTTGGCCTTGATTCTTCCAATATGGTGTTCTGTGGCCTTGTTGTACTGGGTCTTGTGTATTTCCTCCTGAAGTCTATTGATCTCTTCATCTATACTGGGCATCTTTCACCAGCCTCACAAGGTGAAGTTCCTCAAATTCATAATTAATATTTCTTACAATATCCATCTTAAGTTCCCGGAAAACATCCCTTTCAATGGGAGCGAGTGAACTTTCTATCAGATAGACAATATCGCAATTATCCCAGCATGAGCTGATAAATCTGTAAATAAGCTCGGTACCCTGTATCCCTCCGCTCCATGATGGATCATTAGGCTCCTCATCAGGCAAGTAAGGAGGGTTGAACAGGCAAAAGTCAAAATGACCCTTTATCGACGTGAGCAGATCAGCACGTACAACGTTTATTTTAAGTCCTTCACCCATCGAGTTGATTCTCGTACACCTTACTGCTTCCCTTGATATGTCAGAAGACGTAACGTTGCACCCTTTTTTTGAATAATGGATTCCCACTATTCCTGTTCCTGATCCCAGGTCTAGGACGTTCCCCTTGACATCATCTATATTGAGCATAAGATATGAGTCATCATCAGGGTCATAGACACCCTCACATCTCTCTACATTCATAAATTTAGGGCTTCCTCAATGTTGGAAATTTCAATAGTCGTACTATCTTCCCCTATCAATGCACCCTCGCTGTTCGCAACAACAGAAGCTCCCACGTAAACATTGCCAAAATTCGCAGTCCCGATCTTTCCCTTTATTCCGAAGAAGTTGCTGATGTCGTCAATATCTTCGTCCGTCATACTTGGGGGGAGTATTAGTCCCTTCGATGTCAGTAATCCACATGAACCGACTGTTTTTATATCTCCAAATGAGCCGCGCTTCACCTCCACATCAAGAGCATCTTCTATTATCTTGAGAGACTTGTTGTCAAAATCCTCGTGGACCAGTGCTGCCTTGTCATTCACAAGTATGTCGTTTCCAAGCGCGTTAATCTGGTCTTTCAGCACGGTTACTGTCAGGTCTTTAGGTATTAATGAAAGCTCATCTTCAGATGTCATATTGCTCATTATTATCCCTTTCGAATTCATGACACTCAAAGAACCGAGCAATTTGGTTCCTCCGATTGTCATTTGAATCAGTTCTGTACCCAGCGATTCAGATATGACCTTATTCATGTCCCTATCCAGATTTGTTGGAACAAGTGTATAAGTTTCCCACGTCCTAAGGTATACTCCCAGAAATGGGGAGTTCATTATCCTTGTCTTCTGCATCATGAGCGTCTCATTCTGGCAATAGAACCTCAGCAGAATTATCTTCTTCTATCTTTAAAATTTTCACTTTAATTTTTCTCGGTGGTTTCTCAATTCCCCTCTTCCATATGACGTGGTTGACCTGATCATCAATCCAGACATTTTCTTCAGGGACCTTGACAAAGCGGGAAACTTTCTTTCTCAGTAATGAGACCGCTGCGCCACTTCTTCTTTTCCTGTTCACGTAGACGATCTCCCTTAACGAAATTGTAATGTTAACTTCTTTTTCTGCCATTGTCTCACTCCTTCAGTTTATTTCTTCTCCAAGTCCTTCTTTTTGGGTTCGTTGTGACCCGTCTGTTCGTCCTTATCATGACCCATGCAGGGACTCTTGAGTTTTCGTTGACTTTCGCCATCAGTCTCTTTTTCATTGCAACATGTTTGTTCCTTGCCATTATTTATCTCCTCTCTATTTTTGTTTCCCTCTTCTCTGTTATTCTAACCAATATCGACTTGAGTTCGTTGTCAGTGATCATCCTGTTCAGCCTGCCTGACTGAGCAATAGAAAGTATTTGGTTCTCGACATTTTCAGCAACTTCTGGTCTTGCAAGCCTGATATTCGCCAGCCTCTGAACTGCCTCTGGAGTGAGGAATTTCTTCAATATTTCCTGCCTCTCCTTCTGGGCCACCCTTCTTTCTTCTTCCTCTCTTCTCGCATTTTCCTCACTGGTCATGGACTCCTTCTGGAGTTCCATCAGCCTTCTCCTTCTCAACTCCTCTAACTCTCTATCACTGCTCATTTCTTCCCCCCTATCTAGGCGTATTTTGCCAGTTGTGGAATTGTTTCCTTTAATTCATTTACAACTTTCAGAGATGCTGAATTCAGAATCTTCAGACCCTCAGGAGTGATTGTTCTTCCCTTCTTTTCTTTCTTTACCAGTCCTTTTGTCTCCAATTCTATCAATGCGTATCTCAGTATTTTTCTTGATCCTTTGCCTGCGTGGTGCCTTTGAGATCCTCTGTCAACCTTTCCACCATATTCCGCAGCAAGCTTTTCAATACCGATTGGGCCATAAGTGGCAATTTTCCTTAATATCGATCCCATTCTAATATAATACCAGTTATCCTGAGTTGAGCCTTTTTCCTTGTGCTCGCCAGTCTTAACGTCGTTTACCCACGTAGGTTCCTTGAACGTTTTCGCTAGTTCGCTGGATAACGTAATTATCAGTGACTCTGCCGGTACATCTTTGAAGTTCACCATCGCATCTTCCTTCCGAACCGGTATATGTAAGACACATTTATAATTTCTTCGATTTATTCAGCGGAGCCTGACAGTTTCGAGATTAAATGGAGCATAACTCTCTATTCCAAATTTCATGGAAACTGCCCGTGAGAATTCCTGGGCCTTTGCTGGATCACCGTGATTGACCAATATTCTTCTTGGTTTCGACTCCATGCTTTCGATATATTTTATCAACTGTCGCCTGTCGGAGTGGCCCGAGAAACCGTCGACGCTTTCTACTGTAAGTTTCATGTTGATATCCTTCAGTACTCCCTCTTTTCTGATCGTGAACTGTTTTGTACCTGTGAGTATCTTCCTTCCCAGAGTCCTTCCAGCCTGATATCCCACGAATACGATAAAATTCCTCTCGTCGTCAGCCCAGTTGGTGAAATACTCCAGTACCGGCCCCCCATTCATCATCCCTGATGTTGCAAGCACGACGAAGGGGCCGACGTCATTTACTATACTCTCCCTCTTCTCAGGGGCGTCTACTCTCACAAAAATGTCAGAAAGGAAGGGATTTTCTTTCCTTTTTGTTATGGAATCCCTAAGGTTATTATTCAGGAATTCTGGATATGCAGTGTGGATCGATGTAGCCTCATATATCATTCCGTCAAGATAAACCGGTATCTTAGGCAACTCGCCCAGCCTGTATTTTTCTTCAAGAACTAGCATTACTTCCTGGCTCCTTCCTACTGCAAATACTGGAATCAAAACCTTGCCTTTTCTTTCCACTGCCAGTCTTACTATCTGCGCCAGCCTATCTCCTGCCTCAACTCTTGATGGTTGAAAATCAGTTTTTCCTCCGTATGTGCTTTCTGTTACGAACGTTTCCACTCTCGGTATCCTGTTGTCTGCTGCATTGAAAAGCCAAGAATTAGTGTATTTTATATCACCCGACATCAGAAGATTATGGAAACCCTCTCCGAGGTGAAAGTGTACTATAGATGATCCCAAGATGTGACCAGCGTTTCTCAGCGTGACCCTGATATCCGGTGCTATATCCGTGGTCTCGTTATAATTCAGCGTGACAGTATGCCTTATCATGTTTCTTATATCTTCCATCTTGTAGGGTATTTTTCTGTTGTCGGCAATACCTAGTTTCACGTAATCCATCAGTAGAAGAAGTAGCAAATCTCTGGTGGGTGCCGTGAGATATAATGGGCCATCGTAACCAATGCTGTACAGGTAAGGAAGAAACCCTCCATGATCCATATGAGCATGTGTGAGGACCACCCCGTCCATGGAATTAAGGGGCCATAACTCAGGGGCATTCAGATAGGGTGCTCCGCTTGCTGCATCGTCGGAATCAATTGCTGCAGGGTCCAGTCCGCAATCTATCATCACCCTGGAATTTTTTGTCATCAGGAGCGATGAGGATCTACCAACCTCTCTCCAACCTCCAAGAGAAGTAAGCCTAACATAATTTTCACCTGGAAGTGGGTCTCTGGAAATTCTCTTGGCAAGATTCCTGAGGAATTTCCTTCTTTCCTCTGCTTCTGCCTTGAGAAATTCCCTTACCATTTTTATCGTTGCGCTTTTTATAGGAGGAGCTCGCGTGATTCTTGGCGCCCATTTTATTTCCTTCCTGATCTGGTTCTGGATTGTGGAATTCCTGTTCTGGATGCTTTCGGGGTCATCGACCTCTATGATCACTTCTCCAGAATCGTGCTCGAAATAGACGTCTGAAATAGCTATCTCAGCAGGGATTATTTTCCTTATTTTTTCTTCCGCCTCATCCTCTGGAATAAGCACACTCGGGTCCGGTCTGACTATGACCCTCCTCCTGATTGCCTGGGCCAGCTTCTTAATGTTCTCAGGATCTTCAACGAACTTATCGCTCTGCTTTGAATACAGGACTACGTTGGCACCTTCCAGGTCAATTGTTGAATAATCCAGACTGGGAAATATTTGTTCTATGTTTTCTTTCGCTAAATTTATAACTTCTTGATATTGCATTAAAAACTCCTCTTAAATAGTAAAATAAATTAAAAATAATTAAACTCTTAATTTCTTTATCTTTTTCTGGACTTCCTCATCAGGGAGTGCTTTGTATCCTTCTTCGGGTGTGATCACTACCACGTCTATTCCGTTACCGGTCGCAGCATCTCTCTGAAGGGACGTCGATATCGCTCTGATTGCTATGTCCACTCCTTCATCAATCGACATGTTATCCTTATAGTTGTCTTCAAGAACTCCATAAACGAATGGTGAACCAGATCCTGTGCTGACGTATTTATCCTCGACAGCTCCTCCGGCCTCATCGATGGAAAATACGTGAGGGGCGCTATCGTATCCCGCAATTATTATCTGGACCAGATACGGCATGTATTTTGTCTGATTCAGAATGTTGGAAAGAAGCGTAGAGGCACTGCTTACGCTCATCTTCACTCCCTTCTTGTACTTGAATAACTCTGCTTCTGCTTTGAGATACCTTACCAGAGCCTGTAGATCGCCGACCAACCCCGCAGTTGTCAGTGCGATGTGATCATCAATTTTGTATACTTTCTTTCCGACCTTGTGCGCGACCATATAGCCCGCTGTAACTCTCCTGTCAGTTGCAACAACGACGCCTCCCTTTACGACCATAGCAAGTGTAGTTGTACCAGTTTTCATTTCCTCCATAATAAATAACCTCTTAGAACTTAATGGTCTATTCAATCAGTTTATTTAAATATTTTTGCCAATACTCGAAATATAGGTTATATTGCTGCGATAATATTATATTGTACCCTTCCATAATCCAACCGTGAGGGTTAACGAGCATCACTTTCACAATAAAATACAGGTGATAAGATATGAATATAGATCCGAATATCACGAAATATCTCATAAAGGTAAAAATATCAACAGATGGGATAGTGGAGAAACCCGACGTGGTCGGGGCGATATTTGGCCAGACAGAGGGTCTGCTCGGTGACGAACTTGATCTCCGGGACCTTCAGAAATCTGGCAAAATTGGTAGAATTGAGGTAGACATAGACTCAAAAAACGGCAAATCCGAAGGGACAGTCTATATCCCCTCAGGAGTAGATCAGGTTGAAACCAGCATACTTGCTGCTAGCCTTGAAACTATTGACAGAATCGGACCTTGCAAAGCAAGGGTAGACGTACTTGAAGTAGAAGACGTAAGGGCAGCGAAGAGAGAAAGAGTCATCGACAGGGCTAAGGAAATTCTAGAAAAGATGCTCGTGAATAACAAGAGCCTTGGAGAGGACCTGGTACAAACAGTCAGAAGCAAGGTCGAGAATTCCGAAATCACTTCATATGGTGAGGACAAACTTCCAGCAGGACCGAATCTGGCCTCAAGCGAATCCATCATAATAGTGGAGGGAAGGAACGACATTCTGAATCTGCTCAAATATGGTATCAAGAATACAATCGCCGTTGAAGGAACTAATGTGTCCAAAACAATCTCTGAACTGACTAAACAGAAAACAGCAACAGCATTTCTAGATGGTGATAGGGGAGGAGATCTGATCCTAAAAGAACTCCTCCAAGTAGCTGACCTGGATTTCGTCGCAAGACCTTCTGCAGGTTTTGAGGTGGAAGAATTAACTTACAAGCAGGTGGTTAAGGCACTGAGAGATAAGATGCCGGTGGATCAGTACCTGATTACTCACGGAATGCAGGGAGAACTCAAAACTCTTAACAGCAAGGCAGAAACTGCAACTGCAAAGGGTGGGAATGGAGGGCAGGCTGAAGAAAACCGCGCACCTCGCCCTGCGCCCTCGCAGAGGCAAGAAGGGAAATTTCAGGAAAAAATCGCTGAAAGGAGACAGGAAGCCAAGCAGGAACCCAAAAAAGAGGAAGGACCGAAGGGTCCAATGAAATTCCTGGAAGAAGCAGCGCAGAACAAGGAAGTAAGATTTTACGATGAAGGCTGGAATCTTGTTGGTAAACTCACGCTGAATGAAGTGATTGACAAGTTTGATACCGTGGAGAAAAAGTATAAGAGAATTGTCACTGGTGGCATTGTGTCTCAAAGACTGCTTGATACTGCCTACACCAACGGGATAAAGGAGCTATACGGAGTCAAACAGGGCCACATAAATAAAAGACCTGGAGACATGAAAATAATAACAAAAGAATTCAGCAAAAATTAGTTTTTTATAAATTTAATTGCTTCCTAGCCTCGTCTGAAATCATGTCCAGATTCCAGGGAGGCTCCCATACCAACTCAATGTCTGCCTCCTTTACACCCGGCAGGTCTTCCACTCTCCTCTGGGCCTCTGCGAGAATCCAGTCAGTCACTGGGCAGGCAGGAGCCGTCATTGTCATCTTTATGGAAACAACGTCCTGATTGACGTTTAGCTCATAAATAAGACCCAGATTTACTATATCAACCCCTATTTCCGGATCGCTGACAGTTTTCAATGTATCCAGGATTTCTTCCTTCGTCACCATAATCTAGCATGCTCAAATTATATTGATAATTTTTGTTGTCTTGTTTGTCGCAGGCATGAAGTTGAAAAATGCACTCCTTAATTACCGGTTATATACTTTAGGAGGGCACGGTACAGACGTATTATTCATCTAATTCCATTGCTGAGTACAGCAGAATTTGCCAATTGAAGTACTCCTCCAGCTGCACCCTGTAGAGAGCACTCTGAATCGAGGGGTCTTCCTGATTACAGCAAAGAGTTTTTAATAGGCTGAATCAATCTAATAAGGAAGGGATTGATTCTTGCAATCTTCGGGAAGTGAAAAAAGAATTAGAATATCTGGCCTCTCATTTGCTTTAGGCGGTATTATAGCCATTCTGCTCACTACTGCGTCAGAAGCAGCTTTCGTTGGCTACAGTGTCAGGACAGATGCGATTAGCGGACTAGGGGGTGCAGGCTCCCCAACTGAAATATTCTGGAATTTTCAGCTTTTGATCTCTGGTCTTCTCTGGTGTGTTGGGACGCTAATGTTATTCAGGGCTCAGGGGCATTGGGTCAGGACATTATTTCTTCTTCTCACCGGGATCGGTCTGCTCCTGGTAAGCATCTCGCCGTGGAATGTTGACCCGGCTGTTCATGGAATAGGGGCTCAAATGGCTGCTTACTTCGGCATCATATCGTGCTTTTTGAGCTACGGTATCACCACTTCGCCATTTCGCTTATTTTCACTTTTCGCTGGCACTTTTGCATTAGCGGCGCTCCTGCTGTCGTTCTTTGGTTTTTCGGCCCTGGGGCCCGGAGGAATAGAGAGAATGATCTATTACCCAGTATTTCTGTGGGAAATAGGGTTCGGAGGCTACTTGATGGGAGGGAATCAGGTACTTCCCAGACAGGGTCATTAATGTACCAGAGTACCATTGCCAATCCAGTTATCTTGACAGCCAAGGCTGATTGCCATGATTTGATTGGTTTTCCCCCAGTAATGCTCAGGCTGAATGCTCCGTGATAAATTATGCATATCTTTTGGGCACCAGATCCTCGTACCATTTCTGAGTCATCTCATCATTGTCTTGAAGTGCAATGGTCAGGTTAAGGAACTGCAAGCACCTGAATATTCTCTTGTTTGTTTCCTCCCTCAATGGTGTTATTATTGTTATTTTTTCCTTTGACCTCTTTGCCTTGAAGAAAATAGGGTCTTTACCGTCCTTCAAAAATATGAATTTTCCACTTGCTTTCCAACCCAAAACACTTGACAGATGGGTGGTCGGAATAGATCTGGGGAAGAGTACAATGTCCTCATTCACCGTCCTGCCGCCCAGTTCCTCATCTCTCCATTTGTAGAATATTTCATCCCTTGATTTCAGCGGGAGGATCCGGATCAGCTTGCCGCTGGATACCCCGTCTGACAGGTATTTCGAAATGACCTCGGGATACACTGAATCATTTAGTACCCTTGAAAGAACTTTCCCGTTGAATATCCCCAATTCCCTTGATATCCCGTCCAGAGCTATGTCGAGGTCACTCATGATTTCAGTGACAACGTACTTTCCCTTTCTGTCCTTGTAGATCAGGTCTTTCCTGAGCAACTCACTGATAATGGAAATGGACTGATTTATGGTAAACGGGGAACGTTCTATTATAATTTCTCTTGGCGCGGGACCGATCTTCTTTATCAGGGAATACAACTTCCTTGATTTTTCGGGAAGAGAGCCATACTTTAAGCTGGCTATGATTGAGAGACCTTCTTTCGATAGATAACCCGGGGTTCCATCCATAAGGAAACATTGGACTGCCAGGCTGCTTGCCACGAGCTTTGAGATGTCGATATACCTATTGCTCTTCATCTTCAGATCGTAGTTCCCACTGAAGCCCATTGGAGACTTAAGTGCGACTACTGGATCCGCATACCTGCCCTCCTTCGTCAGATGATGCTTATTCACCAGATAGGAAATAATCTCTTCCTCTCCCAGGTTGAGGTCTGTGACCGACCCAAGTACAAGAAAACTTCTTACTTTTTCATAACCCATTTGCTCCAGCGTTTTTTCATCTGGAAGTGGGAATGTAATCTTCCTGATAATAAGGGAATCAAAAACCTCCTGCTTGATGATGAAATCTATCACCGCCTTGACCTGATCAAATTCACCTGCATATTCTCCAGTTATTTCGAATATTTCAAGGATGCCGTTGTTGGAAGCAATGTCTATGCCAAGCTTGACGATTCCGTTTTCGATGAGGAGGTACTGCATTCCTTCACCTATCTCTGCCTCTATTCTTTCTTTGTTTAGCATGTAGGTGGGGTCACTTGCTTTTATGATTGTTTTTACGGGTACCGTTTCGATACTGGAATAGAGGTATGAATCGTGTGAACTGATCATCCTTTTGACATTAAGTCTTGACAGGTATGCGTTGACCTTCCCTCCCCAGAATGATTCTAGCTCTTTAATGCTTAAGGGACCATATGCGTCTATGAATTTTTCCAGAAGTTCCTTCGGATGCACGATTTCAGTATTGATTTCGTGAAAAAGGCCGTTCTTATAGAAGCCATAATTGTTCTTTAACAGCTTATCCATGTTTTTATCATCATTCCCGTCATTTCTTGTGATGGTCGTCCGTCCTGCGATTTCATCAGGATCGCTGGAGTTTGGCGACTCCCCATCAATATCTTCCGCCCTATTCAATGAGGCGAGTTGACCGATAACCCTGGCCGGAAAATATCCCCTGATATTTCTCGTGAAATTGCCATATACGATGTCATCTGAATTGATTTCCTCCGAGCTGTAACCACGTGCACTGAGAACAGACGGTTCGCTTGCAAACAGGTAGTTCTCAAAATATCCTCCCTCCCTGTGCGCAAGGCTCCTGGCTATTCTTATTTTGGAAATTTCATTGGCACTGATACTCCTGAGATGTTTCATGTCTTCACTCAGCATGTATTGCTTGTCGAATTTTGGGAGGAATTTCCCAGTGGTTACAATTTTCTGCGAAAGGAGATGTTCCATCACTTCCTCCAACTCATTCCTCTGGCCAATTCTGTCTATGATCTCAGCCCAGGTCAGTGGTCCATTTTGCCATAGTATCCAGGTTACCACCTTCTTCAGCGACTCCCTAAAATCCTGTCTTTCAAATTTTCTGTGGAACCACTTGGTCCTGTTACCCATCCTGACGAAGAACGCTGAATAAGCCCTTTCCATTTTCCTCAGTACAATGAGCGTCTCTTCTGGATTCAGGTCATTTGCCTTCGCTATCTTATTTGTGGAATCGCCATCCTTGAATTTCAGCTCCTCCTCTGAACCCTGGGCGAAGACAGTTGCCAGTGTATCAACATTTTCTTTGAGAGCAAATGAGTTCTTGCCCGTGAATACTGGTTCTATCCTCCCCGTTAACAACAGTGCATTTACTGTCTTGATGTAGTCTTCCTTGTATTCGGAATGTTTGAGGGGTGAAAAAGAGGCCGAAGAGAAAAGATCAGAGAACCCTGCTTTCTCGAGGAAACCTATTAACTCACTTTCGTCCTTTACCAATAGCTTAGATTCCTGATAGTTCATCAGTTCTTCAATGTTGGTCTCAGCACCAGCTTCTATGCCCATCTTGGCCAGAAGTGATTCCTGTAACTCTCTTATCAGGGCGCTCTTGTCTTCCATCAGCACAACATCAGTTATGCCCGTAGAGACGATTCCAAATGAGAATGGACTTGGATACCTTGTGTAATCCAGGCTTATGATACCTAATTCCCCATTCCTGAGTCTATCCGCAATAAATCTGGCGTTTTCAACGTCCATTACAATATTTTCAATCTCCCTGAACGTTTCCTCAATGATGGGGAAATTTTCCATCGAAAATAAAATGTCGAGTACCTTTTCGCTCCTTAGCTGCTGCCTGGAAACAGAAACCTCCCTCCCCCTGTACCTCCTTAAAACCATGAATGATCTTGTTGCACAGTGCCTGAAACGCTGCTTGAACAACTCAGTTGATTTGACTGCTCTCCTCAGGCTTTCGTTTACTTCCAGATTCTTCATTATGTTCTTGATGCCCTCGATTTCGATCATCCTGTTGAATGTCAGCATGAAACCATCGTCAGTCAACGCAATCCTGGAGTTGGTCGAGTACGCCTTAGATATGCTGTAGGCAATTATTCTGCTCAACGCATCATTGACCCTCCTCCCAAATATGAAATGGAAAATGACTGAGAATTGTCCACCTTTGTCAAGATACCCTTCAATGAGAACGTCCTTGTCAGTTGGAATCGCAAAATTCTTCTGACCAGTGAAGTAGGAAACGATGCTTCTGACGGAGTTATCGTCGGCATCATACGTCTCCTTCAAGAAATGTTCAATTGATCCCTCTTCGATACTTTTGATCACCTCATTCCTGAATTTCCCAATTTCGACCGACAGGTCGAACGTTCGTGGGAGCATTTCTCCTGCCCAGGAAGGGACTGTTGGTTTCCGCCCTGAAGCATCCTTGATGAATATCTTGTTTCCCCTCATTCTCAGAAATTCATATGTTTTGGCACCAAGGACAAAAATATCACCTCTGTGAAGTTTTTCCACGAATTTCTCGGATAATGAACCTAGGTGCCTGTTATCAACCGAAAAAGCTTCGTAATCCGCCTCCTCTGGAATAGTCCCCGCGTTTGTGAAGTATATCAGTCTGCTGCTCTTTTTTCTTCCAAATGAATGTTCCTTCTTATCCCACCAGATTTTGGAGTACACGTTACCTTCCTCAAACCCACCTGATAGGTAATCCAGTACGTTCTGGAAATCAGATTCAGTCAGGTCCTGGTAGCAGTATGAATTCCTTACAAGGTCCAGTGCCTCCTTTTCTTCCCACTTCTTTTCAAGGGATATTCCGACTATGAATTGGGACAGAACGTCCAGTGAATTACGTGGAATAGAGATCTTATCAAGTCTTTTCTCCTTTGCCATTTTGACAAGAACCAAGGATTCCACCAGGTCGTCGATATCCATTGGTATTATCCTTCCTTTTGCTGTCGCAAAGACTGAATGACCTGATCTTCCGACTCTCTGGAGTCCTTTTGCAATCCCCTTCGGGGAACCAACCTGCACAACCAGATCAATGCTGCCGATGTCGATTCCAAGCTCCAGTGAAGTTGAGGATACCGCACATTTCAATTCTCCTTTTTTCAGTTTCTCTTCAACGTTGAATCTTGATTCCTTTGACAGACTTGAATGATGCGCCTCCAGGCTCAATATCCCCCTCTCGATCAGCTTGGAAGAAACCCTCTCTGCTCCGCTTCTGGTATTTGTGAACACCAGCGTGGTTGTGTGGTCATTCACCAGCTTTTCAATGATGTCGTATGATCTTTCATTTATCTGTTCCTGGGGCGCAGAATACAGGTCCGAGACGGGACAGATGACTTTCATGTCCAGGTTCTTGTTGGATTCCACCTCTATTATGTGTATATCCTTGACATCATCCCTTCCAATCAGGAATTTTGATATCTCGTCTATTGGCTCTGTCGTCGCTGACAGACCAATTCTGGTCAAGCTAGGTGAGTTGTACTGGAGGAATTCCACAATCAGGCTCAGCAATTCTCCTCTCTTGTTAGAGGCAAGGTCGTGAATTTCATCAATTATCAGGAAATCAACCTTCCGGAATTTCTCCTTGAATTTGGGAGAGAAGAGGGAAAGGGCGAGTGATTCCGGTGTCGTGATATATATGTGCGGTGGAACCTTGTTCATCTTCTGTCTCGCATATTGTGTCGTATCACCTGACCTGACTCCAACCCTGATCTTGGGAATCTTGATCCCCTTGCTGGATGCAAGCTCCCTTATCTCTTCCAGCGGTACCTCAAGATTTCTATGAATGTCATTTGCCAGCGCTTTCAGCGGGGAAACATAGACACAGTAAATTCTATCTTCCAGGGAATTATTTTTTGCCTGAAGAAACAGTTCATTGATGAGAACCAGGAATCCCGAAAGTGTCTTGCCTGTACCTGTTGGTGACGAGATAAGGACGTTCTCTCTATTGTGTATTAGTGGGATCCCTATTTTCTGTGCCTTTGTAGCATCAGTGTACTTACTCCTGAACCATTCCATGACTATTGGATCCAAGAACTGTTCGAGATTGAATTCAACATTATCTCTTATTAGCATCCTTGCTTCCCCATTAGACTGAAAGGTATGAGAAAAACATATATAAAGATGCTTAGTCAAACATATTCTGTGTGAAATACTGCCATTCTTTCAAGTATCTCCAGTGGGTCGGTCAAATTCCAGAATCTTAATTTTGATTCATTCACCTCTATGGTTGCACTCTTCGCATTTGTGCAATCTTCTGTCACCTCGATCACCTTGCCTGAATAATTTTTCACACCCAGCATGGCGATCGCACGAGAAACCTGTCTCTGCAGGGACGCATAGACCATAATCTCATTCCACAGCGATTTGCTTATCATTGCCCCCCTGTTTCTATTGCTGACTGCATATCTGATGGCAGCTTCGAGATGTGTATTGCCTACTATCCTGTCTTCCCTTATTACCGCAGCCTCCTTGAATGATTTCTGATCAAAGGCTGTCCGGTATTCCGTTACGATGAACCCAAGACTATGCTGGATTTACCGTCACCTGTCCGGAAGAAAGAGTAGCCTCAAATTTTGAAAGCAGTCCTGATTTTGTCCTTGTTGGGGCCAGTACCAGTTTAAGAACCTCATTTATCGTCGTGACTGGATGTACCTGAATTCTCTTTTTCTTCTGCTCCTCCAGTATTATGTCTTTCTCGTTTGTGATCGGAACAATCACATTCTTGAATCCTGCCTCTATCGCTGCTTCCACCTTGGCGGTCACACCACCAACCGGCAGTACCTGTCCTCTTACGCTCAGGGAGCCAGTCATTGCGTATGATTGATCGACAGGAATGCCTTCCATTGCAGACACTATTGCAGTAGCTATCGTGATGCTTGCTGAGTCTCCTTCCACTCCCTCATAGCTCCCCACGAACTGAATATGCACGTCGTGGTTGGAGATATCTTCACCAGTATATTTCTTGATGACGGCTGAAACATTCTGCACTGCCTCTTTAGCAATCTCTCCGAGCTTCCCGGTAGCGACAACTTTCCCTCTGTCCTTTTCCTGGGCGGGTGTGACTTCTGCTGCTACGGGCATTATGGTTCCTGAGTATTCCGCCATGCCGGATCCGGCACTGAAAACTGCAAGACCATTGACGATCCCTATGGCATATCCATCATTGAGGAACGTCTGATAGGATTTTCCAGCTTCAATATGCTTATCGGCCATTTGCTGTTCGAGTGGCCTGGCCTTGGTCTTTCCCCTTATCACGTGCTCCGCGGTCACCATAGTCGCCCCTTCATTCACAGCAAGGTCGCCAGTGACTCTGATCAGTCCTCCCATTTCCCTCAGTCTTAATGTCAGTTTCCCCTTCCTTCCTGCCCTCTTCTGCGATTCCCTTATTATCTCTGCAATAGCGGTATAGTCAAATGGCGGTATTTTCTTGTCCTTCGAGACTTCCTGGGCGACAAATCTGATCAACTTTGTCCTGTTCTCTTCATTGTCGTCCATTACCGTGTTCATGTAAACCTCGTATCCATATCCCCTTATCCTTGATCTTAAGGCGGGGTGCATACCCTGGAGAGCATCCAAATTTCCAGCAGCGACCAGGACATAATCACAAGGTACAGGTTCAGTTTGCACAAGTGCTCCGGCGG
>JAKAUZ010000054.1 GCA_021817415.1 Thermoplasmata archaeon | reverse complement strand
GTTCCCAGATCAATACCTATTATTTTTGACATTTTATTACCTCTTTGATACTATCACTTTTGCGTAGCGAAGGACATCGCCATTTAATTTATAGCCTTTCTGTACTTCCACAACAACCTTGCCTTCCTCTCCATCGGTGGTCGTTGCGATCACCTCATGCAAGTAAGGGTTAAAAGTTTCACCCACGGCTTTTATGGGTTCGAGCCCCGATGTAGCAAGAATGCTGAGTGCCTGGTCCCTTATTGGAATAATGCCACGATTCTCGTCGGAGGATTGGATAGCTGAATCCAGAGAATCCAGAACCTGAAGAAAGTTCTTCATCAGTGAGCTGTTTGCACTCTTTCTTATGGAGGCAATCTCGCGATCCTTCGCCTTCATGAGATTTTCTGCATCTGCCCGCTCCCTGATGAACATGTCTCTGTATTTCTTTGATTCTTTTTTTGCTTTTTCTAATTCTTCCTTCATCTTCCTCAACCTGGAGTCGGCAGATTTTTGCCTGATCTGCCTGCTAGATTCCATATCACTTTCCAAGGGCTGCGACAGGGATAATTCACCGGTATCCGAGACCTGCATAGGCAGGTATATTTGTTCTTCTACATAAACATAACTATTTTCCATACACTTCAGGAAAGTACGCAGAGAACTTCCTTTGACCGAAAATTGTTTAATACATTGAGTTTTTCTGATTATATGGATCCTCCTAATTCAATCTCATTCCTGAAGCGTGTTTTTAATTCGCTTGAAACCCCTCGGATCATTTCACTTGATCTGGAAACACTGATAGAGAAGAAGGATGATTTCCTGAATGATGAGAGAATCATCGCTGTTTCCATGAGTTACGGGTCTGCCCCGATAAAGACGAGGGTTTTAGTTGCAGATGATGACTCTAAATTGTCAGAGCTGAAGATTCTCAGGAATATGGACAAATTCCTAGGAGAATACCAGCCAAATGTCATAATAGGCTACAACCACAGCGGTTATGACATTCCGCTCATTCAGTCAAAGCTGCGGAAGCTATCTTATTCTGATCAGCTCTGGAACTTTAAGTATTACTCCGGAACCGCCGTAGTTACTGATATGATGTATATTATTGCAGAAGACCTGGAGGCGGTCGAAGATTACAGAATCAGGAAGCTTCGGGATGTAGTTGTCCACCCAAGATATTCGGGCCTGGAACTCAGGAGGAAGAAAGAGAATGTGATACTCGATGGAATGACTGTAGGCCAAGCAATAAAGCATCTTTGGCTAAGTGACCGATCAAGGTTCATGGAATATTGCGAGGGGGACACGGAAGATGTCCTCAGGATTTTTTACCACATATTTTTTAATCTCTGAACGGGAAGGTCTCATTACAATTGGACACATTATTCAAGATGATCTCCCTTTGATTTTCCTTTAATGAGGAAATCCGTACTGATGTCCCTGGTCTCAGTACCACGTGCAAACCAGATAATGGCGGCTACAAGGCCCAACCCCCAAAGTCCAAGATTGTAAGCCAATGTGTACTCAAGGCCAAATCCACCCGTCAGGAAAATTGAGAAAATATACGCAACCATTGGAAATACCCGAATTAGCCCAATCATGGTGGATCGGTGTTGCGTCGCGAATAATTCTGGTTCCAGATTTGTCCTGGACACCCACGCGAATTCGCTGAAGAACATATTTACAAACAACAGAGGCATAAATATGAGGAAGTTTTCGAGCGTTCCCGAAAGCAGCAGGATGGACAGCATTGTCAAGAAACCTCCTCCGTAAGCGAATAGCGTGTAATTTTTCCTGCCCTTAGCGATCAGTGGAACTGCAATGAATCCCGCTATTGTCGCTCCGATTAGAGCTACCAGACTGATGGGAAGATAGTCGACATTGCCAAATTCAAGTGGTTCGATTATGAAAGCCATGAGGCCGAAAGTGAGGTATTGCGATACCCCCATGGCAACCAGAATGGCAAAACTGAATTTTTTGTTTGGTTCCCGGATGTGTATCTCTTCCCCCTGTATCCCGAGATCTGTGGATATGATCTTGGCTTCTTCCCTTCTCCCCTTCGTGTTTAGCCACCTGAAGGACTCCGGCATTCTGAACCTTGCGTAGACAAGGTACACTATCACTGCAAAGGCAGAAATAAGCAGAAAAATTCTATCCTCGAAGATGCCTATCAGCGGAGAAACCATGAGAAGAGCGGCAGTGAATGCACTACCTGCGTTGTTAAAATTAGGAGCAAGTGTCAGGTTTCTAGACCTCTCCTTGACTGGCGTATCTTCAGCTATGAGAGCGAGCGATGGTGCCTCCTCCCCTCCAACGCCCAAACCGGCAAGAAAGAGACCAGCAATAAACAGAAAATAATTGAGAGAGATAGAGACTGCAAGTATTCCCGCAGCATATGACATCATTGTTATAATGAAAGTCTTTTTTCGCCCTATGTGGTCTGCCAGAACCCCTATGAAAACGTTTCCAAGCAGCGTTCCCAGTGGAGCACAGATGAGAAGTATGAGTTCCTGCTGAAAAGATATATTTGCCAGAAAGGGCCACGAAAGTGATGATGGTCCAAGATCTGCCACGATCCCCCATATGAAAAAACCAAACGACGTTGAAATGAAAAGAGATTGCCCAGTCACTCTATGGTAGGTTCCAGATTTACCAGGATTCAGTTCTCCTCGTTCCAGAAATTGTTCATCACTCATATTCAGGTTCCTCCGCCGGCATTACCCGGATCAGGTTCAATGGGTCGGCTTTCCATACCCTCTCAGCCCTTTGCGAGCTCCCCAATGTGTACAGCTTTATTTCATTTTGATATAAAATATCATTGATACAGTCTCATCACAATATGAGGAAAATCTGCAAAAGCTTCTTGTCAAAATTTGACCGGGATGTTAGGTTCTTTGAAGCGTAAGCATATTAGAAAATATTTAATAGGATTGTTAAATCAACTCTCGTTCTTTTCTGGACGTGAAAAAATGGATCAAACCTTACAAACTGGAACGACTACGGTCGGTATAACCCTGAAAGACACTGTTATTATGGGTACTGAGAGAAGAGTGACAATGGATCATTTCATCATGCACAAGGATGGAAAGAAACTCCATCAGATTGACACCTACGCGGGGATGACAATCGCCGGTCTGGTTGGAGACGCCCAGGTGCTTGTAAGATACATGAAGGCAGAGCTTGAAATCTACAGGCTTCAGAGGAAATTCAACATGCCCATTGAAGCTGTTGCGACACTGCTGTCCAACATTCTTAATCAGTCAAAATACTATCCATATATGGTACAGATACTCATTGGCGGCATGGATAAGTCTCCACACATATTCTCTGTAGATGCTGCAGGCGGGTCTGTCGAAGATGTATATGCCAGCACCGGTTCAGGTTCGCCATTTGTGTATGGTGTTCTTGAGACTGGTTACAGCAAGGACCTCAAGGTTGACGATGGAATCGATCTGGTAATAAGGGCTATATCTGCTGCAAAACAGAGAGACTCTGCGTCCGGTGGCAAAATTGATATAGCTGTAATCGATAGCAAGAATGGATACGTCGACTTAACAGAAGAAGAAGTAGCCGAAAGAATTAAAAAACTTAAAATCCCTCAATAATTATTTATTTTATCCTACAATTCAAATTCGATTTATACTAGTTTAATGGAGAGT
>JAKAUZ010000085.1 GCA_021817415.1 Thermoplasmata archaeon | reverse complement strand
CCACGACATTGATACAAAAGCCCCAGTGAAACCAACAGCATATAGCGCTGATGTAATGATAAATGTCTCCGGTCCGTGAAAACCGAAATTCCCAATGATCAGCGGCGCATAGAGGGCAAAACCGTAGGATCCGATATCAAGCAGTATCCACTGTGTCCATATTATCAAGGTCCTTTTTCCATAGTCCCCCTTGAACAGTGAAGAAAACGCAGTTCTGGATGCTGTTTTAATTGTATTTCCCGCGCCGGTATCTTTCCCGGCAGAAGTCCTGCCGGCAGCTGATTTCCAGCGCACTGATTCCGGTATGCTCGCCCGGAGTGCCATGAGGCCGACAGCTGGAACGGCACTCAACCCCAGGGCAATCCTCCAGCTTTCAACCCCGATGTATATAAATGCCAGGTATCCAACCAAGAAAGCTGTGCTTGCACCGAGGCTCCAGAACGCCCAGACCAGGCCATATCCTGTTCCCCTCTTGTTGTCCGGGTACATCTCGGTTGAGTATACCGGCCCGATGGCGTAGTCGGCACCTATCCCTATGCCCAATAGGAACCTGAATAGAATTACCTCTATCACGCTCGTGGACAGTGAGCTAAGTAGTGGAAAAATTATAAAAAATGCAAGGTAAAGTATGTATATGTAACGTCTCCCTGACAGATCGGAATAACGTCCAAGCAGGATGGCGCCGGTCATTGCTCCCAGGAAAGCCGATCCGCTGACAAACCCCATTTCCAGAGGAGTATACTGCATTATGTCGTAAGTTGCGAGGATGAACGTGAAAACCGCAACCACAGTGAGATTGTAGCCATCAAGGAAATATCCCATGCCGGATAGAAGAGCGTATTTCCTGTAACTTTGGGAAGGTAATTTTCCTGAGGAAAATGCCACGGGAAGGATTATCATGCCACGTATTGAATCTTTCCAGAATATAGTGATGAATAGCATGATTTACGCGATTAGAGACGTACTTTGATGCAATTCAAGGATATTGTGCTGCACACTTGATACTTACAGCAAGTCGTGATCCACCTGTTGCCTGGTTCCATATCTCATTGGAAACAAATTTTATTAATCCCGCTTGATATTCAATTTTCAGGACCGCCTTATCTGTCTGGTATGTGAAATTAGATGAGAGTGAACAGAGAAAATCCAGGAAAAACGGACGCGCAGATTGATCCCGGTGTAGTGCTCAGGGGGTACATAGAAGAGGGGATTAAAACTCTCTACCTTAACAGGAAACATTTATATTATGAAGAAAACAGAGAGTATGAAAGACTTAAGGAGACATATCTGTTCCTCACTGAGAAGATAATGGGACTAGCTGAGAAAAGCCCCAAAATGATCATCCCGGGCGAAAGCAGTTATTCCTTTATAAATATGAATGCCGAGATTGCGGAGGAAATATGCAATTACATGAATTTTATTCTTATGGCTCCGCCAAACAGTTTCAGGCTAAAGCCAAGAGTCAAAAGGTACGCAATTATAGGAAAAATGAGAGTGCCATCACTCGATTTCCTGCTTCTTGCCTTTCTAGATTTCAAGATCCCAAAATACTGGACAGATAATGTAGCTTCATATTATTCAGCTAGCCTTGCCATAATTAAGATAATGACCAGAGAAACTTCAAACCATAAGATAGCCGAAATATCCAACAAAATTAAGATGCCGGACAAAAATAGTGAGAATTGGGCAAAAATAGATGATTTTGATAAAAAAATAACCCAGTGGATAAGGCTGGGTCTCATAGGTTAATTTTAATCCTTTTTAGAAGGCCCCGGTAGGACTAATTGAGGTTTTCCGTTAATCCGTTTATATGATGCTATTGCTATCTCCTCCAACGTAAGGCCCTTTGTCTCCGGCGTGAATAGTATGGTGAACAGGAAAGCAACGACCATCAGGACAAGCAGAATCGCAAAGAATGTTGATTTGCCCAGGGAGTCACTTACTAGAGGGAAGAGAAATGCGCTGAGGAACGATACTATTCTGGTGATTCCGGTTGCATTCCCCATTGACGAGGACCTCAACTTTGTTGGAAGAAGTTCTATAGCGTAAAGACCCATGGTGTTTCCCGGTCCGAGATTACCCATTCCATAATCAAGAACGAAAGCAAGCAATCCCACACCGACAAGAAGGGACCCGACTGTTAATGACGCCAGGTAGAAGAGCAACATAGCGACTGCCATCGAACCAAAACCAACTGCCTGAAGAGGACGTCTTCCCACGCTATCGTTAAGTCTTACTGCGCCGTAAGCTCCCATGAAACCTACAGGCATATAGAATGCGAAGGACAGGATGAGTGTAGTCGCTCCTGCAATACCGAAACTCTTGAGTATTACTGGAGAGTATAAACCAATTCCATAACCTGCTATGTCGTAGAGTATCCATTGTATCCATACAATGGCGGTACGCTTCCCATATTCTCCACTGAATAGTGTTGAGACCGACCCTGCTGAAAACTCTGCTTCCCGTTTTCTCTCTGCAAGCAATGCATTGATATCGCTTTCGCTGATTCCTATCTTGTCAGCTATGCGCCTGATTTGAGGGTTGACATCACCGCTGTTTACAACATTCCATCTGGTCGATTCAGGCATCCTGGTTCTTAATATAACGACGATTATTGCCGGGATTGCCCCAAGCCCTAGAGTCCATCTCCAAGCAGTTAATGGATCAGAAAGATAGAAGAAATAGCCCACCAGGAACGAGAATGCTGCCCCAATGCTCCAGAACGTCCATACCCAGCCATACCCAGAACCACGTTCTTTGTTGGGATACATTTCTGTCGTGTAAACCGGGCTGAGAGCGTAATCCGCTCCAACACCCCATCCTATGAAGAACCTGAATATTATAAGCTCTATCAAGTTGGTCGCCAGAGCACTCAGTATTGCAAAGACCGCAAAGAATATCAGATCAAAAATATACAGATATCTTCGTCCAATCTTGTCAGAATAGTGACCAAAAACTACTGCTCCAACGAATGCACCCAGCAATGCTGATCCACTTACAAAACCCTCCGAGAACGCGTCATATGGGAAAATTTTATATGTAGTTAGCACAAGTGTAAACACTGCTATGACGCTTAGGTCATAACCATCAAGGAAATACCCCATTGATGAAAGTGTCGTCACTACAGAACGCGATGGAAGGTACGATCCGCTGTTATTACTTTCTGCTGTCACATGTCCCTTTACAGCGTGGATTTATATTAATATTTCAGCGAAATTCAACCGTACCTATCAAATATCTATCTTTTGCTGATAAAGTTGCGACCTTTTGTGTTTTTACAAATAGACACTTGAACTGGATTGATCCTGCAGCATTCAGTTACATTACAAATGCCAAACTGGCGAGGTAGTACCGATAAAATAGATACGATTAACCTGAAAACATTAGAGGGAGATGCGATTTCCTTTTTTTTCAAATTTCACTGGTAAGAATTAATAACAATGAATTATAGCAGTATCACCGATGGATCTCATCACTTCAGTACTGATTTTGCTTTCAGTTTCCCTGATCATAGGAGAACTGCTCGAGGTAAAGGGTCTTCCCAGTGTAGTAGGTGCCCTCGTGGTCGGACTGGTGCTTGGTCCTGCAGTCCTCAATGTTCTGCAACCCAATGCTGTATTGCATGGGCTATCCGAAATAGCCCTATTCTTCATAGTGCTCCTGATAGGAGTTGAT
>JAKAUZ010000004.1 GCA_021817415.1 Thermoplasmata archaeon | reverse complement strand
ATCAAGTCCCTCGGTAGCCCCGTATTGCAGCATCTTCTTCCCGTTTTTTGATAACTGTTCGTCAAAAATCTTCCTTATATCCTCTATAGGGAAAGATTCAGGATTTGGGAGGCCCCCACCGAATGAAATTATATCAGGCTGGTTGGCAACTTTAAGAAGCAGTCTTATTGCAGAAGGTTTCATCGAATTAGCTAAAGTAGAAAACTGTCTCCTGATTGGTGTATTAACCGACATAGACAAGAATCGGTTCGAAAGGTAAAAAGGTTTTGAAATGTCTTAGTCCATACAAATTTTATAATAATTTCCAGGTACAGGCCATCAGAAATGACCCCCTAGATGACCATTTCTTCCTCCTCAACTTTTCTCTTATGAACGCCAAGGTCTGATGTATTAATAACTGCTTTATCAAATAGAACTGTCTTCTCCATTCCAGATTGAATGGCAGCTACAACCCGGCCGATTGCATCCGCCTTCATGATGCCGCTCCCGCTGGAACCAGTTGCAACTATAATGTTCTTGTCCCTAAATACGTAGTGAGTTTTGTCAATTGTATTATTGGCATAGTATCCTGCCCACATTGAGCTTACCTTGGACCCATCAAGCTGGGGGAGGTAGGATATTATTACCGGGAACAGACTCCTTTCGTAAAATTCCAGTTCTGGTGTGGGGTCATCTGAAATAGAATAGTCCCTGTTATACTCATCTGCTATCGTCACCCAAATTGATTTACTATCTGGATCTGGCCTAAGAACGATTTCATGTGACGGGAGAATTATCAATGGCATAACAGTCTGTCCATTTATGAAGTTTCTCTTCAGCAATTTCTCCACTCCTTGGCCCGTGATCTGGAAGACCTGTCTCTTTTTCCCTCTTGTGTGTCCGTCTATGCCTGTCCTGTCAAGCAGTTGGTCCGTCCATACGTCTGTGCTGAATATGAACTCTTTGGCACTGAACTCGCCTCTATTTGTATCTATCGTCTTCAACAGAGTCTTCTGCCAGACGAATGGTTCGCCTGGATAATTCAGTGGTTCTATCGGTTGAAGCAATGGCGATTTCACGTTGGTTCCAAATAGGAAATCCACCTCCATCCGACTGAGCTCATTTGCGTAATACGAGCATATCTTCTCCGGAGCAAGAATACCGCATTCTAGTCCCAGAAGGCCTCCATCCACGTTTGATAGGTTCATAACTGAGACCTCATATTCATTCAACTTAGTCCTAAAACCTGCTTCCCTGAGAGAAGGATCGCTGACGTATCTTGCCATTCCCCTCTCGACGAAACCCCTGAAAGCAGGATTATCCAGGAATTTTCTGTCCCCAAGGAACAGGTATCCATTGAAGCGCATGCCAAGGTCAAATTCCTTGACGGTCTGGACATGCCTGTAGAATTCTATCGTGGACTGAGTTATCTTTCTGTTGACCTCTGAAGTGAACAGATTCCTGAATGCAGCTGAGCTCTTTGCTGTATTCCCCTGACAGAACGTCGGGTTCCTGTCAAGAACTGCTATCCTAAGATTGGGATTGTTCCTCTTGATATGGTAAGCAGAAGCGAGTCCAGTGATGCCCGCTCCAATGACTACCACATCAAACTCTCTCACAGTGACTCAAGAATTGGTAAACATATAAAATATTCTCTTTTATTGATGCAGCTGTTGCAGATGCTAGACGATATGCTAAGGCCAGGTCATCTGTTCCAGGAGCTCCCTGACAATTCTTGTCGCTGATTTCCTGTTGAGTTTCAGTCCTTCCTCTAGTGCTTCACCAACCGTATCCATGTTCTTGGGGGTGAGTCCTCTCATTGTGACTTCGTTCACGCCTACCCTTCCAACACTGTCTACCAGTATGTTGGCACCCTCGAGTTCCCTTGATATTTCAGGTGCATTATCGTAATCAAGAAGGAACATGGCGCTCTCTGAAACTTCAGGCAGGTTTGCAAGTCTAACGCCCCTTTCCTTGAGGGAGTTTACGAGGCTCTTTCTGTTCTCAAGGCACATTTTCCCGTAGTTTCTTTTTAGCAGGTATTCCAGGGAAATGCCAAGGGCAGCTATCCTTGAGAGGTGGAAATTATCATAGTAATTCCATATTGGGTTGCTCTTGATCTTCTCCTCAAGCTCCTTCTTTCCAATGATGAGCCCCCCCTGTGGTCCGGGAAAATTCTTGTGGGTGCTCCCGTAGACTACGTCTGCATCATTGAAATCCTTCTGGAATGTGCCATTGGCCAATAGGCCAAGGACATGCGAGGCATCGTAAAGAATGACAGACTCCGGGAACATTTCTCTTATTATCTTCATATCATAGGAATGAAGGAATATACTAGCGCCAAGAATTACGGCCCTGAAATTCCCGCGTATCCTGGAGAGCTTTTCATAGTCTATTTTCCATCCTTTCATAGGAATCTCCTTCCCTTCAAGTCCAAGGAGTGTTGGGAGAAAAGGAGGGGTGTAACCATCATACCCTCCCTTTTCCAATGGTATGTACAGGAACTTCTCACCTTTCTTGAGAAGGCTTCCCAGCACCTGCATGGCAGCCAGATGACCGGCGATAGGTCTCACATCTGCAAATCCGCTCCTGAAAGCCTTTCTTGCCAGATTCTCAACTTTTTCTACGAGAGCCTCTGAGTGTTTAGTTCCCGCATACGCATTATGCACCGTCTGCTCCCTGTAATTAGAGTCAAGTACAAGCGAATATCTCTGTTCAAAATCTGAGGACAATGCCTTGAGTGCTTTTCTTGGAATTGTATTTTCAGAAGGTTGAAGGGGAAGTACATTTCTCCTGTACCTTTCCTGTTTCAAAATTAGGTCAGAAACACCCGCCATGATTTGTAATGATTACGGATATTAGTGCTTTTTTACGTCCATGTCAACAACAACGTGGTCATGGGAGGGAGAGTAACTCTTTACCTTCCTTACTTTAACTCCCTCAACATATTCATACTTCCCGTATTTCTCATAGAGGGAGGAATAATCTCCCCTGGTGGCCAGGGAATGAAGGTGGATTTTACCCTCCTTCTTCAGGTAAAGAAGGGCTTTCTCAAGATATTGGTGGGAGTCAAAGTGACCCATTATGATCCTGTCCGAGAAGCCCCTCATGGGGATCGAGGAAGAATTTCCAAGCATAGCTACCAAATTTCTTGCTCCATTCATCCTCTTGTTAATAAGCAGGTAATGAAACGAATCGGGGTTTATCTCGCAAGAATAGATTCTTTTGACCTTGAATGAAATGGGGATGGAAAAATAACCAATACCGGCAAACATGTCAAGGACGGTTTCGTCCCTGTGAACAATTTCAGTAAGTATATGCCTCTCCCTTTTGTTTCCCTTTGAGAACATCACCTTCTCCGGGTCCATCTTGTAAAGTATTCCATCCTCCTTCTGAACGACTTCAGTGTGTATTCCTGATAGCAGTTTGATATCCGGTATCCTTCTGTAGTCCCTTATTCCAGCGTAACCGTAAACTGCCCAGAGCTTGAATGAGGAGAGCATAAGTCTACCAAAGTATCCCTCCTCCTTAACGAACATGTCATCCCGCCTTATGATCATCGCCCTGCCGATAGACTCGTAATTTTGGTGAAATTCAGCCTTTGAAATCCCAAGTTGTCTGCTGACAACACTTATTGCGTCATTTCTCATCCTGTTCCCACCTGGCCATGTATATCCAAGTCACAAGACCGATAATCGGGACTGCTACGGATATGAGGAATGTCCTGGAGATGCCGTAGATGTCTATGAGAGAAGCAACAAAAAATGGTGCAATTATGCCGCCTATGTTCCCCCAGAAGTTCATCCAACCACCTACAAAGGAAGAG
>JAKAUZ010000024.1 GCA_021817415.1 Thermoplasmata archaeon | reverse complement strand
GATGAGAAGGTACAAGAGACCTGAGGAATGCATCTACGTTGTAGAAAATTTGAAGGATAAGATCCCAGGGCTTAAACTGTACATCGTTGGTGAAGGACCGGAACTTGGGAATCTATTAGATTTGGTTAAGACAAGAGGTTTAGATAGTGTCGTATCGTTCTTGGGGAGACTAGACTATTCTGAGCTAGGACGGATAGTTGCCTCAAGCTGGCTCAATATTCATTCTTCAGTTACTGAAGGCTGGGGACTTTCTATAATTGAAGCGTCTTCGGCCGGCACTCCGACTGTTGCATATGAAGTTCCTGGAGTTGTAGAAACTATAGAGGATGGGGTGAACGGTCTAAAGGTCAAGGATGGAGACAGGGAAGCGCTCATAGAGGCAACCTACAAAATTTTCAAGGACCCAGAAGAGTTGTGGTCCTCGTCAGTGAAATTCGCAGAGAAATATTCGTGGGAGGAGACCGCGAATGCCTGGTACGAACTGATAAATTCATCAATGAACCAAGTCAAAGACAGGGTAAACAAGGAATAATTCTCGTGGTCGTATTTGTCTGCAAGTTTGAATGAAAGAAGCTTTCTTCACCCGGAACTTCTTCAAAACGTGTAAAATTTGACACTTGAGTTTAACGCATCCTTCAGAGCAAGGCAAAAGACATGGTGGGCTAACATATTACCAAGCAGAATAAGCCCTATTAAGATCAATGTGGCTATCAAACTTGACAAGCCGTAATAGGGTTCATTAGTCCTGATGAATTCTTACATAAGGTAGAAAATGCCCAACATAAAATCCACTTTCAAGGTGAGAAGGGCCGGGAGAACATGGCATTGGAGTCATAATCGAATAAAGGATAACAGCATCTTTGAAAACAAGGGCCCAACTGATATCCACGGCATCAGACACCGCACTTTGGAATGGTTAATTTAGGTCGGTCAAATCATCAGTAAATCATAAATACCCCTAATATATAAAAAAGGGATAATGCAATCAAATGAACTTCAGAATGTTATGATGCCTTCGACGACGATAATAATACCAGCGTACAACGAGGAGGAAAGGATAGGGGGTGTCTTGGAGGAGATCACTGATTTTGTAGGTGCCAACAGCTTGAACTGGAACGTCATAGTGTCTGTGGATGGCAACGATGGTACAGATAAGGTGGTCCAGAGCTACGCAGCTAAATATCCGCTTATTTCCCTGAACAAAAAGGGAGGAAGGAGCGGAAAGGGGGAGGCGATAAGGAGGGCCATAAGAGAGGCCACAGGCGACGTATGCATAATAATGGATGCAGACGGGTCTATAAGCCTGAGAGATGTCGTCGAGAATTTAAAATACACATCCACCTCCGACATGATAATTTTTGACAGGTACTCGAATCAAGAGAACAACATTCCCATTCTCAGGAGGATACCTTCTAGGGGATACAATCTGCTCGTCAGAACACTATTCGACATAAATGTGAACGATACACAGTGCGGATACATCATCGTAAGGTCCAAAATAGCGAAGGATGCGTTCAGGAAAGTCAGGATCACCAATGGCTTCTTCTACGTCCCGTTCATCTATTACATAAAAAAGGTTGGAGGCACGATAAAGGAAATTCCCATGAAATACGTCTACAACGACAACAGCAAATTCAAGGTATCGTCGATGGTCATCGGAGGGGGGATATCTCTTATAGCTTTCAGGCTCAGGCATTCTAGATTCTACAAGTACGTTCCTCAATGGGTCACTGACCTCTACCTGAGAAAATTCAGATGGATTTGAATTAGTGGCGTAATCACTGGTATAGATAATTCATTTGGTCAGTTCATCCAATATTTTCCCAACGCCATTTCTGATATCATACTTCGGTTAGAATCTTAAGCTTCTCAATGTTTTTGAGCTGTCAGTCTGCGTGAACATCCGGCAGCATTTCACCGGGTTGGGTATGTACTGAGTATTTCACCATACTCCTTTTCCTCCTTCACTACCTGTCCCCATGGTGAATGCAGAATCCCCCTCCAGAGTGGAAATTATATCAATACCTTTGGATTATTAACACCGCATGGGCATGATAAACAGGATGATCATGACACGTGCACCCCTAAGGATAACATTTGTTGGCGGAGGAACGGACCTTCCATTATACTACGAGAAGAGGGATTACGGTGCAGTGGTCTCATCCGCGATAAATAAGTACATCTACGTGACTGTGAACAGGAAGTTCGACAGCAGCATAAGGATCAGCTATTCCAAAACGGAAATAGTTGATTCAGTGGATAGAATAGAACATCCAACTATAAGGGAATCCCTGAGGCTCTTGGGTATAGAGAATGGCATAGAAATTGTTAGCATCTCTGATATTCCGTCACGAGGGACTGGTCTAGGCTCAAGCAGCACTTTCCTTGTCGCACTTCTTCACGCCCTCCACAGTTACAAGGGAGAATTCGTCAGTGCCGAGGAGCTAGCGAGGGAGGCGGTAATGGTCGAAAGGGAGACACTCAAGGAGGAGGGAGGGAAGCAGGATCAGTATATCGCAGCATACGGTGGAACTAATTTGATGAAATTCAGGAGCGACGGAAGCGTCGATATAGTAAATGCTGTATCTCACGACAGTGATTTAAAGAAGATAGAGAAATCATTGCTTCTCCTCTACACCAACAGGGAGAGAAATTCAACTGAAATACACAGAGACCAGATTGAAAATTCATCTGAAAAGATGAATGTATACGATGAAATGAAGAAATTGGCAGATGGGACGCTCAAGGCCATATGCGACGGCGACCTTGATAGGCTGGGTGAACTGATGCACAGGAACTGGAGGATGAAGAAGTCTCTTTCCAGCAAGATAAGCGACGGGTGGATAGACGAGAAGTATGAAAGGGCACTAAAACTTGGCGCCAAGGGAGGAAAAGTGGTTGGTGCGGGTGGCGGTGGTTTTCTCCTGCTCGTTGCAGAGCCGGAGAAGCACGAAAACATAGCGAAAGAATTAGGTCTCAGGAAGGTTGATTTCAGATTCAGCCAGTCTGGGAGCAGGGTGATATTTGTTGGAGAATGATAAGGAATTTTTGGAGAAGTACATTTCAGAAGGGATTGAAGCGAGAAGGTCTATAGAAGTTTCTGGTATTATGACGGTCTCCGAGATACTTTTCGACAGACTTAAAAAAGGTGGGGAACTCATTACGTTCGGGAATGGAGGATCGGCAGCGGATGCGCAGCATTTTGCAGCCGAACTTTCAGGAAGATTCATGAAAGAAAGTCCTTTCCTGCTGTCGCACTTACAACCAATAGCTCTTCCCTGACAGCTATAGGAAATGACTACGATTTTTCAAAGGTATTCTCAAGGCAGCTTGAGGGGTTGTGCAGCAAGGATGATTTCGTGGTTGGAATTAGTACTTCTGGAAATTCTCCTAATGTCGTAGAGGGTATTAGAAGCGCCAAACTTGCCGGAGCCTATACCCTTGCGTTAACTGGACGAGATGGCGGGATGATCAAGAACGTTGCTGATTACTGTATCAAGGTAAATTCTAACTCAACTCCAATCATCCAGGAAAGTCACATAGCCATAATCCACATGATCTGCTACGCATTCGACACTCTTCTAGAAAAATTACAATGAGGGAGGGTCATCTGGCCTCCGTATGAATACGGCATCATTCAGATTTGTTACGATTAAAGCTTCTCCAGAAAGCAAACAGGGCCATCTACTCACCACCATTGGGTGGAAACAACTCTCCTATTGTTTCCATCGCTTGCTTCAATAATTCCTACCCTCCTAAGGTACTGGTCCTCCGTAGAGTCAAGCAGTTGCAATTACAATCGAATTGTAACCCCTAAATCAGTGCGGACTTGATATCATTCGATGTGATTTGGAATGGCGGGTATAATCTCATGGCTGGGGCGTAACTCCAGGGATTTAATATATATGAGGCAATATTAAACTCGGTAAATACTTATATATCTCAAATTATTTAATGGAATGTTATGAAGAATCATAAAAGAACAAGCAGAATTTCCACTGGAAACACAAATAAAATTTTGAGCGTAATAATCTCACTGACAATGATTTTCG
>JAKAUZ010000080.1 GCA_021817415.1 Thermoplasmata archaeon | reverse complement strand
GCAATTGAAATTATGTAAAATTTTGATTTATTCGTACTGTAGAACTTTTTCATTGCCTCTAGATACTCCGTTCTTCCTTTTATCACTCTCCTTCTGGGTGGACCGAAAATTGTCCATTCAACATCATCACTGAGGTATTTCCCATAAGAGTCCCAGTCCCTGTTCGTCCCTGCATCAAAGAATTTAAGCAAGAGTCTATCTATTTCAGGAGCCATTTATCATTCCTCCATCCCCCTCATTTTCCCAGATCCTCTCTCATCTTATCGTACTCCTCCTTCGAAATTTCACCCTTTGCATACCTCTCCCTGAGTATCTCCATGGCATCGTCATGATCCCACCATCTCCAGTTGCGGTCAGAATACCTTGAAGCTCTTGATATCCATCCTATTGACCTTGCGAACCATGCTATCACCCAAATGAATATGAAGAGGAATAACAGGCCTATCAGCATACCCACGACACTTCCCGCCACCCCCATCCATCCTGAAAACGTATTCGGGAACGTGTGGGGATTGAATATCACGCTGAGCACTGCTGCAATTCCTATGAGTACGAACATCGTTGTGAGACCGTACCAGAATACTTTGCGCGGATCGTTATAGGAGTTCATTGCGTGATCACTCCATTCCCGCCAATGCCTTCATTCAGTTTTTCATATCTCTTCAGGATAACTTTCCCTCCCCTGGAGACAATCTGCGCCAGTGAAGATAAGATCACTGATGAAAATCTCTCCTCGAATATCCACCTGACAGTGCATTCCCCTCCTCTGCATATGCCCTCGAAGTAGGAGGTGAAGGCGTACGAGTCAACGACAGTCCTGAATGAGTCTATGAGTAAATCCGGTGGAAGTTTAATGGCCTGTGCAAGGGTGGGCAGGTCCACTGTAACTAACTGGGAGTCGCTCTCGATCAGGAACTGCGTTCTCAGCACGTCTGTAGTTGTCCCCTTCATTATTCCCCTTATGTCAGGTCCCTCATACGGGACTGATAGCTCCAACTCAACCATTGGCTCTGCAAGATCACCGTATCTCAGGAAGTCAGTGAATTCTTCCGCCTCAGACACCTTTTCCACCCTGAACACCTTGGCAGTGTCGGAGTTCAGGTATGATTCGCTCATGGCCAGCAGCCTGTCGCTGACGTCGCTCTCTGCAGACGTGGCATACTGGAGGAAGTGTACCTCCCTGCCTCTGTTGTAGAGGACCAGGGGGTAGAGGACAGCTTCATTTATGAACCTCAGTTCCTTCCCCTCAATGGGTTTGGATAATTTTTCATCGGAGACTGTTGGGTCGGAGTAGCTTATCCAGCTCAGATCACCCCTGCTGGTCATTTCAAGTCCGAGTTTCCTCGCTGTCATTATCACTTCAGGATAATCCCTTTCGTTTCTGCTGACTGAAAAATAATGTCTTCCAGTAACGTAATCATAGTATGCGGCTCTCCCCCTCATTATGCTTGATATGCCGTGCATCTTTGCCTCAAGGTCAATGGAGAATATTGCCTCCCTCTGGAACAGCTTCCTGTTTACGTGGTTGTGGTAAATGCAGGGGTTGGCTGTTTTTTCACCGTTGATCCCCATCACTCCACCTCCTGAAGATCATGATAGAAAAGAGGGGTATCATTGCATCAAGAGACACGTTGAAGACAGAGAACGGGTTTGGTGCTATGGCAAGGAACCTGTAGATGCCCAGGGCCGCTCCTATTGACTGCACTATTGAACCCGCAATGATCAGGCAGAAGATACCAAATAGACCAACCGTTACGACTGAGGCGTTTATTCTGTGGATCAGCACCTGGGAATCATGGGTCACAAAAGACGGAATAAGCATCGTCCTGTCCTTTTTCCTTTCATCTGCACTCATTTCTTATTGCCCCCCTCCTTCAGCATCATCCCATTCCAGTGCAATCCTTGTCTGCTTCGGCTTGTGATCACCTATGACACTCTTTGACATCCTGAAATTTATTATGCCTGTATCTGGCAGTTTGGCTGAATAGCCGTCATAGCCAGGACCTGCAAAATACTTATTAACAACAACCTCAGTATTCTTCATACCTTCCGTTCCTCCATCTTTTCCATTACATCCTTGCTTCCTGGCTGTTCCTTTGGTTTATCAGTGAATAGAATTGTAATGGCCACAAGTAAGAAAACGAAAAATAGTAAAAGACCTGCCCCAAAGATATCGTATTCAAGCGTGCCATATGGACCACTGTCAGGATATAAAAATATGCTGCCAAAAATAGCCGTGAAAAGGGATGCAAATGCGAATCCAAATGATATCAGACTAAGGTTTTCAGTGTATCTGCTCATTACTTCAACACCCCATTAAACTTCCCCATACAACCTACTACTTCTTCATTTCTCATTCTTTAGTTCCTCCAAAGTCCCCTCAATCTCCCTCAAATGTTTTGCAACCTTCCATCCTTTACTTGAGTAGTATATTATATCCTCAAGTTGTTGTTTTCCTTTATCAGTAAAGCATTTGGAATTTAATTTCTCTTCGGGTTCGAGAATTAAATCTGTTTGTAGCATCTGGGAGTAATCTTTGAATGTTTGGAATTCGAATTCATGATAATTTCTCATTAATATATATTCAATAACGTACTTAAATAACTTACTCTTGACTTTTACAGATGAGTGGTGCTAATAATTGTACTGAATTTCGAAATTGTAAAAATCCGTAAAATCTCTTAATTTATGCATAATAGCCATTCCAAATTCGATTTTTCCTTTTTCAGCAAAGAGTGCAATGCTTAGTTATCCATTCCACAATTTTAAGTGGATGTGCATTAAAAAAAAGGAAACGTATAGTGGGATGGACCTGTCGGTAGTAGGAAGAATTAAGAATCTGGTCGAACAGGACCTGAATGAAGATACTGATTTTCGGAGAATGTTTCCGCGGCCTCACTCAGCACAAGTTTGTAGTGCGCTACACGTAAGCAGCCGCTCAGTCTTATACGGGCACTCGCTACAATTACAGCCCTCAATTCACCCCGATTTCACCACTCTCAGCCAACCCTCTTGAGTGTTTCCATCGTGTTCTAGTCTTTTTTCGCCAGGGCTACGAAAAGCACCCGAGTCGTCAACCAAGTACCCACCCATGTCCCCTCAGTAGACGACCCATGTGGGCACTCCGCTTCGCTCATGATGCTCCATTCGGTTGGGAGATGTTTCTCGTCCTCGCCTGAATCCGAAAGGTCTGACACATATTACAGGCCCAGACTGCGATAGCATTCCTGGAATGAAGTTTAACCAAGAAAATGCAACAATAGCAATTTTATGGAGATGAGATTTTTATGGAGATGAGATAATTATAAAATCATGTAAGGTCACGATGAACTGGCATAAACTTTCATCTCCAAAATATATGATAGAGGTGTAGGGACGACAGCAAGTTACTCAGCGGCTGACTTGCAGATCTGGAATGGGTGTTTTTGGAGTTGCTTTAAGGTTTGCTCCGAGTCTGATCGCACAGACGACCGCAACTATGATTGCTGCTGCTATTAATCCATAGAAAAGCACGACGATGAAATGAAACACTCCCAGGAACTCACTGCCATAGATTGTTCGAGCCCCCAGGGATGTCAGGTGAAACGGGTGATAAACTCCGTACCAGAACGCATAGAAGAATGTCTTGATAGTATAGCCAAGTCCCGGAAGGTACTCGAATAGTAACTTCTGGTTGGAAGCAAGGAGTATTAGACCGTTATCTCCTGGAGCGAAGCCCCACTGACAGGGAATACCTCTTCACGACCGAGAGGTGAAAGATGAGCTACGACTACTTCCGCAAGAGATGCGAGATCGTGTCGCCCAGTGCGGGGGTGAAGTTCCATCCGCACATGGCAAGGCACACGTATGCAACAAAGCTGCTTAGACAGGACGTTTCGGTTTCATACGTCGCAAGGATGCTCGGCCATGAGGATCTATCAAGCACACAGATATACCTGCACCCTTCTCAGGAAGAGGCAATCGAGGAGGTGAGGAAGGTGGCCTTTTTCTAGGTCCAGGCCCGCTTCAGAATGAACGGTATGGACTGGCGGGGATTTGAACCCCGGGCCTCCTGCTTGCAAAGCAGGCGATCTTCCGCTGATCTACCAGCCCTTATCTATCATTGACATTTTTCTTTCCCTGGATATCCTTATTTCCTTTAAAGTTTCCTCATCCAGGTCTGCGCTGTACTCCTCATAACCCTGAACGGCAACGGGTGGCACGAACTTGCAAATGAATACTCCGACTCCAGCTCTGTATATCGTTTCTCCATTCTCCTTAACCGTCAGTGTACTTATGGGGATCAAGAGGGGGGAATCGAAATGATGAAGCCCAGCTATGTATGCCTTCTCCTTGGAGCTTGAAAGATGGATCCATCTTCTGTCAGACGGAAGAATCCCATTTTCCTTGAATATTTCAAATTCCTCGCTGTTGGTGGGGTAATACAGCGTGTCGGGTACGCCATCAGTTGGAAGATCGGAAAGATCAACTTCCAGGGTATGACCATATGTTGCGCGAACGTACCTCTTATTATCAGATATCTGGTACCTGCCCTTGGTGTCGGTTAAAACGATTGCAAAAATATGAGACGGGCCGACAAAATGCAATCTTCTGTAATGAAACCTTATCTCCTGTACCAGTTCATCAATATTCACATATCCTTTTTCACTGACCTCGATGTGATATTTTTCTGGTTTGTGTCTTAAAACTCCAGTAATTATTCTCCCAAGGAGGTCTACTTCCTGATCGGAAAGCATGAACTTACCTGGTTCTCCGCAATTAGGGCACTCTTCTCCCCTGAAATATCCATGTGCGTAACATTTCCTTATTTCATTCCCAGGCATAGACTTGGATGGATAAATGCATAATAACTTTTACCTTGAGTAAAAGTTGCAGTGCTTATTTTCATCGCCAATACAGAAATCTTTAGGTTGCATGGGACACCAACTTAAGTGGCATGTCCATCGAAGTCCTTAAACATCCTGGGCGATGGACTGATTAATTCCCCCAGGTCATTATTTGGCCCTGCTGTAGAGTTCCATCTTGATTGAATCCTGAATTTTGGTGTACGCCAGTATTAAGAGAATTCCAGGTATAAGGTCAGTCATCAGCTGGATTATTCCGAGTACCAGCGTGACTGTCGATGCATCCTTGGCCCTTCCCTTTTCCAGAACCCTATAAATTAGGAAGTAATCCAGAAACAGCCAGACCAGGCCAAATCCAACCACAGCGATTGCACCCGCAATGAGTATTCCACTGAATAAAATAGGGACGTTTGTCGTCGAGGGCGATGGGGCAGAATAGAATGGAATGGAAAGAAAGATGCCAACAATTGCCAATCCAATCAATCCGATGACCGTAAATACAAGCTGCACCACAATCGCTGCAAAAACCAGCCCCTTTGCATCATCTATGAATGGATCCATCGCTAATCAATTCCATTCAGGATTTAACCATTGTTGTCAAAAACCCGATGGCTTCACGGATTGTTTGCAAAGTCATTAAATCACAACCAAAATACGCAAATTTAATTTATCTTCAGGTCAAAATGTTAAATATTTATAGAGATTGAATATCAGGACAGTATAATGGACCTATACAACCTGCTACTACTAGTCTTGCTACCTGTTCTCTACGTCCTGGGTACCAGGATACGAGCGTTCAGCAGGAGAGGTGGCATTGCAGCCGTATTTATTGGAATGGTAGTGATAATTGGTGGAGGGGCTCTCTACTTCCTGCTTCTGTTTCTGTTCCTCGGGCTGTCTTACATAACCACGGTGGTTGGTTTCGAAAGGAAGAAAAGAAAGAGCCTCCAGGAAGGAATCAGGGGGGAAAGGAAGGCAAAAAATGTTCTTGCCGCAGGTCTCGTTCCATCAGCCGTGTCGTTGTTGAGTTTCTCCGGCATGAACGCAACGGTTGTTTTCTCGTTATACGTGATCTCCCTTGCGACCATCCTCGCAGATACTGCAGCTTCTGAAATAGGTTCTCTTGACGATAATACGTACATGATACTTACTCTCAGACCGGCCCAGACTGGAATTAACGGTGGAATATCGGTCCTTGGGACCGTGACTTCATTGATTTTTTCGGTGACATTCGGGCTGCTATCTTTCCTGTTATTTGCGCTGATAGTACCTTTGAAGTTCTCCCAGCTGATATCACTGGTGTTCCTCACCGGCTTCGTTGGTTTCATAGGCAACCTGTTCGACTCAGTCCTTGGAGAAACACTTGAGAACAGAGGATATCTGGACAAATATTCGGTCAACTTCTATGCCACACTATTTTCGACACTGGTCGGTTTATCCATCATGTGGTAACAGTTTAATATTCCCAGTCATATGCATACCGATGAAGATTCTTCTCATAATTGCAGATGGTCTCGGGGACAGACCTTCGGACCAGCTCGGAGGAAGAACTCCGCTGGAGGCATCAAATAAACCTAACATTGACTACCTTGCAAAGAACGGGATGGTAGGACTCATCGATCCGATTGCACCGGGAATAATCCCCGGGTCGGACACCTCCCACCTTTCATATCTTGGATATGACCCCAATAGGTACTATACCGGTAGGGGACCATTTGAGGCACTCGGCACTGGTCTAAGTCTTGAGGCTGGAGATATAGCATTCAGGGCGAATTTTGCGACTGTTGACGGGAGAGGCATGATTGTGGACAGAAGGGCGGGGAGAATCCGGGAAGGAACTGGTCATCTCGCCAGGTCCTTGAATATGAGGATAGAGGATGTTGAAATATTTTTCAAGGAAGGCACGGAACACAGGGGTGCACTGGTCCTGAGAGGGAAAGACCTATCGCCGCAAGTCTCAGATAATGACCCGCACAAGGAAGGAGTAGAGGCCAACAGCGTTGTGCCCACATCCCGCCAGGGTGAAAAAACAGCAAGGATATTGAATGAATTTTATGCAAAATCAAGGGATATACTTTCTGGACACGACGTCAATCGAGGGAGGAAAGAAAAGGGGTTGAATGAAGCAAACGCGATTCTTTTCAGGGGAGGTGGAATGGTGCCGGAGCTTCCCAACTTCGACAGGAAATACTCCGTAAAGGGTGGGTTTGTGGCTGGTGTGGCGCTGGTCTCTGGAATCTGCAGACTTGCTGGTTTAAAGCAGTATAAGACAGAGGGGGCAACTGGTTCCACCGACACCAACCTGAAGGCCAAGCTGACCGGCGCAGTTGATGGACTGCGGGAATCAGATTTCATGCTTGTGAACATAAAGGGGACGGACATTGCAGGTCACGATGGGGATGCGGTGAAAAAGAAGGAGTTCATTGAGAGGATAGATAAGGCTATCGGGGAGGTGCTGATGGATAATCTGGGGAACCTGGTCGTAGCATTTACGGGAGATCATTCTACTCCGGCTAGCCTCAAGGAACACTCATCGGACCCAGTTCCGATACTCATTCACTATAACGGTTCCAGAAAGGATGGGATAGGAGCCTTCAGCGAAACATCGGTTAGGAACGGAACGCTGAGGCTCAAGGGGATGGATCTGATGAACGTATTGATGAGCTCTGCCAATCTTGCAGAAAAATATGGAGCCTAGACCAGAGAATCCTCAAGTAATCTTGTAACTTCTTCATCCTTGTTTTCTATCTTGAGGAGCGTCTCCCGGGCCCTGTTTTTATCTCCTGTTGCAAGGAAAATTTTTGCAAGAAGTTTCAGTGCTGCGTCATTCCGGGGATCAAGCTTGACCGCTACGTCCTCTGCTTCCTTGGCATCTGCCAGTTTGCCGAGCTCGATAAGTATTGATCCTCTCAGAGTCCAGAACCTCGAATTCCTATTTTCCAGTTTAATCGCCTGGTCTATGGATGCCAGACTTTCTATGTACCTTTTCATCGAAAGCAGGAGTTTTGCCTTGTCCTCATAGTAAATCCCTTTTCTCATTATGCCGATTGCTTTGTTTATGTAAGTCAGGGCATCCTCCTTATTTTTTTCAAAATTAGAGAGATATAACCTCCTGTAAGTCTCCGGGTTGAGGGGGTAATCCTCAAGAAGTTTCCTTATATATTGGCTGGAATCCTTGTTCTGTTTTTCCAGTATGTCAACAATCAGCAAAAGTGCCTCTACGTTTTCCTTTATCTCAAGCGATTTCAGTGCGTGTTTCTCAGCTTCTTCTAGGTAGCCATCTTCTTTGAGTTCCAGCGCTGCCATGTACTCATCATTGCTCTTCATCAGGGATGGAAGCACTCTGTCTTCTGACACGCCTGACTATTATCAATCGACAATTTAACCCTTTTCGTTTAAGGCATGACTGAAAAGGTAATTATCGGGATTGAATTCGTGGAAAGATGAGAGTACAGGTGATTGGACTGGGAGGAATAGGTAAAAATCTCTTGCGATTGATATATGAGAAAAATGGTCTTATAAATTCAAAGATTGGCGAGAAGATAGAAGTTGTATCGGTCAGTGATACTTCCGGAACTGTAGTGACAGACGGAATGCCTCTATTGAGAATAGTACAGGCCAAGGAATACGGCGGATTGAGGGAGTTGGATTCATTCGAGAGAATAAGCGCCACGAAGGCAATAGAGGACATTGATTCAGATGCTGTAATTGAACTCACGCAGAGTACCCTTGACGGAAAACCTGGCATCGATCACGCACTTAAGGCCATGGAGAATGGAAAGGATCTCATCACCGCAAATAAAGGCATCCTTGTCTCGGAGAAGGACGTAATAAGGGAATCAATTGAGATGAGGAGAATAATAAAGTATGAGGCGACAGTTTGTGGTTCCATTCCAGTCTTCAATCTCATGAAATATTCGATTGCTCCAGCTTCAATCAGTGAAGTTGAAGGATTTTTCAATGGCACCAGCACCTTCGTTGCATCGATGATGGAAGCGGGGAAGTCAAGGGAAGATGCCATAAGGGAGGCAGTAAAGACGGGTTTGGCTGAGAAGAATTACAAGGATGACCTGGAGGGAAGGGATTCAGCCAGAAAAGGTGTAATTCTGCACAGGACAATTTTCGGTTCAATGATTTCAATGAAAGACGTGGATTTTGGAGATATGGACGAAGAACCCAAGATCGGGAAGAGGCTTCTGACACTCGTTGGAAAGGAAGGGGTTTCTGTTCGCTACGTAGATATGAACGGAAACGTCAACAAGAATAAACTGACCGGGCCAGCAATGTCCATTACATTCCATACAGACATCGTTGACAGTCTAACGCTTTCGGTTGAACATGATGGGCCCAGGGAGTCTGCAGCAACAGTATTAAATGACATTATGCTTACTGCGCTGGAGAAGTCAAGGAAATGAGCAACGGATATAAGTGGTTCGTAGCGGTCCTTTCCGTATTATGGGCCATCACAGTGGCATTAGACATATACTACATGTTAGCCCTATACGGCCCTTATTTCCACAGTTTATCGACTGTCCTATTTCCAGTATTTGTCATAATTCCGTTCCCTCAACTGCTCTTCTTTCTGCCGGGAGTTTTCACCGCATTCTGGTTTGGGGTGCTCATCTTTGTGTTTTCAGCATTCTTCATATATGCTCTGGTGACTGGATTCGAGAAGCTTGACCGGTCAGCAATATTCAGGATTTCAGAATTTTATGCCCTTAATCTGTTTCTTTCTCTTGCTTACTTCCTCATAATTGACGCCCTTGGGAAGCCAGTTGCCAATCCCATTGGAAATTCTGTCCCCTTCTTTTACAATATGTTCGAGTTGACAAATGCGGGACTGTATGAGGAACTGATCACTCGCGTTCTGTACATAGGAATTCCCCTCTACATTTACTACAGGTTGAAGATGGGCCCGAACGGGGAAAGGGAAAAGAACGTTCCTTTCTACAGGGCAATATGGGGAGGTAATTATAAATTTGGCAAACCAGAAATAACCGTCCTGGTAATATCATCAATTATATTCGGCGTTGCGCACGCCTCATCCTGGGACTGGTCAAAGGTTCCACAGGCAGCTCTTGGCGGTTTCTTCCTGGGAATACTCTTTCTAAGGTATGGCCTATTTGCGGATGTTCTTTTCCACTTTTCCATAGACTCGACTGATGCTTTTCTCCCGACAACTCTGGGGAACCCCCTTGCAAATGGTGCAACCACAGGCTTTGCAACATTCATCGATCTGCTTTTCGTTTTTGCAGGGATCGTTGTGCTGATAAGCTACTTTTTCAGGCTCAGGAATTATATGAACGTGAGGAAAAACGGGGCCGTGCCTTCTGCAGTTCAAGATTATAATCAATGTCCGAGATGCCAGTCAACAGACTCGGAAATAATATACCAGGGAGTCTACAGATGCAAGAACTGTGGGAACATATTCAAGAAAGTCTAGTAGTTCTCCATCTTTTCTTCTCTCGTAATCTCCCTTATGAGGGAAGTGGCGTATGACCCGGGACCAAGGGTGAATTCAACTGAACCATCTCCACAAACGAGGTCTGGAACGGAAAAGAATAGGTCCCTTCTTTCTCCCCTGGATTTCAATCCAAACGGGATTTTGAAATTACTTTCTTCGATTCCCTCCTCCGTTACCACTTCCCTTTCAATTTTTCCCATGAGACCAGATGCATATTCAGACCCATACCCAATGACAAGCCCAGTGGGCGCACCTTTTCCCTCTTCAAAAGACTTTTTCAGTCTGCTCATATTCAGCTCCGTTACCTTCATATATTCTTCATTCAGGTGGAATATGTCTCCGGCCATCAATCCCTTTTCCACTGACATCCTTTTGTTGAGAATCATGTTGAAAAGGTATCCCTGGTATGCATGGATGAACATCTGAACAAGGTTGTCTGGAAGCTCCTTGATGGCGCCTACGTTATCATCTGGATGCTCAACCAGATGTTTCAATACCTTGATTTCAAGGTCCAGAGCCTGTGGAAACTCCCTCAGGTGAGATTTAGGGTCTGGATCGTCATAATATTTTTTTCTCTCCTTGGCAAACCTGTCATTCCCGGGGAATCCAATGAATAATCTGGTTGCTTCGCTGTAGTTTCCTTTCACCAGTTCTCTTCCCACCAAATGGGTGACAGGTCTCAGGGCTCCAAACCTCTGTGGGCCATAGAAATTTGGAATTTTTTTCACGCTTGCAATCCTTCCACAGTTCTCTCTGAATGTATCAAGATCGCAATCAACGACCCTGATCCTGAAAAAATTACCTGTATGGGACCCAGTGACCAAAGGTCGTTCAAGGTAAAAATGGTCCAGGATATCTACGTCTTCCAGTTTAATATCTTTATATTTTGCACCCGGAATGCTGAAGTATTGTACCTTAAGGCTCCTCTTATCCTTTGTACCAGCAAAATATATCCTCTTTGGAGAAACTCCCATGCTTCTTGCAAGATACCTTATCAACCGGTTGTGTTCCCAGTTTCTTGCCTTGAGTTTCAGGATCAGGACATTACCTGTTTCCTTCCTTTCAAGTTCCGGGAATTTCTCTTCAACGAAAAAATCCTCAGGGCTTTCCCTCAACCTGCCTCCAGAGGGTTTAAAATCATAGTAATAATTAGATATCCCTATTTCGGTGAATTTACTCACGGCACTGTATGCGGTATATTAATTAACTCTTTTTAACTATCTTCATTCAATGTGGGAGGGAGTGAAGGGGAACAGGCTCAGATATGGCATAAGGGCATCCTTTTTGGGGATACCGGTTGTAGCACTCCTGTTCTTCCTGACCTTTTATATCTATTTCTTTTACTTGATTGTCCCAATAGCGCTGTTCATAATTTTTCATTACTCAAAATCCTGGCGTTTCACCGATAGAGCCTTTTATGGAATAATCGTTATCCTGATATCTTTTGTCATTGCAGGGGCGGGTATATCCTCAACAATCATGAACGCACCTCATCACGACGCCACTAATTATGTCACGGCCCAGGGTACATACAATCTTTACTTTAATTATACAGACACTCAAGGAAACTATACAATAAATTTTATAATACCTTCGGCCAATATATCAAACCAGCTGAACATAAGTTTGAAGGACCTCTTCACCAATAAAACAATCAGCAACTACTCACTTTCAATGGTCAAAACGGGTTCAAATTACAGCATTGCAAAAAACTTAGGTGAATTATCTCCCATCGGGTACGTTGTCTATTTCACCTTCTTCACTTTAAATAATACCTCAATGATTCCACATACCTATGGGTTTGTCGGTCCTGTTCTCGCACCTTTCACGACAATACTATATTACTTCCTTGCCGGAACCATGGTCGGATACGTACTGATAACGTTTGCATTCTTCATGATCCTTGTTTATCTTGCAAGAATGATGGGTACCAGAAACAGGGGGGGAAGGCAGCAGAAGGGGCAAAGTGATGTGACTCCTCCAGATCAGATCAACTTAAGCAGCGGTCAAGGCCAGGAAGACAGCGGACCGAAGGATAAATATTAAAATCTGGCCGAGCGCAGCTATGGTAAATGGAGATCTCTAAGTCACTATGCCATGTGAAAAGGTGAGGTGGTTGTGGAATGACACTTCTACAGAGAGATGATGGCGGAATAGTTACGGGCCTTAGAAAGTAAAGGATTAAAAAGAATAAATTCGCAGATCAGTTCAATTTCAGATCCTCTATCTTCTCAAGTACTTCCCTGGCATGTTCCTTGGGAGATACCTTGGGAAAGACGTAAGCAATTTTTCCCGACTTGTCAATCAGGAACGTAACTCTCTTCGCAGTGACCAGGCCAAGGACATCATATTTCCTGACTACATCCTTGTTCTTGTCCGAAGCAAGGAAAAATGGCAGGTTGTATTTTTCTGAGAACTTCTTATGGGAACTCTCCGTATCTGTGCTGATTCCAACAACTTCAATTCCAAGTTTCTTGAAATCGTCGAAATTATCCCTGAAATTGCAAGCCTCCATTGTACATCCCGGGGTGAAATCTTTTGGGTAGAAATACAATACTACAACCTTCCCTTTCAACTCGCTCAGTTTTATCCTCCTTCCGTCTTGACCAGCTATCTCAAAATCTGGAGCCACGTCCCCCACTTTCGGTAAATTTTCCATATGAGATTATTTTAATATCGGTTAAATCTTTTTCCTTTTATTAACATTGGAAAAAAGCGAAGTATTATCAATTTGCATTCGTTGCATGGTGATGGAACCCAGGGATATGCTGACAGACCCAGAAACACTTTGGGATTCGGACCTAATACTTTCAAAGGATACATCTTCGTTATACCCAATTGACCTGTCGAAGAAAGGTGTATTCAGGCTCTATACTGATTACGAGAAGCAGGTGAGGTACGCCAAGATTGCAAAGTCTGACAAGAATTATTTTGAAATAATGGGAGAGGTTAGAAAAGGGGGACTGGAGCTCGAAGAGAGGCAGGACGTTTCTTTTATAAAACTTAACGTCGTGGACAAGAACTATTTCGCACTGGAAAAAATTGAGAGGAAAATGGGTGCCATTCCAGGAGTGCTCAAGGACCCATTTTCAATTTGGATAAGAGGGAGGGAGTATTTCAGGTACAGATTCATCGACATTGCCAACAAGAAGATATCTGAAGGCTTATTGGAAGCACTGGAACTGAGCTCAGAGCTAAATGACAGTTATTTGAAAGTGGAATACCTGGGAACTCACATGAATTCAGCATCATATTTCAAGAGATATGATTATCCGAGAAAAATAGTCAAGATTGAATTTCTTGAATCAGACAGTTCCAAAGTTGAAGATTTCTTCCCACATTACAAGCACAATCACATCTTCTTTTTTATCCTGGGGGAGAATAATGAGAAGGTTGACAGGGTAATCAGGTTCAGTCTAGGTCCCACGGAAACAAAGGGAGTAATGAAGGAGTCACATCTTATCCGGGACAAGGACCTTAAAGTTTACGAGGACATAAGAGACGTCCGGGAGTTTTCTCTTTCAAAACTGTCAAGAGAACCTTTCTACTCTTTTCCTCTAGAAAGTTATCAGATTTTTGACGGTAAGAGTGCTCATATGAACTGGGTCATCGACGAAGACGACCTTCCATTGATAATCAAAAGAATTAACCAATTCAATAGAGACAATACCGGGCAGGTAAAAATGATTCTTGAATCGGTTAACGTTATATGACTACTGTATTCCCCCGTCGACTGGTATCATGGTTCCGGTCGTTGCACCAAACACCTCGTCCTTTACGAGTTCAACCACTATGTTCGCAACGTGTTCAGGAAGTACTTCGACGTGAAGAAGATTCCCTTTCTTGTATTCTTCAACCGAAATTCCCTTTGATTTTGCCCTGCTTTCAAGGACGCCTCCCTGCCAGATCGCAGAGTCCCTGAAAATTTTGTCAGGGTTCACGACATTGCTCCTTATCCCATATTTACCACCTTCGATGCTAACGTACCTCGACAGCTGTGCAACAAATGCTTTGCTCGTTCCATATGATGTCATTCCTGGCCCCGGGTTTGTGACATTTTTGGTGACATTGAAGACAAAACAACCTCCCATACCCTGCCTCTTCATTATCCTGAATGCCTCACGGGTGACGATGAATGTGCCGATGGAATTTATGTTAACGTGTTTCACCAGGTCCTCAATTTCAATTTCGTCCAGATTTGCCGGATGGAGATATCCTGCATTGTTGAATACTATGTCTATCCCTCCGAAGTCAAGAACGATCTTCATTATTGCATTTTTCACCGACGATTCGTCCGAAATGTCAAATACAAGTCCCATCCCCATCCCTTTGAACTGCTCCACGAGTCCGACCACTCCTTCACTCACGTCCCCCCCAATCGCCCCTACCCCTTCCTCGATGAATCGGATGAATGTCGCCTTCCCTATCCCACTTGCAGCACCCGTCACCAATCCTATGTAACCGGTCAGGGGAAGCTCCTTCCTTCTACTCAACTTTGCAGCCTCTGGTGGCCAGTACTCGAGTTCAAATGCTTCTTTTCTAGTGATGAATCTATTTTTGGAAATTGAACTGGCTATGTGGTTGACCTTGAATGTATGCCTAGCCATATCTGCAATGATCAGCGAGTCTTTCTTTGATTTACCTGCGGTTACATAACCATAACCCTTGATGACAACTATGCAAGGGTATGGGTCTCGCATCTGAAGGTCTGAGCTTACATATTCCCTGAACTCCTTTTCATATTTGGCAGCAAATTTTTCGATTTCGCTACCGGCATTTTCCAATGACTCAAGATAAAGATAGTCCATCTTTGTCCTGATCAGCATGTCGGGGGTCGCCGGACCAAGTGTCGAATTGGATGATGCTAATTCCGAAAGGGAGTATCCAACTGCTTCGGGTGACCTTTCCCATGTAAGTATTTTCCGCTCCTTCCTGCTGAGTGCCCTCCTCAGCTCGGGAAGGGATTTGAACATTTTTTCCTCTGCATCGGCGGGTAATTCTCCTTCCGGTATCCCTTTCCATTTTGTATTTATGAATGACTCTGCTTCAGAGATCAGCTTGACGTGTTTTCTGTAACTCTCTTCTGCCGTACTCCCCCAGGTAAAAAGTCCGTGGTTCCTCAATATCACTCCGTCATAATTCTGGAGATCCTCCTTCACTATCATGTCGTTAAAACGCTTTGCAAGTTCAAATCCCGACTGGAAGTAGGGGAAAATTAGTACCTTCCCATTGAAAACTCTCGATATCTCTTCATCCGACAATTCAGTATTGGTCAGTGACAGTATGTAATCAGCATGGCTATGATCCACATACTTGAATGGAATGAAAGCATGAAGGAAAGTCTCAACCGAAGGTGTATTCTGAGTGGGGTCCATCATGCATTTCCTCAGGAAAGATATCATCTCTTCGTCACCCATCTTCTGTATGGACCTTGCCAGCAGCAACTCGTCCTGCCTCATAGCGGTGAAGCCTGATTCATCGATCCTGCTCATGTCTGATCCTGACCCCTTGACAAAAAGGGCCTTTATACTCCTCCCCACATGATCTATCACTTCAAGTTTAACGCTCGTGTTCCCGCCACCATGTAAAACAAGATTCTCATCAGATCCGATGAGTCTGGAAGTCCTGATTCTCTCCCCTAACTCTTCTTTTCCATTCGCAATGAATTGGACTGGCATACCCCATAAATGCTCTGCAAGTAAAAGATTTTGCCAAAACGGGAAGCACTTATCAAATTTACCCGATCAACCAATGTGGCCATTCTCGCAATCACTTATTCGTGCTTTTAATCTCGCATCGGTCAAATGAGAGGGAGGTTTTCCGCTACCAAAATGGTGACCAAGGAGATCGGGAGAGAATTGGGTGCTCTCAATATAAACGTGGATGTGAAGCCACAAACTACAGACGGAAGTTAATTTATTTGCAAGTTACTGAGGTCGGACAGCTAGAATTCTCCGGAGAAAGCTAATGCGAAATAAGGCACCTTTGACACGGGGCCCTCAAAAGTATTTATCATTTGATTCATTGCCATCAGGTGAATGCATGGAAGGGTGCCGTTCTTTCTTTTGCCATCGGCTTCCTGTTCAGGTTTTCACTGGAAGCTTTATTTCCGGCTTCCCCTATAGGTTTCGATCCAATGGGGTATTATGTGCCTATGCTCTATGCAGGATTCAATCCCGTAAATTTCCTCCCCTATGGCCCAATCTACTATGTGATTGCCGCTTCAATGAACAATTTAATTGCTAATCCTATTCTCACTATCAAAATTCTGGATTCAGTACTTTCAGGTTTCTTCTTCTTCGCACTGTTCATATTTCTGGATTCCAGAACTGGCACTAAGTATGCGCTGCTCTTTGCCGGTCTATCATTCTTCAGCTACCAGTCCCTCATGCTGACATGGGGTCTCGAAAGGAATCTTCTCGCTTTCTCCCTGTTCATTTTGAGCACTACCTTCGAGGCGAATGATGCAAGAAAAATAGTTTCCTTGATCACCTTGATGACTCTCGCTGCATTCACCGATCCTGCGATCGTGCCTGTCGGGTTTGTTTATTTCGCTTTGCTTTCACGTAAAAATCTGATGAACATCGTGATACCAGTTTATTATACCGCACTTTCAATATTCTTCATACTCCTTGCAGGTGGAGGGATCGAGAATTTCTTCGGTATTTTCACCTCATTCTTTTACCCATCCTCTGCATTTGCTTACCTTGCACTTGTGATATTTTTGTTATTCCCCTTCATCCTAATTACAGGAGAATTCCGAAAATTTATCGGAGGACTGAAAAGGGACGGAAAGTTGTCGACGCTCATAGCTTCATTCATAATTTCATCATTCCTGGTGCTCTCGTTTTTCCCCAGATATTTGGCTGAGCTTTCCTCAATTTTGATCATCTCCTTGAGGGGAAGTGGTCTTAGCAGACAGAGAATCATGGCCATAGTAGGAGTGATACTGGTTGTCTCAGCGTCGTATGTGGTGCTGGGCAATGAAGATCCCAGCCCATTCACCAACAATCCAATTACGGTGAACTCCGGTGAAATTTATCTCTACAGTAATTCATTCCTTCAGAGCACTGTTCCGCTTGACGAGGCAGGAAGCATAGTCAAACTCTTTGAAGGCGTAAATAGGACCAATTCAGTGGTCGTCTCAATGCTGTACATGGTTGGGTTTGCATATGAAGCAGGAATACCACCAGGAATGGTGATCAATGCGGGAGAGAATTACTCCCTATTCATTTCGGAGTGTTCACAGTATTCGAAGGAGGGGTTGACCGTTTACGCGGTCTGGTGGATCGACAATGGCTGGTACGGCATCAAAAATCTGCCCGCCCCATTCATGGTGCTGAAGCAGGAGGGGCAATTTGCTCTGTTTGAGTATTGAAAATGCATTTATATAAAGTACCGCTTAACGGATTAGATAAATGAATGAATTATACTCGATCGTGCTCCTTTCAACGTTCATAGCATCCCTAGGGTATACTGCATATCAGGTCCCATTCCTTGTGGTGGGGTACCTTTCCTCCTCCAGGGTCAGGAAGGTGGAAGACCCTGATCACGATGAACTGGTTTCAGTACTCGTTCCTGCGAAGAATGAGGAGGCAGTCATAGGGAGATGCCTGGAATCGATAATCAATCAGACCTACAGGAATCTCGAGATAATCGTTATAGAAGACGGATCAGTGGACAGAACGCTTGAGATATGCGGGACCTACGAACAGAGAGATTCACGGGTAAGATGCGTCCACAGAGAACAATCAAACGGTAAGCCGGATGCCCTGAACTTCGGGCTACAGCTGAGCAGGGGAGAAGTCATTGCCACATACGATGCTGATTCCCTCCTTGAAAGGGACGCCATTGGGAACGCACTTGATGAGCTGAAGCAGGAAGGGATTGACGCCCTGCAGGGGGAGAATTACTGCCTCAACTCAAGGGAGAATATACTGACACGGATGTCATTCATAGATTTTGGTTTCTTCAGGAATTTCCTAGAGGGCAGGACAGTCCTTGACCTGTTCACCCCCTTGGGGGGATCCAATCAGTTTTTCATGAGGGAATCTCTGCTGTCAGTCGGCGGGTGGTCCGAAGGTTATCTCACAGAGGATATTGACATATCGGTGAGGATGAGCTCAAAGGGGATGAAATCGAGATACAGCAGGAGGGTGAGATGCGGGCAGGAGACTCCGTCCACTCTCAAGGAATTCAGGGGGCAGAGGGTGAGGTGGACCAGGGGACATTTCCAGGTGCTCTTCCACAGGAAAAGAGATGTTAATAGCTTCCAGGACCTGGATCTCATTATGTTCACGCTTGCACCATTCTTTTCTTCACTTTGGCTGGTAGTTTTCCTGTTGATGGCTGGTGGTTATATGGGTGGATTCATCTCCGGGTTTGTTTCCGGAATCGTCCTTCTTTTCGGGATTTTTGTCCTACTCCTGAACGTGGTGATCATCGCAATTGCCGCTTCTAAGAATTATAAATACATAGGATTCCTTCCATTTGCATATGCATACTGGTTCCTCCTGTCTATCATATCATTTTACTCGCTAATGCTCGAAATTACCGGTCGGAGCAGGAAATGGTACAAGGTCCGGAAGTCAGGAACAATCTCTTGAATTTCAAAGAGCTGGAAAGAGACAGGTTCGACCGTGAAATAATGATAGTCAGTTGTCTAGAGGATTCAGCCAGTGCTCGCTACAACGTTGTCGCAGAGGTATGGTCAATTTAGTGGAGGTTACCCGGAATGATACTGGGGGTCCACAAAAAATGTTTCTTATTAAGAATCTACACACCTCACTCGAACGGAAGAAACTTGTCCCGAACGCTTACATGCTAGGGGAGGTTCCAATTTGAGGCGATACAACACGATTTGCCGTAAATAGAAATCAATATTAAAAATTCTAAAATTGAATATGAATTAAAATTGAACAAATATTATTTTCTCAATCGCGAACAGTAGTATCAATGGCTTGCTTATCCACCTTCTTCGATTCATTGAAAACCTGAATTGCTTCCTTGACTGTTGCCTTTTCGTGTACTATAGCTCTGATCGCCTTTATCATGGCAACCGGATTGTCGTTCTGCCATATATTCCTCCCCATGTCCACCCCAACCGCTCCCTCTTCAAGCGCATTATATACTAAGTTGAAAGCATCCTCTTCGGTGTTGAGTTTGGGGCCTCCAGCGACCACTAGTGGGACAGGCGCTCCATCTGCCACCTTGCTGAAATTCTCACAGTAGTAAGTTTTCACGACACGGGCACCTAGTTCAGCAGCGAGACGGCATGCAAGAGAGAGATACTTGGCATCCCTCTTTTCAAGTTCCTTTCCAACAGCCGTTATGGCCATTACGGGGATTCCGTAATCTTCACCTTCATCGACCAGTTTTGAGAGATTAACAAGTGACTGTTTCTCATGTGCAGTCCCGACGAATATGGAAAGTGCCACCGAGGCGACGTTCAGCCGGATCGCTTCCCTCATCGATGTCGTTATCTCCTCATCACTCAGGTCATCCTTAAGTATGCTAGCTCCACCAGAAACTCTCAACAGTATCGGAGTATCCCACTTCGGGTCCACAGAAGTCCTAAGGACCCCTCTTGTAACTGCTAGAGTATCTGCATACGGAATCAATGGCTCTATGGTCCTTCTGGGATTTTCAAGTTTACGAGTTGGCCCCATGAAGTAGCCGTGATCACAGGCCAGCATTACTGTCCTTCCAGTCGCAGGTTTAATCATTCTAGAAATCCTGTTGCTCATTCCCCAGTCCATTTTATTCTACCCCTTGATGCATCTTGATACGTTTAAAGAGTAATAACATTTCTAATATGCTTACCGTGGATCTCCTGGAAGAGTATAAGGAAAAGAATAAATGTGGACCCAAATTACTCATCCATGGATTACTTTTCAAACAGGGATAAGAATGTTTTCATAATCAATTTACCAAAGATAATTGACAGGGGGGCATTGATGTCCAGGTACAGTCGTGCAGTTGAAACCGATATCCGAAACCTATGGGATAAAGAATTTGCAGGGAAGGAAGAAAAAGGTGAAAAATTCTATGAAAGGGTATTCCTTGAATATGGAGACGAATCCATAGCAGAGCTGGTCACAGCCCAAGTTGGTATACAGAATGTATCAAACATTGTTTCAAAAATAATTGAGGATGGAAGAATAGGGCTATCCTATCTGGAGAAGAGTTCAAGATACGTACCATATGACCAGAAAATAAATGGAAGGTATCTTTTCGCTGAACCCGGTAAAATAGGAATCCCTGATGATTTTGCATCGGAATATGAGGAGTACTGCAATTCGTTATTTGAAAGCTATACCGTAATCATGGGAAAGCTAATTTCATACATCAGGGAAAATTTCCAGATCGAAAACACTGAATTCACCCTTCCAGGTGGAAAACAGGTCAGGTTTGGAGAGGACCCAGAAATAGACGAAACTTTGAGGAAATCCTACGAATCTGCAGTGAGGAGCAGGGCACTGGACGAGGTTAGATTCATTCTTCCATCATCAACATTGACGAACATAGGAATAAGCGGCAATGCAAGGGGATTTGCGCACCTTCTAGAAAGACTGAAGTCAATATATTCAGAGGAGACGCAGGACCTTTACAGGGAGCTTATGGATGAACTTAAAATCGTGTTCCCTAAACTTATCGACACGGTTGAAAGTGGCTACGGGCTCAGAACAATAGAATACATGAACAAAATTTCTGATTTCATTCCTGAACCCATTGAAATGGACCATTTAGAACCAACGGAGGCAGTGGAACTCATTAAATGGGAAAATGATGATGAAGCGGTCAATACGGTACTGGCAGCAAATTATTTCCAGAGGTCTTATGGTAGTTTTGCTGGTTTTCACGACATCTTCAAGGAACTGTCAATGGACGATAAGAGAAAAATTGTCGCCTCAATCGCGTCTCTCAGGAAAAGCAGGAGGGAAAAGCCGGATAGGAGCCTGGAACACATCAATTATACTTTCCAGATTACGACCAATTTTGGGGCATTCAGGGAACTTCAGAGACACAGGATCCTCGCCATGCAGAGAAAATTGGTCTCGACAGATTACGGTTATGATATCCCACCATTCATATCCAGCATTTCTGAAGCCCTCCAGATATACAAGGAAAGGATGGATGAAGGGAAGAAATTATACGACAGGATAAGGGTCAAGGATAAAGTGGCCGCACAGTACGTGGTACCCTTTGGGTACAGGTATCCGGTCATCGTAACGACTGACTTGAGGGAACTGGTATACCTTACTGAATTAAGATCCACGCCGCAGGCACATTTTGACCTGAGAAAAATAAGTATTGAGTTGACGGAAAAAGTCGCAAAGGTGAATCCGTCAATATCCGCTTTCTTCAGGTTCGTCAACAAGAAAGAGGAAGAGCTGGGAAGGCTGCAGGCAGAAGTGAGGAAGGAAATAAGAAAAAAGAAGCTCTAAGATTCAGGAGTGGATGCAGGCACATTGAATCCCTGCAAGTTCCTTTTCAGATGAGCGATTCAGCTCTCTCGTCCTTTATTTCGTAATATGTCGTGGAATAAGGGCCCCGTTCGTAGTTGGTGAGTCTGTAAGGAACTCTCTCTATCTTACCGATACTCTTCAGATAGACCAGTATACCCATGGCAGCTCGCCCAGCATCGGCTACCCCGCTTATGATATCCTTTCTCTTATTGGTGATATCGCCTCCCGCAAATATTCCAGGGTAACTCGTCATGTTATACTGGTTGACTATCACGTCCCCACCCGGAGTCATCTTCAGTTTTTCCAGAATTCCAGGGGGAAGGAATGAGAAATCACCTTTCTGTCCAGTTGCTTCAACTATTGTGTCTACAGGCAGGAAATATTCCTTATCTTTTATTGGGACCGGCTCCCTTCTTCCCTTGCCGTTGTCAACCATCTCGTTCTTCCAGTACTTTATGCCATTAACTTTACCATTTTCACCAGTATATTCAATCGGGCTTACCTCCCAGATAAATTCAACCTTCTCCTCTTCTCCTTCCTCAAGTTCTTCTTCTGCATTGCTCGAAGGGTATCCAGGTCTATCCTCTTTTGCCCTCCTGTAGAGAACCAGCACCTTCTCGGCTCCAATTCTCAACGAGATCCTTGCGGCATCGAAAGCGGTAAAACCTCCACCAATGACAGCCACCGTCTTCCCAACTTCTATTTTCTCACCATTATTTATTCTTCCAAGGAATTCCAGTGCGTGATGAACATTAGCGTAATCCTCACCTTTGATTCTTGTCTTTGTCGGATTCCAGTTACCAATCCCTATGAATATGGAATCGTACTTCTCCATTAAAGTCTCAAATAGTACATCCTTTCCGACTTTCTTATTGTAAAATATTCTGGCCCCATAGGAAATTATGTGGTCAATCTCTTTCCAGACTTCATTTCTCGCAAGTCTGAACTCAGGGATGCCATGAATCATCATACCCCCTGCTTTGTCTGTGGCTTCATAGATGTCGACGTTGATTCCGTTGATTGAGAGATAAAAGGCGGTCGTGAGGCCAGCGGGACCGGCTCCAATTATTGCTACATTAGGATGTCCTCCAAGATCATTCTTCTTCACCTTCAAAATGTCCCTGTATTTCTCGGAATTCTCAGAGACGTACTTCTTTATCTGTCTTGTCGCTATAGATCCCTTGTTATCGTCCAGAACGCAAACGTCCTCACATGGGTGAGGACAAACATTTCCGCACACAGCAACGAACGGAAGCTTTTCAAAATTTATCTTTAGCGCCTCCTGAATGTTCCCGTTTGCCATTGCAATTTGATAACCCGGTATATCAATCCTTGCCGGACACCCCTGGATACACAGACCACATCCCAAACATCTAGAACTTTCGGCAACTACCTCATCCAGTGTATAAGGGACTATTGTTGGAAGGTCGAGACCTCTTATTCTCTCTTCAGGATTAAATCGCTTGATAGGTATACGAGAGTAATTAACCGATTTCAAATAGATCAACCTGTTTCAATATCATTTCTAATTAGATAAAAATTTTCTCGTTTATTTGGCATAACACTAATCATCCCTTCTCTGAAGACTACTTTGAGCTCTCCAGTAATTAGGATCGATTTGCAATGATTTGTTATACATCTTGCGAGCCATTCCTTTTCTTCCAATGCTCTCATAAATCTGCCCCTTTACATAGAAAACGTCCGGCTTGAGAGGTCTCATCCTTTCGATGGACTGAAGGTCTCTCAGAGCAACAATCGGGTAGCCCAGAAGTGCCATTGTTATTGCTCTATTGTAAATAGCGTCGGGTGCTTTTTTTCTTAGAAATCTCTGAGAGAGCTGGACTGATCTTGTGAAAAATTCAACAGCCTCTGGATACTCCCCAATCTCAACCAGTTCATTTCCCAGCTTGTAATAGGCCCGTGAGATTTCAGCTATAGACTTCTTCGAGCTTTCAGTCCGGAGGTTCCCCTCCAAAATTATCTTCTCCAGTTGCGTTTCCAGTTCTAACTCCTTCATATCTCTTTCCTGAAGCTTCTCCAGCTCTGAGTAGCTCAGATAATTTTCGAGGAATTGCGAATTGCGTTTATCCTCATTCATTAAGCATAACACACTAAGTTGCATATTAAAATTTTGTGAGTTGAACTTGACAAAATTGAAGTTATACTAGAGGTATTCACCACAAAAAGCTACAAAATAGAACCATTTCAACTACAAGCGTTCCGTGGTACCTGCCCATCCCCTGGATTTAGATACTGCCTTTCTCCATCTCTCATATCTTTGAGTTGAGTTTGGATTCCTGCTCGATGGCTCGTAAACCTTGAATCTCAAGTCGAACATCTTAGGGTCTGGATTTCCTTCAATCCCATCTATTCCGATGGAAGAAGTCATAGCGGCTCCAAAAGCAGTTGTTTCATTGATTTCAGGTACCACAACCTCGGTTTGAGTATAATCTGCAATAAGCTGCATTAGATATTGATTTGAGGCAGGTCCACCATCAAGTTTCATTGAATGAGGCGAATATTTCAATGTTCTTATCACATCCATCAATTGAAAGACTATTGCCTCGTAGGACGACATTACTATCGATTCCACGGTCGTCCTGGCCGTAATTCCAATTATCAATCCCCTGGAGCTTCCGTCCCAGTATGGAGAATAGATTCCATTGAATGAGGGGACGAAGTATAAGTCTTCATCTCGTCCTTTTCCAGATCTCTCCTTAAGTATTGAGAATGCTCTTTCTTTATCCTTGATGAAGTTCCCTCGAATCAACCAATCTATGATGCTACCGGAAACCGGGACAGAACCTTCCAGAGCGTAGCTGCACGAATTCTTGCTCTTGCCAAATGCGACAGTTGTGAGAAGCCCCTTTTCCCTCATTCCAGGGTTTCGTTCTACGTTCTGAAGGACAAATGTTCCAGTTCCAATTGTAGCTTTTGTACTCCCTCTTTTGAAACAGAACTGACCGAAAAGGGAAGAGTGTTGATCCCCCATTATCGAATTAATATTTCCTTTAGGAGATAGAGAATTTTCCAATTTTATTTCGTTTCCATAGGATGGTACTATTTCAGGTAGAGAATCGTGCTGAATTCCGAAAATTTCCAGTAATTCCTCGTCCCATTCGAGTTTTTTGAGGTTCATAAGCATGGTTCTGGAGGCGTTCGAGAAATCAGTCACAAACCTTCCGTTAGTAAGATTCCAGACTATCCAGCTATCCACTGTGCCGAAAAGCGCTTCATTTGCTTTTTTCTTGTCTTTCAGAATGTGCTCCAGAATCCATTTGATCTTCCCTGCGGAAAAATAAGGACTCAACTCCAATCCAGTCCTTTCCCTGATCAAGGCACGGAAACCCTGTCCCTTCAATGATTCTGTATATGGCTGAGCACGTGTGTCCTGCCACACTATTGCGTTGCCGTAGGGGACCCCAGTAATCTTATTCCACCCTATGATAGTCTCCCTTTGATTGGCAATCCCTATGGAACTTATGGATTCCTTTCCGAGATTGGTTTTTTCAAGGGCATTTTTGAAAGTGATCCTGAGGTTCTCTATCAGTTCATATGGGTCCTGCTCGACCCAACCTTCTCGTGGGAAAATAAAACTGTTTTTGACGTATGAAGATGAAATTATCCTGAACACTTCGTCAAAAATCATTGTCCTGGTTCCGGTAGTGCCGGCATCTATTCCAGCATATAGAATAGTTGACATGGAAATATATATAAATTGCCCCGCTTTAATACATTTCTGTACTTGTTTTAAATGTGCTCTCTGGTAAATTCCATTTTCCCTTCATTGAATGTGAGGCTGTAGACATCATTTACTTCAAATTTAATTCCAAGTGACTCGTATTCTTCATCAGTGAGTTTTAAAATGAGCTTTTGTGAGGGTTTAGCCGAAAACCCAAAGGTCTGGGATATGTTCTTCATTAAATCGTTAATGAAATCCGGGGACATCTGCATAGTGGGCATGTTTCCCTGCTTCTGTTCCCTGAATTCTTCCAACACTACTTCTCTCCCTCTGGCCCTTGAATCTGCATCGTAAAAAGAGGAAATATTGGTGACAGTTACTTTGATACCTAGCATAATAGCTCAACAGTAGTTCGGATTAAACTTTTGCTCTTTTATTGAAACGGAAAATATTTAGATTTTAGTCCAAATCATGAAATAATTTTCAATCGTCAAGAGCAATATTAATATATTTGTCCGACCATGTAATCGACGCCATGAAATATTTAATGTTATTAGTGGCTGCAGTTGCGTTGGTCATGCTGGCATCGTCAGCAACAAGCGCTTCTGCCGCTCCGCAACCAACGGGCTATGCAGTTCCGCAGAGTATGAGTGGAGTAATATTCTCACATCAAAATCTGGTGGGAATGGCATCATCATCGCAGCAAACGACAATCTTGATATCGCTTAAATATCAGAACGAAAACGTCCTGAACTCGTACCTTTCAGCACTTCAAAATCAAAATTCTCCTTGGTATCACAAGTATATGACGCAGCAACAATTTATTGACCACTTTTCACCAAGTCCGCAGGCATATTATTCAATAATAAATTACTTTGCCGGAAAGGGATTCTCAGTTGTCCCGTTCCAGGACAGGGTGTCTTTCCAGGTTACGGGGACCTACGGTCAATTTGCATCTTTATTCCATACTGAAATCGGAAAATTCTACAACGGTCATTACTATTATTATGCCCCTATCTCAACCGTATTTTACGAAGGTCCATATGCTTCGATGATTTCTAACATCGTAGGCCTGAACAATGAATACAGGGCAAAAGTAGCACCTATGTTCTCTGGATCAGGAAGCAGCCAGACTCTGTATGGATCAGATATGCAGGTGGCATACCAGCTTAAGCAACTCTATTCCAAGGCTTATCCCACTGGTAAAACTATAGTCACAATCCTCTGGTCAGGAAACGACTCAACTGGGGCCTCTGTCGCACCCTTCGTCCCATCTGACATATCATACTACTTCAATCACACCCTCCCTGCAGGTGAACCGAAGCCGGTTATCTACGGATATCCTGTCGATGGGGCACCGCCTCCTGGTCCGTCTGCTGCTAATGATAATTCTCAGGCCAACTATGAGAGCACCCTTGATCTCGAGATGGCAGGAAGCACTGCTCCTGGCGCAAATATAGTGGAAGTTTATGGGCCAACCCCTACAAATCAGGCCCTTGATGACGCGTTTGCCGCTGCACTGAATAACGGATCATCCTTCGCACCACTGAACAATCTGGTCGCGATCAGCAATTCCTGGGGAGGATCTGACTCTAATGACAGCACATGGATGCAGTACGAGCAACAGGCTGCCGCTAGAGGAATTACTGTTTTTGCATCGTCAGGGGACGACGGTAACACTGGAAATGCGGCCCCCAGCTTCCCTGCAACCATGTCATACAACAATTTCGGAACGATTGCTGTTGGAGGAGCAGAGATGACGCTGACAGGGACGGCTTCTACTGACGGGTCCGGAACTACTGGTATCGCTTCGCAGGCAGTTTGGTACAACTCTCCTCAATCCGGAGATGGTTCACAGGGCGGAGTGAGTTCAGTTTTTTCGGAGCCTTCCTGGCAGATGTCTAGCGCCATGGCCAATTCTGCGATCACATCCAATTCTTCAGTAACTGGTGTGTCTTCTGGAAGAGGAACACCTGATATTTCTGCTGATGGCGCCAACATGACCATTTATCTATCGACTTCCTCAGGAGCTTCCTATACAGAACTATGGGGAACATCTGTTGCTTCACCTCTTGCAGCCGGTGTGGTAACCACAATGGACACGTACCTTGGCTCAAATGAAGGGTTCATGGACCCACTTATATACAAGCTGGGACAGGCAGAAGCCAACGGAAGCTATTCAACCTCCAAACCGTTCTATTTTGTAGCCAACGGATCAAATGGCGATTTCGCCGCCGCAAATGGTTATAGCCTCGCAGTTGGGTGGGGGACAATCAACGCATATAACTTCGTACAGGATCAGTCGGGCACACCTGTTGTAACAAAATATTCGGTCACATTCACTGAATCTGGTCTTCCATCCGGAACTTCGTGGTCAGTCACTCTTGGAGGGACGGCACAACAATCCACAGCAGCTACTGATGTCTTTACTGAGGCAAACGGTTCATATTCCTATACAGTGAGCACGGTAAGCGGTTACACGGTATCTCCTTCATCGGGCACACTAACGGTAAACGGAGCAAACGTCAACCAGGCAGTAACTTTTACACAGAATGTTGCCAAGAAATATTCAGTCACATTCACTGAATCGGGACTTCCGTCTGGAACCTCATGGTCAGTTACACTCGGAGGAACATCCCAGCAGTCCACAACAACCACGGACGTTTTTGAGGAAGTAAATGGCTCATACTCATTCACTATTGGATCGGTATCCGGTTATTCCGTATCACCTGCTTCTGGGACAGTCAATGTTAACGGGGCAGCAGTAAATCAGGCAATTGGATTCACGGCATCCACAGGGCAGGCATCAGGAATATTCTCTCAGGTTAACGCTACCTCGGCAAACATACAGATATACACCCTCCCTGAGGCAGAAGAGTTCACTGTGGGTGGCTCAAATGAAAATGTCAACTTCGTGGTACTTTATCTTTCAGGCGCTGGGTCAGTTCATTTCTCGATAGGAACTTCATTATGGGCATCCAACATTCTAGGAAATCAGACTGTCACTGCAACCTCGTCCAAGTTGTGGTACAATGTTTCATTCTCATCAGTTACTTTAACCGCAAATACTGATTACTACCTGAATGTGTACCTTGTCTCTGGAAGTACGCAGTGGGGATACACTACTTCTCCATCGGTAGCCAAGAATGAGGTTCAGGATTACTGGGAATCTGGCGGATACTTATCAAATGATAACTCATACCCCAACATATACTCAGTCGGGTATTCGAGCGGTACACCACCCCCAGCCACCTACACAATTACATTCACTGAATCAGGCCTGTCGTCAGGAAAGGGCTGGACTGCAACTTTCAACAACGTTGCAAAATCTTCCACGACCACGACGATATCTTTCACGGCAACAGATGGCAGCTATTCCTACAGCATTTCTGCCGTATCAGGATACACAGTATCTCCCTCATCAGGTACTATAACGGTTAATGGAGCAAACGTGAATCAGGCAATTACCTTTAAGGCAATCTCTTCCACCCATAAACTCATCTCACAGGTAAATGCTACAAGCGCAAACATTCAGACGTATCCCCTGCAGGAATCGGAGGAATTTTCAGCTCCGGGTTCAGGATCAGTCCAGGGAAATTACATAGTGTTATACCTATCCGGTTCTGGGTCTGTTCAGGTGAGCGTTGGGACCAGCCTTTGGGGAACTCAGATCATGTCAAACGAAACAATAACGGTCACGTCCTCCAAACTTTGGTACAACATATCAGTTCCAGCTTTCACGCTGACCGGTGGAAGTGACTATTATCTCAACGTATATCAGGCATCGGGAAGCGTACAGTGGGGATATACAAGTTCTCCTTCAGTTGACGTCAACGCCCTTCAGGATTATTGGTTCAGTGGTGGGACATTATACAACGACAACTCTTACCCAAATATATTTACAATTGGGTATTTCTAAACCCAATTTTTTAATTTTTTTATTTGTTTGCTTTTCAGATCGTCGGAATCGTGCACCAAGTCTCTCAGCAATGGATCAGATGGGTCTTGATTGAAAATTGCAATAGCCGCATTTCTTGCAAGCCCTTCGTATGTGGCGCGCTTAATTGCGCTTCCTCTGAATTTTTGTTCAAATTCCTCTCTTTCAATGAAGGCAGTTTTCTCAAGATCCATTTCAGCGCTGAAGTCCCTGCTTAAGATTTCCTTTACAGACGTTTCTTTAATTTTTGAGTTCCAAGGGCAGACATCGTTGCAGATATCACAGCCAAAGATCATATTCCCCATTTTTTCAGATATTTTAGGATCAATTAAACCTCTATTTTCAATGGTATGGTAAGATATGCACTTATTGGAGTCTATCATCCTGTCTGGCCCTATCGCCCCTGTGGGGCAGCTCTGAATGCACTTTTTGCATTTCCCGCACAGATCATTTTGTGGAATAATTGGTGTCCTTACATTAATATCTGTGAGAACCTCTCCAATGTAAGTGAATGAACCTATTTCCTTATTTATAAGCATGGAATTTTTCCCAATCCAACCCAAACCTAAGCTCCTGGAAATTTCCCTTTCAAGTATGGGGCCAGTGTCAGAGTATATTCTATATTCATCTTTGTACAGATGATTCTTTTCGATTACTTTTCTCATTATCTCTGGCAGGATTCTATGGTAATCTGGTCCTATGGCATACTTAGATATCCTTCCCTCATCATTGCCGACCGGTGGGAGGATTCTATTATAATTTACCAGGAATGTCACAATTGATTTTGAGTTCTTCAGAATTAATGAGGGGTCCTCCCTCTTCAGAATAGCTTCACTCCTTGAAAGGTAGTTCATCTCCCCTCCGTAACCCAAACTTAACCAGGTTCTGTAGAATCCTAAATCATGAATTGGAAGTGACCGTGCTGAGACCATTATGTCCCGGCTCTCCTCCATTTCAAGGTCAACAATCACCGGATCATATCAGAAAATTGGATAAATTTTTATTCCTTCCGGAATTAAAATATGAATGGATATAGGGAAAATGAGCCTTGGTTCCCTAAGGAAGACCATAGAGAGAAATCGTGATGCTATAGTCAAAACCAACGTAATCGGCTCTGATTTCTCTTTCGTAGAGGGGAATCGGAAGGCAATATTCAAAATAGACCCAATGGGATATTACCACAATATAACCCCGGAAGATAATGCATTTCTTTCCTTTGTATTTTCCCACAACGATTTTGTGACCTCTGGCACAGAGCCAGATTATGCGCTTATTGACTTCGAGTCACCTATTGGACTGAACGAGGAATATGATAGATTTATGGATGAAATGTTCTCGATACTCAGGAAACGAAGGATATTGCTTGCATCTGCACATACCGGGAGTTATGGTAACCTGGCACATGGAATTGCAGGCAGCATTGCACTGGTAGGGTTCTCCAGGCCACTGTTCAGCTTCAAAAAAATTAAAAAAAGCGATAGATTCTACCTGATTGGTAAGCTGGGGTCTGAATGGATATATTTCGCTAGCAAGTTGCTTTCCCTGGATGTTTCTTTTGACAAACGAAATCTCTCCATATCGAAAGTGATGAAGAAACTGGCAAATTACGAAGGCAAGGTCAATTATGTGCATGATCTCTCAGAGGGAGGGCTTATGAGGGCACTGAGAGAAGTATCAAGCGTTGCTGGAAGTGGTTTCGATATAAGAACTGAAGAATTGAAGAATTCAATTCAGGGCGATATCATAGAAAATCATATTGACCCGCTGACAGTAAGCTCTTCAGGTGCGGTTGTAATTTCAGTATCAAATGAATCTGCAAATGAATTTGAAAAGAGTTTCCCCATGGAGTTGGTGGAAATAAGAAAAGCCTCAAACGGCATTTTTGTTGACGGAAAGGTCTACAGGAAAAAGAGGGACGAATTACAAAGGGTGGTCAAGAAATTATCATATATCTAATTATGATACTTATCTTGTGAAAGTAGATAATTTTGAATATTTTCTGGTGAACGATGGTACCTTCAAACTTGACGGAGGCGCCATGTTCGGCGTCGTTCCAAAACCGGTCTGGCAGAAATATTTCATTTCTGATGAACAGAACAGAATCACTTTGGGAACTAACACACTGGTTATAAGAAGTGGAAAGAAGATTGCCCTGGTAGACCTTGGGATGGGGGACAAATATGATCAGAAATTATTATCAATTTACGACATAAAAAGGGAAAAGAATACTATTCAAAGGCTTGAAGATTTACATATCAAAACAGAAGATGTGACCCATGTCATATTTACCCACGGCCATTTAGACCATACTGGATGGTCCACAGTGAATAGAAATGGCCTGCTGGTTCCAACTTTTCCCAATGCAAAATATTTTTTGCAGGACGATACCTGGGACGAGATCAGGAATGCTAATGAGAAGACAAAACCCAACTATAATTTCCAAAATTTTGTGAATCTTGATAACAACTTGGAAATTATTTCAGGAGACGAGGAAGTTTTCCCAGGAGTGCAACTTGTGAAAACAGGGGGGCATACAAAGGGTCATCAAATTGTGATTTCCAGGGTTGTAAACAATACATTTGTGTATTTTGGTGACCTCATCCCCACGTCAGCACACATCAAACCAGCATACATAATGGGATATGACCTGTACCCGATGGATACGTTCAGTCAAAAAAAGAAATTACTTGAGGAAGCATATGAGGAGCAATGGAATATCATCTTTGAGCATGACCCTAATATGCCGTCAGCAAAGCTGAAGGACGTGGAGAGATATTCCCTAGAAAGGATTACCGTCTAGACCGTCGCTCCTTTTATTATCTCCTTACCGATTATCAGTCTCTGGATTTCATTAGTCCCTTCATAAATCTGCGTTATTTTTGCTTCCCTGTACCTCCTCTCCAGAGGAAATTCCTCCTTAAGCGAATTCACTCCGAGCAATGAGATTCCTTTTGACGTTATACTCACCGCAGAATCGCCAGCGGTAACCTTTGATATTGAACTCAACAGTGGTGAATTCTTTCCACTTTCTGAAGCAATGACGGCGTCTTCAAAGTTGGTTCTCGAGGAGCGAAGCTCCGCTGCAATGTCTGCCAGTCTGAACTGAAACCATTCTCCCAGGCTGTCTTTTCTCGACTGTACGAATCTATGGATGTCATCGAAAGCTCCCTCTGAAATTCCCAGGGCCTGGCTTGCTATCCCTATCCTTCCCACATTTAGCGTTTCCATTTCTATCTTGAATCCTTCTCCTTCCTTCCCCAGGATATGGTCGTTGTCAACTTCAACATTTTCCAATAGAACTTCTGTCGTACTGGTCCCCCTGATTCCCATTTTGCGGAACTCATTTCCAATGGTAAGTCCGGCCGATTTTCTATCCACGATGAAAAGAGTCATTCCTCTGTGTTTCTTGGCTGGATCCGTCATTGCAGAAACAACGTAAAACTCTGCTTCCTTTCCGTTCGTTATGAATGTTTTTCCACCATTCAGTATGAATTTATTCCCTCTCTCTACTGCAGTTGTCTTTATGGCCACGGCGTCTGAACCTGCGCCAGGTTCAGTTATGGCCAATGCTCCCACGCTTCCTTTTGCAACCTTTGCAAGGTATTCCTCCTTTAGGTATTCTGAACCAAACTGGACAATCGGTTCAGCGAACAGTGAAACTGTCACATCAAGTATCAGGGAAGTGGAGCCACATTGTCTCGATATTATTCTAATCGATTCCATGAGGGTCGAAAGCGAATATCCTAGCCCCCCGTATTTTTTTGGGACATAGCTTGAGAACAGTCCAATATTCTTCATTCCATCAACCAGGTCAATGGGAAATTCTCCCTCCTCGTCGATTTGTGACGCTCTGGGCCTGACTTTTTCAGTTGCGAATTTCTTAACGCTTTCCAACATCATTGATTCACTGCCGCTAAAAATCATCATCCTCTTAAGGTGAAATCATAAAACTAATTTTCGGTGATGACACCTATCAGACAAAAGTCTTATATTTGTCATATTTATAGACATGCCATCATGACATCTTCCCTTGGAGACAGTTTGGGAATTGAAACTGCAATGACATTCATGAACAGGCTCTATGCAAATGGGAAAAGCAGGAATACTGTAAAGATGTATGGATACATTGCACAGAAATACCTGGAATTCATTGAATACAAAAAGAGTAATATAACGAGGGAAGGCATAGAAGATTTCAAAGAACATCTCTCCATCGACCTCGGATATTCAAAGACCTCCGTTTACTTATACATCCGAGCGCTCCAGTCGTTATTGGAATTTTTGGAAATACCTGATTTTGGTCCACTCAACCCACCGAAGAGGCCCCAGAAAGTACCAAACTACCTGATTGAGGAGGAGGTGACACAAATGCTGAACTCTTCTACCAACCAAAAGGAGAAATTAATTGTCGAATTGCTGGCATATACAGGGGTAAGGGTTTCCGAACTTTGCGCAATAAGGATCAATGATATCGATTTAACCAACAGGAGTTTGCGTATAAGGGGAGGAAAGGGAGATAAGGACAGATTGGTTATTTTCAGTGACAGAATTATTCCAGATTTGAGGCTATATTCACTGGAGACCAGGGAAAGAAATCCAAAGAATGAATTTCTGTTTCCGACTACCAAGAGCAAGAGAATATCACCTGTGACAGTGGAAAGAATTGTTAGGAACCTGGCAAAAAGGGCAGGGATATCAAAGAAGGTTACTCCGCACGTCCTTAGGCATACTTTTGCAACATCACTTCTAAGAAATGGCGCGGACATTAGAATTATACAGGTTCTGCTTGGTCACTCAAGTATAAGTACCACACAAATATACACTCACGTTGATGATGGTGCCCTCAGAAGGAGTTATGAAAAATATGCACCCTCTTATTGAAATTTATAACAATTATGGTCAAAAGGACGAAGCAGTCGTTTCTAATGAGTTAGTCTGCAAAATATTCAGCAGAATCAGCAACACTCCAGGGAGGACATCTGCATCTATTGCCAAGACCCTGGGGATAGATCCTAAAACTGTCGAGTGGCATTTGAAGAAACTGATAGACGCGAATGTGGTCGTCCAAAATTCTCAAAAGAATAAGTACTGGCTGAAGGGGGTACTAAATGAAAATGAACTGATCTATATGGATGCACTGAGCTCTGACGCTTCAGCCATCATAGTCAACCAACTTATTGAAAAAGGAAGATTATCCCTAAATGGTCTTGAGGATGTGAACAGGAACACTGCCCACAGAAAGATCAAGCTGCTTGAGAATGTTGGACTGGTTAGCGAAACAAAGAGCGGGCGCGAAATATTTGTTCACCTTAATGAAAAATTTTTTGTTTTCAAAGAGAAATTAAGAACAAGAATGAATATCTTCACCGTGACATACCTGAGAAGGCTTAAATTGTCAAAGGTGGGATTCGAGATAATCGGCATGAGTGAATTTGATCTGACTATTATGACGGACTATGGCTTCCCAATAATACTTTCCAGGGACCCTGTTTTCACCGTTCTCAAATATGCGAAATGACAGGACAGCCTGATAAAATATAGATATAGTAAACAATTCATGGGATAGGTCAGGTATATGGATAAGAAGGGGCTGGTTGCGGCAGAGGCAATCAAGTATGTCAACAAGGGAAATGTTGTTGGACTCGGTTCTGGAACGACTGTAAATGAATTCATAAAGCTGCTCGGGACAAAAGAAGAAATCAAGAAAACAATCGTTTGCGTTGCAACTTCAATTGCAACTGAGAACCTTGCCAGAAAGGTTGGAATAAGGGTTATTGATATTGACCTGGTTGATAGAATTGACGTTACCATCGACGGTGCGGACGAAATAGATCCAGATGGGAATTTGCTCAAGGGAGGAGGGGGGGCTCTGACTAGAGAAAAAAAAGTGGCTCTCAACTCATCCAAGTATGTTATAATTGCATCAAATGAAAAACTTGTAGAGAAGATTCCAGATCATATGGGAATTCCTATCGAGATTCTCAAATTTGGCGCGAAGAGTACAATTCAGAAGATCGAAGATCTTGGAATGATATGTAGGGTGAGAGAAAATTTCATAACCGATAATGGAAATATAATCTGTGACTGCATTCCCGAAAATTCAATTGATCTGAGGGAAACAAATGACGAAATCAAGAAAATAAACGGAGTAGTAGAAACAGGTTTATTCCTAGACATGAGGAAAATCGTAATAACTTCTGATGGAGAAAATGTTAAAATAACAAGTTTCTAGAGTAAACTCTGGATCTGGCCCAGGACACTCTGCATGTCCGCTATTCGCTTCTTTTGGTCTTCTTCCAGTTCCTTTATAATTTCTGCGAATGGTTTGGAAAGGCGATAACCGTGCACAGGTCTGCCTTTCCCCTCCTTCTTGATGTCTCTTTTGACAATCCACCCATGTTCTTTGAGAATCCTCATTGCAATTGAAACTTCAGGCTGTCTTAAATTTGCGTTCTTTTCAATTTCGACTGATGTTGTCTCTGGCCTCCCCTTCATGTAAACTAGGGCCTTCGCAACATTCCTCGGAACGCTCATCTGCATCAGTAGAGTCGATAACTTATCGTCTTCAGATGTAAATCCCTCTGGCATAGTAAAAGGAATAAAAATACCATATTTATATTTTATCATATTTATTTAGAAATTTTTTGCCAGTCAAATAAATTTAGTTTAACATTTATATTCATTATTGTATTTTAAAAAGCATGCTGAATGAGCATAATAATATGATCATATACCTTATAACATTAGTTTCAATTAGAAATATATTGATAAGGAACCAGATAACAGAATTCTTTTTATCCAGATAGTTCTAAGTGGGAAATACGGTGATTCAATGGTTGATCAGGATAATGGTGGGGAAGGCTATGGCGTTGTCTCTATTCCAGACACTACTATGATAAATTTTAATAATGACGAACTTAGGGCAAGAATATTCGTCGATAAGTACGCAATGAAGGATAACGAAGGGAATTTAGTTGAAAAAACGCCTCAGGAAATGTGGAGAAGAGTTGCCCGAGAAATCGCCTCAGTTGAAAGTGAAGATAAAAGGGGAGAATGGGAAGAGAAGTTCATTTGGTTATTGACAGACTTCAGGATGATCCCTGGCGGTAGGATTTTATTCGGCGCGGGTCAAGAAAAATATGGACGACGTGCCACTTTAAACAACTGTTACGTTATCCCTATTCACGATGACTCACTTGAGGCAATATTTGACTGGACAAAGGAAGCAGCCAGAACTTATTCCCTTGGAGGGGGGGTTGGGACCGACATCTCAATACTTAGACCAAAAGGAGCACCAGTCAATAATGCTGCACTTAAGTCCACGGGGTCAGTTTCTTTCATGAATATAATGTCTGAGACCACTGGGACTATAGGGCAGGCAGGTAGAAGAGGTGCGTTGATGATAACCATGAAAGTTGACCATCCCGATATACTCGATTTTATAAAAATTAAGAGAGGTCTCAAGAATGTCCGGTACGCTAACATTTCAGTCCTTATCACAGATGAATTCATGAAGGCAGTGGAAGAAGATGACGATTTCGTTTTGCACTACGAGAGTCCTAAAGTGAAGAGGATTGAAAAGAAGGTAAGGGCTAAAATGCTCTGGAACGAACTGATAGAATCAGCAAGAAACTGGGCGGAACCCGGGCTAATATTCTGGGATACAATGAAGAGAGAAAGCACGAGTGAGTACGGCGGAATGGAGATCCTCTCGACCAATCCCTGCTCCGAAATACCGCTTGAACCGTACGGAGCCTGTAATTTGGGAAATGTTAATCTTTCGCAATTCGTGAAGAATCCATTCGAAAATCCAGAAATAAACTGGACTGACCTTGAGAAAGCACTGAGGTATTCTGTCAGATTCCTCGACGATGTCACAGACTACAATCTGTACAAGCACCCACTGAAGGAGCAGACGGAAGAGGCAAATAAGGGAAGAAGAATAGGAGTAGGTTTTACGGGACTCGCAGATATGCTTGCCAAGATGAAAATCAAGTACGACACGGAGAACTCAGTAAAGTTCATCGATGGAATGTTCAGGAAAATTATGAATATCGTTTACGATGAGAGCATCAACATAGCGATTGAAAAAGGGAAATTCCCAGCCTTTGACTTAGACAAACATTTACAATCACCATTCATGGATCGACTTGATGCGACAGTACTTGAGAAGTTGAAGAAGTATGGCCTTAGAAATGTAGCGCTACTTACAGTTCCTCCAGTAGGTAGTGGGTCCGCTCTTGCGGGTACTTCGAGCGGAATCGAGCCAATTTTTGCCTTTTCTTATACCAGGCGGAGCGAAAGTCTTTCCAAAGGCACGTTTAAGGTATTTCATCCGCTTGTAAAGGAGTACATGTCATTATACAATATTGGTGATGAGAAGGACCTCCCGGATTACTTCGTAGAGTCCCATAACATTGACCCTACGTTTAGGGTAAAACTTCAAGCCACTATCCAGAAGTACATTGATCATTCAATTTCTTCCACAGTAAATCTTCCGTCTGATTCGACCACAGAACAAGTTGGGAAAATATATTTTGAAGCATGGAAGGCAGGGTGCAAGGGTATCACTGTCTACAGGGAAGGATCGAGGGAAGGTATTCTGATCACTGAGAAGGAATCTGCCAAGAAGCAGGAAGAGGCTTTTGACAGGCCAATGGTACTGACTGGAAGGACAATTGTATTTCCTCTACTAGAGAACGGCAAGCTCTATACCACAATCAATTTCGATGAACAAGGCAAACCTGTAGAGGTTTTTGTGAATGTGGGTAAGTCAGGGACGGAGGAGAAGGCTTACTCGGAGGCCATTGGAAGACTGATTTCACTATACTTGCAGCAAGGAGGGGACATAGCCAAAGTGATAAAAGCACTTACAGGGATTAAAGGGAAGAGCACAACATTTGTGGGCAGCCTCAAGATTACTTCAGTTCCCGACGGTGTGGTAAAGGCAATTGATATGTCAATGAAAGGGGGAGTTCCGCAATCTACCCTAACCGGAGGGTTCGTTGTAAGCAAGCTAAAAGTTGAAGGGGAAAGAAAGAGCTCATTTTCCACTTGTCCAAAATGTGGTAATGAAACAATGGTATCTGAAAATGGCTGCCTGACCTGCAAGACTTGCGGATATTCAAAATGCGAGTAGGATTATACTTTAAATTATTTATTTTCTTTAATGAACGGCGGTGCTGATAATACAAACTTAAAACATTTATTATCGTAAGACAGTGGGATAGTCTATCTATTGTAAATCATCATATTGGCCAATAATAAGAAGATAATATAAGGATGCAGGGCATTAGTGCTTTGCGATTTGTTTATATATCCATATGTGCTCTTGGAAAAGCATTAGCTTCACGTCTTAGGCAGAGTGCCTGTGGTGCTTGCTGAATTGGGGAAGCATCAAGACGCAACGGCAATGCATCGGTGAAAAGTATGGCAACGCCAAATCATTCGAGACATGGGTCTATGGGGTACTATCCCAGAAAAAGGGCAAGGTCTATTATACCTCACATCAGGTCCTGGCCTGATATTAATGGAAAACCAAAACTTCAAGGGTTCGTGGGATTCAAAGCAGGAACGACTCACGCATTATTTGTTGATTACAGGAAGAACAGTACTACAGCGGGTTCTGAAGTAGCTTCATCAGTCACGGTAGTCGAAGTCCCTCCAATCAAGGTGGTGGGAGTTAGATATTATGGGTCAAATCCGTACGGGGAGTATTCCCTAGGAGATGTTTTTGACAAGAATTCTTTATCCGATCTGAAGGACTTGTTGCCCATTTCTAAAGAGTACAAACCAAAGGAAATAGACAAAAATGAAGTGGTTGGAGTAAATGTATTGGTACTGGTTCAGAACAAGAAAGTCAAAGCAATTTCAAAGAAAATTCCAGACCTGACTGAAATCAGGGTCGGAGGAGGGTCCATCGAAGAGAGAATCGCTTACGTTAATTCCTTGCTGGGGAAAGAGGTTCCATTTGATGAATTCTCCAAACCTGGAAAATTTGTTGACGTTATTGCGGTCACACAGGGATACGGCTTCCAGGGGCATATTAAAAGGTGGGGTGTTAAACTTCTTCCATATAAGAACAGAAAACACAGGAGAATGATAGGTACTCTGGGTCCCTGGCATCCAGACTGGGTGAGGAATACTGTTCCTCAGGCAGGGCAAACAGGATTTCACCAGAGGACGGAATTCAACAAGAGAGTTTTATTCTACGGTAATCCTTCCGAGAAACCAATAGTGCCTGCCGGAGGATTTGTTAACTATGGCGAAGTTGTGAACAATTACATACTGATTCACGGGTCCATACCGGGGCCAATCAAAAGGCCTATTAAGATGAGGGACCCAATAAGGCAAACTGTTCCCGATGTAGAAGGGGTCAAATTGACGTACGTGTCAGTCGAGAGTAAGCAGGGGGTGTGAGATTTGGCAAACTTGTTTTCAATGAAGGGTGAAATAGTAAAGGAGGTTGACCTCCCAGAGGTATTCAATCATCCAATCAGGAGTGATCTGATTATACAGTTCTTTAATGCTTATATGTCGAACTCAAGAGTACCATATGGTTCATTCTATTACGCCGGTAATAGAAGAGTGGGTCACAACCTAGGACCAAACCACGGTATTTCCAGATATCCCAGAGTTTCTGGGTCGACAAGAGGAGTACTGCTATCAAACGCAAGAGGTGGGCGATCAGCGCATCACCCTGTCACTGCCAAGAACTGGCACATCAAGATGAATGAGAATCAAAGGAAAATGGCAAAATTTTCAGCTCTAGCTTCTGTGGCCAATATTGAGGTAGTAAGAAAGAGGGGACACAGATTTGAAGCATCATCACTCCCGATCATTGTGGAAAATGAATTTGAAAATATCAAAGAGACATCAAGAGTTGTTGAATTATTCACCAAAATAGGGGTTTATGAAGATATCATAAGAGCAAAAGAAGGGACAAAAATCAGGGCTGGAAGAGGTAAAAGCAGAGGAAGGAAATATACAACTCCAAAAAGTATTTTGATTGTTGTAAAGAGCAAGGATACGGTAGAAAAAGCAGTCAGGAATTTACCTGGAGTAGACGTTGCCAGGCCGGAGGATCTGAATGCATATATCTTGGCCCCCGGAGGCCATCCGGGTCGCCTGGTTGTCATGAGCGAATCTGCTCTTGAAGCAATAAGGGGGTGGCAGATTTGACAAATCCGTACGACATCCTACTGAAACCGTTTGTGACAGAAAAATCAATGTTGCAGATCGAGAGGGAGAATAAGCTATGGTTTGTTGTAGCTGAAAAATCTACCAGATCTGAAGTGAAGGAAGCTGTTGAAAGTATATCTGGGATGAAAGTGGCGGGGGTGAATATCCTGAGAGATAAGGAAGGAAAGAAGGCAGTTGTAAAGATCTCCAAGGACTATTCAGCCGAAGAGCTGGCCACAAAATTGGGGATATTCTGAGGTGAAAAGATGGGAAAGAGAATTTTAGCCCAAAGGAGAGGGAAGGGAGGACTTGTTTACAAGAGTCCAAGCCACAGGCATTATGGGGATATAAAATATCCAGAAGAAAAGCGGTGGGAAGGAAAGGTAGTTAGGCTGGTTAAAGACCCAGGACACTATACCCCTGTTGCAATTGTCAGAATGGACAACGAACAGGAAAAACTTTTCCTAGCACATAATGGAATGTTTGTTGGGCAGAAAGTCATGGGGGGAGATGACGTACAGGCAATTGAAGGAAATACGCTTCCGCTAGGTATAATTCCAGACGGTACCTCAATTTATAACATTGAAATAAGGCCTGGGTCAGGCGGGAATCTTGCAAGAACGCCAGGAAGTTTTTGTACTATTGTATCACATAGCGACAAAGTGACAGTGAAGTTACCCTCTGGCAAGTTGAAGGAATTCAAACCAGCCTGCGTAGCTACGATAGGGGTGGCAGGTGGAGGAGGAAGAGGCACCAAACCATTCATGAAAGCAGGAAAAAAGATTCACGCGTATTCGAGCAGGGCGAAAAGGCCTTTTTCTGTCAGAGGAGTCGCTATGAATGCAGTCAACCATCCACATGGCGGAGGTAATCATCAACACGTCGGAAGGCCTTCAACCGTTGGTAGAAATGCGCCTCCTGGACGTAAAGTGGGCAGATTGTCCCCGAAGAGAAAGGTGAAATAGAATGGCAGAAGATAAGAGAATGAAGTCACAAAAGGCCATAAGAAGGACTAAAAGGAAGACGTCCAGGGCACTGACCGAGAGGGGAAAGGAGTTACTTTACAGGGGGAAATCTCTCGGAGAACTTCTTGAGATGGATCATCAGGATCTCTTGAAGATTCTCCCTTCAAGGGCAAGGAGAAGCCTTTCGAGGGGATACAACTCCGAGCAACAGAAGCTTCATGACAGGCTAATCGAGCTAGATTCAGTGAGGACCAGGGTGAGAGACCTAGTGATACTTCCGCAGTATGTCGGCAAGACAATTTCCGTTTATGACGGGCATCAGTACACGACATTTACTATAAAAGAAGAGATGATAGGCCATTATATTGGTGAATTTGTACAGACCAGAAAAGATGTAAAACATTCAGGTCCAGGTGTCGGAGCTACGAGGGGATCAAAATTCCTCCCGCTGAAGTGAGGTGAAACAATGAAGTATGTTATGGAAACTGACAAGAAGAAAACTGCTCGTGCGATGTCAATAGAAGCTCCAATATCTCCGAGAGACGCCCTTGAGATCGTCAGAACTATAAAGGGAATGAAACTTGGCCCTGCTAAGGATTACCTGGACAGAGTCATTAAGAAAAAATCAGCTGTCCCATATAGGAAATTCACTGACTCTGTTTCCCATAAAAGAGGTACTGGGCCGGGAAGATTCCCTGTAAAGGCTGCAAAATATGTTCTAGACACGCTGAGCAACGCAGAGAACAATGCAGAATTCAAGCAGCTAGATACAGAAAAGCTCGTGGTGAAGAGCGCAATTGCCCAGTTGGCTCCACCGATCAAATTTTATGTTTACAAGGCGTTCGGCTCAAGCGGCAAATTTTACAGAGAAAGAGTCCACATTCAGATAATTCTGGAGGAGATTGAATGAAAGAATTAAAGTTCCTTAAAGAGAACATCAGGCGACAGCTCATACGAGAATACCTGATCCATGAGATAGGCGATGCAGGATTTGGTGGTGTGGAGATTCAAAGGACTCCCCAAAACACAATTGTCATTTTGAAGGTTGAAAGACCCGGGTTAGTGATCGGAAGAAGGGGTTCCAAGATCAAGAGCATGGAGGAAACTTTAGAGAAAAAATTCAGCTTGACTAGCCCACTGATAAAAGTGGAAGCAGCAAGAGACCCAAACCTCAATGCCCAAATCATGGCAGAGAAACTTGCTAGGTCCATTGAAAAAGGATGGCATTTCAGGAGGGCAGGGCACAGTGTACTGAGAAGGATAATGGATTCTGGAGCAAGAGGTGGGCAGATAAGGATGGGCGGCAAATTGACAGGAGAGAGATCCAGGACTGTAAAATATACAACCGGTAAAGTAATCTCATCCGGTTTTCCATCAGAATTGATAGACCGTGGATATGCAGTTGCTATGACAAAACCTGGAATCATAGGAATCTCCGTGAAGATTCTCAGAAATGATGTAAAACTTCCTGATGATGTTACCATCAGGGCCATAAAGATCGAGGGGGTGAACCTAAATGGAGGAAATGAAAGCCTCGACAATCAGAAAAATGAGTAAAGAAGAAATGCATAAGAAATTCTCAGATCTAAAGGAAGAGCTGATGAGGGAAAGAGGTATATCAGCGATGGGTGGTGCGCCACCTAGCCCTGGTAAAATTGAATCACTCAGGAGGCAGATTGCCAGGATTGAGACAGTCATAAGGGAGTCAGAGAAATGAGAGATGACAAATTTATCCGAGAACTTACACCCTTAGATGAGATAGCAAGAGAAACGCAAGTAATCACCATAACAATTGATAAAAGAAGATATGGAAAATTTGTGACGATAGTTTCTGGATTTGATACAAAGGCAGAGGACATGAAGGAATTGGCAAAGTTGCTTAAGAAGAAAACAGCAACTGGTGGAACTGCAAAGGATGACAAGATAGAATTGCAGGGTGACCAGAGGGACAGAGCCAAGAAAGTGCTGGAAGAAATGGGTTTCAAAGTGGAGGTCACAAAATGAACCCACTACTCACTGATGTGATTGGTGAAATTGGTGAAGTTATCGAGGCTTCAGACTCGTCCCATATCGGGGTCCAGGGGGAAATTATCGACGAGACGAAGAACACGCTCGTCATAGCCTGCCAGAAAAATAAAGTCATTCCAAAGAGAAAAACAATTATACAGATTCAAGGAAAGAAATTCGATTTCAACTCACTGAGAGTGCGACCGGAAGAAAAGATCAGGAAAATGAGAAGGAGAGGGAAAATATGAGAAATATAGGAATAGATGTCAGGGAACCAAAAGAAGAATGTAATGACTCAAACTGCCCATTTCACGGAAACAACACCGTAAAATCACCCGTAATTGAAGGGGAAGTGATCTCAACCTCAATGAAGGGGACAGTCACTGTTTTAAGGGAATATATGAGGAAGACAACCAAATACGAAAGATATGAAAAGAGGAAGAAAAGATATCACGCTCACCTCCCAGGGTGCATTCATGTTAAAGTGGGGGACACAGTCAAGATAGCCTATTCGAGACCAATAGCAAAGTCTGTTTCCTTCATTGTTGTTGAAAAGGAGGGAACAGAATGAAGGGATTAGCTGGAAATCAGATCAGGGGGTTACCACTTGGAGCAAATCTGGAATGCGCAGACAACAGCGGAGCCAAGATAATTGCTTTGATAAATGTGAAGGCATACCACAATACGAAGAGAAGAGTGCCAGCAGCATCAGTGGGCGACATGATAATGGCTTCAGTGAAGAAAGGCTCACCAGAGATGAGACGAAAAGTTGTCTACGCAATAGTGATTAGACAGAGAAAAACCTTCAGAAGAGCAGATGGGATCATGGTTGAATTTGAGGACAATGCAGCAGTTCTAGTGCAAGATAATGGAGAAACAAGAGGGACTGAAATCAAGGGGCCCGTTGCAAAGGAAGCGGCAGAGAGATGGCCGAGGGTTGCAGCCCTTGCGAGCTCGATTGTGTGAGGTGCTAACGATGGAGTTGAACATACATTTATCGAAAGACCTGAATGAAAAATACGGAATCAAGAGATTTCCAGTCAGGAAGGGAGATGTAATAAAAATAGTGAAGGGAGATGCCGAAAAGGACGAAAAACAGAATATCATAGGAAAAGAGGGGAAGGTTGTCAAAGTTCTGAGGAAACACCAGAAGATATTGGTAGAAAACATTAACATCGCAAAGGCAGACGGAAAGATGAAACCCAGAAAACTCGATCCTACGTCACTCATCCTAGTGAAATTGAATCTGGAAGACAAGAAGAGGAAAGAGAAGCTCAGCATACTAGCTGCGTTGAGAAACAAGACAATAGAAGAGGAGCCAGAAGAGGAAGAGAAGAGCGAGACCGTACCTGAGGAAAAGGAAGAAGAGCCAGCAGAGGAAAAGGAGGAAGAAAAAAATGAGTAAACACATTAAAAGACTAGCTTCCCCGACGACCTGGAAACAGGCAAGAAAGGGAAGTATATGGTCGGTGAAATCATCGCCTGGACCACATCCAGTCAAGGAAAGCGTGCCTCTGATGGTGATAGTGAGGGACGTGCTTCATCTGGCAGATACGTCGAAGGAGGCAAGAAACGTAATAACAAGAGGGCTCGTAGAAATTGACGGCAAGATTGTGAAGGACTATAAGAGAGCAGTGGGATTCATGGATACGCTCTCAATAAAGGAAACAGGCCTGTTCAAGAGAGTCCTGCTTGATAAGGCAGGAACCCTTGTGTTAAGTGACGTAAATCCAAATGATGCTGGATGGAAATTGGTCAAAGTTACCGGCAAATTCATTGGAAAGGGGGGAAGGATTGAACTTTCAACCCACGACGGAAGGGTAATTCCAACCGATCAGAAACAGATCAAGAGGGGGGACACACTTAAGATAACTGTACCTGGCCAGAAAATAATTGAGATCTATCCTCTTGCAAAGGACACCGTGGTCTATGTCATTGGTGGTTCTCATCGCGGGAGCGTAACCCAAATAAAAGAGGTCAATGTTTCAAGAAGCTATCAAGAGAACACTGTTGAGAGCAAAGACAACTTCACGACGACTGTTTCAAACATATTTGTCCTCGGGAAGTCTTCCGGCGAAATGAGACTTGCTGGAGGTGCATGAGATGACCATGGAGGAAATTATCATTGACAAAGTCACTGTTAATATTGGGGTAGGAGAAGGGGGAGAAAAACTGGAAAAGGCAAAGAAAGTGCTGGCCCTTGTCACTGGAGGGAATCCAACCATAACAAAGGTGAAAAAAATAAACAGAGAATTCGGCATAAGGCTGGACCAGCCAATAGGAGTAAAAGTAACTCTTAGAAAGGAAGATATCAAGAAATTCTTGGACTCTGCTCTCTGGGTAAAGAATTTCAAGGGTTTCGCCTATTCATTCTCCACCCAGGGAACCTACAGCTTCGGAATATCTGATTATACCGACTTCAAGGGAATGAAATACAATCCAGAGATAGGTATTTTCGGTATGGACGTAGTAATCACTTTCAGGAGAAAGGGCGGGTATAGAGTGTCAAAAAGGAGATTAAGGCCGACAAAGATTCCTGAAAAAATTAGGATAAAGAGGGAAGAGATGATGGAATATATGAAGAAAAACTACAATTTGGAAATTCTGGGAGTGGATTAAATGGCTCAACCAAAGCTCAGACCAAAGAAAAAGTACGGAAGGAGTCAAGGGTGCGAGAGATGTGGAAGGAAGAGGGGTTTAGTCAGAAGATACGGACTCCGGTTGTGCAGGCAATGTTTCAGAGAGATTGCCCCAGAACTTGGATTCAAGAAATATTCCTGAGGTGAACTAAATGGGAGATACATTAAATGAGGCGCTAATTTCGATAAGGAATGCTTCGAAGCTTGGAAGGGAAGAAGTGGATGTCAGGGCCTCCAATCTGGTAGGAAGAGTGCTTAGAGTGTTCCAGAAGTATGGGTATATAGATCAGTTTGAATACGTTGAAAACGGAAAAGGTGGAATTTTCAGGATTAAGGTTGCAAAAACAATTAACAACTGCGGAGTTATTAAACCCAGGTTCTCGGTAAGGAGAAACGACATGGAAAAATGGGAATCCAGATATCTGCCGGCTCAAGATATAGGTCTGATTGTCATTTCGACGACGGGTGGAGTGATGAGTAACTCTGAGGCGAAGAAGAAAGGAACAGGTGGGAGGGCACTTGCCTTTATTTACTGAGGGGATATGAATGGAAGAAATAATAGAGATACCGAAAGGAATAAATGTAACACTGCAAGCGGGCTCCCTGACAGTGAAAGGCCCACGGGGAACTGTCACAAAGAAATTCATTTATGAGTATACAAGAGTCGAAATGGAAGACAATAAAATCAAGATCTACACAACCAGAAACAAGAAGAGCGATGTTGCGGTGGTCGGAACCTGGAAGAGCATCATTAATAGCCTCTTTATTGGCGTTTCGAAGGGATTCATATATACGATGAAAATAGTTTACGCACATTTTCCAGTGAAAGTTACTGCAAAAGGCAACGAAATAACTCTAGACAATTTCCTCGGGGAGAAAAGTGCAAGGAAATTGCTTGTCAACCCAGAAGTCAAGGTGAACGTTAAAGGAGACCTGGTGACGCTGGAAGGTAATGATCTTGAAACTTTGGGCAATGCGGCGGCTCGAATAGAGAAACTGAGCAAAATAAAGGGATTCGATCCAAGGGTATTTCAGGATGGTATATACATAGTGAAAAAAGGTGATGTCATTGAAAGCTAATCTTGGACCTAAGGAAAAAAGTCTGCTGGAGTCCAGGAAGGAACAAAGCAGGAAAAGACCGAAATTTCATAGACAGGAATGGTTCCGTTACAAGAAACTAGGAGATGCATGGAGAAAGGCCAGAGGCAAGCATTCAAAGTTGAGAGAACATCGGGGACACAGACCTCCCAACGTGGATTCAGGATACAGAGGACCCAAGGCCGTCAGGTACCTTCATCCTTCCGGTTTCAAGGAAGTGTATATTACCAATCTCAGATCTTTGCAAAGCATAGACCCATCCAAGGAAGCAATAAGAATTTCGTCGAAGGTTGGAATGAAGAAAAGGACAGTAATTCAGGAAACTGCGAAGACAATGGGAATTAAGATACTGAACGAGGTGAAATGATGGTTACGCTTGCGCCACAGAAGAGAATGGCATCAAAAATGCTAAAAGCTGGATACAGTAGAGTGTGGATGGACCCTAAAAGTACTGAACAGATTGCAGAAGCAGTCACTAGGGAAGATGTAAGGAAATTGATGAAAAGAAATGTCATTCAGAGGAAGTATGCTAAATCTAATTCTAGGAGCAGATTCAGGGCTGCAAAAGCACAGAGGGATAAGGGTAGGAGAAAGGGACAAGGCTCGAGGAAAGGTACCAGAAATGCGAGGGAACCCAGAAAGGACAGATGGGTAAAGAATGTAAGGTCTATGAGGAAAGCGCTTAGAGAGTTGCGGGACAGTGGAAAATTGCCCAAGAATGCATACAGGAAATACTACTCGCAGATTAAAGGTGGGATTTTTCACAATAAGTCGGCATTACTTGCGCACATAAAGGAATCTGGAATCAAGAAGGGTGATTAAAATGCATTCAAGATACATTATGCGACTTAAGAGAAGAAGGTTGAATATCACAGATTACAGGAAAAGACTTGCTCTCATAAAGACTGGAGTTCCAAGAGCAGTAATTAGGAAATCACTCAGCAACATAAGGGTGGATGTGGTTGAATACAGACCATCAGGCGATAGAGTACTGGCTCACGGTTCAACTATAGAGCTGAAGAAATTCGGGTGGAAGGCACCGACATCCAATACACCCTCTGCCTACCTGGCAGGTTACCTTGCCGGACTCAGGGCAAAGAAGGGGGGGATTATAAGGCTGCACGTTGATCTTGGAAGGCAGAGGGTTGTCAAGGGATCAAAGTTAATGGCAAGCGTTAAAGGGCTCCTAGATTCAGGAATAGAGGTTCCGGTTGACAAGGACTTTTTGCCTGACGAAGACAGATTGAAAGGTAAGCATTTGGAAAGTATCGCAGAAGGATCCGTAGTATCCGTAAAAAAGGCTATGGAGGAGTTGCTATGAGAGAGAATAATACAGAATGGGAACCAAAGACTAGGCTGGGTAAAATGGTCAAACAGGGGGAACTGAAAACGATATCAGAAGTTCTTTCCCTTCATATACCTATCAGGGAAGCACAAATCGTGGATTCACTTCTTCCTAATCTGGAAGATGAAGTAATTGAAATCAAGATGGTCCAGAAGATGTCCGACTCCGGTAGAAAAGTGAAATTTGCAGCCACTGTTGTGGTTGGTAATAGAGATGGGTACGTCGGGATAGGACACGCAAAAGCGAAAGAGACGGGAGATGCCATAGAGAAAGCGATCGAAGATGCTAAGCTCAATTTAGTAGAGATCAAGAGAGGGTGTGGTTCGTGGGAATGTGGATGTGGTCGGAGCCATACGGTTCCATTTGAGGTCTCGGGAAAGGCCGGCTCTGTAAGAGTGTCCCTCAAACCAGCGCCGCAGGGAGTAGGACTTGCTATAGGAGACATCCCAAAGAAGGTGCTGTCTCTGGCAGGCATACAGGATACGTGGGGTTTTTCAGAGGGGCATACAAAGAGTACGGTAAACTTCGCATTTGCAACTTTTAATGCACTCAAAGAGACATCGAAGTTTAAGATAAATGACAAGCTAGTGCTTAGTACGCCAATATATAGGGGAGGTGTCATGAATGTACGCAGTGATAAAAGTCAGGGGAAGTAATCACACAGAGGTAGGAATAAGGAGAGCGCTCCTGGAAATGAGACTTGACAGGATCAATCATCTGGTGCTTGTTCCCGAGACAGAAATCGGGCAGATAAAGAAGGCGAAGGACTATATAACTTGGGGAGAAGTAGATCCAGAGCATCTAACCAGACTGATCCAGGAAAAGGGCAGAATGAGTGGAGAAAAGAAAATAGATTCTATGACGCTTAAGGAGTTAGGGTTTGGGTCGTTCGAGGAAATGGCAGAAAAGATCATAAACGGCGGAGTCAGGATGAAGGACATACCAAATTTTAAGCCAGTATTCAGGATGAATCCCCCCAGGAAAGGGTACAGAAGCACAAAGAGAACTTTTGATTTCAAGGGAGCCCTTGGCTACAGAGGAGCGGAAATTAACTCCCTGATCGACAGCATGCTGGAAGGTGGTGAACTTGGTAAGAGAAAAGACTAAAAAAATGAGAGGAGGCCTCTACGGAAGAGGAAAAAAGGCTGGAAGAGGTAAAGGAAAGAGAGGCGGAAGCGGAATGGCTGGCCTCGGGAAGCACAGATGGATCTGGATGGTAAAATATATGCCAGATCATTATGGGTCTCATGGCTTCGTTCACCATGGTGCAACGAGGAAGGTCAAATCAATCAATGTTGGCGACGTCGACAGGGATGCTGAGAAGATAATCAATTCTGGAGTTGCCATCAGAGAAGGGGAGAAAATCAAAGTGAACCTTACAGAAATGGGTTATGGTGTTCTTCTTGGAGGAGGACAGGTTGGAAAACCGTTCATAATAAAAATAGATAAAGCGACAGAAAAAGCGATTCAAAAGATAAAGGACGCAGGTGGAGAGGTAGAACTTAATGGAGATAAAGAGGAATAGGGCTGCAGCGATACCAGTCGTTATTTTATTCCTTATCAGCGTTTACGTACTTTACCGAGCGTTCAATTACAACATTGGCTACACGGCAGTACTGACTATCACAATTGCAACTCTTTTCTATCTTGCCTATCTCCTGATATCCTATAACGGAGAAGGATCCAGACTGTACGGATGGAAGAACATTGCGGAGCGTCTTCCTGCAGTCAGGAAACCTGGAAGGCACGTCAGATTCAAAGAGAAATTCCTTTGGACAGCGATCATACTAATAGTGTATTTCATCCTGTCAAACATTTACATCTACGGACTTGACAGGTCCCAGATTATAGACGTATTTGCATCTTTCAGGTCAATATTCGCAGGGCAAGCAGGTTCAATAATGGACCTTGGAATTGGTCCAATAGTCACGGCAAGTATCATAATGCAGCTTTTTGTCGGGGCAAAGATAATAAATATAGACCTGACAAAGTCCGATGACAAGGCGCTTTACCAGGGAGCACAAAAACTTCTTGTGATCGTAATGATATTCGTAGAGGCCGTACCACAGGTATTTGGTTACCTGCCTCCCGATCCAGCTTTCTCTTCTGCAATCAATGGTGCAATCCCGGGTTATGGCCTGATGTTCGCAAGGATATTCATAATATTCCAGTTGTTCATGGGTTCATACCTGGTATTCCTCATGGATGAAGTGGTATCAAAATGGGGAATAGGGTCTGGAGTCTCGCTATTCATTGCAGCCGGGGTTTCGCAAGCACTGATCACAGGTACTCTGAACTGGATTCCGGTGACAAGTACTTCAGCACTGTCCATAGCAAACCCCCCTGTTGGTGCACTTCCGAAGACATTCTACCTTCTGTCGCAGTACAGTGCAGGTTACCTCTATTCCGGTGGGCTTGAAAGGATAATTTTCGCTCCCCCCAATCCGCTTATTGCCCTGGCAGGGACCATATTCATATTCTTCCTGATAGTATGGGTACAATCTGTGAAGGTTGAACTTCCATTGGCACACGAGAGGGCAAGAGGTGCAAGAGGAAGATACCCTATACAACTAATGTATGCATCAAATATTCCAGTTATACTTGCTGCCGCTCTGCTTGCAAATCTCGCAATGTGGTCGTTGCTGTTATGGACGAATCCAACTCTGGCAAAATTGCCCCTGCTGGGTCACAGCTGGCTTCTAGGGGCTTATCCAAGCGCATCATTTGCCACTGCGAATAACATCCAGCAGACTACGCCTATAGGCGGTCTTGCGTGGTACCTTTCAAATCCAAATGGAATCGCAAACTGGCTGTTCCCTCTACTGGACCCTACAGCCTACCAAAACCAGCTATTCAATCATGCGAGCTGGGAACTCGGGATCCATGTACTGGCCTACGTGTCTTTCATGGTTGGTTTTTCCGTGTTATTTGCGAAATTCTGGATTGAAACGACCAACATGAATTCAGAGGGTGTGGCAAAACAGATCCAGAGTTCTGGCATGCAGATACCCGGGTTCAGGAGAGATCCGCGGGTCTTGAAGAAGGTTCTGGACAAATATATCCCAGCGATTACAATATTCAGCGGAGCTGCCGTAGGAGCGCTTGCAGCCGGGGCAGACCTCATAGGAACTGTGGGTAATGCATCAGGTACAGGGGTACTGCTGACTGTGGGTATTGTTATACAACTCTATCAAGCAATGGGGAAGGAACAAATGACCGAAATGTATCCATTCATGAGGGACTTCTTTGGAGGGATGTAATGAAAGTAATAATTGGAGGAATCCCTGGAGTTGGAAAGACGACCGTACTCAACGAGCTGATCAAGAGGGGTTTAATCGTAGAGAATTACGGAGACGTAATGCTGAAAGAAGCAATGGAATTGAAATTCGTAAGCACAAGGGATGAACTCAGGAAACTTCCAATCGAAACGCAAAAGAACATACAGAGGAAGGCAGCACAATATCTTTCCAGCTTGAAAGAAGTGATAGTTGATACCCACTTTTCAATACAGACCAGCAAGGGATTCCTCCCCGGTTTGCCTCCCTATGTCCTTCAAATTTTGAATCCAGACCTTTTTGTTTCAATAGAAGCAGACCCACTCGAAGTTTTTGAAAGAAGAAAAAAGGATCAGGGAAGGAAGCGGGACGAAGATTCTCTGGATAAGATTAGGAGACACCTGGACATAAACAGGGCATTTGGGATTTCGTATTCTGCAATGACCGGATCGCCAATAATGGTTGTTTTAAACGAAAATGGCAGGCATGAGGAAGCATCACTGGAAATAATCAAAGCGATGGGTGTGGTATAATGCCAACAACACAGCCACCACAATCGAAGGAACAGATGGAGGCAATGCAGAAATCAATGCGTACCCAGATGTCATATATGTTCATAATGTTCCTACTTGCCTTTGTCTACATTATACCTTCAGTGAGACAGGTGGTTGCAATTCCAGGAATATATCTGCTTCAGCCTATCATAGGTTTCAGTTTCCGATATCCGCTATATACAATCTTCTTTGCAGCAATCATAACAGGTCTTGTCAACACTGTCGCAAGACATTTTTTCATGGACTATTTCAAGATGGCAGAAGTTCAGCATAAGAACAGAAAACTAAGCCAGAGATACAGAGAGGCCATGAAGAATAGGAATAAATCTGAGATGGATGCAATCAGGGCGGAACAGTCAAAATCAATGACTGACACGATGCAATTTACCCAGCAGCAGATGAAACCAACTTTCATCACCTTAATCCTAAGCGTACTCATATTCGCGTGGCTCATAGGTTTCATGTATACTGTGAAAGCCAGCCATTTTGATATAATCAATTCGCCATTTGGTCCGCTTGATCTGATGTACCTGTTTCATGGGTTTTACATGTGGATCGGGTTCTATTCATTATTCAGCATAACTATTACGTATCCAACCCAGTATGCGCTGAAAATGTTCTACCTGAAAAAGAGTGTCTCGAAATGAAGGTGACTATATCAGGACCACCTGGAAGTGGAAAGACAACGATTGCAGGCCTTCTATCTGAAAAATTGGGAATGGAAGTGATAACGGGTGGAATGATCTTCCGTGGTTACGCTGAGGAGCTGGGGATTACACTTTCAGAGCTCGGTAAGAGGGCTGAGGCTGAAGAGGATTTTGACAGAAAACTCGATATGTACCAATTGGAAGTTCTGAAGACAAAGGACAACATTATTGTTGAGTCAAGACTCTCTGGATGGTTATGTCACATCAATGGAATTCGTGCGTTCAAGATTTTTCTGAAAGCAGATGACAGCGTCAGGATAAAGAGAATCGAATCATCCTTGGAAGAAAGGGAAGGGGAACAGCATGGTGATATTCGCAAATCAGTGAAGGAAAGAGAGCTAAGCGAGTGGAAAAGATATAATAAATATTATAATATAGATTTTAACGATGTCTCCATATATGATGCAGTTATCGATTCCAGTCAAAAATTACCCAATGAAATCGTCGGGGTGATAATAGCTGACCTGGATATTTGGAAAGGAACCGAAGGAAAGATCCATTGAAGAGAGACTTAATTTTGGGTTTGTGGTGATTGATAAACCGAAGGGTCCCACTTCACATCAGGTTTCTGCCTGGGTAAGATCCATTCTAGGGTTGAAAAAGGCTGGGCACGTCGGAACCCTTGATCCAAATGTTACTGGGGTGCTCCCGGTTGGACTGGAAAAGGCTACAAGACTGGCAGACTACCTTCATGAAGAGGGGAAGGAGTACGTTTCCCTGTTGCTGTTGCACAAGGAACTTGAATTTGAGAAAGTTGAAAGTGTTTTCAGGGAATTTACAGGAGAAATTTATCAATTTCCCCCGGTCAGATCTGCAGTAGCTAGGAATCTAAGGAAGAGAAAAATATACTCGTTAAGGATCTTAGAGCATCAGGGGAGAAACATACTGTTCAGGGCTAACGTTGAATCTGGTGTCTATGTAAGGACCCTATGCAGGGACATTGGAGATGCTCTCCTGGTTGGCGGGAACATGATTGAACTGAGAAGGGTGAGGAGTGGACCACTTGACGAGACTCACCTTACAACCCTTCAAACCCTCAAGGATGCCTACACATTCTACAGGGATGGAGATGCAGAGATGATTTCAAAACTGATACTGGATCCTGAAGATGTCACTTCTAATTTTCCTAAAGTAGTTGTGAAGGACAGTGCAATTGATGCCCTTGCACACGGGTCGACCGTATTTAGAAACGGCATAATTGAGGACAGAGGGGAAGGAGAAATCGTCAGAGTGATGAGTCTCAAAGGGGAACTTCTTGCCATGGGAAGAAGAGAAAAAGATTATATTAAGCCAGAAGCCGTTTTCGTGGACAGGGGAATTTATCCAAAGGGGTGGAAGAAAGAGGGGGAGGGGAAGCACGCATAGGGGAGCAGCGGCGATTAAATGGCCGATATACTGATCCCAATACTGATGGCCTTAGTTGTCGGTTATCTTGCTACTGTCATTGCGCGAGTCACGGGAACGGTCTATATACCATACCTCCTCCTGCTGGGCATAATATTCGGGCCAATTTTGAGCTTGATAAATCCACAGGAAGCAACACTGCTTTTTTACCAGTATATTGGGCCCATCGGGGCAGCTTTCATCATTCTGGATGAATCCAGCAAGATATCCAGAATCAGATTGAGGAGGGTATTCAAGCCTACTATTTCACTCATCACTTTTGTTCTCTTCGTTTCAGGTATTCTGACAGGACTGTTTGTAATCCTTGTGGCGCGAACCCCCATATGGGTTGGATTTGTTATAGGGGCCATCATATCTTCGACTGATCCAGCTTCCATAATACCATCATTAAAGAAACACAAGATTCCTGAAGTACCATCAACAATACTGGTATCGGAATCAGTTTTCAACGATCCTTTTTCCTACATGTTCCTTGTGGTTGTTCTTGCGATCTTTCTACCAGCCACCATCTCAAGTATACAAGTATCATTTTTCCACATCGGTAACCTATGGTTGTTCTTGGTTCTGAGCCAGTTTGTTTTTCCTGTGGTTATAGCATTTCTCCTTTTTTTGCTAGTCAGACTGTTGAGGATTTCCTCACCGAATGAGTTCAGGGAATATTATACCGCAATGATACTACTTTTTGGACTTTCTTCATACGTTCTGACCATCATAGTTGGAGGCTCAGGGTACATGTCAATTGCAATATTCGGTATACTTGCGGGAAATTACATGCCTAGAGACAAGGAAATGGAAAGTTATCAGGTTTTCATGGATGACATCACCCAATTTGTTGTCATATTTATTTTTGTATTCCTGGGAGCTTCAATAGACCTTGCATTTATCAGAAGTTACCTGTTGGTGGGAGTAATCATTGCCTTATTCCTGATATTTGTAGTCAGGCCATTTTCAGTATTGCTTGCCGGATCGATCGACAGACAAATCCAGTTCTCCGACCTTGTTTTTGTGGGTCTTGAAGGGACCAGGGGAGTTTTCCCTGCCATTCTGGCTCCAACCGTTCTGATTGTTGGTATCAAGGAAACTAGTCCTTACCTTTCATACTGGGGGAAGGCTATTGAAGCCATAATAATAGTTATCATTTTCACGTCCCTCACCATCCAGCCGCTATTTATGGGGAAATTGAAGGAAAGTCTTAACAGATTACAATAAGATTAATGTCCCGGATTTTCTTGGGTTCGTATGGACTTTGGCATAATATCAGCAGGTAATCACGCAGTAAATAGGATCATTCCTGCAATCTCAAAAAGTGGGAACAGGATTGTCGCGATATATTCAACGGACAGAGAAAAAGGCACGCGGATTTCCAGGGAGCTTGGGGCTGAATATTTCGGCGATATTGACAAGATGGTAAGGCACGGTTATGAAGCTTCCTATATATCCTCTCCAAATAACCTTCATTTCGAGTATGCAAGAAAATCACTGGAAAGAGGGAAGCACGTCCTTCTAGAGAAACCGATGACTCTTTCAGTTGACAATTCAGAGAGGCTGGTGGATTTATCAATAAAGGAAGGAAGAAGATTGAAGCTAGGATTCCATCTGAGATTTCATCCCGGAATAAAGGTAATCAAGGAGCACGTAGAATCTGGTCGTCTAGGTAAAGTGATGGCTATTAGTGGAAATTTCAGCAGTCTCTCCAGAAGGTCAGGGTCGAAAACATGGTGGGACGTGCCAGAAAGTGCTGGCGGGGGAGCAATTGTCGGGAGAGGAGTCCACGTCATGGACAGTTTCGTGTTTCTTCTTGGCAGGGAAATTGAATCAGTGATGGCATTTAATACTCCAAGATGTCAAACAATCGAGGAAACCTTTTCTATACTTGTCAGATATAAATCTGGAATCATAGCGCATGCTCTTTCGTCAAGGTCTATTCCAGTGGGATCAAACGACCTGATAGTTTTCGGCTCAGAACATGTGGCGAAATTGACAAATGCTTTTGATACAAAAGTCAATTCAAAACTCATTGTCGATGACACCGAGCTGTCAAACTACTCAGATTACGACATGTATGAAGCGGAGATCAAAGATTTTACTTCTAATGGGAATACCATTGCGGATGCTGTAGACGGACTCTTATCAACCAAGCTACATATCGGGGCACAAAAATCTGCATGTGAGGGAAGGGAGATATTTATCTAGCTCAGTGCCTCAGGACATTTATTTCTCCTGTAGCACCCCATACACTTGCCCACATTGTTGTGGTTTCTGTGTGCTTGTCTGGACGTTCTTACTTCCTGCATTCTTTCCAGCATTGAAGCCAGGGTTAACCTGATATTTTCATCTATCTCGATCTGGATATCTCCTTGTGGATATTTCAAAATTCCATAATTGACTTGTCTTCCGTACACCTCTTCAACAAGAACGGCATAGGCCGTGAGCTGCATTACGTGCGAAAAAGGCCTCACCTTAGGCTTATTGCTGCTCTTGATCTCTACTGGAACTATCTCTCCCTCAATTTCGGCCAAAATGTCTGGCCTTCCCCGTAACCCCCACTTTTCGCTGACGAGCAATTCAGCTTCACCATCATCATGGTATTGCACATTCTTCTCTTCCTTGGGAAGTTTACTTATAATGCGGACGTTTTTTAGAATGTTATAGTAGATAAAGGACTCTACCAGAAGAAGTAGATCAGCCGACAAAATAAGGATTGGAATCAAGAAATAACTCAGTTTCAGAATTACTATGGCAAAGAAGAGAAAGAATAAAGAAGAGAGAGTGAAGAATAGAATAATTCCATCAACATTCTTATACTTGGTCAAGTCGAAATATGTGGACAGCAAATAAAACCAGATCGAAATGTATATGGTTACCAAGGATAAAAGCAGAATAAAGAAAAAATCAATTTTGCCAACCAGAGTATCATAAAAGAACAGAAAGAGCGGAAAGAGGGTGAATACAGAAATGAAAAAGAAAGCCTTATTGAGATAATTTGTCCTGGATTGTAAAATCAAGTTAGCGGAAATCCTTTCCATTATGCCTTTATGGTATTCTTCACCTTTGGATGATTCGGCCCTGACTCCTTCCAGATATAGAAGGTAATTTAATGGGCAATAGGCAAATCTCTCTACATCACTCACGGAAAAATAATCTTTCATTTTTTTCAGATGTTTTCGAACTCCTCACTAATATCCACTGTTACCTGCTCCATCAGTTTTTCAATATTCCTTGCAGAAAATTCCCTCAACCCACCCATCTCGCTCTTGACCTTTGCCACGAATTTCTTATTATCTGAAAAAATGTCAAAATGGACCAGAAGTTCTTCCATATTTGGCGATATAATAGGTATATATATTTTTAACTGCAGTAACCAATTGGCTCATTAAAGCATATTTCGCTATTTTCCAATATTGGACGTAAGGCCCCGCTGTCGTGAAGCTTACCACAGGTAGAATAAGTAGTAAATTTTGAGTAAAAAATGAAACAGTCATTCTATTGTAGAATCTTCAGGCTGAGAACAATGGACAAAAAGTTGCACGTTGTCGGTGAAAGTGAAAGATGTGCAATTAATCTCAACTTCCTGTCAATAATTTATTTTCCCTGGTTATAAGAATTCTGAATAAAAGAATCATTCCCTTTAGCTACAACACTGATGTTCTCTGATCGACTAACAAATCCAATAACAAGATAGAAGAGGATTTATACATCATTCCAATACTGTGAAAATGCCATTCAAAGAAGCCACTGACAGACTGTTCAACAAGAAGATATGCATGAACTGTTATGCGTCAAATCCCATAAAGGCTAAGAAATGCAGAAAGTGTGGGAGCAAAGAACTGAGACTTAAAGCCAAAGAGAAGAGGGGAGGACAGTAATTTAAATTATTTTTTGAACAGTCAACTCAACTGCCCTTATCATCGATTCCAGGTCCAACACAGGGACATCTCCTTTCACTGAAATTTCAGGAGTTGCCGGGAGACCTACTAATATAGCCCTCCCATCTGAGAGGACTAGTGAAGAGTAGTACAACCTGTTGATCAATGAACTATCATGGTTCGGCGCAATCCTTGCGGGTATCCTTGCCGATCTGAGTGAATTCAATATTCCTTCAATATCCAGTGAAGTAAATATCTCAAAAGGACTCTGTTTGGGTTTTGGAATATTCCAAAAATCCAAAGAGTTATCATCACTCCTGATTATCGCACCCTTTTCAAGAAGTATCGATGGTTTCCCTATATCAAGGCCAAGGTTGATGATGTAGTCATACTGACCTGTTCTGGAGTTGAGACAAAATTCATTGACTGAATCATAAGCTAAGTCTAAGCAAATACCTTTGATCTCATTTCCTCTAAAAATTGAACCATCAAGAAGGCTCGCTATTTCTCCCGATGGATCACTTTTGAGCTTACCGGATGGATTAAATCCGGTAAGGAGGATCATCCAACCCACCTTAGCTGATCCAAAACGTATTTTCTTTCCTTTTCTAGATTTTCCACATATAGGACTTTACCTTTATCCACGATTTTTTTCATCAGATTCTCCATCGCTGAGTTATCTTTCGGACATAACTCCTGCTCATTGGGACTTACAAGAAATCCGTGGCACTGGGCACACCTGAATACATTTTTCTCACCGGAAAATTTGCCTCTTTTTGTCACACTTTTACCCTCAATCGAGACTATATCCATTGCGAAGTCAATTGCTGGAGAACTTGAAATAGCGGTCCCAACCCCAAATCCTGACGCTCCTGCCGATCTTAGCTCATCTATCTCTTCTTCTTTGATCCCTCCAGAGACTATGATGCCGACGTTATTGAATCCGTTCCTGTCCAGCTCCCATCTTACTTCCTTCACTATGTCGGCAAAATTTCCTCTTCTAGAAGAAGGGGTATCTAATCTTACTGCCTTCAGATTCTTAAATACCCTTCCAGCTCTCACTGACGCTTCCTTTTCATCACAGTTGGTATCAACAAGCGCAATTCTTGCCACCTCAGGTTCTATTATCTCGTCGTAAAGCCTCCACCCCTCTTCCTCCCCCAGAATCAAAAGGAGCGAATGTGGCATTGTTCCTTCGGGTTTCTGCCCGACTCTCTCCGCACCCATTACACTGGAAACCTTGTCGCACCCACCCAGATATGAGTTCCTGTCTATCAGAGGGGCCAATGAGGGATGCATACGCCTTACTCCAAAGGAAAGGAGAGTCGATTCTCCAGTCTTCCTTTTAAAGCGAGATGATTTGGTGGCAATCCCAGATGCCTGCGAAATCGAGCCCAGCAAGGCTGTTTCATACAGGCCGAAATCCAAATATTTTCCAGTTATCTTAACTGATGGGATTGGAATCCCATTCATATCTCTGGGAGGAAACAATGTTCCTTCAGGTAGTGAATAAACATTAACATTCCTCCCTCGTAAAATGTCAACAAGATCATCAATTCCAGCAAGAACTATCCACGGGACATTTTTACTGGAACAGGTAACTTCCATCGTCACATTTGGATTCTTCCCTGCTCTGTCAAGGATCTCTTTGACTCTCCAGAAGTAGATGTCAGTAGTTTTGAGTCCCAGGATATCTTCTGCTGTAGCGATGTTCTTCATGCAGAGCGGATGTATGTTATGGATATTACTTTTACTTATTAGATTCAGATAGAACGCACACACCAACTGTGTCAGCTAGGGATGAAAAACGAGTCATAATTATTCAGTTTTATTCACCACCAAAGGAAACTTATATCAGAGGAATCTTCAATCTTCACCCCTAATTCGTTGAGCTCATTTCTTATGCTATCCGCTGTTGCATAGTCACCACGTTTCCTTGCAGCATTACGTTCCTTGATTATCAAGTTGAGTGCTTCATTTGGAATATGGGTGCTCCTGACTATCCCGAATACCTGATCTATCTGATCGAGTACAAATTTAATTTCCCCACCCTTAGAACCCTGGAGGCTCTTTTCTCCCAACATTCTCTTCAGGAAGTCAATCAATCTGACCATTGCTTCCTGAGTATTCATATCGTGATCCAGCGGTTCAAGTATTTTAGCAGTTTCCATGATGGAATTTTCATTTTCGATTTGCTCCATTCCGAGTACCCGGTGATGCAGGAGCGAAATCTTTTCTGCAATTATCTGGCTATCCTTGATGCTTTTCTCACTGTAGTTTGAAGTTCCTCTATATTGAATTGAAAGAACGAATATCCTGACTGCTTCTGGCCAATAATGCTTTAAGACCTCCTCAATAGTGATAAAATTCTTGAGACTTTTGCTCATTTTGACATCCTCTACATTCAAGTGCCCTGTATGGACCCAATAATTGACAAGTGGCTCCTTTCCAGATATCCCTTCCATCTGGGCTATTTCTGACTCGTGATGTGGGAAAATAAGATCACTTGCTCCTCCATGCAGGTCATAATGGGGTCCAAAGAAAGTTTCTGTAATGGCAGTATCTTCAATGTGCCAGCCCGGGCGTCCTTCTCCCCACGGACTGAGCCAGAATGGTTCCCCCTCCTTCTTCTTTTTCCACAGTACGAAGTCCAAGGGGTCCTCCTTTCTTTCGTTTATATCTACTCTTGCCCCAGATACGAGGGCATCAACAGACTGATGTGAAAGTTTGCCATAACCCTTGAATTTTCGGACCTTAAAATATACGCCATCATCTGTTTCATAGGCAAGACCATTTTCAATAAGGCGTTTGATCTGACCAATTATCTCCGGTATGAAATCAGTCGCAAAGGCGAAATAATTTATTGAGTCAATCCTGAGGCGCTTCAAATTCAGGAAGAATTCGCCAGAGTACCTGGTCACTATCTCCTCCCATTGCAGGTTTTCTTCTCTCATCTTTGTTATTATCTTATCTTCAACATCCGTGATATTCATCAAGAAGAATACGTGATATCCCTTATGTCTAAGGTACTTGGCAAGAACATCAAAAAAAATGAATGTCTTCGCATGGCCCAAATGAGGTCTATCATTCACAGTTGGGCCGCAGACAAACATATTGATCCTTTTTCCGTTGATTCCTTTAAACTCTTTCAGTGATGAGGTAAGCGTATCATATATCTGCATAGCAGTAAAATTGAACCATCATTAAATTTTTTACTGAAGAGGGAATGTCTTCTGGTGGAAAATGGGAGCGAGGAATTTAAGATCAAATCAAGTCATCTTAAGGGCAAGAATGTGCTGCTTGGAATCACTGGATCGATAGGTGCAGTTGAGTCAGTTAAACTTGTTCACGAATTAAGGCGGCACATGGCTACAGTGAACGTGGTCATGACACCTGCAGCAACAGAAATCATATCTCCAGACTCCCTTGAATATGCATCGGGAAACAGTGTCGTGACTAAATTAACCGGAAAAATAGAACATATATCGCTTGTCCGCAATTCCGACATCCTGCTGATTGCGCCTGCCACCGCCAATTCCATATCAAAAATGGCACTCGGCATAGACGACACACCAGTTACTTCTCTCTTCACCAACTCGCTGGGGCACATACCCGTGGTGGTAGTACCAGTCATGCACGAAAACATGTATTCCAATCCCATTATAAAGGGAAACATTGAGAGACTCAGACATTTTGGAGTTTCAATAATGGATGTGAAAATCGATGAGGGCAAAGCTAAGATTCCAGATCCAGAAAGTATAGCGGCATTGGTGATAAGAACGCTTGGAGGGAAATTCAAGGGGAAAAAAATCTGCATCATCGGAGGTTCGGGTTTTGAGAAAATAGACGATGTAAGGATTATCACAAACAGGTCTACTGGAGAGACCGCTGTGGAATTGGCCAGAGAAGCGTACTTAATGGGTGCAGACCTAGATTTATATTTCGGCAGCACAAGCGTACAGATACCAAGCTATCTAAATTACAGGCAATTCACGACTGTTGAGAGCCTTCTCGACTTCAAGAAAGACATAGCTAGGAATGAAATTGTTCTTGTGCCGGCTGCGCTGTCAGACTTTTCCCCCAATGGTAGAAGGGGTAAACTACCATCAGACAAAAAAATGAATCTTGAGCTGTACCCAACCCCTAAATTCCTCAGGGAACTAAGAAAAATTTATAGGGGGAAGCTGGTTGGTTTCAAAGCTGAATATGGAATATCAAGGAAATTACTTGAAAGTCGTGCCAAAGAAAGACTGAATGATTATGGCCTGGATGCAGTTATTGCAAATGACCTCAGGAATGTCAAAAAAGGTTATACCAAAGTACTCATTATAACTGGGCAGGGAACAGAAGAATCATTTGGTGAAAAGAATGAAGTTGCAAGGGACATCCTCAATAAGGTCTGTTGAATCGTTTTCCCCCGGGAGTGCCACACTATTTTTCATCCCAAATAAATCCAAAGACATTGAAAGAAAAGGGTCAAGAGGGGTAGCGCTTTGCCTTGAAACCGGGATGAAGACAAGAATAGTGCCAGGGAAAGAAATAGAGGTCAGATTTAATGGTATTCCGATTGACAACTCCATACAAGAGGAAATAGCAACAAGATTGGGATTCAGAGGAAAGATTTTCTCTTCTTCAGAACTTCCACCATCGAGTGGTTTTGGATTAAGTGCGGCCGCTGCTCTTACAACTGCATCTGCCATATTAGGCAGCGACTCCAGGGTAGGAGAGATTTATAGGTTAGCGCACGAACTTGAAATCAGGAGGGGTACAGGTCTCGGTGATGTACAATCCCAGATCAATGGCGGATTTCACATAAGGATTAAGGGAGGCAGTTTCCCTTATTCGGTAACTGAGAGAATACTGGAGAAGCAGACGGAGATAGCGATACTTCCATTCAAGAAGAAGACTCCAACAGGGGAAATAATACGATCTAAGTCGAATTTAGAGGAAATAGTTAGGAATGGAGATAAAGCATTTGATCTGTTTTTAAAGAAACCGACCCTTCACAGGGCCTTTGTCCTTGGACGGAAGTTTGCGGAAGATTCTGGTCTTTTATCCCCTAAAGCGTCAAAAATACTTGATGACCTAAATGGAAAATTCGCTTCAGTATCTTTGATCGGGGACAGCATAATAGCGATTTACGATGAAGAGACTATGAATATACTCAAAAAATATGGAGACCCAATAAAAACGAGAATTTCGGCAACTGGCCTCAATCTAAGTTAAAGAGAAGAAACAAGCTTTTTCGCTATGTTGCAGGTAGAAAATCTATTTCTATGAGAACTTCTGATAAGAAGGCAGAGGCGCAAGACTGGAAGAAAGTGACCTTTTACAAGTTTCTAATTGCAGCCTAAGTTCCGTCAGAATGGAGGGGTAAAGATGCTACCGTATCAGGAGTAAGGAAGAGACAATATGTCTGGTATGGTAGAAATAGCTACAAGACCGACAGAAGTTCCGAAGTTCGGTCAATAGGAAATGAACTCATCCCTTATAAGACCCAACGAAGGAACTCCCATTGACAGTATCGTATGTTTGAAATGAGACATTGAATGCTTTGTTGAGGTTTTCTATCGTGAGTGTTGAAATGGTTCTCCCCCAGGCAATATTATTTCCATTTCTTAGTATGAGGACGAAGTCAGCAAGATGATGTACTGCATCAAGATCGTGCATGCTCAGTATAAGCGTCTTTCCAGCCATCTTTAATCTTTTCATAATTTTATAAACCAGAATCTGATTGTCAATGTCAAGGAAGTTGGTAGGTTCATCCATAATCATGATTTCTGAGTCCTGGTAGATTGCCGCTGCGAGGGTTACTAGCCTTCTCTCACCTCCGCTCAGGACCGAGAAATCGCGGTCAATGAAGGAGGCGAGTCCCACCTCATCCAGGGCCATCATCATCCTGTCTTCGTCGAAGCCTCTCTTATAACCAGAGACATTCATTACGTCCCTTACAGAAAAACTCATAGGACTGTAGATCTCCTGCCATACAAATGACGTTTTTTCTGCAAGCTGGGAACTTGAAAGAGACGATACTTTCGAACCATCAATGCGAATAGACCCAGTGTCTGGTCTAAGGTCTCCGTGTATTAGTTTGAGTGTTGTGGATTTCCCGGAGCCATTTTTTCCTATGATGGCAGTTATTGTACCTTCTTCAATCGAGAAATTTAATGGGCCCAATTCAAATGAGGGAACTGAGAATGTAACACTGTCCAATTCAACCTTCATACCTGCCTCCTGTAAGTCTTCTCATAAAGTACAGCAAGAATGGGACCCCTATTATCCCAGTGACTATTCCTATTGGTATCACAACCCCCGAAACGATTCCTCGAGCAATGTCATCAGCGCAAATAAGGAACATTGCACCTAGAATTCCGGAAACTGGAATCACGTATTTATTTGAACCACCAAGAAGCATTCTTGATAAGTGGGGCATCACAAGGCCAACAAAGCCTATTAGACCACTAATTGACACGGAGGCGGATACACTGAGTGCTACCAAGAATATTGTTAATCTCTTTGTCCTTTCCACATTCACTCCAACCGACCTTGCATGCATATCCCCCATCTGGATGGCATCGAGTTCCCTATGTTGAAGATAGATGACATAAGAAGCAATCAAAACCACTATTGCAACTGGATAGAGTAAGGTCCAGTTGATGTTCTCAAGAGATCCCAGGAGCCAAAAGAAAGCCTCTCCCTGTAGATTTAAATTAGTGAACAGCAGGAGAGCAACTATTGCGGAAATAAAGAAAGAAATTGCCACACCTGTTAAAAGAAGGTATGTTGGATGTATCCTCCCCTCCTTTAAGGCCAAGAAATATACTATGAAAACAATTGAAAGGCCAAAAACGAAAGCCATTATCTGTTGGGTATAGATCCCAAGGAACGTAAGGCCTAGAACTATTGCAGAAACAGCACCTAGAGATGCGCCGCTTGAAAGGCCGATAACGTAGGGTTCGGATATGGGGTTCCTAAAGATACTCTGGATCGCAGCACCTCCAATCCCGAGTGAAGCGCCTATTATTAATCCTCCTAATATTTCAGGTTCCCTTAGCTGCACGATTATTTGTTCCTGGGCCGAAGTATAATTGTGTGGCACGAAATGGGACAGGTATGGGATCTGGCTCCCATAAATCTCCAATATATTCAATAGGGGTATCCTCACGGATCCTATGAAATCCGACAGGATAATTACAATTATCAGGAGGAGAAACAGGAAACCGACCCATGCGTACTTCATTTCTCGACGTCTCTGTACAAAGGCCCTCAACCTTTCGTTCCCAATTACGTGCATGCTCCTAAATTACCTCGTTTGGGTTAGGATTATAGGTCAGGTTGATTGGAAATGAAGGAAGCACAGGATTCTGTCCATATACCACGAATATAATCCACTGTATTGCGAAAATATCCCTGAAATTGGGCTCCGTGAACATGTTTTCGTTATTTACAGTTGTATATATTTTATTATTCGCCACTGCAGGTGAAGATTGGAAAGGAGACCCTGAAGCATTTAGAGAACTCGCGTTGACGGAATCATCCAGTATTATCACCTGGGGGCTGTCGTTAGCTATATTTTCCGGATTAATGGAGTAGAAACCTGTATCGTAAGGGGCCGCAATGTTAACAATATCTGCATATTCGAAATATGAATTTATGAATGTATCATTACCAGCGGTCCAATACCCTCCCTCTGATGATAGTAAGTAAAAACCTCTCAAAGGAGTGCCATTATACATAGATTTATCGTAGCTTAAAGCGTCTGATCTTAAAGTGGACAGGGACGTGTTCATCCATTGATTGATCAGAGTTGCATTTGCCTCCTTCCCCGTCAGTTCCCCAAGGAGGGTGTTCTGTCTCTCTATAACGCTGAAATTTACTCCCGCACCTGCACTAAGGAACACATAGTCGATTCCATTATTAAGAAGCTGTGAAATCTGTGACTCAGAATAGTTATCGAACGATATCACTGCATCCGCAGATAGATTAAAGATCTGCTCTAAGTCCATGCTGGGGTAGTCAGTTACATTTGGAAGGGTTTCGTTTGGAGGATAGGTATCATAAGAGTTCCCTGCAATTAAATCACTATAGGCCCCCAGGGCATATAGAGTGGCAGTAGCCGCAGGATCCAATGATACAATTCTTGTAAGTTTATTGGGAATATTGTCCATTGTATCTATGGTAATTATCACACCCTTTGCTCTGCCGCCAGCATTCTCGTGTAAAATGACCAGACCTCCGATGATAACTGCTAAAGCAACTACCACCGCAATAGAAATTTTCACGTTCTTATTCATGCTTATTTCCTCGAACTCAAATAAACTTGAATTATTTAAATTTAGCTTGAGTATGTAAACTTAACCTTTTTAAACGAAACGATTATACCGATCTGTGCAGGTACACATCATTTTCAAGGGGATTGTTCAGGGGGTCGGTTTCAGGGAACGTACCAGAAGAATGGCAAAGAACCTCAATGTCAGCGGATGGATAAGAAATAAAGGAGATGGTACAGTGGAAGGTATGTTCCAAGGAACGCCAGAAAGCGTTGAACAGTTAATCAGATACTGTGAAAGCGATATCCCCGATGCATTGGTATCAGATAAAATATTGAAATATATGAAAGAAGAGTCGTTTGATGGTTTCAAAATAATTAGATAAATTAATTTTAAACTTTTAGCGTTGGCTGTCCAGGCTCCCAATCCACTGGGCACAAGCCTCCTGACTGAAGTGCAGAAAGAATCCTTAGAGTTTCTTCCGTACTTCTTCCCACATTGTCATCTGTAACAACCATGTACTTTACTATTCCTTCCGGATTTATTATGAATAGTCCCCTGTGAGAATTTCCTGAAGCTTCGTCAAGCACGCCATAAGCCTGTGATATTTCTCCTTTCCTGTCCTCAATTATTGGATATTTTACTTTTCCGACTCTCTTATCATTGTCAATCCACGCTTTGTGAACAAACACGGTATCTCTGCTTGCTGCAATGATTTCTGCCCCGGCCTTCTTGAATTCTTCGTACTTTTCAGCGAATCCCTCCAATTCGGTTGGGCAGACAAATGTAAAATCAGCCGGGTAAAAGAAAAATATAACCCATTTTTTCCCTTTGTAATCAGACAAGCTAATTTCCTTCTCACTTATTTCTCCTTTTACTACTGCCTTTGCCCTAAAATTCGGTGCCTGTTTTCCAATCATTTTATCACTCCTAAACTATTGAGTCATAATTAATCTATTGGATATAAATGTTAGGAACAAAACAACTTCTCAATAGTACCCTGAATACTTAATCCCATAATTCTGTATGAAAACTCCATTACCTTCCTTGACTACTCCGAGCTCGACTGGATTTAATATTTTCAGGGAATCAAAAATATTGTCCACTTCAGACTTCGGAGAAATTATGACAAATCCTATTCCCATGTTGAAGGTCTTAAAAGCTTCTTTAGGGGGAATCGATCCCTCTTCAGTTACCACTCTAAAAATCTCCGGTATATTTGGAATCTTGATCTCGAACAGTTTCTGGCCCAGTCGCGGAATATTTCTGAAACCTCCACCAGTTATGTGTGCCATTCCATGGATTTCCGTTTCCTCCAGAATACCGAATATCCTTTTTGAATAAATCGTGGTTCCTCTGAGAAGAAGCCGCCATAATGGGGTTCCATTTATTTCGTCCTCCAACCTGTTCCTCTTATTTTCGTAAATTTTCCTGATCAATGAGAATCCATTGGAGTGAAAGCCGTTTGAAGGCAAACCTATTATCCGGTCTCCTGCAATGATTTCCCTTCCGTCTATCTCCTCACCCTCCTTTACGAATCCAACTGCAGTTCCGGAGATGTCTATCCCCCTGATAAGATCAGGCACAGACGCAGTCTCACCTCCAACTACAGGTATCCCCGCCTCCGCGCACGCAGCATTTATACTTTTGCCAATCATACGGCCCTGGTTCTCATCAAAATCAGAACTGGCAATGTAGTCTACCATTGCAATTGGTTCGGCCCCTATTGAAATGATGTCGTTAACATTCATCCCAACCAAGTCGTACCCAATCTCGTCGAAATAATTGAACTCTTTAGCCATTATTGTTTTTGTTCCAACCCCGTCAGTATGTAATGCAAGATATCCCCCCATAAATGAAACAAGTCCTGCATAATGTCCTATTTTTATGGCCCTCTTATGCCCCTCACCGCTGAATTTCAGTTCATCCACAAGAGCGTTCCTAAATCTTGAGATTGTATTGAAATCAACCCCTGAATCTTTGTAGGTGGGCACCTCGCAATATGACTTGCTTTCATAAAAGGGTATTCACTTATTATATTCCAGATAATATCGAACCAAGGATGAAACTGATTTCAGAGTTACTCGGAGGATGGGAGAATTTCTCAGAATGGGAACTGAGGGGACTACTCAGCGCCTATGGGGGCAGGATCAGTGAGAGACACAGCAAATATATAGAGTTCGAAACTGAATTTCCCGGAGAGATTACAAACAGGATTACCTTCTCCAAAAGGGTCTCCAAGATACTGGACGATGAAGACTTGATCTCCAGGAGATACGAAAAGGTAAAATTTGCAGTAAGGGAAAGAAGAAATGAAGGGAGGGAATCATTAATTCATGCGGTTGCCAAAACAATAAAAGGGAAGGTAAATCTTGAAAACCCAGACGTGATATTCTTTGTATATAATTATGAAAGACCAATCATTTCAGAGTTAATTTATGAGAGAGACGTATCAAGACTTCTTGACCGAAGGTACAATGCGAGGCCCATGAATCACCCGTCCAGCATATCACCCCTCCTGGCTCGCGGAATGCTGAACATCGCTGGTTTGAGAGAAGGTGAAAACTTTCTCGACCCGTTTTCGGGAACTGGCACATTCCTGATCGAAGGTTTCAGGATGGGTCTGAATGGGTTCGGAATTGACAGGAATTCCAAAATGGTGAGCGGAGGGAATGACAACTTACAATATTTTAATTTTCCAAGAAACATAGTTCAGGGAGATTTTAGCAAGATGAGGGATTACAGGAATATAAGAACGGTCGTTACAGACCCACCATATGGCAGGGGGTCCAAAGTATTTTCTGACTCAAGGAAGTCGCTCTATGCAGACTTCTTTGCTATTCTTGCTGATTTAAAATGGAAGGGTTCCGTTTTCTGCCTGCCCAGTAATGAACTCGTAGAACTCGGGAAAAACTACCTGAATCTTTCAATTGCAGCTGAGATCAGGGTCCATTCTTCTTTGACTAGATCAATTGTGGTAATTTTATGAATAGTCTACCGGTCTTTGAAAGTCAAGGGAGTATATTCATATCCCTATCATTTGTCCCTCTGAAACGATAAAAATAGCGGCAAACAGAGGTTCTCCAAAAGTGGTCATTTCAATCATCAAAAAAATACTTTTCATAAAGAATAAATAACATTACGAAATGACCCCACATGGCAAAGCGCACCTACCTAAGCATAATATTCAATACTGAAGGAGAAAGACCATCAGAGATCATAAGCAGGCTTAGGTCACTTGGGTTCAAACCAGTTACAGGGTCAAGAGACATGGTATATGAGTGGGGAAACCACGCAACTGTGGATGATGCCATATTCCTGATAGACAAGGTACATACAACCCTTCAAGGGTATAATGTCCTTTTCACTGCTGAGACTATCGACGAGTGATATTGTATCTCCTTATGTACCCACAGTTACCACAGTGAACTACTATTCTTGAGTCATGAATCCTTATATGGCCTCCGTTCGCATAAATTCCAGTTTCGCACTTTCTGCAGGTCCAGAGTTTTATGGAAGTTGTTAGCGGAACCTTATATTTTCGAGAATAGAGATATATCAAATTATATTTCCTGTCGATTCTATCCTTCCTCGCGTTTTTTTCGTCTATCAACGCAAGTTCAAACAACTCATCCAATCTCTGTCTAATGACTTGTCTTTCCCTTTCTTTCCCCACCGATAAACACTCCTTTCGGTTGTGAATCCATTTCCCCTTCGCTCATTGTCAGGACACCTCTGAGATAAACTTCTTTTGGGAAAATTCCGGTAAATCCTTCAAAAGGCGACCACCCACACTTTGAGTGAAGATCGTCAGCACTTATCATGCTCTCTTCCTTTAGGTTGAAAACTGAAAAATCTGCATCAAATCCTTTGGCAATGTAACCTTTGGCAATGCCCATCCTATTGGCGGGCCGGGTGCTGAACATCGAAACAGCTTTTGCTAGTGACAAGACATTCCTGTTGACGAGCATAAGTAGCAGTGGAATCCTGGTCTCAACTCCAGGGACCCCGGAAGATGCACTCTCAAAATCCTCCTTTTCTTTAACCGAATGCGGGGCGTGGTCAGAAGCAACTATGTCCGGGTTCAAATTTCCCAGATTATTGAGAAGTTCCTCCTGTATGCTCTTTTTCCGCAATGGGGGGTTGGTTTTTCCAAATGCACCAAGTTTAGATTCAGTGTTCAGCAGTATATGATGGGGAGTCACCTCAGTGGAAAAGCCCAATTTTTTCCCCAACTCTACAGTTTGAATGCTGGTAAGATGAGCAAGATGCAGGTTCCCGATTCCGGAGTTAAACAGCATCTCTATAGCCCTGAGTTCACACTCCACTGGCCTTGCTAAATCGTGCTCCTGGAGATTTCTCTCTTTCCGCGAATATGATTCGAGGCACTCCTGGGACTCTGCATGTGCAACAACTATCTTCCCTGAAAATGAAGCCTTCTCAATATCTGTCAATAGTCCCCCAGTGGATTTACCAAGGAACACTTTCTCCCCTATTGCCTCCTCGACTATTTCCCCGGATGCTGCTTGATAAAGTCCAAAATCGACAAAACTCTTTCCACCAATTGATTGTAATTTATTGTCAAAACTGATCTTGTCAATTATTGGTGCTGTGTTATTAGGCATGTCAAAAACCGTCGTCGTCCCTCCAAAAATTGCAGATGTTGAACCTGAGCTGAAATCTTCTTTGTGAATCTCTCCGGGGTCCCTGAAGTGTACATGTATATCGACCCCTCCGGGAAGAATATGCCCTTCAACTCTCCTGATGTCCTGTTGGGGAGGCTCGACAGAAATTCCAGAAATCCGTCCATTCTCTATTGTAACATATCTCTCCCTGAATTCCCCTTCAATGAAGAAATTCCCGTGGAAAGTCTGGCTCAAACCTTACCAATCTCCATTGTTTTCCTGAAGACAGGCCCTCTCGACTCCACTTCGTAAAATACTTCTGCGCTAAACTTCTCAATAATTGTATCACGGTCTTTCCAACATCCCGGCTCCATTCCTGCTTTCCAACATACCGCATCAAGAAATTTCTCAGGATCCATGTTTTCATCAACAGCGACTTGCGGGAGAAGAAGTCCGGAATAACCATCCCTGGTCGCCACCAGTCCGTCTTTTCCTATCTCAATGTGAGAAGGCAAATCTTTTTTGCTTTTTGCCTCAATCGGCTTTGGGGGTGTAAGGAAAGAGATCTCGACTGTAATGTCATCAACTTCATTATTCTTGATTGGTGGAAATCTCGGGTCATTCACGGCAGCTGCAATTGCACTCTTTATTATGGCTTCGCCAAGTGGGTAAACCGGCTCTGGGAAGCCTATGCATCCTCTGAGTTCGCCACCTTTGGTAATTGTTGTAAATACACCACGCTTCTCAACGAATTTGCCACCGTAATTGTTCTTAACTATCAATTTTATGTCAATGTATTCTTCTATTGCTCTTCTTGCCAATTTAACTGCTATCTCACCCTCTTCCTCCGAGTATTCGTAATTGCTCATACTCCTCTCATCTCTCCCCAGATTAATTTATGCAATTGAGGCAACACTCTAACATTTAATCTTTCCTTTAATACTTTTTCAGTCAGCTCCTTAAGGTTTCTTCCTCCCTCTGGCTGGAATATAATCTCGCCATCGAATGGATATTTATTGATCATAACTTTTGCGAACTGGTAGTCAGTTTCATCAGATATAACAAATTTCAGGTAGTCTTTGCTGCCGAGTAAATCAATATTGGAATAAAGATTGTGTTCGACCATTTTAGAAGATGGAGTCTTTATATCCATTGATATAATTAAATTATCATCAGTCGGAACCTCTTCTACAGATATGGAACCACTTGTCTCAAGTATTATTTTGAATTCCTTTTCCAGCAGTTTGTACATCAGCGGATAAACGTCATTCTGAAGAAGGGGCTCCCCTCCAGTTATTGAAGCTGTTCTCGTCGCGTAACGGCAGGCCTCCTCGACAAGACTCTCCACAGTCCTATTTTCCCCCCCGGAAAATGAGTATTTAGAATCGCACCAGGTGCATCTAAGATTGCATCCAGTCAGTCTAATAAAAAAGGTGGGAACTCCAATCAGGGGTCCCTCTCCCTCAATCGAATAAAACGTTTCATTGATTAACAGCATTCCTCACCTGATAATAAAATGGAAATTAAGGTTTATTATCTAGTTCTTTGCCAGGGTTATCTCACAGCCGAACTTGCCCTTCGATACCGTATCTTTCTTGATTACTCTGTAAGATGGAAGCATCGTTTCCACAAGAGAATCCTCGAAGGTCCCGCAAAGGATGTTGTCGGTCTGCATGGCGAGGTTATAATAAATGCAGTTGTTCCTTTTTATGACAATGTTTCCGTCTTTCTCAATTGCCGTAGCCATGCAGCCAAGCGCATTGTAGAATGCCAGCAGATCGTTTAGATCATTCTTCCTGTCTCCTCCATCTTTAGCTATCCTTTCTCCCGCCCTTCTCAGGAAATCCCTCACCCATATTGCACCGTTCTCACGTGTTAATTCATCCAGTAGAATCTTAAGAAGAAGATCGTACTTCTTAGGGAAAAGTTCCATTCCTTTTTCCGATATGCTGTATATCTTCTTGGGTCTCCCCACCTTCACCTTTACGAATTTTGATTCAATGAGCCCCATTGCCTCAAGCATTTCCATGTGTTCCCTTATTGCGTTCTCTCTGATGTTCAAAGCATCAGCCAGGTCATGTACTGTGCCAGGTACCCCCATTAACGACTCAAGTATGTGTCTCTTGCTTTCCCCCAGGCTGAACAGTTCTTCCATTCTATTAAGGATTGAAGGTACGTATTTATATTTTATTATTTTACACAGTAAAAAATGTTTAAATATGACACTTCCATTAGATGCCAATGGCACAAAACATTCTGGAAATCAAAAATCTCAACGTAGAAATAGGAAGCAGGGAGATTCTTAAGGACGTTTCGCTTCAGGTCAGATCCGGGGAAATCCATGCTCTTATGGGGCCTAACGGTACCGGGAAGAGCACTCTTGCACATTCAGTAATGGGGAATCCAAAATACAAGATAAAAGGCGGTCGAATAGCTCTCAATGGTAAAGACCTGACGGAAATGCAGATACACGACAGGGCAAGGGAGGGGATATTTATGGCCTTCCAGGAACCTGTGCAGGTCCAGGGCCTGAGGTTTATTAATTACCTAAGAACTGCATATTCATCCCTTCATCCAAACGAACGACTGGAATATAAGAAGTTCGTTGAGGAAGTGAAGGAACTACTGAATTTCTTCGGACTGGACAATTCTTTCCTCGACAGAGGGTTGAATGATGGGCTCTCTGGTGGAGAAAAGAAAAGGATGGAGGCCTTACAGATGCTTATTCTGAAACCGAAGTTCATAATTCTCGATGAGATCGACTCGGGACTTGACGTTGATGCGCTGCGGACGGTTTCAAAAGCAATAGAGAGGGCCAAAGTCGGAGGGGCCGGAATAATAATAATTACGCACTATCAGAGAATTCTGGACTACGTTAAGCCAGATTTTGTTCACGTGCTCATAGAGGGAAGGATAGCTGAAAGCGGAGCAGGTGATCTAGCCAGGGTCATAGAAGAGAGAGGATATGAATATTACAAAGGTGAGCTAAATGCAAAAATTGAATGAAATAGAAGACGTGAATGCAGAGAAATATGATTTTGTCACGAAATTAAAACCTGCATACCAGACAGGGAAGGGGTTGAGCAGGGATATTGTAGAGGAGATATCGCAGATCAAGAAGGAGCCAGAATGGATGAAGAACTTCAGACTTAAATCACTGGAAATATTCAATTCTAAGCCGGTCCCGACCTGGGGGCCAGACCTTTCAGGACTTGATTTTGGAGAAATAACCTATTACATAAAACCTGAGGACAGAAGGGCCAATAACTGGGACGATGTCCCAACAGAAATAAAGGATACTTTTGACAGACTTGGGGTCCCTGAAATGGAGAAGAAATATCTTGCAGGATCGGTTGCTCAGCTGGAATCGGAGGGCGTCTATTCCAGGATAAAAAAACAATGGGCCGACAAGGGAGTCGTATTCATGGATATGGACTCAGCCCTGCAGAGATATCCTGATATTATAAGGGAGCACTTTGGTAAGATTGTGCCTCCTACTGATAACAAGTTTGCGGCACTGAACAGTGCTGTATGGTCAGGTGGATCCTTCCTTTACGTACCTAGAGGGGTGAGCGTGGATTTACCAGTGCAGGCGTACTTCAGGATGAATGGTGAGAATGAAGGGCAGTTTGAACGAACACTGATAGTCGTAGAACCAGGTGCGTCAGTGCATTACATCGAAGGATGTTTGCCTGCAGAGGAACTTGTCAGCAAAGGCGACGCTTTAGTTCCGATAAGCACCGTAGGCGTTTCTGAGAAAGTCATGACACATTCTGGAGAAAGTTCCGAGGTGACCAGGACGTTCGTGAGGCCATATGATGGCACAATGCTTACTTTCATTCCGCTGTCGAAGGGAAACGCTTTCAGGCTCACGGTCGAACATCCAGTGCTTGCGATCAGAAGGTCAGCGGTTTCCACTCCAAGAAAGATTCGCAAGGGATGGAAGCCAGAGGTATCAACACGAAAATTGCTCTCAGCAAAGCCAGATTACGTCAGGGCAGAGGAGCTCAGGGAGGGTGATTTCATCGTCTATGTTGCGCCAACTGTTTCCAGGGACCGGGCAGAAATGACTCCCGAGGTCCTAAAATTGGTTGGTCTATACGCTGCAGTAGGTTCGGCCAGTTGCAATGAGGCGACTGGTGGTACTGTGCTTTCATTCAGGTTTGGCAATTCAAGGAAGGATAGTGAACTTGCCAGGGAACTCCACGATCTCCTTATGAAACTTGGGGAACGGGCCAGGGTTACAAAGAATACAGGCGGGAATCATACGGTCACGACATCCTCAAAGAAACTTGCAGAACTCTGCCTGACCAATGTGGGGAAAGAGGAGACGGAGAAAAAGCTGTCCAAGGTCATAATGGATCTTCCTCCTGAGAAACAGAATATGCTGCTGGAAGGTTTCCTGAAAGGAAATGGCAGCGAGCACTTGAAGAAACATTTCAAATCTGTCAAGATAAGAGCTTCGACAGCAAGCAGAATGCTTGCCTTCCAGCTCCAGGAGATTATTGCGAGGAACGGTATATTTGCAAATCTGTCAGTAGGGAATGGTAGAAAGGAGGCAATGGGGGAAAAGACAGGGAAAAGACCAGATCAGTTCATAATACAGTATACAGAAAATAAGAAATTTTCGCAGGTGCGGAAGTCAGGCAACTACTTCTACGTCCCCATAAGGAAGATTGTCAGGGAGAAATTCAAGGAGAAAGTTTACAATCTCGAGGTGAACAGGGAGAATTCATATCTTGTGAAGGGGTTCGCAGTACACAACTGTACGGCTCCTACATATAGCAAGTATGCGCTTCATGCTGCAATAGTAGAAGTCTACACCAAGAAAAATGCGAAGATGAGATACACCTCAGTCCAGAACTGGTCAAACAACATCATAAACGGTCCGACCAAGCGCGCCTGGGTGGAGGAAAACGGAAAGATGGAATGGGTGCAAGGCAGCCTAGGATCCAAGATAACCATGACATATCCATCTTCAATATTGAGGGGAGAATATGCAAGCACCTCCAATCTTAATGTGGCACTGGCAACGGGGGATGTTTGGAAGGACAATGGGGCTAAAGTAATCCACGCAGCTCCCAACACCACCTCAAAGGTAGTGGCAAAGAGCATTTCCGGGCAGGGCGGCATGTCTGTCTACAGAGGATTGCTTAGAATAAACAAGGGTGCCTACAATTCAAAAGCTTCTGTTCAGTGTGATGCCCTCATACTGGACGACATCTCAAAGAGCAACACTTATCCCCATAACGAGATACTTGAGGAAAGTGCGACGTTCTCCCACGAAGCTTCGATAGGAAAAATTTCAGAGGAGCAGGTGAACTACCTCATGAGCAGAGGCATAAGGGAGGAGGACTCGAGATCACTTATAGTACTGGGCTTCCTCGATGACGTCCTGAAGGAAATACCACTGGAATATTCAATAGAATTCAACAAGCTAATAAGGCTTGAAATGAGCAAGATGGGTGCCGTTGGATGAGCATTCAGTCAATTGCCCAGGAAAATAGGAAACTGTCGGAGAAACTTTCGCTGCAGGGGGAACCCGACTCTCCATCAATGCGATATTACACTTCGATCAAGGAGGACGAAATTCTTCCCTTGCTCAGAACAACCAAAACAGGCTGCGCAGGAATGCAGCTCAATATTACTACCCATAACGGCTCACCATGCAGATATCTATCAAGGGGTAAGATCAGGTTTGCATCCATAGACGAAGCACTGAAGAACGGCTGGATGAAAGAGGAGGAACTGTTCACCCAACCTTACGACAAGATGAGCGCAATAAACCAGGGATATTTCCAGGATGGCTCCTTTGTAGAGATACCGGAAAATTATGAAAGTGAAAGTGTAATAAACATACTGAACACTGCAGACACAGATTTCAATGCAAGAAATCTTTACAGAGTCGGAAAGAACTCCTCCTCCAAGATTCTTGAGAACCTGATAATAACTGGCAATTCCTCCATTTCCCAGGGAACGGTTATCAGGTTGGGGGAGAATTCTGCCCTGGATTATTATTTCCTTGATGATGCGAGCAGTTCCCCCCTGGACTACGTTGAGAGAACCATAGTAATGTCCAGATATTCAAGACTCAGAATATATCATCTGAGCATCCCTGGCAGGAAGAATGTCACAAGGTTCAGAATAATACAGGAGGGTGAATATGCTGAGTCTAATTATTATGGCGCATCACTTGGAAAAAAAGATGAACACCATGACCTGGAGGTTTACACACTCCATCTCGCACCCCACGGCAAGAATGACACTTCATTCAAGGGAATACTTGGTGGGAAATCTTCAATAATATTCAGGGGGTACATCAACATCAATGAGAAGGCACTCTCAACTGAATCATTCCTGATGGCGAACCTGTTGCTGCTTTCCAAGGAGGCGAAGGGGAATGCACTCCCTGTCCTGGAAATCTACAATGGGGAAGTCAGGGCCAAGCACGGTGAAACGGTGTCTAATATTTCGGAGGAGGAGTTAATGTATCTGATGAGCAGAGGGATGGACCTGAAGAGGGCAAAAGAACTAGTGATCGAGGGATTCATAAGTCCCATAATAGGACCCCTCCCTGAAGATATATCTAATAGGTATCTCGACATTGTGAAAGACGTGGTAGGGAATGTATGATGTTCGAACCATCAGGGAAGATTTTCCCATTTTGAACAGAGAAGTGAATGGAAAAAGGATAGTCTACCTGGATTCAACCGCTACAACGCAGAAACCGAGGAAAGTGATAGACGCAATAGTTGATTATTATGAGAATTACAACGCAAACGTCCATCGCTCTGTCTACAAGCTTGCAGCGGAGGCCACGGACCTATACGAAAATGCAAGGAAAAACGTAGGAGATTTCATAGGGGCGAAACAGGAGGAAATCGTATTCACACGTAATACGACTGAAAGTCTGAATCTACTCTCATACACGCTTGAAAGTTCAATGAAGAAGGGGGACAGAATATTGATAAGCGAAATGGAACACCACAGCAATATTCTGCCATGGATGAGACTTGAGGAGAAGGGGATTCTCCTCGATTATGCCAAAATTGATTCAAATGGTTACCTGGACATTGAAGATTTCAAGAAGAAACTGAAAAAGGAGACTAGGATAGTTTCCATAGTTCATCAATCCAATGTACTTGGGACGATTAATCCAATCGATGAGCTTTCCAGTCTGGCAAAAGAGAATGGCTCTATATTCATTGTTGATGCAGCGCAGTCAGTTCCGCACATGCCCTTCAGGGTTAACGAGAATTTTGACTACGTAGCGTTCTCGGGGCACAAGATGCTTGGACCTCTCGGTATTGGTGTCCTGTACGGCAAGAGAGAAAACCTTGAAAATCTCCAACCGTTCTTGAGAGGAGGGGAGATGATCAAAGACGTAGATTTCCACAAGGTCTCATTTGAAGACAGCCCAATCAAGTTTGAGGCAGGAACGCCGAATGTGGAGGGTGCAGTGGGACTTTCTGCGGCAATAGATTATCTACAGGACCTGGGAATGGATAATGTCAGGACTCATGAGAAGCAGCTTACAAAGTACCTGATGCTGAAATTTGCTGACAACAAAAACATCACTGTTTATGGACCTAATGAAGCGGAGAAAAGAGGGGGGGTAGTGGCATTCAACGTCAAGAATTCCCAGCTGCTAAGAAAAGCCAAGAATGAGGGCATAAGACTCGACGACTTCATCCACTCTCATGATATCGCCTCATTCCTTGACGATTCAAACGTGTACGTAAGGTCAGGGCACCACTGCGCCCAACCATTGATGAGGACATTGAAAGTGACTGGCACGGCAAGGGCCTCTTTTTATGTTTACAACGACTTCGAGGATGCAGAAATTTTAGCATCAAAATTGGGTGATATCGGTGTACAATGACGAAGTAATGGAGCGTTACCAGAATCCAAGGTTTTATGGGAAGCCAGGAAAATACAATATCTCCCTGGAAGAATCCTCCACCACTTGCGGTGACCATATCCATTTCTACATCGAAATAGAGGATGGTAAAGTCAAGGACATAGGTTTTGAGGGGAATGGATGCATAATCTCAATGGTCTCAAGCGATCTATTCTGTGAATCTGCTAGAGGGAAAACAGTCGAAGAGGTGGTCGGGACAGATCCAGACAAGTACGTTTCAGAATTCCCAGTCCCGATCAGTCCAGGACGATTGAACTGTGCTCTGCTCCCTTTAAAATCATTCAAGAAGGTTCAGGAAAAATTGAAAAAGTAGATTATGAATAATAGAATCATCCGTCGATGCAAGGGATCGATTACTTAATAAAATCAGCAAAAAAAGGAGACAGACGTGCCATTGGAAGGCTCATCACAATATTGGAAAATAGAAACGGAGAGTCTGAAGCAATCAGGTCCCTGATTGAGAAGAACGAAAAAAAGGCCTTCATAGTGGGAATCACCGGCCCTCCTGGAGTCGGCAAGAGTTCCCTTATTTCACGACTTGTTGATTTTTTTGAAAATAAAGAAAAATTAGCAGTAATAATGATAGATGCAACCAGCCCCTTCAGTGGAGGCTCCTTGCTTGGAAACAGACTGAGATTGTCCAGCGAAACAGATGTCTATGTAAGAAGCATGGCTACGAGGGGAAACCGAGGGGGACTCAATCTGGCCATAGGTGACACTTTGAATCTTCTTTCCTTCGTCGGTTTCAGCATGATAATAGTAGAGTCCGTTGGTGCTGGCCAGGATGAAACAGACATACTATATTTTGCGGACAAAATCGTCCTTGTCCTCGCCCCTGGAACAGGGGACCAGGTACAGGCCATGAAAGCGGGCCAAATGGAGATAGGTGACTTCATCGTCCTGAACAAGGCAGACAAGCCTGACGTCATAATCTCTGAAAAAGAATTGATGGAGATACTGAGTATCCCAGACACTGCGAAGAGGCACAAATTTTTTAAAGTTTCCTCAATGAATGGAACGGGAATAGATGAACTGGGAACAGCCATAACAAAGGAAAAGGAAAACAAAGAAAATGGGATACAAGAAAAGATTGAACGCGAAAGGGAAAAATTGAAACAGGAAATGACCGCAATCATACTGGGCATGGAAGAAGAAATTGAGAAAATAGCCAAAGAAATTGTCAGTGGTGAACTGACAGAGGAGCAAGGGATCAAAAATATAATTAAAAAGATAAAAAAGGCGATTAATCCCTGAACCCTGACATTCTGCTTTACATCTCCAGTACCAGATCATCCCTCCAACTGTTTCCGGGTAATTTTAGTGATGCCCGTCCGCCATATTCAACTTGCCATAAAGTGAAGAATTCTAGGAATCTGCTGAGGAAAATTTCTGGTAGATGGTCTTAATATCAGTTTTTTCTTGTCTGCTAAAATGTGTTTGAGAGAGTCCCTTTAAACCCTGCTGTCGCCATTTTAATCTTGCCACCTTGAAAGTTCAAGGAGGGACAGGTGGTGACTCAAATTTTAGGGTATATGCTATCACTTTGCCTCTAGGCCATCTGCACCAGGAAATGGAAAAGGCACATCAAGGTAAATAAGACCATTCAAACATATACTTTCTGCACCAGCCTAAAGTCAGATGAATTCAAACATTCCAGATTGGAGCACATAACTGTTTACCCGCAAGATCCACCTGGGTGAGCATTCCTGCAGTAAGACTTACTGGCGATAGCTGTTTTCGGTATCACCGTATAAGTTAAACGCAATATTTTAATAGAGCTAATTCTTAGGATTAATTCAATGTCTCTGGCTAATGCACCATTAAGATTAAGTAATGCAAAACCAATATCCAGTGAAAAGGTGAACACACTATGAAAATTACTGTAAGCGTCATTAAAGCTGACGTCGGCGGATTGGCAGGCCATTCAAGAGTCCACCCCGATTTGAAGGCTACGGCAGGAATTATTCTGGATAATGCCAAGAATTCTGGGAAATTAATAGATTATCACGTGACTGCCGTTGGTGACGATTTGAATCTGATTATGACTCACAAGGAGGGGGAGAATTCTTCATACGTACATGGTCTCGCGTGGGAAGCTTTTGTCAAGGCTACGGAAGTTGCTAAAAAATACAAACTGTATGGCGCTGGACAGGATCTTTTGAAGGACTCATTCTCAGGGAATCTCAAAGGAATGGGTCCTGGGGTTGCTGAGATGGAGATAGAGGAGAGGAAGAGTGAACCAATAGCAGTTTTCATGATGGATAAGACGGAACCGGGGGCATTTAATCTTCCAATTTACAAGATGTTTGCAGACCCTTTCAACACACCCGGATTGATAATTGACCCTAACATGCACGATGGATTTCAATTCGAGGTGTGGGACGTTATCGCGCACAAGAAGGTATTCCTAAAGACCCCTGGAGAAATATATGATCTCCTGGCACTGATAGGGTCCAAGGGGAGATATATTGTAAAGAGGGTCTACCCTTCTGAAAGCAACAAGAATATGCCCCACGAGCCAGTAGCTGTCATTAGCACTGACAAGCTCCACGAAATCGCAGGCAAATATGTAGGCAAAGACGATCCAGTGGGTATTGTCAGAGGACAGTCTGGCCTTCCTGCCATGGGAGAAATCCTGGAGGCATTTTCTTATCCACACCTGGTGTCGGGCTGGATGAGAGGAAGCCACAACGGCCCATTAATGCCAGTATCTGTTGAGGATGCAGTACCATCACGATTTGATGGCCCTCCAAGGGTTATTGGCCTCGGATTTCAACTTTCAGAGGGTAAACTGATTGGTCCTGCAGATCTTCTTGGTGAAAGAGCCTTTGATAGGACAAGAGACCTAGCCCTGAAAATTACGGATTACATGAGGAGAAATGGACCGTTTGAACCACATAGGCTACCGGAAGAGGAAATGGAGTACACCACGCTGCCACAAGTTCAGAAAAAGTTGCAACAGAGAATGGTAGATTTGTAATGGCAAATGGAAATCTCAGGGGAATGCAGCTTAAAGACAGAATAACCGACATCCTGAGAGGAGATGGCAAATCTATTTCAGAGATTTACAAGGAAGTCAATATGGAAGAGGAATCAAAAATACACAGGTTGTCCCTTACTGGATACTTGTGGGCCATGGCTGACTTTGGAGTTCTGAAGGAGAAGTACCAAAAGCCCTCAAAATTATACTTCATGAACAAGAGGGAAGACACGACGATATATGACACTGTACGGATCAAGTTATCGCAAGAACCTGACGAGAAGAGAGGTCCCCAGACTTTATATCTTTTATACAAGATATTCGACAGGCCAATTTTCCGGTCTGAACTGGAAAAGGCTGGAGTCACCTGGGATGTAAAAGGAAAGAAACTAGACAAGAAAGAGAGGAAGAAGCTCCTAGAAAAGCTAGATGCAAAGGAACTGAGGCTGACTGCAGATTCTGATGCTTACATCCCAAATGAAGAATTCCCTGAACTTGCACTCCGGATCGCGACCGAGATTGTCGTTGAAAAGTTCGATCTGAGGAGAGAAAAGGCAGGGGTACAGAAGAAACTAGAGAACATCCTTTAGTAATTTCCTTTCCTTCAGGAATGATAGATCGTTCTTGTAAATGTCCCTGATGTCGTCGAAATTCAAGACCATCATCAGCAATCTCTCAAGTCCAAGCCCCCACGCTGCAACATTATACTTAATTCCCCACGGTTTCAGCACCTCTGGACGGTACATACCTGCACCTCCAAGCTCCATGTCCTTGTCCATCCACTTCCCATGCACTTCCAGTGACGGCTCAGTATAGGGAAAATAGCTTGGCTTAAACCATATATCGTCAACCCCAATTCTATGGTAGAATTCCTTGAGCGTGCTCATCAGAACCCCAAAGGTCACCCGATTCCCTGCTATCACCCCTTCTACTTGCGTGAATTCTGCCAGATGCTTGGAATCAACGTTCTCCCTTCTGAATATCTTCTCAACAGAGAAGATCTTGCATTTCTCCCCCGGATTCTCGACAAGGTACCTGATCGTGTTAGGGGTGGTGTGGGTCCTCAGAAGCAATTTAGAGGCCTCCTCCTCAGACCATTCATACTGCCACCCTATTGATCCTCGAATCCCCCTTTCATGAACCTTTTTGACCTTTCTAGTCATATCACTCCTGAGATTTGCCCTCCCTTCAACGTAGAAAGTGTCCTGCATGTCTCTAGCAGGGTGATCTTGTGGGATGAACAACATATCCATATCCCAGAATGCGCTCTCCACAATGTTCCCCTTGAGCTCGTGAAAGCCCATCTCAAGCATGACCTCCCTAACATTCGAAATAAACTCCGAGAGGGGATGTATTTTCCCCGGGAGGTAGCGGGGAGCATACATGCTGACATCATACGGTCTCAGACGCATGTTTCCATCAAAATTTTCAATTATGGAAGGATCTATCTGATTGATCTCCCCGCTTTCTTCCAGTTCTGCATCTGTAATGGATTTGGCCAGGTCGGTCAGTCTGACTGTCCTTTCCATTTTTGTTTTCTCATTAAGGAAGCCTTTTCTCTGCTTGAGTCCTGATGCTTCTGCCTCGTCAATAATTCCGTTCTGTGCCCTCAGGAGGATTTCATTGATTGAAGAGATGCTCCTTCTCAGGCCTTCCACATCCCCTATTCTCAACTTACCATCCTCAATCCGCCCGCCGAACTTGAATACCTGTGCAAGGCCATACCTGAGGTCGTCGGCAAGTATTCTCTCAAGTTCCTGAAGGCTTCTGACGTTCTGGTCATAATATTTCAGCAGGTTTTCCTCTGGCAAACCCCTTTTCAGGACTGCTTTCCCCTCATTGCCAATGGTGTAAAATTTGATCGGTTTCTCGTTTACATTTACCAATTTTTTCTCCTTGAGCCATGAAATTGAGCTAGCTACTTCATTCCTGTCCATTACCTTGAAAAGGTCTTCAGTGTCCACGTAATCCTTTCCCCTCAGGTACTTTATTACCCTTTTTTCTCCATTAGTCAATTCCACAGAACCAAAACGTCAAATCCCACAAATAACTTGCTATAGGGAAGAAATTTTACATCGTAGATAAATATATTTTTTCGGAATTATCTAAGCGAAGCGTGCAGGGGTGTCGAAAAGACGTTCTTAGTCAGGATTCCATATCGAATCACTTATGCATTGTGTTTGTATGGATAGTTTTACCTTATCTCACATCGGAAATGGCTTCTTCGCGTTCATCAGGAATAGGGAACAATTTGAAATGTTAAGAGAAGACAAGTCCCTCTTGAAATCAGCAGTTGAGGATTTCCTGAGGTATGATCCACCGGTGCAGAGGGTGTCTAGGGCTCTTTAAAAGGATGCTAAATTCTCAGGTAAGCTGCTGCCAAAAGGATCAGTTGCGACAGCAGTTACAGGGTCAGCGAACAGGGACCCTAGGGTGTTCGAGAGCCCAAATGAACTCAATATAGCAAGAAAGGAGCATAAACATCTTTCGTTCAGTGCAGGAATATACTACTGTCTAGGGGGTCAGGCTGCCAAATTAGAAATTGAGGTTGCATTTAACTGTCTATGCGACAAGTTTAAACAGCCCAGGCTCCAAGAAGAACCTGTATGGAGGAAGAATTCTAACATGCATGGAATGGAAATGCTAATGATTGCAATATGAGATTCCTTTGAACTCTGAAACCTCTTAACGCAAAAAATTGACACAGATACTGCTATCATTTTAGGATCATTTTAGGGATAGATTCGGAGTGCAAAGTAAATCTAGTATACATAACAAGGGACATATATCGTTGCCTACCATAAATTGCAACAACTACCTTTACGTAAAAGACAAGAGATTAAGAATTAATTGTACATTGAATAGTCTTAAATGTTTTAAATATAAAAGCCCCAGTACGGCATTGCCAGAATTACGTCAAATTCAGTTCCACGAAAATTAGTACCTAATTCTTCAAATCCATATTGAGCTACATTAGAGAAAATTAGTTCAGATTTACTCCAATTTCCCATTCTAGGATCTTCATTCACGCCCTAAGGAAGAGTAAAACAAAATGCTTATAAATGAAGAATAATTGAAATAATTAATCGGGGTGAAAGACATTTCAAATGCTCCTGAAAGCTTCCAGAATGGAAGGTATAAAATTCTAAAAAAGTTAGGAGAAGGAGGCAAAGGTATCGTGTTTAAGTGTCTAGATAACAATCTTAACAGGGTTGTAGCAATCAAGCTTATTAAAGGGGATGTAACTGAAGGTGATTCCTATTCTAGAATCCGGAGGGAAGCGGAAACTACTGCAAAGATGTCTCACCAGAACATGGTTGCAATCTATGACATGCAGAAAGACGGTGACAGATTTTACATGGTGATGGAGTTTGTGGATGGAGACAATCTACTGGAATACGTAGCCAGAAGTAAGAAAGGACTTTCAGTCAATGAGGTTATCAGAATAACGATATCGGTTGCAGAGGCACTTGAATACGCTCATGAAAGGGGTGTTATTCATCGAGACATAAAGCCAGAAAATATAATGATGACAAAGGATGGCATACCGAAGATAATGGACTTTGGTCTAGCAAAGGCATTTGACTCACCTAGCCTTACCCATGCAGGAACCATCGTCGGTACTCCAGCTTACATTTCGCCCGAAAGCGCTCTTGGTAAGAATGTCGATGCGAGGTCTGACTTATATTCCCTTGGATGTGTCATATATTTTATGTGTACTGGGACTCCTCCATTTTCCGCTACAGACAGCATTCAACTAATCTACAATCACATTCATGACTACCCTCCCCCTCCATCTTCAATAAATGAAGGCATTCCAAAGCAACTTGATTCTGTTGTAATGAAGCTTCTTAGGAAGAATCCTTTAGAAAGGTTTCAGGACGCGGGCAAACTGGTAGAAGCAATAAAAGGAATAGAGGATCTAATGAGTGTTCCAGAAAGAGTGATGAAATCTGAAAGGTCATCGGATAACATTTCGCTTAAGAAAGGCTCCATTTCAAGTTCCCAAATAAGGAGTTCCTCACTCATAGGAGTAGAGCCAGAAGTATCTTTACTCAAGGGAGCCATCGATTCTGTCCTTATGGGTGAGGGGAAGGCAGTAATGGTCATAGGTGATCCTGGACAGGGAAAAACAAGATTGTGTGAGGAAATAATCGACTATGGACTGTTGAGAGGATTGAAGGTCATAATGATCAAGGGGAAGGAGAACAGGAGTTCCACTCCAAATTATATCCTGTCGGACGTTTTCAGGGAATTCCTCTTCGAAGCACCACAGCAGTTGATATACAAAGTGTGTGGGAACTATGGAGATGTTGCCGCAAAAGTCCTACCAGAAATTGCAGGGAAACTTGGAAGAATAAGCGACCTGTCCGGTCAGGACCCTAATGAAGCTGCTCTAAGATTTCAGGAAGGAATATATGAAATAATGAAAAACATGGGAAAAGAAATGCCAGTTCTCCTTGAACTGGACGACTTGAATTATGCTGATTATGCGTCATTGGGCACTATCAGTTATCTCCTTGAAAATGTAAAGAACATCAACATGTTCCTTCTCATGACCTCCATTCCCACTGATGATTTGGAAAATCCGATTCTGGAAAAAATTGTTGGCAACAGAAGGATCACTTCCATACGGCTGCACAACCTTGACAAAGATCAGACCGCAGAGCTGATAGCTAGTCAGCTAAACGAAGATAAGAGGAATATTACTGACGAGTTTACAAATTTCATATACTCCAGGACCAAGGGGAATCCCCTGTATGTTGAGGAGGTCCTGAAGTTGCTGATAGAAAAGAAGATGATATTCAGGAAGGACTCTGGGAGCTGGGACCGGAAGCCGATAGATGAAATTGGAATACCTTCCTCAGTCAAGGGCATCATAAGAGAGAGGCTGTCCAGCATAGGTGAAAAGAGCAAAGAAATACTTTCTGTTTCTTCTGTCATAGGCCAGGAATTTGATATAGAAGTCCTGGAAAAATTGATGGATTCCATTGATAGCACTACCCTCTATAACGAAATAGAAAAGCTGGAGAAGACCAGGATACTTATGGAGCGGAAAACCAGACCCGGGCAGTTCAAACTCTATTTCGGAAACCCTCAGGTATACAGTTACTTCTTCGATTCTGTCTCAATGCTCAGGAAGAAAAAACTGCACGGGAAAATTGCGCAAGTAATGCTTTCCCTTTATGGCGACGATGACCAGGATGCGCTTCCGGAGCTTGCCTATCACTTCCTGGAGGCTGGAGACTATGAAAATGCGCTGAAGTTTGGAAAGAGACTTGCCGACTTGTGGGCCTCCTCATACCAATTTGAAAGAGCTACGAAACAGTACCGGTCAACGCTTGAAATCATAGATATGCTGCCTGGTTATGCCAAATCTGAGGAAGGGAGGAAACAGAAAGCTATTCTCCTCTATAGTGCGGCCTTCAACAGCGCCTTCGCAGGGGCAAGCGACTACGAAAGTATTGAGCAGGCAATCAGGTTATTTGAAGGCATCAAAGATACTGAAATGGTTGCAAGATGTCTCATACTGATAGTCACCAGAAAGGATGAGAGGCAGAAGTACTGGCTCAACTACGCCGTCAACTTCCTAAGAAAAAATATGGAAGCTCCAGAGTTGAGGAGTATAGTGCCTCGCCTGGGATATGGTATAACAGTCGCATTCTGGTATAGGTCTGAATTTAAGGAAGCCAGGGAGATAGGTGATGAAACTCTGAATTATGTAGCAAAGAGCGGAATAGAAGATCTCTTCTCGGAGGCGCTTCGATTGAAGTCATCAACACTCCTGGAAATTAGCAACAAAGAGGATATTGAAAGGATTTTTGCAGCTTACAGGGAAGCTGAAGATTACTTTGTAAGAATTACCTCCGAAAATCCCGAAGATGTGTTTCTTACAACTGCCGCTGTCTCTTTCTACGAAATTGAAGCTAACGAGTACTTTTTCCTGGAACACGACCTTGGGTTGGTGGAGAAGTCATTCAACAAGGGTCTGAAGTTCAATCTTGACCTATGCGCGAGGAGCAATAAGCAGGTAATAACTGCTGAAAGGGCTTTGCTAGTACTTCTACCTGAAGGGAAATGGGATGAACTAAAGGCTGTTCTGGACGACGAGCAGTTCAAGGGTACCTCGGAAATCCACGTTAGCCTCGTTCTGCTACTAATAAATTCAATTATTGATGCATACAGAGGAAAGTGGGACAGTGCAATGCGTGGATTTGACAAGGTTGACGAAGCCTCCTCCACCCAGTTCATAACTTTTTCGTCACCGTACAAGGCGATGACCCTAATAGAGATGAACAGACTGGAAGAGACGCTCATCTATGTGGCTAACACACTAAACAAAATTAAAGAGAAGATTCTAAACAGCGAAGTTTTCAGAGGATATGTGGAAATGTCATATTACGGATCAGTGGCAGGCAGCCTATCGGGTGACAAGGAAAAATCCGAGAAATATCTGGATACCTTGCGTGACTTTTCAAAGAGGTTTGATAAGGAGTGGATTTCTGCTTATATGAACGCTGCAGAATCTTTTTATGAGGAAACATTCGGAGAAATAAAGAGTGCAATTGAACTAATGAAAGGCGCACGCGATTATTTCATCTCGGCCGGGTACGAATTATTTGGAGCTCAACTTTCATACGAACTCGCGAGGTTTTACCATAAGAACAATGATTGGGAGAGAAGTAACGAGGCACTAACTAGCGCGTATGACACATTCGACAGGCTAAACTGTTCTCCATATGTCGAGAAATGTCTGAGGCTGAAGGAACTCTTGAAGGCTTGAGTGTTTTCAAAGGCAAAAATGATAAACGGAAAACCCCGTTTAAGCCTTCAGTAGCTCCTTCCTCGACAGCACCTTCTGCGCATACATCGTGGCACCTGTCTGCGTGAACATCTCCATCGCCATGTTTAGCGAGTTATCTGCCTCCGAGAGGTTTCCAGAATCATGATGTGATGAGGCCAACAGCAGAAGGTCTCTGCCGGCGAAGAATCTTGTGCCCAAATCCTTCCATATGTTAATTGATTTCATAAGCATTCTTTCAGATTCATCATATTTCTTTTCAGCCATTGCTATGGATGCCTCTGCCCTGTAGACACATGCAAAGAGCCACTTTTCGTTGAGTGAGGTGGCCATCTTTTTGAGAGCTGAGAGGCGTTCCTTCGCCTTGTCCATCTGGCCAAGCCTTGCAAAGACTTCAGCAGCCATTCCGTTGATAAAGGCTCTTGGTATAATGGTTTCCGAAAGATTGGGCTTGTCTCTGTATAAGATCTCTGCCCTTCCGAGTGCATCAAGAAATCCATTGGATTCATCTGTATCTGTATAGAATAGCAGCTCATGCATTACGTGTAGAGGAATGAACTGCGTGGCTTCCATCCTGCTGATTGAAGAAATGCATTTCAGCATCTCATCGCGATTCCCATTGGCAAGATGGTACCATGCAAGGATACCATTTCTGTAAGTTTCGAAAGGCAACTCCAGTGACGAACCTGAACTAAAAGGAATATATTTCTTGGGAAACTCATCGAGTTCACGCTTCGAAATCTCCAACCCGTCTCCGAAAATTGAATAGAAGTAGATACGTTCCATCAACCATCCACCAGTTAGGATTCGCGTTCCAATTTGCTGGGGAATCTCCTTTTGCACAATAGCTCAAATCCCCCAAAATCTATTGCAGGTCAGCTACCGTAAACAATAAACACACTGGTTCGGGCAGGATTTATATCCCCATGAGCAACAATGTCTAAAAGTATAAATGAAGAAGCGCGATAATATAGACGATTCCGGATGAAGAAAGCAAAGATCATCATCGCAGTCGTCCTTGTCATTGTTTTCCTGCTGATAACGTGGGACAGTGCAGCTACTGAGCCCGGTAGCATTGGAGTATCAAAACCCGCTAATTATTCGCCTTTTCGGTCCTACCTGAACGCTACAGTTGGCGGGATAAACGTATCTTATCTCATAGTCAGTCCTAATGCAGGTCTCGATGGACCAGGATTCAATGATATCTATGGAGGGGCTACGATCTACTGGTATTTCTTCATATTCCTGGACTCTGAGAAGGGATCTGGCAACGGTCACTACATGGGTATTACCGTCACTTACGTGACAGGATATTTAGAGAACGATTCGACCAGCACGGAATTTAACTATTCCGAACCTGGTTGGTTTTCGGTCTCAACTCAGGATAACTTTATGACGGTAAAGATGACCACAAGTTTCCCATACATTGGCGCCCCCTTTAATGTCGCAGGCAACTATACTGCACACTTTAACTTCGGCATAACACTGACTCCGCTGTGGGGACCCTACCACTGGTCTGAAAAGGGGTTTGATGTACAGCTAACCTTCCCAGTCTACCTCGGGCCATATCACACTTGGGGTTAACCTAATAATAGCATATCATCCCTAGCTTAGCGCAGATATCATCATCGACACTATAGGGTGCAAAGATTAATAGCAAAATGAGCCAGATGCATACTGAACAAATCAAATCCACAGATCACTGTCGTAGCATTGCGCCGCGTATTAATAATTTAATACATCTCCTTAATACACTCCAGATGGAAAAAGAAGAAGAGGATAATTTTTCCGAATGGTACAATTCAATTATTGACAAAACGGGTCTTTCAGACAAGAGGTATCCAGTGAAGGGACTCAACATATGGCCCCCTTACGGCTGGAAGCTGATGAGGAATATAGATGAAAAGATAAGGATCCACTTTGATGAAATGAATTATGACGAGGTCAGTTTCCCGGCCCTGATTCCGGAAGGAGAATTCAAGAAGGAAGCAGAGCACATAAAGGGATTCTCAAATGAGGTGTACTGGATAACTCACGGTGGAGACAGCCCTCTGGAAGAAAGATTGGTTCTCAGACCGACAAGCGAGACGGCAATGTACCCTATTTTCTCACTCTGGATCAGGAACCACGCTGATCTTCCATTGCGGATTTACCAGATTGTGAATACTTTCAGGTATGAAACAAAACAGACCCGAACATTCATTCGCGTCAGGGAAATACACTTCATAGAAGGACATACGTGTCACGTGGATTTTGAGGATTCGGAGAGGCAGATACAGGAAGATATAGAGATATGGAAAAAAATAGCCGACGAAGCGGCACTTCCATACCTGATGGGGAAGAGGCCCGACTGGGACAAATTCCCAGGTGCTGACTATACGATAGGAGTCGACACATTCTTCCCTTCCGGCAGGAGTCTGCAGATTGCAACTATTCATCAGTATAAAAACAATTTTTCAATTCCCTATGACATAAGGTATACAGACGAAAATGGAGAGAGAAAATACGTGCATCAGACCACTTTTGGCATTTCAGAACGGCTTGTCGGCGCGATCGTTGGGATTCATGGCGATAAGAAGGGATTGATCATCCCCCCAAGGATAGCTCCTATACAGGTGGTGATAGTCCCGATTCCGGGTCCAGGAGTGATAGAATATTCCAGGTCAATTGAAAGCGAATTAAGGGGGATCTCGATCAGGGTAAAGCTGGATGATAGGGACCAGTACACACCGGGCTGGAAGTACAACGACTGGGAAGAGAAGGGAGTACCCCTCAGGCTTGAAATTGGATCAAGAGAAGTTGGCGGAAGACGGGTGACTTGCGTCCCCCGTACAGGTGGGAAGAAAACAGTTGATCTTACAGATTTCCTGAAAGACGTCAGGGAAATGCTGCAGGAAATCCAGGAATCACTGAGGGAGATTCCCAACAACA
>JAKAUZ010000084.1 GCA_021817415.1 Thermoplasmata archaeon | reverse complement strand
ATTTTCGAGTCTGCTGTTCCTTTTCCTCTTGTTATGATTGCACCAGCATGTCCCATCCTCTTCCCCTTCGGTGCACTCCTTCCCGTTATGTAGCTTACTACTGGCTTGTTGAATTTTTCTTTAATGTATTCTGCAGCTTCCTCTTCCGCAGTACCTCCAATTTCGCCAACCAGAGCGACAGCTTCTGTTTGGTCATCATTCTTGAATTTCTCCAGGCAATCAATGTAATTCAGACCGGTTACTGGATCCCCCCCGAGTCCTATCACCGTAGACTCACCAAATCCAGCCAACGTTATCTGGTTCACTATTTCGTATGTCAGTGTTCCGCTTCTTGATATCACACCAACGTTGCCGCGTTTGAATATCTGATTTGGCATTATACCCAGCTTGCTGGAAAAAGGTGAAGTGATTCCAGGTCCATTAGGGCCAACAACAATCTTTCCAAGTTTCCTGGCAAGGCTGACGATCTTCATGGTATCTTGATATGGTACCTTTTCCGTCAGTATGTAAATCAGGTCAATCCCGTTGTACATGGCCTCCTTTGCTGCATCCATTACATATGGTGCAGCTACTGATATAAAGGTCGCATTTGGTTCCTCATTCATTGCCTCTGAGACTGTGTTGAATACTTTAACTCCGTTGACCTCAGTACCTCCTTTTCCGGGAGATGTACCTGCAACAACTTTAGATCCGAATTTCAACATTTGCATTGTGTTGAAGGAACCCTGATGCCCTGTAATCCCTTGCACCAGTATTCTTGTTCTTTCGTTCACGAATATGCTCATTGTTTGTTCACCACCTTAACTATTTCCTCTATGGCATCCATCATGTCTCCATAGGAGTTTATTCCATTTTCTTCCAGAATTTTTTTCCCCGGATCCTCATTAACGCCAGAAAGCCTTGTCACGATCGGTACATCTATTCCTACACGTTTTCTTGCTTCAATAATTCCATTCGCAACCGTATCGCAGTGCGTGACTCCTCCAAATATGTTAATCAGTATTCCTTTTGGATTTGCCATCTTCAGTATCTCGAATGCGCCAACCACTTTCTCCACATCATCGCTTCCTCCCAGATCCAGGAAATTCCTGGGTTTACCCCCTTTCAGTGTCAGGCCGTCGAGAGTTCCCATTGTAAGGCCTGCCCCATTTGCAATAACTCCTATATTGCCATCCAGTTCTACAAGACTATACCCTCTTTTGTAGGCGATTTCCTCCAGTTCGGATCTCTCAGCTGCATTTTCTCCGAGGTCCTTGTGCCTGAAGAGGGAATCTGAATCGACTATAACTTTTGCATCACCTGCTATGATGGTTCCTGACCTGGTTACTACCAGCGGGTTTATCTCCACAAGCTCTGCATCATAATCGTTGTATAAATCGTACATTCTCGAAAGAATTACCTGGAATTGTTTTGCTTCCTGGTCTGGAAGTTTCAGCTTGAAACTTATCTCCTTACCTATGAAGGCAGAGTAACCTATCACAGGGTCAGTCCAGTACTTGACAATCTTATCGTCTGGGACGTCCTCGATCTCAACTCCCCCTTCGGTTGTTGCCATTATTATTGGTTTTCTCTTGCTCCTGTCTAACGTGATTGAGACGTAGTATTCCTTTGCAATGTCAAGTTTCTCCTCAAGGTAAACGCTCCTGACTTTGAGTCCCTTGATTGACATCGATAGTATTTCAGCAGCTTTTGCCTGCAAATCTTTTTTATCTTCCGCGAATTTGATACCACCTGCCTTCCCTCTTCCTCCTACCAGCACCTGTGCTTTTATAACAACGGGGAACTTTTCCCACTGGATGTCTGAAGTGGAAGCAGCAAACTTCCCATTTGGCACCGGTATGCCGTATTTCCTGAACAGTTCTTTTGCTTGATATTCGTATAGATTCATTTCAACCAATCTCGTATCTTCAAGTTTTATAAATAATGTTAGGGTTTCTATGCCATGTTAATTTCCTCCGTATAGGGAAGGCTCTGAATTTAGCTGCTGAGGCAGTCTAGAATCGCCATTTCCTTCGAATTCCTGACCTGTTCGAGAGAAGAAATGATCCTTAGCGTAATGTGACTGGTAATATTGACGACCTCTACAAATAGCTATTTCCTTTTCATGCATGCGTCGCTTCATTTGAAGCGTGTGGATTGCCAATTCCGCCAAGTGACCTCAATATGTTTCCTCTCCGAAAAATCGGCCTAATAATGGTATTGGAGAAAAAATGATTTTAAAATAATCGAAAATCTTTCTATCCAGATACTCTCTTGATTAGTCTTTCGTTGATTTCAAGTCTTTCAAGTCCGTTATTCATTGCCCTCTTTCCTTCAGGAATGTCCACTTTACTTATAAATTCCTGAACTCTTAATGCGTTCCCAATCCCTGCGATCGCAATCAGGTCTTCAATGAGAAATGAAATTGATCCGCTTCCCTTGTATATGCCATACACACTTTCTATGTTTTCATCCATCCAGTCCCAGATGTATCTCCTGAATTCTTTATTTCTAGTGGAATAAATGAGGCTGTATAGCAAATTTCCACGGAGTTCGTTACGTAGGAGAGAATTGCTTAAAAATTCCTTGAGCTCTTGACCGTTACGCAATTGACTCATTCCGACCATTGCTCTTATTTGGTCAAGGTCGTTCGGTGGATTCTCGATCAGTTCATTGATCTTGTCCACGCAGCACCCTTCTTTTGCCGCTGAAATGAGGACAGCAGATTTCTCCTCTGGTGAGACCGCCCCATAATCTTTCACTCTGGGGGAATTCCTTCTTCTAAAGGATTCGTCCACTTCTGCGAGCAAGTTGAATAATTTTTCCTTGAGTACCAACGAATTCTCATCTTTTGATTTCTTCACGACCTCGAGCTTTTCGGTCGCATACTCCTGTATGAAATTTCTGAGCCTTGCATCCTCAATAATTTCATTGCTATTTTCAAGAATGTCCACTGTTCTGAATATGACTGAATATTCATCACTCCTCCGGATTGACTCAAGTGATTTCATGAAATCAGCTAGATCTATTTTCCCTGCCTGCAAGAACGCATAGAAATCGTCTATTAGTCTAGTCTCGTGTTCCGGAGTGGTTAACGAATTGAGTAATTCGTCTTCCACCTCCTTTGAATATAGAACCCTGAAATAACCGGTCCCATTGGGATTTATCAGCAAATTCCCAGTTGAAGGCAGTGATAATGTCTCTTCATTGAGGAGGAGTTTTTTCTTGCCTTCTCCAGTACTGACTACAAGTGGAATTTCCCAGAGGAAATCGTCATTATTGTCCAATAGAGTGAATTTCTTCTGCCGTGCGATCATTTTCCCGTTCTTCTTTTCAATGGTCAGGTAAGGGAGACCACCCTTTTCAAGCCATGTTTTCATAATCTTGACAATATCATATTCACTCGTCTCCGCAAGTGAATTCCATAGGTCCTCAGCCTTTGCATTTGAGTATGCGTGATCTTTCAGGTACTTTATGACACCTTTCCTGAAGTTGTCCTCCCCCATAAAATCCTCAATCATCCTTAGAATTGATGCCCCTTTTCCGTAACTTATGGAATCGAATATTTCTGCTATCTGTGATGGTTCATTCACTTTGACCCTTATTGGGTGTGTGGAAAGCAGGGAATCTTTTTTCATTGAAGGGAGAGTGCTTTCACTCAAAAATTCCTCCCATACCTTCCATCCGTTCTCGATTCTGCCCAGAATCTTATTCCCTACAAATGTCGCAAAACTTTCATTGAGCCAGAGGTCATCCCACCACTCCATCGTTACCAGGTTCCCAAACCACTGATGAGCCATTTCGTGGGATAGAGTCTTTCCAACTTCCTTCTTGAATGAAAGACTCGTGGATTCATTTACGAGTAATGCAAATTCTCTGAAAGTTATCGCTCCCCAATTCTCCATTGCACCTGCGCCAAATTGTGGCACAGCTATAAGATCCATCTTGTCGAGAGGATATTTTATCTCGTAATATTCTTCATACTCATCCATTATTTTAGCCAGGAGGTCCAATGCATACCTTCCCTGCTCTGATTTGCCTGGGGTTGTGACAACAGACAGTTCCTTGCCGTGATGATTTTTCTTAATCCGTTCAAATTTTCCTATTCCAATATAGATGAGATATGTCGACATCTTTGGTGTTTCCTTGAAAATGAAATGGGAGCTCCTTTCCCCCCTTTCCGCTTTCAGTGGAGAGGTGTTGGATATGACCTCGACATCATCGTTGACTTTGATCTCTAAGTTGAAATTGGCCTTGGCAGATGGATTGTCTACGCATGGGAATACGGATCTGGCACCAGTTGGCTCCATTTGGGTGGTTACGATGTATCCGTCCCCATAGGTACTCTTGTGAATTCCCATAAGAGATTTTTCTGATATTCTTCCTCCAAATTCTATGGTTATTTCATTCAGGGATGTTTTACCAATTTTTAATTTTCCTTCTTTGATTTCATACTGGAGATTATTTGTGCCTCCAAACACCTTCATAATATTCAGTCCGTCGAAGTCGAGATCAATTCCATTCACAAATTCGCCTGAAATAGTTTCTAACCCCGTATAAGAAAGACCCTTGAAATCAACATCTAGGTTAATATTATATTTAGTTATCATGCTCTCATACTCTCATACGTCATTGGAGCATTCTATAACAATATTTCCAGTGAGCGGGAGAATTTTTTAATAAGGAGTCAGTTATATATAGAATAAAATCCTAATACCTAACAAAGCCTAGTCCAGATAAAAATTTCAAATCCAGGAAGATAATTTTCCAATCGAATCCTGTAGGTCCATCCAGGTTCTAATATCCTAAGAGAAGCATTATTGGCAAACGTATTACAATTCTGTGAATTGACGCAGGATATACTTGGGATCATCCTTCAGGTCGTCTTTTTAATTCACTAAGGCATCACTAAGCACATTGATAGATTCTTCCTTAAATCAAGCGTTTACTGTAATCGGAATGTGTTTTTCCTATATGAATTGTTATAAATACTGTGTATTCGGAAATTCATCCTACGGTACAAAATTACTTGCCGCACTTACATTTACTGCGTTCCCCTCAGGTTTGTGATTACCTTAAGAGTGACTCCATTGAATAGTGGGGCTGCAAACGACAGCAAGTGGCAAGTGCCCACTTTAACTGCAGCTGACTTCCTTTTCTCCGGGTTTAAATGTTGATAAACTTTTCGTGGCTGGATAATTGAGACCTTAAAAAATGTAAATAGAAAGATTATGGGAATCTTTCTACTGATTTGATCTCCAGTTCTGATGCCTCAAACTCTTCTGGCTTCACTCTTGAGATGGACTTGAAGAATGAATCAAGCGTATTCTTTTCGAAGACCATCGAAACCTTCGCACGATCCCCTTTCATCTCCAGTTCATAGCTGAATGGCAGGTCCAAATCAGTCGTCTTGTACGGATCAATGAGGATGCCTTGCTCTGGTATCCTTGCAAAAAAGACCTTATTCGCAGAACTTGGCCTCTTAATTTTCAAGAATTCTGGAGCAACTTTTTCGAGCGTTCTTTCCCATTCGGTGGCATCCCCTTCTACTTCATAAAACACTTCAAGGAAACCAGATATGTCGACATATCTGGTTGCAACATCTACTTTCAGGTCCTTTGTTTTTTTCGTAATCCCCAAAGTAAAAGAATTTTGAGGAATTACGTAGAACACTAGCTTCCTCATTTCAACAGATTTCACATTTTCAAGAAGCCACTCTCCGTCGCTCCTCACTTTACCAAGATAGTCAAGGCTGAAGTAATCCCTCTTGTCAGCATCCTTGAATATGACTCTCTGTATCTGGGCTGAATATTCGTTGAAATACTTCAGTCTCAAAATGATGTCGCCTTCCTTCACAATTACAGGTATCTCAATGAAAACTCCCTTTATGGAAAGAAGTTCATCGATCATCTCGCATATGTAACATTCCTCTGATATTCTTACCGTGACCCCCGCCTTCCTCTCAGTAAGTTCCAGTCCCTTGGCCCTAATTGCTTTCCTAAGGTCGTCCATCGTTTTCCCTTCCCGAAGATAGGTAACGCTGGTTTCTGTTCTCTTACCATTCCTATAGAAGTTCAGCAGTCCATCAAAGCCGTAAACTTTTGAAAGGTAGCTGACTGGGGACCGTATATCCTGAAATCTAACCACCATCTCACTGTCAAATTCTACCATGGTTCCAAAAAGATTTCTAATGTAATATATTTTTCTTAACTCTAACTAATGTGAAAACAGGTCAATGAAAATGAAGTGATCAGGAACGAAATCACTGGAAATATAAAACATGCAAAAAAGAAATCCTAAAATGGGAAGTAATAAGAGGGTTTATTTACTTTTTTGTATTGACATGTGCGCTCAAAGTGAATTCCAATGACATCAATGGATAACGTAGTGTACGATGGACCTATTACGGTTGAACTAATGGCCAAGGCTATTTCAAATGGTATGAGCAGACAAAGCAAGAGGATGAGTGAGCAGGAAGCATATGACATAGCATTTCACGTTCTCAATTTCTTCGGGTATAGCAGATACGTCATAGATAATATGCTTGAACCAGAGGATAGGGACGCGTTCTACATGCTTGAGGATCTGGGTATACTGGATACTGAAAGAGAGGAAACTACCCTTTTTGATGGAAGGGAGTGGAGAATTCATTACTGGTTAATAAAACCAGAAAACGTGAGGAAACTGGCTATTTCCAATGGATATAATTATGTGGAAAGTATCCCACAAGAAGCACTTGTTTATGATGAGCTTCCTGAGGGTTTTTGGAAAATCAGGGAGTGACCAATGCATATTGCAGTCGTTGATTTCGATAAATGCCACTTTAAGAAATGTCGACAGGAATGCCAGTATTATTGCCCCCCGGTGAGAAATGACATAATGACCGTGGATTTCAGGGAAGATGGCTATCCTGCAATTCATGAAGAACTTTGCTTAGGATGCGGTATTTGCGCTCACAGATGCCCCTATGAAGCAATTAAAATACTCGGGATACCGGAAAGGGAGGAGGGTGAAGAAGTCCACAGATATGGAGAGAATGGGTTCGCTCTATATGGTTTGCCTTCTCTTGAAGTCAAAGGAATTATAGGTCTCCTTGGACAGAACGGGACAGGGAAGACAACTGTAATGAACATACTCACCGGGACTGTGATCCCAAATTTCGCATCTTCGGATGGTTCAAAAGAGAATGTTGTTGACCATTACAAGGGAACATACCTTGGTGATTATTTCAGGAATCTGTATTCAGGAAAGATTAATGTGACGCTGAAGCCACAGTACGTGGACCTGATCCCGAAATACTTCACGGGAAGCGTCAAAGATCTCTTGAGCCAGTATGGCGATTCAGTAATGCAGATTCTATCGGACATCGGTGTTGGAGGAATTATGGACAAAGATGTCAAGAAACTTTCAGGTGGGGAGTTGCAGGCAGTCTCAATTGCTGCGGCCCTTCTGAAAGATGTGGACGTCTATTTCTTTGATGAACCTTCTTCCTATCTTGATATTTCCCAGAGGCTCAGAATCGCAAGGGTTCTCCGCAATCTTTCTGAAAGAAAGAAGGTGGTAGTCGTTGAGCACGATCTTGCAATTCTGGATTTCATGACTGATTTTATCTACCTTACCTATGGTGAGTCCAGAGCATATGGAATAGTGAGCAACTCATACTCTTCGAGGGTAGCAATTAACACGTATCTTGAAGGGTATATAAAACAGGAAAATATAAAATTCAGGGATTATGAGATTAAATTCCTTAAGAAACCAGCTGAAATTGACCATAGTATCCAGCCCATCGTAACCTGGTCTACCATGAAAAAATCATTTGGGGAATTCTCCCTCAAGATCAATGAGGGAGTGCTGAGGAAAGGACAGGTGGTCGGGGTAATTGGACCAAATGCTACCGGCAAATCAACGTTCGTAAAAATAATGGCAGATGAACTGTCCCCGGACGAGGGGTCTATTTCGAATTCAGTCAAAACTTCTTATAAGCCCCAGAGCCCTGATTCAGATTTCAATGTCCCTGTTCTTGAGTTTCTTGAAGAAACCCTGGGGGACAGGGTATCTGAGAGCAGTTTCAAGAATGAGGTCATGAAACCACTCAATATAGAATCTATAGGAGAAACGCAGGTTTCAGACCTTTCAGGGGGGGATCTCCAGAAGGTCTATATTGCCAGGACCTTGGGAAAGGATGCTAACCTCTATGTGTTGGACGAACCATCGGCATACCTGGACGCGGATCAGAGAATGATAGTCGCAAGGATGCTTAAAAGATTCGCGGAGAACAGCATGAATACCGTCCTTGTTGTAGACCATGACATCTATTTCATAGACCTCATCTCCACATCCCTGATGGTATTTTCAGGGAAGGGTGGAGTGACTGGCGAGACCGCGGGGCCCCTGGATATGAAGGATGGGATGAATATGTTCCTGAAGAATCTTAACATTACTTTCAGGCGAGATGAAAACAGTAAACGTCCCAGGATAAATAAGCCTGGTTCCAGAATGGACAATGAACAGCAAAAAGCTGGAGAGTATTATTACTACTGATTCAAAGTAGAACTTTGTGGCGTTCCGATATTTATCCATCCGATGCAAATTGATAGAATCTCATCATTAGAAGCGTTCCCATATGATTGATTTGTGTTATTGACCGGACAGGTAACTCACATCTTTCTGTCAAGACGGAAGTTCTGGTGAAATGATTGACCGTTTCTTAAATAGTTGTTCGCACTATAGGCAAGGAAATAAAAGTGGGTTTACTGAAGGTATTCTGATTTTTATTTAAACGTGAATAAGAATGAAGACATTTAAAGAATTTGATTTGAGGAAGGACCTCTTGGAGAATCTGAGCAAAATCAGTTTCAACAAACCAACAGAGGTTCAGGAAAGGACAATGCCACTGGCTCTAGCTGGTGATGATATCGTTGTGAACTCCAAGTCAGGGACGGGGAAGACAGGTGCATTCCTGATTCCTACGATACAGATGCTCAAGCCGGGAGACGCGATGGGAGCAATAGTTGTCGTCCCTACGAGGGAACTTGCAATACAGGTCTTTGACTTGGTCAAGAAACTGACTGCGGGCTCAAAGATCAAAGGCGCATTGATTTATGGGGGTGCATCTATGACCCCCCAGATAGATTCATTACGGAGGCTGCCAAACATAATAGTCGGAACTCCCGGAAGGATTATAGACTTCATGGAAAGAGGAGAGCTCAAGGTGAATCGTGCTGGAATCCTCATTCTGGACGAAGCTGACGTAATGTTGGACATGGGATTCGTGGAGGATATGGAATACATAATGTCTGTCATGCCCAAGGATAAGCAGACGATGCTATTCTCTGCAACCATTTCAGAACGATTGTCCAAACTTTCCAGGAAATACATGAAGGATCCCAAATACCTAAACATAAGCAGGGACAAGGAACTGACAGTCACCTCCATATCGCACGAATATGCAATGTCGAAGCGTTCGGCCAAAATAGCAACCCTTATCACTTACATAAGCGAATTCAAGCCCAGGAAATCCATAATTTTCTCAGACACCAAACGTAACGCAGATTATCTTTATGATACTCTGGTAAGGCAGGGCTATAAGGCAACAGTGATGCACGGGGACCTGAAACAATCCCAAAGAGAAAGGGCACTTGAGGAATTCAGGAGAAATGCGCAGTTCATGGTTGCAACAAATGTTGCGGCAAGAGGACTCGATGTGAAAGGGGTCTCACACGTAATTAATTATGATACTCCATCTGAACCATTTGTATACGTGCATAGGGTTGGAAGGTCTGCCAGGATGGGTGCGGATGGTGCAGCTTTCTCAATTGTTTCTCCAGAAGATGTGGGCCTTATCAGGCAGATAGAGCAATCAGCAAAGATAAGAATCAAGCAGATAGAACTCGACGGCGAGATAAACAGGAAGGTATCACTTGAGATTGCTGACAGTCTGGCAAGGAACCATGAAAGGCAGAGGAATGAGACTGGTAATGCAGAGACTCGGGGCGGTTATGGTGACAAGGTTGTTAGGAACAAGCTGCACAATAAGTCAGGTAGATCCAGAGAAGGCGGCAGGACAAGCAACTCCGACCGGCAGCATCCAAGTAGATCATATAAAAAATGGTAGATGGCCGGCTGCATTTTAATCCAGACGTAAGAAGTTTCTCCATCGGGGGAGCGGAAGTAATTCTCCTTTCATTTTATGCAGTTTACCGCAAATTGCGAGTCTGCCGGTGAGAGAACCGAATGTTATTACGGAATCGTGATATGAGTAAGGGATAATCATGAATGAGAAAATCACGGAACCCAATAAGATAATAAGATTCCTGAGCGGAAAGTGGATGGCGAGGGACGTAGTGATAACGGCGGACAATGATGTTCACAGCAGGGAATACACTGAGATTATGGAAATCAAAGACCCAGTTACGGTGACCATCACCGCCATTGGTTATGAGGATGGGAGGGATATAAACAGAGACATGATAATTGAAATGGAAGATGAAGTAACCCTTAGACAGGCAAATTTCATCGCCAAGGGCTCTAAGGACGGGAACTGCATATCACTCAGTGGTTCCCAAGAAAGTCGCACGTACAGGTTCAGGTTGTACCTTCTTGGTGACAAGTTCATCTTCCAGAAAGATGTTGTAGAGGAACGTAACCTGATTGAGGCACAAATGTCCTATTTGATACGTATTTCCGATCCTTAATGAACGCTGCGGATTGGAATTCGCTTGCACTTTTTTATCAATCTGGCCTACCGCATTTATGCTATTTCTCTGGATGAAACCAAAATCGATTCTTGAAATATCGTGGGTAGTCACAGTAACTATTAATAAGCATCAAAATTTTCCAGTATGGTGATTTCTTGACTAGAAGAGTCGCAATGGTTGCAGGAGGTCTGACTTACTTCTCTAAAGCCAGAAAAGACAAGACTCAGGAGGAACTGGCGGCAGAGGCAGCAAGGATGGCCCTTTTTGAAAATGACATAAACCTTGGAAAGGATGACATTGATGGAACGATTGTATCTTACTTTTCGGATCATTTTGAAAACCAACTGCTATTTGGGTCTATCATACAGGACTATCTTGGATTTAACCCCAAACCCTCGGTGAGAATTGAAGGCGGAGGAGCGACTGGTGGCTTGGCTATCAGAGATGGATATGCTCACGTAGCTTCCGGCCTACTGGATGTGGCCATGGTCATAGGATTCGAGAAGATGTCTGAAGTCAACACTGCCAAGGGGAACGAATTCATTGCACTTGCATCGGATACTGACTGGGACTTCCCAATAGGTGGTTTCTACAGTGGTTATTATGCACTCATGGCAAAGAGGCACATGGAAGAATTTGGAACAACTGAAGAACAGATGGCAATGGTAGCTGTCAAGAACAGAAACAATGCGCAGCATAACAGATTTGCCCAAACAAACCCAAAGATGAATCCTTTTGCTATGAAGGATGCGGGGCCGATCACCGTAGACGATGTTCTGAAATCTCCTTACGTGGCCACCCCACTGAAGAGGTTGGACATCTGCCTCATGAGTGATGGTGCTGCAGTTGCAATCCTTGCTTCTGAAGAAGTGGCAAAAAAAATTACGGATACCCCAATATGGATAGAGGGGACGGGGGCAGGAACTGATTTCATGAGAGCGGGGGACAGGCCAAGAACAGTTGGAGGAGTACCTCTTCTACCGCATGAGAAAAAAGAGTGGTATAAAAAACTGGAATATCCGGGAGTCCACTCGTTCAGGGCTGGACGAGAATCGGCAAGACAGGCATATAAACAGGCCAACATTACAAACCCCCTCAAACAACTGGACGTGATAGAACTACACGATGCTTACACCAGCAGCGAGATACAGACATATGAAGACCTAGGACTGACTCAATACGGAAAAGGAGGAAAACTTGTGGAGGAAGGAGTTACTGCGATCGACGGAGACTTGCCGGTCAATCCATCAGGTGGTTTGATCGGAGCAATGCATGCGGTTGGAGCAACTGGGGTGATGCAGGCAGTTGAAATGTTCTGGCAGCTGCAGGGAGTCGCTGGAAAGTTCCATGGGTCCGATAAGACCCAGGTGAAAGGTGCGGAAAGAGGTCTTATACATTCTCACGCAGGGACGGGTACGTACGTTACTGCTACAATCATGGCGAGGTGAAATAAATGACAGAAATTTTTTCAATTGACCCGCTGATAATAAAAACTCCCTACGAAATTGAGTACAAACACTCCTACGGAAAAACCACCCCATTTTTCACAAGTCTGTCCAAAGGCAAATTCATGACCACAAGGTGTGAAAGGTGCAAAGTGACCTTCCTTCCACCAAGAGCAGATTGCCCGTACTGCCTGGGTGAAACAAAGTGGGTAGAGATTTCAGGGAAGGGGAAAATACACACATTTTCCACTCTTCACTATTCTGGAGAGAAATTCCTCAAAGACCTGCCATTCCAGCTTGTTTATGTGGAACTGGAAGGCGTCGATACAGTATTCCTGACAAGACTGAAGACTAAACATCCAGAAAAGGTGAAGGTGGGAATGAAGATCAAACTGAAGGTGTCACGCGACCTGGAATGGAGATCTTCAGACGTCTGGGCAGAACCGGACGAGTGAACAAAATTTCCATTTTTTTATTCTCTTCCTTTATTTACAATAAGTATTTCTGTGGTTCAATCTGAATCCGGTCTGAAAATATGTATCTTATGGGTTCCTTGAGCCCCTGACCTCGGGATCATAGATTGACCCTGAACGCTGGGATGGAAAGGGGTGTTGCTCCCCTAGGTAGAGATTTAAGATTGCCAAAAGATATAGAAAAACAGAAGCAAAAAAGAATATTTGGATGAATCAATATTTGTAGAAACCTTCCCCTGTTTTCCTTCCCAGCTTACCCGCCTCGACCATTTTCCTGAGTATTGGAGCAACCCTGTATTTCGGGTCCTTGTACGATTCATACATGACGTCCATTATATTCACCACTGTATCAAGGCCTATAAGGTCTCCAAGTGTCAGTGGGCCCATTGGAAAATTACCACCGAACTTCAACGCTTTATCAATGTCTTCCTTTGTCGCAAGTCCCTCGGAATATTCGAATGCACCCTCATTGACCAGCATGACTATGATTCTTGTGGTAACAAAACCAGGAGCGTCATTTACAACAACGTACTCCTTCTTTATTGTCTTTACGTAATCTATGCCCTTTTGGACTATCTCATCTGAAGTTCTCACTCCCCTTATGAGTTCTACAAGATTCATGAGCGGTACCGGATTGAAGAAATGAATACCTATGAATCTATCCGGCCTCCTGGTGGCTGCAGCAAGGGCTGTGATGCTGATGGAGGACGTGTTTGATGCCAGTATCGCATCGGATTTAAGATGTGGTTCAATTTTCCGGTAAAATTCTCTTTTGGATTCGAGATTCTCAACAATTGCCTCCACTACGATTGAGCAATCACTGAATTCCTTGTAGTCCTCGGTAAATTTTATTCTTCCCAGAATGTCTGCTTTGTTCCCCGTGATAACCTTTTTCTCTATGAGCTTGTCAAGGCTCTTTCCGATTGTTGCGACTGCCTTTTCATAAATGGTTCTGCTCACATCTGTTGCTATCACGTCGTGCCCTGCTACTGCAGAAACCTGTGCTATTCCTCCCCCCATAATTCCTAATCCTATTACTCCGATTTTCATTTAGATCACCTCTATTGCTATTGAATATGCTCCCCCTCCGCCATGGCAGATGGTTGCCAGTCCTTTCCTGAGATTACGGTCCTCCAGAGCTCTCATTAAAGTAATCGTAATCCTTGCTCCGGATGCCCCGAGCGGATGCCCCATTGCCACGGCTCCCCCCCTCACGTTAAATTTATCCCAGTCCGCATTTATGCCTTTCATCACAGCAAGAGACGCGATTGAGAATGCTTCGTTGTGCTCAATCAGGTCAAAATCATTAATGGAAAGGCCAAGTTTTTTCATCAGATTTTTAGATGAAGGAACCGGAGAGTACGGGAAATCAAAAGGGTCCATAGAAGTCGTATCCACCCCGAGGATCCTTGCCCTCTTTTCAAGTCCCAGCTCTTTCACAGCTTCTTCTGTAGCAAGCACCACAGCCGCCGCTCCGTCTGAAAGCTGGGAAGAGTTACCCGCAGTCAGTATACCATCCTTTGCAAAAGCTGGTTCAAGTTTCATCAGTTGTTCCTTGGATGTCTCCCTTATTCCTTCATCAAAGTCAAAACCATCTATAGGTACTATTTCCTTCTTGTAATCGCCCTTCTTGGTGGCTTCCATTGCTCTCTTAAAACTCTCCAGTGAATAATCATCTGCTTCATCCCGGGTTATCATGTGCATCTTTGCCCATTCATCTGCAATTGCTCCCATATGCTTGTGATACTTGAAATCCCAAAGGCCGTCGCTTATCATTGAATCCATTACCGGTCGGGAGGGTGTGATCCTCTTGTCACCCCACCTGAAACTTGAGTCGAGAATGAATGGGGCATTGCTCATGCTTTCCATCCCTCCAGCAACCATCACATTTCTTTCACCCAGTTTCATTGAACGGAAAGCATTTGCGATAGAGACCATTCCGGATGCGCAGACCATGTTTACCGTAGACCCAGAGGATTCCACAGGTATACCTGCCTGTATGGCAGCCTGGCGTGCTGGGTCCTGACCCAAACCTGCCCCTATCACGTTGCCCATTACCACTTCTTCTACCTTTGCAGGATCCATTTTGGCGTCATCCAGTGCCCCCTTTATCGCGATGCGGCCAAGGTCAATCGCACTCAGTGATCTCAGTGCCTTGCCGAACCTTCCAATCGGAGTTCTCTTTGCCCCAACTATGTAGATATCATTCATCGGTTAAACCCCCAGTAAATCATTCCTTGACAAAATGTATCAGCAGGATAAATCAAGAAAGCCCTTACGGTTTTAGTCAAGGACATCCTTCCAATATCTTATCTTAAAATAAAAGGATTTACAGACAGAATTAGATGGTGATTTACTCGGGCTTCAAGGCAAAACCTCTCTTCTGGAACGGAACGGGTGAATGATCTTTGGAACATTCACCTTCCGGGTTGATCTATTCCTGTATCAGTCAATGAACTTTCTCCCCTTCCTGCTAAGGAAATTTCCAGAATGACATAATTTATTATCTAAATCACAATTTAATTGCGTGGAGTTTCTCGAGCTTGCCAAGGTGCTGGATCAAATTGAGAATACGACGAAAAGGCTTGAGATGGTTGACATAATCGCGAATTTTCTTAAGGTCGCTGACGAAGATATAATGGAAACGGTATTTCTCTTGCAGGGGAAGGTCGCCCCCGATTATGAGGGAGTGGAACTTGGAGTTGCTGAGAAGCTGGTTGTAAGAGCACTGGCGACAATTTCCGGAGTTGCTGAGGGCAAGATAGAAGGTTTGCTCCTTAAGGTCGGAGATCTCGGAAAAGTCGGCGAGGAGCTTCTGAAGGAGAAAAAACAGCATTCTCTGTTCAGTGAGAATCTGACGATAAAAAAAGTTTATAATTCCTATAGCAAGATGGCAAGGGAGTCTGGAAGCGGATCCCAAACCAGGAAGATCCAGATTCTCCAGGAGCTACTACACAACTCATCCCCGGTTGAAGCCAGATTCGTGATAAGGATAGCTATTGGAAAGATGAGAATAGGTGTCGCTGACATGACTCTTGTCGATGCCATAGCAATTGCTTTTGGGAGTAAGGAAGACCAGGATGAAGTTGAGAGGGCATTCAACATAATGCCCAATCTCCCCGAAATAGCCAGAATGGCATACAATGGTGGAATACAGTCCCTGGCGGGGGTCAAGGTGGTCCCTGGCGTTCCGGTAAGGTCCATGCTTGCGGAACGTCTTCCCTCTCTGAGGGACATTCTCCTGAAGATGGGAGGAGTGTGTGCCCTGGAATACAAGTATGATGGGCTGAGAATCCAGGCGCACAAGGATGGAAATAAGGTGACCCTTTTCTCAAGGAGGCTGGAAAACGTGACCTCCCAGTTCCCTGACATAGTGAAGGAAATAAGAGAGAAAGTGAAAGCAGAAAATGCCATCCTGGATGGAGAAGCCGTCCCATACAACATTGAAACAGAGGAGATGCTCCCCTTTCAGGAGATATCGAGGAGAAGAGGCAGGAAATTTGACCTCCTGGAGACAGCTGAGAAGATTCCGGTGGTCCTCTTCCTTTTTGACTGCATATACCTGAAAGGAGAGAACCTGATGAATCTCCCGTACCCCCAGAGACGCCTCAAAATGGTCAACTCAGTGGACGAGTCCGCGGGCCTGAAAATAGGGAAGAGCCTCATTGTCAGCGAAGAGGACGATGCAGAAAGATTCTTTAGCCTGGCCCTGGAAGCAGGATGCGAGGGAGTGGTGGCAAAATCAATATCGGATAAATCTTTCTACAGGGCCGGCGCAAGAGAATTTGTCTGGATTAAATACAAGAGGGATTACCAGATGGAAATGGAAGATACTGTGGATCTGGTTGTGGTAGGGGCTTTTGGAGGGAAAGGAAGGAGAAGTGGAGGGTACGGTGCCCTGCTGATGGCAGTCTACTCTAAAACAGAAGATAAATTCACTACCATATGCAAACTTGGATCCGGGTTCACAGATGACCAGCTGCACAGCCTCCCAAGGATGCTTCAGCGCTTTTCCCTGAAGACAAAGGATAGGAGGGTGGATTCATTGATGACTCCAGATTACTGGTTTGAGCCAGGATTGGTTCTTGAGGTTAAGGGTTCTGAGATCACCCTCTCCCCAATCCACACCTGCTGCAGGGATCTGATCAAGAAGGATTCCGGTCTCGCCATCCGGTTTCCGAGATTTACGGGGAGATGGAGAGAGGACAAGAAACCAGAGGAGACGACAGATGAGGAAGAGATACTGGAGATTTATCATAGCCAGAAAAAGAAGGTACTTGCAGAGAATCCATAGATTTTAATCTCTATTGTAATTCCCTAACAGATGGTTTCAATATCCACCAGCGTGGGTGACATCAGGCTCTCCAATCCGGTGATGCTTGCCAGCGGCATCCTTGATGAGACCTCAGGTTCCATGAAGAGGGCGCTGGAAAGTGGAGCTGCCATTGCGGTAACGAAGTCTATTGGCTCATCGGAAAGAAAGGGATACCCAACCCCAGTGGTTTCGGTGATAGCAACTGGAATGCTAAATGCAGTTGGACTGGCGAATCCGGGGATTGATTCGTTTTCTGAAGAGTTTTCCAATTTCCCAGTAAAAGAAAAAGTGGCTGTTTCCATATTCGGGAAGGATACGGAGGAGTTCCTCTACCTTGCGAGACGAGTGGAAGGTTTAGGATTCAAAATACTTGAACTCAATCTATCCTGCCCGCATGTGGCTGGTGTTGGGTCGGAGATTGGGCAGGACCCTGACCTGGTTGAGGACATCATCAGAGAACTGAAGTCCAGGACCAATCTGCAGATCTGGGCCAAGCTGACTCCCAGCATAACGAACATCGTTACAATAGCCAAGGCAGCGGAGAAGGCGGATGCTTATGTCCTTATAAACACCGTGAAGGCTACTGGCGTCGATATTTATGCAAGGCAGTTCCTTCTATCAAACAAGATAGGCGGGTATTCTGGGCCTGGAATCAAGCCTATTGCACTGAGGGCGGTTTACGACGTCAGGAAAGAATCTGAAAAGGACATAATTGGGGTCGGAGGAATAAATGACTGGAACGACGCAGTTGAATTCTTCCTGCTTGGTGCAAGCGCAGTGCAGGTGGGAACTGGTCTGTACTACCGGGACTATGGGATCTATGACAACATAAACGCTGGCATTGCAAGGTACCTGGAAGATGAGGGATTTTCTTCCCTTGACGATATAATCGGCCTCATGGTGAAATCATGAACTTTTCTGTGATAAAGGAAATTGTTAATGAGAATGACAGCATATTCACGATCAGATTTGATTCAGTTATGGTGGCGAAGCCTGGCCAATTTCTTATGGTATGGGTACCGGGTGTTAAGGAGGTACCCATGTCGCTCTCTTCTATCGGAGATGATTTCGCGATCACCTTTAAAGTGTTCGGCGAGTCCACCAAAAAACTTGCATCGATGAAGAAAGGGGAGAGGATGTTCTATAGGGGTCCCTATGGAAATCCGTACCCCGAACCGGAAGGAAAAACAGCATACGTGGCCGGGGGTACCGGTCTTGCATCTCTTCTTCCATTGATAAGGAAATATAAAGGCGATGTGTATACGGGTGCGAGGACAAGAAATGACCTATTCCTTCTTGACGATGACTTCAGGATTGCAACAGAGGACGGTTCACTGGGATTCAGGGGGAATGTTGTAGACCTGTTTGTGAAGGAGGAGGATGAATATGATACAGTTTATGTCTGCGGCCCGGAAGCAATGATGAGGAGTCTTCTAGATAGGATGCACAGGGAGAAGCATGGAAACGTCTATTTCTCCCTAGAAAGGCTAATGAAGTGTGGAATAGGCATATGCGACAGCTGCAGCGTGAATGGGTACAGGGTATGCAAGGAAGGAACGGTATTCACTTACGAGCAGCTGAAGAAGATGGATGAATTTGGAGTCTATAGACGGTCAGGATCTGGAAAAATAGAACTTATAGCGAAGGTACAGTAAATGAGCATCTTCTCATATTATCCCTACGTGGGATTACTGCTGCTCTTGTTTCTTATCTATGCGGGATATGAGGATTTCAGGTCAAGGAAGATTGCCACAGTAATTTTTCTGGTATTTAATATAGGGCTCCTGCTGTACTATCTTGCCGTGAACCCGTATCTCTCCATCTTATTGATCCCGCTGATCGGAGAGTACTGGGTCAGGAAATATTCAATCATTTTTTATATGGTAATACTGTTCCCTCTGCTCCTATCACCGAGCATATTGGTGATATCAGTTGCATATTCTGTCCTCCTGATGAAGGTTTTTTCAATAATCATAAAGAATTTTGGAAGAGGGGACCTCAAGGTACTCCAGACCATCGCTGCTGGTTTTCCCCTGTATCCTCATTTGCCTCTGCTGTATTCAATTCTTCCGCCAGTTATCCCGATTCTTATGCTCTCCAGCATAATGGGGATGTTCTCAGGTCTTTTCATCTACCTCTCCAACAGGGATGGGAAATTGAGGGGGAGGTTCACTTCAATACCCGTAGGCAATGTCAAGGATGAGTACAAATACTGGATCAGGGGAGACAGGGCCGTCTATAAAGTCCCTCTTGTGACTTTCATCTCCATCTCATATGCCATCATATTTATCCTTTCATTACTCCGATTGGTCTGAGCCTCACGACCGGTCTCGAAATTCCTGCGCACTGCACGGAGTCTATCACTTCGTCCACATTCTTGTAAGATTCAGGCACTTCTTCCTGCAGTACATATTTGGTTGCCGCCCTGACGTAAATTCCCTTCCTTTCCATGCTGCTCCTTACCATCTGCTCTGAGTACTGTTTCACTGCCTTGCTCCTGCTCATGACTCTGCCGGAGCCGTGACAGGTAGAACCGAATGATTCCCCGAGATTTTTTTGGGTTCCGACCAGAACATAGGAAGCCGTTCCCATCGTCCCCGGGATTATCACGGGATGGCCTGTTTCCCTGTAAAGTGCAGATACCTCCTTCCTCCCTGCAGGAAATGCCCTCGTGGCTCCCTTCCTGTGGACCATCACCTCCTTCCTGCTTCCCTCAATTATGTGCTCCTCCCTCTTCGCAATGTTGTGAGCAACATCATAGACAAGTTCCATATCCATGTCCTCTGCCTTTTCTCCCATCACCTTCTCGAAGCTTTCCCTGATCCATTTCGTGATAACCTGCCTGTTTGAGAAGCCGAAGTTTGCTGCGGCACCCATGGCTCCCATATAGTCTTCTCCTTCTTTACTGCCTATTGGCGCAGCTGCAAGCTGCTTGTCCGCGACCTTGATCCCATATTTAACCATGGCCTGGGAGGCCCTCTCCACGTACTCTGTGGCAACCTGGTGCCCGAACCCTCTCGATCCCGTGTGCACCATTACTGCGACCATCCCCTCATACTCAATTCCAAACTTTTTTGCAAGCTCGGCATCGAATATCTTGTCCACGACCTGAATTTCAAGGAAATGGTTCCCAGCCCCAAGAGAACCAAGCTGGGGAAAACCCCTTTCTCTTGCCCTGCTAGATACCTTGGACCTATCTGCAATTTCCAGTTTGCCCCCCTCCTCAATTCTCTCTAGGTCGCTCTTCCAACCGAATCCTTCCTCGACCGCGTAATTTACTCCCTCGCTGAGGAAATTTTCCAGTTTTGAAAACCCAATTTTAATTTTCCCCTCCCTTCCGACTCCTGAGGGTACGTTAACGAATATTTCGTCTATTAGTTCCCTAATTTTTGGTTTTACTTCATTTTCGTGGAGATTCGTCTTTATCAAGCGGACCCCGCAGTTTATGTCGTATCCAACCGACGCTGGGCTGATGATCCCGTCATTAAAATCAAAAGCAGCAATTCCACCGATTGGGAACCCGTATCCAAGGTGTATATCTGGCATCGCTATTGATGCTTTTATTATTCCAGGCAAAGCTGCAACATTTGCGACCTGGTTGAGTGATTCATCATTCTCCACCCCTTTGATTATTGTCTCATTCGAATAAATGATCCCAGGCACCCTCATTCCTCTCTTCTCATCAAGGGGCATTTCATACTTGCAATTGTCGATCTTCCTCAACCTGGGTATCATTCGTAAGGGAAACTACTTGAGATCATATTACTTTTGCTGAGTATTTGCTTAGTTATACTCGGAGTTCCAATGGTCATTGTCTGACATCCTCCCACGAATGAATTCTGTGGGGTTCCTCTGCAATTGCAGATGGTTGGCGATTCTATCATTCTTAGACTATCGCTCTAGGCGTATCAAGGCTGCCCTTGAACACATCCCTGTCTATGTTCAATTGACCGATGTTGCTGTTTATTGGTTGACGCAAAGCAATATTGAATGATGCATTTGCGTCTGCACGGTCAACGTGGCCACATGAATGGCACACGAATTTCTTTGAATCCCTAATTCCTATGTTTCTGCACCTTGAACACTCTTGCGATGTGTTTTTGGGCTTCCACATAGGTTAGAGGTATGCCGCATAATTTAGTCTTGTATTCTACGAAATTCTGCAACCGATAAAATGACCACCTGTCCAGACTGTAGTTGAATTTCCTTGAATGTTTCTCGTTATTCCTGATTCCATGACACCATCACATTCGGATGAGGTGAACCAAGCTGTGGAAAAGAAAGTAACATGACTATGTTTTACAGAAATACGGTGTGACCAAATCAAAATATTTTTAGAAGAATACCTATTCCTTTTCTGTGTCAAAAACTGTCATTATAGTACTGATCGTGATTCTGGTGATTGGATTCACGGGCGGGTACCTCGCTGGTTCAACTTTTTCCCACAGTTCTGCGCCAGTATCCTCAGTTCCCATTTCCGTCATGGCAGCTGGTTCCCTTGACTATGCCATGGGAGTCGATTTCAATCAGAGCTTCACCCAGAGCACCGGCATCAGGGCAGCATATGCATTCCACGGTTCTGTGGAAGATGCACTTTTGATAAAGGAGAAAGAGCCTGTGGATGTCTTTATGTCTGCTGCTGCCGGAGTGATCCCACAGTACCTAATGCCCAACTATACAAAATGGATGGTTATTTTTGCATCCAATGAGATGGCGGTTACCTGGCTGAATAAGGAATATTACATATCGCCCGGGGCATTCTGGTTTGAGAACATCAGCGCCCCCCACGTTATAGTAGGTGTTTCAAATTCTTCACTTGACCCGAGCGGGTTCCAGGCAATCGAGATGATCAAACTTGCGGGCATTCTTTACACTAACTGGTCAAACAGGTTTGTGCAGGATGCATTCCATCACAATCAGGGGGAGTTCATGAAGTACAATGATGCCTGGAATTCATGGTTTGGGCCTAACGGTACTCTTGCCGAGGACCATTACGGAGGAGGCTATCCGGTGAATGATTCCATGGCACTCTACAATGAGCTGTTCAGCTACAAGCTTTCGGTTGGCGACCTGAAGCTTACAACGGAGGAGATAGGTCTAGATGCATATCTGCAGTCTGGTGGAGTGGATTATGCACTCACCTACAAGTCGCAGGCAGTCAATCAGCGTCTGAGTTATTTCGAAAACAGCAATGGAGGCAATGGCCTCCCCACCTGGATAAACCTGGGAAATATCAGCAATGAGCAGGTCTCCTTCTACGGAGAGGTGAATTCCACCGGTCCGTCCGGTGACAACATTGGAAATTTCCCGGGGGCACCGATACTTTATTCAGTGACAATCATTTCTTCATCGAGAAATCAGCAGGATGCATCAATCATGGTGTACTACCTTCTTACAAGCATGGGACAGGGAATTCTTCTTGCATCAGATTTTGATCCCATCTCTACGCCATTTCTCTATGGAAGTGGACCCTCATTCCTGACCGCAATAACGCAACCGGTACCCGCGTATATTCCTGCGACTTCCTACGAAGAAATATGAGAAAAGGAAACACTCTCTACTACCTATTTCTCCCCTTTTTCGTTGTCTACATCATTTTCATTTTGACACCAGTCATCAGGATACTTACATTCCAGAGCTTCACTTATTTGGTCGGGAGCGGAACGTCTGGTATCTGGAAGAGCATATACTATACCTATCTACTTGCACTGGTTGTGGGCTTGGTCTCAGTCGGATTTTCGATACCGTATGTCTATTTCACCTCCCGCAACGGGTCGAAGACCGTAAAGGCCCTGGATAGCCTGGTTGAACTTCCCATAATGATACCCCACACGGTAGTAGGCGTCATGATGCTCATTCTTCTGGAGCCTAGTATGCCACTTGGATCATTCATTGCACGCATCATTCCGGGATACCAGTTTGACGATACCTTTTTCGCCGTGATAGTAACTCTGTTGTTCCTTTCGTCTGCTTATACCATCAGATCAGTCCAGCTTGCATATGCCAGGGACACGATGAAATTTGAAAATATGGCCAGGACTCTCGGACTCTCTGCTTCGAGAAGCTTCTTCATTGTGGCCATCCCGATAATGTGGAAATCAATTCTAAGGGGTTTGGTTTTGACCTGGGCAAGATCAATCTCTGAAGTCGGGAGCTTGCTCATCGTTGCCTATTATATCTTTCCAAGTCTGGTTCAACTTGCAGGGGTGTACATCTACTCACAGATTAACAGCGGTGGACTTTCACCTGCAGTGGCCTCGTCATCCATTCTTATACTGAGCGGGATTGTTACGCTGTTTGCAGTCAAATTACTGGAGAGCGGAAATGATAGAATTCGTTGATTTCTCAGTGAAGCGTGGAGGGTTTTTTCTGAAAGTTCCCAAGCTGAGACTGGATGGAAAAAGAAATTTCCTGATAGGAAGAAATGGGTCAGGTAAATCGACTTTTCTGTTCTCGGTGGCCGGGCTTATCAGGAGCGAGGGGGGAATTTTTATTGACGGGGTGGAAATTTCGCAAATCGCACCCGAGGAGAGGGGGATCGCACTTATTCCCCAGGAACTGCTATTATTTCCGACCATGAGGGTGAGGGGAAATATTGAGATATCTGTGAGATACGGAAGAGGGGACAAGGGTCTGGTAGATAGGCTGATAAGATCGATGGAAATAGAGTCATTGCTGGACAAGAAGATCCAGGAGATTTCATCAGGGGAGGCACAGAAAGTGGCAGTCGCAAGGGCAGTCGTATCAAAACCGAGGGTCCTCCTGATGGATGAGCCATTTTCTTTTCAGGACGAGATCGCAAGGGTTAACATTTTGGCCCTTGTTGATGAGCTTGCTGAAGAATACAATTTCGATTATATCTATGCCACCCACAACAACAAGGATTTGGAGGGGGGATTCTCCACGCTGACATCAATTGATGGAGGGGAGCTGGTTGAGTCAGTAGATTCGATGCAAACGATCAGGCATTACCGGACACTTTCACTAATTGGCTACACCAATCTTGTCGTTCTTGACAAAAAGTACTACAGGATAGAACGGGACGCAATTACTTTCAGCAGCTTGTCGGGAATAAGATACGACACACTGGAGGGCATCGGTGCAGGGAAAATAAGATTCAAAATCGACGGAAGATATTACTTTGCTTCCGTTCCTCCTGAACCGGGAAAGCCCTTCCTGAACATAGACAGTTCCAAACTTGTTGAGCTCCCATACTAACAATGTTTTATATCGATTCAACAATTATTCATCCATGGAACTTGAGTCCTACACCCCGCTTGATGAAGCCATCAAGAGAAGCTCCAATCTGAGGCCAGAAGCCAGGGTGGTTGCGGTCAATCTCCCTCACGCACTGGGGCACTACTCTGCAAGGGAAATCAAATCTCTGGTTGATTTCCCGAGATTTGACAGAAGTGCAATGGATGGTTATGCCCTGAGGTCACAGGAGACTATATCATCGTCCCGAACCAATCCTTCCACATTCACTATAGTTGGAGATATACTCCCATCTACAGAAGGGAAATTCAGTATCGGGAAAGGGGAGGCCGCAAGGATCACGACTGGGGGGAAGATCCCGGAAGGTGCCGATTCCGTTGCCATGCTGGAAGATGCATCCGTTTCGGGGAACCTGCTAAGTGTGTACGCTCCAACACGGAAGTACCAGAATGTCAGCCTGAGAGGAGAGGACCTGAAGAAGGGATTTGTGATAATCCGGAAAGGGGAGAGGATAGTGCCTCCTCACATCGCGGCGTTAATGGAGACTGGAGTGGAGGAAGTGGAAATACTGAATTTGCGGGTTGGCATCCTCTCAACCGGAGACGAGCTTATAAGCGGAAATGTGATCAACACGACCCAACCGCTCCTGAATGGGTTCTTCAACTGGATTGGACTTGAGGCGGTTATGCATGGTGCGGTAAAAGACGACATGGAGGAAATCAGGAGGAAAATCAGGGAAATGGACGAGGACGTGATCATCGTGACGGGTGGATCTGGCCCGGGAGAATTTGACCTCTTGCACAGGTTGCTCGAAAGGGAAGGGAAGATTATTTTCCATGGCCTGAGGATAAGGCCGGGGAGGACGACGGGTCTTGCCATCCTTGGAGGCAGACCCGTATTCATTCTCTCAGGTTTGCCTGTCGCTGCCCTCATTTCTGCAGAGAATGTCATTTTAGAACTGCTGTCAAGATGGTACGGAATCAGTCTCAATAAAAGGGTCATCAGGAAGGGGAGGCTGAAAAGGAGTATCGTCAATACCCTTGGATTCAGGAGTTTTGTCAGGGTGAGATTGGAGGGGAATGATGATGAACCGAATGTTACCCCCCTTAGGACTACTGGATCTGGAGTAATATACTCGATGGTCTCCGCTGATGGGGTCGTGGTTGTAGATGAGAATTCTGAAGGGATCGAGGAGGGGAATCTGGTGGATGTACAGATGCTGAGGTGGTAGCACGGCAAAAATTTTCCATTCACTCATCTCCCCGGCAGGGGCAAGAGAGGTTATCGCACAACAGCTGAAATCGCTTCTGAAGACTGATCTTATCCCTCTCCAGTCAGCAAACGGAGGGCTGCTTTCTGAGGACGTACTGGCCAGCGTCGACATCCCTCCCTTCGACAGGTCGGAAGTGGACGGCTATGCCATCGACTGGGAGTCTTCAGCGGGAGCTGAGGAAGATTCTCCGGTGAAATTGAAAATCGTTGGGGAAGTGAAGGTGGGGAGCAGGCCCGGGATTACGGTGGGGAAGGGAGAGGCAGCATACATATCAACAGGAGCGATGATTCCGAGAGGGGCTGATTCAGTCATCATGGTAGAATACACTTCAAGGAGCGGGAGTACCGTCGATGTTTACCGGAGCGTTGCGCCGGGAGAAAATATTGCTCATGCAGGATCCGACTTCTTCTACGGTGAAGTTCTTGCCAATAGAATGAAGAGGGTGACTCCTGAACACATTGCACTTTTCGCCTCCACGGGAATAGACAAGGTGAAAATGCTACGGAAATTGAAGATAGGTATCTTCTCGACAGGGGATGAGCTGATGACTCCGGGTAACTCCCTGAATGAGGGGATGATATTTGACAGCAACTCCTATTTCTTCAAGGGAGTTCTCGAATCCATAGGCCAGCTTCAGGTTGAAATTCTGGGCAAGATTGAGGACGATGAGGACAAGACCATCAGATTCCTACAAAAAAATCTGGAAGCATTTGATGTCCTGATCTCCTCTGGCTCAACCTCGGCAGGGTTTCACGATCTTCTGTATAGAGTGACAGAGAAACTGGGCGGGCACATTGTCTTCCATGGGATTTCCATCAAGCCGGGGAAGCCTACGTTTCTTGCAAGATTCAGGAATTCGTTACTCATAGGAATGCCTGGTTTCCCACTATCAGCCGCTGCTGTCCTCTATTACCTGGTAGTCCCAGCGTTTCAAGAAGCGCTCTCTATGGATCGGAAGCGTCTTGTATCGGTCAAGCTCGCATTCAGAATCAATTCCGAAAAAGGGAAGGACACCATCATTCCGGCCATAATCGGAAGGAGCGGAAGAGCATACCCCATATTGGGTGATTCTGGATCGTTCAGTAGAGTCGTCTACGCCGATGGCCTCCTGGTCATTCCTGGTTCAAGGAATTTCTATGACAGGGACGAGAGGGTGAAATTCCTCAGGCTCAAGAATGAGAAGAGAGACCTCCTGTGCATTGGAAGTAATGACCCGTTCCTCGAAAGAATACTGTTTGATTCCTCCTCCAATCCTACCATTGTGAATGCGGGCTCATGGGGAGGGGTGAAGGCAATGGAGATGGGAGAGGCGGACGTCGCAGGCATCCATCTACTTAGGGATGAGGAATACAACAGGTTTGTCATGTCAGGGGATCTGAGGGAGAATGCTGTCCTGATCAGAGGCTTTTCAAGAGTTCAAGGAATCATATCAACCACAGGAGTTTCCTCAATGAAGGAAATTGTTGACAGGGACTTGCTGTTCGTGAACAGGAATGCAGGATCAGGTACGAGGGACCTTATAGATTTCTATCTGGAGTCTGAACTTGGCAAGGAATTCAGGAAGGAAAGAATAAGGGGATACTTCTGGGAAGCAAGAAGCCATGCTGCAGTTGCAAGGTCAGTCAAGCAACACCGCGCAGATGCAGGGGTATCAATAGAATTCTATTCTAAACTTTTCAGCCTTGATTTCAAGCCTCTCAGGGAAGAGGATTATGACATACTGGCATCGAAGGATTTCCTTAGAACAGCCACGGGCAGGAGATTCATAGATAGGCTCAAGAATTCTTCAAGGTACCTGAGTGACTTCCCAGGTTACCATCTGGATCCCAGGACGGGAGAGATAATCAACTGACTCCATTTCGGGCCGGGGGAACTCTAGAATCCGGTATCCATTCCGTTGCGATCCACTGCAGTTACATTCCACGGAAGCTGCGGGTGCAGGAGTTATTCCTTGATCAGTTCATGATGAAGATGGTGGATCATTTCCCTGATAAGGGGATAGGCGATATCTACTGACTGGGAAGAGCCCGGTATGCAGAATATCTCCTTAGGACCATATGAGAAGAGGGATGCATTAGAAAGGTATGGGAGAATACCTCCTGACCTCGACCTGAACAGTTCCCCGAACCCTGACATTTCCTTTTCAGCAATCTTCCTGACAGACTGGACAGTCACGTCATTTTTACTTGGTCCCGTCCCCCCACAGTAAATAAACACATCAGAATTGAAATTGCAGAAGAATGCCCTCAATATTTCGGTGGGGTCATCTTTTATTATTTCCCTTGATACTTCGAGACCATCCCCCTCCAGCAGGTTCTGCATTTTTTTTCCTGTGATGTCATCCATTTCGGACCGGGTAGAGGAAACTGTCACTATTCTGACCTTGAGGCTATAAAAATCATCCGTCTTGTGAGCCATTTTAACCCTTCCTCTTTTCGAGAACACCGAGGTTTGTTATCCGGGTTGTCGGATAGTTTCCCGATTCATCCTTTTCCAGGTACTTTACCATGTCCCACGCATTCAGGAGAGCTGTTGAGACGCACACTAGCGCCTCCATCTCTACCCCCGTTTTGTGGTGTGCCTTCACGGTGCACTTGACAGACAGTACCTCTCCACTTATGTCAATTGTAGGTTCGACATCGTCAAGTGGTATCTGATGGCAGAGAGGAAGCATAGTTGAGGTTATTTTTGCACCTGATATCCCTGCTACCTTTGATATTCCTATGACATCCCCCTTTTTAATCTCTCCATTCCTGATTGACTCGATTGTTGATGGCTTGAGGTGAATTTCCCCGTAGGCCGTCGCAGACCGCTTAATTATTTCTTTCTCTGAAATGTCAATCATCACAGACAAGCATGAATGGTCAGGATATAATCATTCTGAAAAGGCAGCTGTTCCACCTGTGTTCCAAGTGGATCTGCTGGCGTTTTTGTATCTGCGGGGCCGTTCCACAGCAGAAATAGAACAATGATACAGCAAGCATGATGCAGTGTAGTCCTTTCCCATACTATCACGTGAATATGCTTCCCAGACCAATCCCGACGCAAGCATCTGTCCTGGAAAATGGAAAAAAATAAAATTATTTCTTGCCCTGGATGCCTCTCTTCTTCCTGAGCCGTCTGATGACTATGGTGAATCCAGCTATTATGACAACTGCGAGAGCTATCACTATGTAAGCAAGTGTGGTTGTCGATGTTATCTCCTGTATGGCTGTATTCTGGACCGTCACGTTGAAATTGCTGGTCACGAAGAATGGCACAGAGGAGTTGTTCGTTCTGTATGAGAGGAAGAGCTGAGACGGATAGTTCCCTGGGGATGCAGATGATTCGACATCCATCACAAATGTCACAACTATTCTCTGCCCGGGATTAAGCTGGGAAAATGTGAAGTTGTTCGCTGTGAGAGATCCAAGGGGGTTGGAAGAGGGGACATCGATGTATAGAATATCCGGGGTGAGTATGTGCACATTGATGTCAACAAGCGCTACCTTACCTGAATTGGTGACGTAAAATGTGAAAAGATTGGTGCTCGAACCCGGAGACACCGTGATGGCAGGGTGTGATATCACTAATGAGCCCTTGCTGAGGAGTGTAAGTGGCAGAGTGACGTTTATGCTGTTTATGTGAAGATATACTGGAGCGTAACCGACCCTTTCTGCCGCAGAAATCAGGAAGGTCAGATTTAGTATTCTTCCCGGGTAAAGGGAGGGAATGGAATATGGACTCGTTGATACGTTAAAATAGTTACTGGTCAGGTACACTTTCTGTGGAGGGGAAGGTGAGTTTCCTCCGTTCACCATCACTGCGTTGAGGATGATGAATTTCTCTCCCTGATATATGAATGGTGGGTTTGTGTAATAGTTCACGACAGTCACGTTGGAATAACCTGGAAGTATCACTTTATAAGTAAGGGAGTGGCTGCTTCCATTGTACGTTACTGAGACATACTGCAGGAAGGAAGTTCCATTACCGGTTACATTGACAATGAAAGTTACTGGAACGGCCTGGTACTGTGGGATAACGGAAAGAGTGGTGCTCTGGTTGGTACCCGTTAGAGGCCATGCTGGAGAATAACTTACCGAAACATTTGTGGCTGGAACCCTCGCATCATCCTCAATGTAGAAAGTGAGCGGCACATTATTCATCCCCCTGCCAGCAGATATCGTACCTGTGTTGAAATAGGAACCTGCGGGTATGAGATACGGATAGCCAGAAAGACGGAGGGTGAAACTCGCAGTATGGGTCATTCCAAAATAGCTTATATTCAATGACTGGGTTACTGTAGTGTTTGCAGCCCCTATACTGACTGTGAAGGTCACAGGAATGGAATAATAAGATGGAATCGCAGGTACTACTTCGGTTGAACTTTGTCCGTTAAGTGGTGACTGTGGGGTATATGACACAGTTACGTTTGTCGCTGGAGAATTGCCGTTATTCTCCAGATAAACGGTGACTGGCACTTCACCCATATAGGCAGTAGCCTGTATAGGATTTCCCGGAGTGCCGAAATATGCTGCCTGCGGGAGTATGTCCACACTCCCAAGAAGAGCTATCGTCCCTGTTGTGTACCCTGAAACCGTACTGTTTCCAGCAACGTAAGAATAGTCCACCGCGACCGAATACATTCCTGAAGGAGCCGATGGTGAGATATTTGTCAGCTGGTATATGGTAAAGGTTTCCCCGGGAGATGCAATCGGGAAATCATAATAGTCCCTTAAGTTCCTGTTCTCCCCGTGGACGTAACTGTATGAAAAGATGCCCTTTTCGTATTGGGTGAAATTGAATGAAATATTCAGGTTGTATACGCTAGACGCTGTTTCAAGCACTATTTCTGCCACCATCGGTACGTTGGTATAGCCGGGAGCAACCCGAACGGTATTGTTCAGCGAGAACCAGTTCACTTCCTCCACAACAAGCGGGGATGAAGCCCCGATCGTAGTAGGGATTGCAGACACCAAAATTGCGGCAATTGCCAGAACAAGCAATATTTTCTTCATTTAGACCACCTCATTTGATTCATTGACTCTTACTTTCTTCATCGAAACGGTGAAGATCAAGGATAAGAGGAGCGTGATAAAACCAACAAAATAAATGTAATCAAACGCAACGGGGGAAGGAAAGTTCCCGAATATCGGGGTTACAGGTAAATTCCCGAACGGAGAAGGGTACGACCCCACCATTGCGGGCATCACCACCTGCGATTCAATTGATCCTGCGATGGCAGGCGAAATACTAGAGCCTATGTTTCTGAAGACCGTGTTCATCCCAGTTGCCTGCCCAACCTCCTCCTTTGGGGTTGATATGATCACCATGTTGATCATTCCCACAAATACGAATGAAGTCCCTGCCCCAATGAAGGCTGCATCTTCGGTGATCGCCATAACAGATCCCCTGTTGAAATATAGCAAAATAAAAGCAAATAGCATAACGACCGTTCCAATCATTATTGATGTCTTTGGGCCCCGTCTTTTCACGACGGTTGCGCCTATTGGCGCGAAGACTATTCCAAGCAAACTTGTGGGGACCATTGCAAGCCCTGAACTCAAGATGTCCCTACCGAATCCGGTTGGGCTCGGATCCTGCAGAATCAGGGGGATAGTGAAGAAAAGATAGAACATCCCTCCAGAAACCAGCAGTCCTCCAATATTGGCCATGAATACATTCCTGATTTTCAGCAGATTGAGATTGATGAACGGTTCCTCTATTGTGGACTCATATAGTATGAACATCACAAAACTTCCCAGAGACAGCAGGCCCATTGAAAAGCTTATAGTTGACACCCATCCCCAGTACTGCCCTTCTGACAGCAGGAGAAGGACGGAGACTACACCTGTAATCAGAAGAAATACGCCGCCAAAATCTATCCTTTCCTTCTCCCTGACGGGGGACTCCTGCAATATGAAGAAGGCTGCTATCAGCAGCCCGAACGCAACTGGAATGGCTGAATGATATGACCACTGCCAGTCATAGTTCTGCGTGATCCATGCTCCTATCACCAGTCCCAGCGATGCCCCTACAGTGAAGGTCGCCGATATTATCCCCTGGGCGAGCGGAAGGTCCTTCTTGGGAAGTTCGTCGTTCAGAAGCGCGAAAGCAACAGGAATCATACCCATGCCCATCCCTTGCACTGTTCTGACAAGTATGAACTGGGATAGAGTGGTGGCGAACCCACCAAATGAAATCGCGACTGCATAAGCAAGCGAGAGGATCAGGAAAATCTTCTTCTTACCGTAAATGTCTCCAAGTTTACCAAAGATTGCCGCTGAGGCCGTTCCTGAAATGAGGTAAGCGGTTATCACCCACGACAGGGAGTCGTACGAAGAATCGAAAAACTTGGAAAGTATAGGCAGGGCTGGAGTGATCATTGTCTCAACGTACATTATCAGCGTACCAGTGAGTGCCATCACAACTATGGATGCCTTTGCCTTTGAATTAATGGCCATTTCTTCCCTCCTCCAATAGTTCCCTGATCCCTCTTTTCAGCTTAATGAGACCTTCGTCATCTCCATCAGTTGCCAGTCTTATTATGTATACAATGAGAGCAGCCCAATCCTCACCCAGGATCCTCTGAGCTTTCTCCACTGAACCCAAGAAATCGGGCCTCGTCCAGAACGCAGAAGTTTCCTCGCTTCTGTCCATCAATTCGTATCTGACTGATGCGTTCATCAGATGAGCGGAAAGTGATTTTTTTACCTTCTCGAGCGATAGGTGTAATTCTACTCCCTTCTCTGTCAGGTGGTAATATTTTTTCCTTCCGTCTGCTTCCTGTGTGATGAGCCCCTCTGCTTCCATCTCCCTTAGAATTGGCACCAGAGTTCCGTTTGACATCCGCTTCCCGTCGAACGCAAGAAGTTTAGATAACTCGTAGAGGCTTCTCTTGCCATTCCTGAGTATATGAATTATCGGGATCCTGTAATGAGAGGTCATAGGTCGGATTCGACATATTTGCGCAACTATTAATATGTTTCCTAGTGTTGAAAGCGTGCTTAAGTTCCATTTATTCCCCATCAATATTTGGATCTGGAATGCTTCTCTTTTTTATTGACCCACATAATTTTCCGGAGATAAAAAGAATTGACTCTTTTTGATGCCCCTAGAAACTTATTCATGATCGCATTTCTCAAATGAAGTTGACTCCAGGGGTTACGTGATAATGGAAGCGCTGGTCGCTGCCGTCCCTCCTGGTTAAAGCGAGTTGAAATACCTAGTGGAACTCACTGGTTTACGATAGTTCCTTGGTCCTTCTTTCTTCTTGACTGTCCCTCTCAAATTTCTCGTAAGCCTTATAGAGATCTCCCCTTGACACTATGCCAACCACTCTCCCTCCATCATCCGAAATGACCGGTATCCTGCCGATCCCGTGAATTGTCATCTTTTTCAGAATCGACAAAAGGGAATCTGAAGAAGTGGAGGTTATCACGTTCCTGGTCATGACCTTTGACACTGAATATGATTCCTTGTCTGAAGTACTCACACTCATCAGATCTGATTTGACCACTATTCCAACCAATTTACCGTCGACGCAAACCGGGAGGCCCTTTATGTCCTTGTTCCCAATGATCCTGGCTGCCTCAGCAACAGAAGTTGAAGGCTGTATGCAGACCGGGTTTCTCGTCATTACCTCCTCGACCTTTACTCTAGCCAGTACTGGAACACTGTATTCCCCCCTATGTGCAGGAGAGTCTGCTCTTGTCCTAACCTGGCTCCTGTATATGGAATGGTTGGGTCCGACGATATAGTAAGAGATCACGACCGCTACCATCGCAGGTATCATGAGGTTAAGGGTTCCAGTCATTTCGCTGACCATCAGTATTACTGCAATTGGTGTTCTCCCGACCCCAGCAAAAAGGGCCATCATTCCCACAATGACGAGCGGGGCTGATTCAACTATCATGTTTGGTGCAAGTGCATGAAGCACGACCCAGAGGCTGGCCCCGGTGAATCCACCGATTACTAAAGAAGGTGCAAATACCCCTCCACTCCCCCCTGACCCGACCGTAAATGAAGTTGCCATAATTTTAAGGAAAACCACAGAAACGAGAATAGCCAGCGTCGGAAGTAGTATGTATTCAGTCCCTACAAGGTCTATTTTTCCGTCTATAAGGAACTGGATGTATCCATAGCCCATTCCAGTTACCTCGGGGAAGAAAATTGAAATTACTCCGGAAAGTCCCCCGCCTATCATAGGAATGAGGAATTTTTTCAGTTTCAATCTTGAGAAAAGTTCCTTGGTCTTGTAGAATGAGTAGGTATAGACCCTCCCTACGCCACCGGCTATTAGCCCTAACAGGGCGTATATAAGCAAATTTATGGGACTGGAGAATGTGTACCTGACACCGGTACCAAAAATTGGGGAGAAATTCGTCATTGAAGCAAAAATGACATAACCCACAGGAGAAGCTATGAAGGCAGGAATCATTGCCTCAACCTCCATATCTCCTCCACTGTATAGGATTTCTGCGCTTAGAATCGCGCCTCCGAAAGGCGACTTAAAGATGGATCCGATACCTGCTCCTATACCAGCCGCAACTGCAATCCTCCTGTCCCTAGAGGATAGCCCAAATACCGACCCAAGGAATGACCCAAACCCCGCGGATATTTGCGCGGTTGGTCCTTCCCTTCCTGCGCTTCCTCCTGAGCCAATTGTGATTGCTGAGGCAATCATCTTCACAATCGGTACCCTCTTCCTGATATACCCATTTTTGTTATGGAATGAATCAATTGCTGCGTCAGTACCGTGGCCCTCAGCCTCAGGGGCAAGGAAATAGATGATGATGCCTACAACCAGACCACCCAGCATTGTTGAAATTGGTATGAGGTAGTAGTGAGGGCTTAAACTCAGTGGAGAAACAATTTCTCCTGCTGGATTCGGGGGGTAATAACCTGTAATTCTGCCAAGGAAGTTGTCAGTGACAAATTGTATCAGGTAATAGAAGAAGGTCGAGCCGACCCCCGCTACAGTACCTATCAGGATGCCTATGACCACCCATTTAGCAAGATAGCTTTTGTTAAGGATGTTTTGATATCTTTCCTTATATTTCCCGCCTAATAATGGCATTATCTTGTCATTTGATATAGCCTGATGTTTAAAAAACCATCTGTCGAGTACGGCCTTTTAATTCCATCGGTTCAAAGAACCGACTTATCATACATGATGGTTCCATACAAGGGGAAGACGAGCATTACAAAATGATAAATGAAATTCTGCAGTAACATTTATGGAGTTCACATAGTGGACCCTACTGTCCGTCGAATAATAGTTAGTCTCTCCAATGACATTCTTTTATATGACTTAATGTTCCCAGATTAGAACAGATGCAGAGAGATAATTCAGGAGTTGAGACTTCAAAGGACCAGGGAGAGGAATATGAGAGGAACACCTACAAGACACTCATAACCACAATACTGAGTGCAACCATTGTACTTGCTGCAACCATGCTTATACTTATCATTATATTAATAATACCAATTGCATATAAATTCAATCCTCTTTCACTGTTTGCGTTCAGGAACGAAATGGATTTCCCTCTGGTGACTGGGTTTTTGCTCTCAGTGGTTCTACTTGTTGTCTCGATAATCTTTTTGGAAAAGAATGTGAGAATTCTGGCTAGGGAATTCACTAAACTCAGACAGGTGGGACAGCCCATAAATCAGAACCCAAAAGTAGCTGATGAGGAGATAATGAAGTTCCTAGATGATGGAGAGAGGAGAATTTACGAACTGCTCGTGGATTCCGGGGGATCAGTACTGCAGAGGGATCTTGTGGGCTTTGAAGGAATGTCCAGGCCAACTGTGTCACGCATCGTGGACAGGCTTGAGAAGAAAGGGATCGTGGAAAAAGTGAGGCATGGCTCAACGAATAACGTGATTCTGAAACGAGTTTCACGTTGATATTTCACATTTCTGAAATTGATTTCAATGAAACTTTATAAGGAATTTCATCATTGAAAGTTATGAGGTAATTAGAATGAGATACAGAAATGGCTTTATGTCGATATTCTGGATATTCCTAGCAGTGATAATGGCGCTGGTTGTTGCTGCCGCGATACTTTCAGTGCTGTTTGGTGCCAGGTACGGAATAACCGGATATGGTTATGGTATGATGGGAGCGGGAACTGGAATGTGGATCTTTGGAGGTCTTTTCATGATTATACCAATCATACTCTTCTTTATATTCATCTACTGGATAGTCAGCGTGGCATCTGACCATGACTATCACCACTGGCACTATGAAACGGGTGAAGCAGGAAACTCAGCTCTGGAGATCCTCAATGCGAGGTATGCCAGAGGAGAGATTTCGAAAGACCAATATGAACAGATGAGGAATGATATCCAGAGAAGGTGATGGGCAATGAAGACTTTTTATGTATTCCTCTCTGTTTTTCTTACTGCCACAATTCTTGTGGTAGGGATAGGATCATATATTTTCATTACGGAGAACGAAAGGGGCGGTTATCTGAGCCAGGAATCCTTGAATGCACTGAATATTCCTCCGCCTTTAATAAGAATTGTGAATGCGTCAAACACGATCTATGTGAACGGGAGTTCAGATGTTGTGGTGGAATTCTCCCCGCCCATGGGAATGGCGGGGAATTCTACCAGGGAATACTTCGTAATGTACGGACTTGTGAATCCAGTTATAATTGCAAAACAGGGAATAACAATAAGATTTGTACTTGTGAACATGGACGACATGGAACACAATTTTGTGATAACCGCCAGGGGTCCACCATATTCATACATGGCAATGATGGGGGGCTCTGGAATGTCTTATGGAAGTTCAATTATGGGCTCATCGTTCCTCAAACCATACACTGGAAATGGGGAATACCCTTACGAAAACTCGACTTTCACCTTTAATGAGCAGGGCAACTACTGGTACATCTGTACCTATCCGGGCCATGCCCAGGAGGGAATGTACGGGCAATTTATAGTGTCCTGATTGATTTTAATTTTTTAATTTCCACATAATCTATTTTCCCCGGAAGTGACAATCTTATACAACCAACATTTTGGAAGAGAGAGAGTTGACGAGGTTCCAAACTGGAAATATTTGTCACTAGATTATCATGGATTTACGTATTGCGGGAATCACAATCTAATTAAGTATTGAAATCATAGCCGATGGATGGAAGATCTATCAGCTAAACAGAACAGATTTATCCGCAAGGTTGTTTCCTTATCTTCCGCCGGAGTTTTTCTCGATGGATACGATCTATTCATTATTTCTGTGGCAATGATTTTCATAGAGACTCAAAACTGGCTTTCGAAGGGAAGTTTCCTTGGAAGTGTTGAGATCGGTCTTCTGAATTCCTCGGCCTTAGCAGGAATGTTTCTTGGGGCCCTGATCGTTGGTAATTATGCAGACAAGATTGGGAGAAGAACGCTTTACGTTATAGATCTGGTTTTCTTCGTTTTTTTCGGTCTGCTCACTGCGATGTCAACAAATATAATTGAACTTATTGCTTTCAGATTTCTACTTGGGATAGGGATAGGAGCAGATTATCCGCTCTCTTCCACTTATGTATCTGAGTTCTCTCCAAAGAAAATTAGGGGGAAAATGACCACAGCAACCTTCTCGTTCTGGGGAATTGGGGCAATAATTGCTGCAATTATTGGATTTACTTTTGGCAGGTATGAATATATTGTGATATTTGGGCACGCAATAGATTCCTGGAGGTTGATGCTTGCGTCAGGAGTGGTTCCTGCATTCATAGTTCTCCTGCTGAGACACAGCATGCCGGAATCGCCTAGGTGGTTGCTCAGCAACAACCAGAAGGAGAAAGCGGATGAAATTATTGCGGAAATAAAGAAAAAGTACGATCTTGATTATTCCAAGGACCTCTCGCTGGTAGTTCCAGAGAGGAAGGGGAGGGTTGCCGAACTGCTTTCGCCGAAACTGAGAAGGAGAACGATGTTCGCATGGATACCGTGGTTCTTCATGGACGTCGGGGTATACGGAGTCGGAATATCGATTCCATTCATACTATTCAAAATAGGATTCGGAGGCAACAGTTTCATAGCCAAGATAAATGCCATCCTTGGTACCGTTATTCTTGACGTCTTTACCCTGGTAGGTTTTGCAATTGCACTCCTGATCATTGAGAAGGTGGGAAGAATTCGGCTGCAGGAACTTGGATTCCTTGGCATGACCGCAGCCTTGCTCATCCTTGGTTTTGGCTTTTACTCGGGCCTTCCTCTGGTGATGGCAATGCTTGCAGTGTTTCTTCTCTATGAAAATGCAGGACCAAATACGACTACCTGGATTATACCGACAGAGATATTTCCCACACGGCTGAGGGCGACTGCCCAGGGGAGTGCTTCGGCCATAAGCAGGCTGGGAGCTGTTTTTGGGACTTTCTTCTTCCCCGTGCTTGTCGCTACAAAAGGATTTGAATTTACATTCCTCTTTGTCGCAGTATTCATGTTTGCTGGATTCGCATTTACTGCGGTTCTGGGAGTGGAGGCTAAAGGACTCACACTCGAGGAATCTTCAACTCCCTTCCTTGAGTTTTCAAAATACCTCGATAGTCTTAGCGAAAAGGTTGCCCTTGCTGCTTCGGAACTGGTGGAAATGGTGGAGAAATACGACAACCTTGAGGTAAGAGGAACCAGAATTAAGGAACTGGAGCACGAAGCAGACAGCATAGTGCACCAGATATATACAAGAGTAAATTACATGAATAAACCTATGGAGTCCGTTGACGTGGGCAACCTTGCGACTAGATACGATGACATACTGGATTTTATCAATGCGGTTGCAAAAAGAATTGTATTATTCAAGGTGGAGAAAACAGAGGAGATGGTCGAGTTCGCACACATTGTAAAAGACTCGGTAGACGAGGTCAACAAGACTCTCAAGTACTTTGCAAGTTTTGAAGAGGCTGATTTCAATTCTATAATTGATGGATGCATAAAGATCAATGAATTGGAGAATGAGGCAGATGATGTTCTCGCCCATTCGCTTGTGACTGTTCTTGACTTCAAGGACTCTGTCAAAATGGTCAAGTTCAAGGAGCTATACGAGTACATGGAAATAGTGACGGACAAATGTGAAGATGTGTCTGATATTTTCAGGGATCTGGTGGTGAAATACAGCTAGTGCATATTTAGCAATTTTCACATGCGCTTAATCTTACCTTGATGAAAATGGGATGTCTAATGCTATCTTTAATTATTCAGAAATAATTCACTCTCATGGCTAAGCTGAGGATTACAGTCACCCTGAAAGGCTCAGTGGAGGATGCCGAGGGGCAGTCTGTAGCGAAGGCATTGAAGCTTCTTGGGTACAAAAATGTTGATGAAGTGAGAACAGGTAAGGTTTATAGAATTAAATTGAAAGGGGGAGACCTGAGCGAGGGAGAGGAGTTCTGCTCCAAACTCCTTTCAAATCCTGTAATCAATGACTGTAAGGTGGAATTTGATGAAGACTGACCTCACAGGAGCTATGCGTTATACGGAACTGAATGATGAAGAACTGAGCGAAATCAACTCCAGGATGCACCTTGGGCTCTCACTGGAAGAGATGCTGAGGATAAAGACATATTTCACCAACCTGAATAGGGAGCCTACTGAACTGGAACTGCAATCACTTGCCCAAGCCTGGAGCGAGCACAGCGGATATAAGAGTTCAAGGAATTATCTGAAGAAGTTCATTTTTGGACTTGCCAAGGAGAAGATTTTCTATCAGGGGGATGCAGGACTTGTCAGTTTCAATGATAAGCTCGCAGTCGCATTGAAAATAGAGAGCCACAACCATCCTTCAGCAATTGAACCTTATGGGGGTGCAGCAACCGGGGTAGGTGGAATTCTGAGGGACATACTGAGCATGGGTGCGCAACCGGTGGCAGTCTCTGATGTGCTGTTTTTTGGTAAAAGAAGTAAAAAGGGTTTCCCGTCCCCTAGATTCATTGAGGAAGGAGTGGTAGCAGGTATCAGGGATTACGGGAACAGAGTCGGAATTCCTACAGTATCAGGAGGAATATTCTATTCCAATGATTTTGTACCCAACGTGCTGGTGAACGTAGGATGCGTGGGGATTGTTGAGAAGGATAAAGTACTTGGATCATCCGTAAGCAAGCCTGGGATCAAACTGATTATTGCAGGTGGGAAAACTGGAAGAGATGGCATACACGGTGTGAACATGGCCTCTTCCGTCATAGAGAAAGGGAAGGAGGATGCCACCACGGTCCAATTGGGAAACCCCATTGTTAAGGAACCTCTCATTCACGCTGTTCTTGAAGCAAATGACCGTGGGTTAATTTCAGCACTGAAAGATCTTGGAGGCGGCGGGCTCAGCAGTGTCATTGGAGAGATGCTCCTTGCCGGAAACGTGGGGGGAAGTATCTATCTTGACAGAGTCCCCTTAAAGGAAATGAACATGAGACCCTGGGAAATTTGGATCTCGGAAAGTCAGGAGAGGATGCTACTGGCTGTAGAGGAGAAGAATGTTGAAGACGTCATGGATATAATGGATCAATGGGATGTTACGGCTGCCATCATTGGGGAAAGTGAGGCCGGGGAAAGTGAGGCCGGGGATCACCTTAAGATTTTTTACAAAGGAGAGGCTGTGATGGATCTTGATCTCGAATTCCTTACCTCAACCCCCCTGTACTATAGAAGCTATCGACAGGTCAAGAAGAATGCTGAAACAACCTTACCCAGATATCCCGGTAATTTAAACAAGATTCTGTTAAAAATGCTGGAGGACCCCAATATAAGGACGAAAGAATTCGCAGTGAGGCAGTATGATCATACAGTCAGGGGGAGTACGGTAATTGGACCATTTTCAGGAAAAGTCTCAATTGAGGGGCCCACTGACGCTTCCATAATCAGACCCTCCTGGGATTACAATGAGGGACTTGCCATTTCACACGGAGTCAATCCATTCTATTCCAGGCTGGACCCATACAGGGGCGCAAAAGCTGCAGTTGACGAGGCGGTTAGGAATATCGTATCATCGGGTTCAGAGCCACTTGCAATGTCTGATTGCATAAATGCCGGCAACCCTGAGAAACCTGAGGTTATGGGTGAATTTGTCCAGATGCTCCAGGGATTGAGAGATTCCGCTTCGGTGCTTGAAATTCCCTATGTATCCGGTAACGTGTCATTTTATAATGAAACCGGGAAGACAAGAATTCCCACTGTTCCAACAATTCTTATAACTGGAAAGATTGAACGATTGGATCATAGTTTGACCCCAGATTTGAAGGGAATCGGGAATCCCATTTACGCAATTGGGCCTCCAGCTTATGAAATGGGGGGGAGCCTATACTACCGGATGTTAGGTATAAAGAGGTCTCCAGTTCCAGATTCTGACCCAAACGTCCTGAAGGACAGAAAGAATAGATTCCTTGAGGCGGCAAAGGAGAAATTGATTCTTTCTTCACACGACGTATCTGAGGGCGGGATGGCTGTTGCCCTGGCAGAGATGACCATAGGTTCTGGAATTGGGATGGAATTGGACTTCTCTTCGTTCAGTCTGAGGGCAGACGTTACGGTCTTCTCGGAAACACAATCCAGATTTGTGGTCGAGGTTGCCAAAGGAAGTGAGAGGAGATTTGAGGAAATTATGGGGTCTCAGGCAATGTTACTAGGTTACACATCCGAGAATTTTAGAGCTTTGAGGGGAGAGGAAAGAATATTCGACTTGAGCGTTGAAAAAATCAGGAACAAATGGAAGGTTGGTTACCAATGAACAGGGAGCCGAAAGTGGCAGTTGTGACCATGGAGGGCACCAACAACGAATTTGAAGCGTTCAATTCCTTAAAATATGCAGGGGCAGCAGCAGAAATAGTTCACATCAAGAAATTTGAGAGCGGTGCAAGGAAGGTCAGTGAATATGATATGATCTTTTTTCCGGGAGGTTTTTCAGCGGGTGACTACATAAGAGCAGGGGCCATTATGGCCGCAAGAATCAAGGCAAAACTTTTGAATGACATTGAGTCTTTTGTCGAGCAGGGGAATTTAGTAATGGGATCGTGCAATGGCTTTCAGGTTCTCATCGAACTGGGTTTACTCCCCAATACCCAGGGAAAATGGGAGACAGAGGCTGCACTGGCAGTCAATATATCCAACAGATTTGAGGCCAGAACTATTTATTTAAGAGTCAGGAAGAATAACTGCCTGTTCTTGAAGAATTTCGAGGATGGTGAGGTGATAAAGCTCCCAATCGCGCACATGGAAGGAAGGTTTGTACCGAAGAGCCAATCCATTCTAGAAGAGATCGTAAGGAGAAAAATGAATGTCCTGACATATGTGGACAGCATGGGTAAAGAGGCAGATTACCCCTGGAATCCAAATGGATCTGTACTGAACATAGCCGGGCTGTGCAATGATAGAGGGAACGTTCTGGGACTGATGCCCCACCCGGAAAGAGTATTCTTCAGAGAGACTGAGTCAGATTGGACTAGAGGCGAGAACAGACAGGGCATGGGATTCAGGTTCTTTTTGTCAGCCGTAGAAGCTATTAAGGAAAAGTTTTAAGGACAATAATCTTATCCCCTTCCGTGAATTTGAAACACTTGTTCATAGCCGTTGTCATAGTGCTGCTCTCTACGGGCTATCTTAACATTCAAGGAGCAGAAGGTGCTTCAATTTATCCTACTCTTTCCTATACAACATATCAGGGGTACAATGTAACTATCACTGACGCACAGTGGGTAAGCATCGCATACCCGGTAATATACAGTTCAAATTTCTCCACATATAACTGGAAGAGCAGCCCGAATAAGGATTTCATACTTTTCGATACCTCCCTTACCGGATTGAATCCTTATGGGGGTGAATTCATTGAGGCCATGGAGGTAATAGGAAACTTTACGACAGCCAACGTCACACTTGCATTCAAGCAAATTGCCTACATGGATGCGACGGGGGACGGCTACAGCAACCAAGAAAAACTAAACGCTGGAGCACTGCCGGGATTTTACAACTCCACCCCGTATAGCTTCAATAATCCCAGCACGCGATCTGAATATGGATACGTGCTGATAGCTGGAGTCATAGCGTCTGTGGCAATTCTGTATTTCGTATTCAACAGGAAGAAGGATGAATGATTTCTCTGTAAGAAGAGCAAAGTATTTTTTTGATTTATATTATTCAAGCCACTCCAGCTTCAGGATACCTGAACTGAAGCAGAGAGAACTGGCTTTTTCTTTCTTTGATAAAACTGGAATGGCCAGGCATACCTCTTTTCAGTCGATGGGTGAATTGGCTGATTTCATCAGGACCAACACTCCATTGCACTTCTATTATTCCAGTGCATATTACGGAAATCCAAGTGCTGAGATGGATTTTAAAGAATGGAAGGGAGCAGACCTGATATTTGACATAGATGGGGATCATATACCAAATGCAGACAAGATGACTTACGGAGAGATGCTGGGGGCTGTCAAGAACGAATTGATGAAGTTGCTTTTTCTATTGAGGGATGATTTCCGGATAAACGATGATTCTATGGAAATAGTGTTTTCTGGAAGTAGAGGTTATCACGTGCACGTTTACTCCATCTTCAATGATCTCGGGAGCCAGGAGAGAAGAGAAATAGTTGATTACATAACGGGAAAATGTCTCCTTCCAGATTATGGACTGAAGAAAATGACTGCGTGGAGCCAGAGGATTGAAAGCGAAAAGGAAAGTATGCTATCAAAAATCAGGAAAGCGAAGAAATGGAAGGAAGAGTTCGAAAAAATGACAGGCAGGAATATTCCTGACCTTGAAAAGAAGAATGACAGCAGGATAGAAAGAGCGATTGAATCCGCTGCAAAGCTACGGGTGAACTCAAAGTTTTCCCCTTTGATAGATGAGCCAGTGACAATTGACATTCATAGACTTATCAGAACTCCTGGAGGAATCCATGGCAAATCTGGCCTGATGGTCATGGATGTGGACCCAAAAAAAATTGACACTTTTGAACCTTTAATCGAGGCGATACCTGACGAGTTCAAGGAGATAAAGGAAAGAATAAATGTCATCAGGAAATCAAAAGTTGAATTGGGTGGCGAAATTATTGAACTTTCAGAGGGAACGCAAGTACTACCCCTGTATGGCTCAATATTCCTGGTTCTCAAGGGAAATGCAGAATTCTCTGAAAAATGATTTTGACAAACAATATTAGATGAAATGTTTAATTAGTTATTATTTATTCAGGTCGTATGGGTGCCATTAGGCCTACATTAGTCAAGACAGTTGCGAGACAGCTATATGAGAAATACGAAGTCAACCTCAGCAAGGATTTCATTCATAACAAGGAAATAGTCAACAAAGCGCTTCCGGATGCTTCAAAGAAGTTGAAGAACCTAGTGGCAGGATACGTTACAACTTACTGGAAAAACAAGAAAATGCCCAAGAAAAGGAAGGAGCCTGAGGCCGAAGAATTCTCAATGTGACCTTATCTCAATAGGCCGGATTTCTCCCTTTTTGAGAATATAAGGTAATCAACATCCCCATCCTTCAGTACATCTACCATTACGAAGTCATTTTCCTCCAGAGTCAATATTGCTCTTCTTGTAAGATGCCTCCATTTGTTCACCAGAGCAGTATCTGTCTGTGGAATGTCTGCAGGGATTCCTATTCCAATGGAATCTTCATGAACTGATTGCTCAACACTGCCACTGGCAAGATTCACCTTGATGAAGACATCAGTCTTTTGGGGTTCCCTATCCATATACCTGTGTGCCTCTATTCTGTCAGATTCAACTCCCCGATTCTCCTTACTTTCCATAAAGCCATAATAATTCAGTTTGTAACCAAATGCAAACGCTTTCAGCTTGTGGGTGTTGAAATAAGAATTTCTTGCCTTAAGGGGATCAAATGTCCACCTGACCTCATTGTAACCCATCAGCTTGGCTGATTCAAACTGGTGCATCTTGATCTGGTACCCAATGTTCATGTTTCTGTACTCTTTCAGGACCCCGGCCATATGCGAATACAGGAATTCTCTCCCCTTATGTTTCCCGGGGAATGCCATGCTAAATCCAATTATTCTTCCACCCTCTTCAGCAACTTCAATAAGTCCTCCATTATTGTTCATTGCCACCAGAATGGGAACAGGGACCGGGCATTCTCCTTCCATTCCCCAAATGTCTCTCTGTATTCTTTCAACTGCGAAGTAATCTTCAGTGCGATCAGCCCTTCTTATCTGCACACTCAGGCTATTGATTGTGAAAATTAAAGATTTCTCATGCAATTTTGCTCCTTTTGCCGGAGAAAACTGGATTCTTAAAATCAAGGCTCTTTCATTCAGTGCTCTTGAGCCTATTTTTAGCGGCCATTCCTGATTTGAACTCCAGCATCTCTTCCCTGTTCAGTAACGTCCTCCCGTAGGAGAGCAGATTATCAGCATCGTCAACTATCAAGACCTCATCTCCTGGCCTCAACTCTCGATCAGCTTCTTTGACGAACTTACAGAAAACGTTTCTACCTTCCTTGATGAATGAGGAGATCTCCTGATCTACAGCAATTCTTAACTTGGGATATTGAAGAGCGGCATGCAGCAATTTCGCACTTGTCATATTCAGGCTGAATAAGCCGTCCGTTGCCCTCAATGAGATGAGTATTTCATTCCTGTAAGTCACGTTCCTAATTTTACCCGTATTCTTGCTTATGACAAAACCCATTTCGTTCTTGTCAATGATTTTGAAAAGTTTGACCCCAAACTGGTAATTGAAAATATAATTCACCTTTTCTCTGAGGAAATCATTCCATTCTGGATTCCTGAATTTTTCGAATGAAATGTCCTTTTCGTAGTATTCCCCGGGGAAAAGAGACTGTGCGACAGGGTAAGTTTCGTCAAGGTACAATGAAATTGTGCCAAAAGGCGTCCTGACAAAATCAGCGGGATTCATTGCGAAATATGAATATGGTTTCCTTTCAATGACAACACCGGATCTTCTCTTTCTTTCCTTATCGATGAATCTTCTCACAAGGGGCCTCTCTAGGGTCTCTTTTCCTGAAAAGAATACGGGGGATTTTTTTGATCTTGACTCAAATTTTTCCATGTATTCATAGTGTTTCAGCAGTGCCTGATAGGCCCCTAGAAGCAGTGGATGCGCCCTGACCCTATATTCAACGTAGTTCCACAGATTCTCTTTTCTTATCTGCTCCCTGATTTTGGAAATTTCCTTGACTGTAACGTATAGGTTGTGCTTCCCTATAATTTCTCTTCTTTCACCCTCTGGCATTTTCCTGAGCTCATCTAAAGTCAAACTATCGAAGTAAGGCGAAGGTGGCAGTTCCTCGGCAATTTCATCCAACTCAATTGTTCCAGTGTCAGTCAAGATTCTGCCTTCTCTTGCGTATTTGATATAAGATGATGAATCCACCACGTCTACACCGGATAGAAAAAGTATCGGAAAGAACATTGGATGCCCCGCCCCAAATGCATGTACAACTGATGATGTCCTGAGTCCCTTCCTTGAATTGATGATTATGTTGACCACATCTTCATACCTGTATCTCTCCATTAACGGGACTATTCCTCCTATTGGATAATATTCACCACCCAGAGACTGCATTAGTGAAGCGCTCTCAATCCTCAGATCACTGTAAATCCCTCCCTGCACCGGATATGCCAGGTATCCTTTTGATGCCTCCCTTGCCTCCAGACCGCGTCTATAGGTCTCCTTGAGACCAGACAGGATTTCCTCTCTTTCCTGATCGAATTCTGAAAAAACATCCCTGATAGTGATTATGTCAGATCCTACCTGATCTTGAAATTGGACCATTTCCAGGTTTCCCTCTTTGATTTCTCCATACATGTGTTCCTGAAAAGTACCTGAGTCTGTCATTATCATCCCATCAAAATTCAGGAAATCGTGCAGGTCTTTTCCATTTGGGTAGTTGCCCTTTTTCAAGATGTAGGAGTTTGTTATCAATCCTTCCAGCCTTAATTCCCTGATCTGGCTAATCCAGGGCTCTGGCTTGAAAGGATGAATGACTGGCAAAATGGTTGGGGTATGAATTACTTTACCGCCGACAGACAGCTTGCCTATTCTCGCTGGCCCATCGCGGTGAAGAATCTCAAACATTATGAATTAATTTTAAAAAAGTACGTAGATGGTTCGTCCATCTACTTCTTCAGAACTATTTCTATTGAAGAAACGTTGCTTTCTCCATCTTCCCTCTGTACTTTCTCTGTAGCAATTTTAATATCTCCGTACTTCACGGTAGATTTCATCATTGATTCCATTCTGTTCTTCACGATCTCTGCAACGTCTACTGCCCTTTTTATGGCCATTCCTCTGGCCTTTATGGATACCTCGTTCGCTCCATTTGTGAAGAGCATTATTGTGCTGAATACATAATTTTCTGTTGGCTTTTTGCCTATGAAAATAGTGTTATTTTCTGCCACGGTTATCACCAGTAAGGTCTTGATAGGTAAATTATATTTAAAGTTATCTGACTATTGAAAATTATGAGTCCTCATCGACTTATTGGGAGAAATCAAGAGAGGGGCTAGAAGGAACACTTTGGTCGTCCCCGCTCATCTGATTCAATATAAAACTTAAAATCGATTCAGCCTGCAGAATGGTACTTCCAGGGGATATTGCGGAGAATCACCTCTATTTGATAGCTCTTAATTAGATGTAATTATAATAAATTATAAGTAATTAAGCTTAATTCTTTGGCTATGGCAGAAGAAAAAAAATACACAACTGTTTCAATACCTACTCCACTGTTTGAAAAGATCCAGACGAAAATCAAAGACACGGGTTTTACATCGGTCAGTGACTATGTGACGTTCGTGTTGAGGGAAATCCTAGCTCACAGTAATGACAAGGAAGCGTTCTCTGAAGAGGACGAGAAAAAGGTTAAGGACAGACTGAAATCTCTCGGTTATTTGGATTGAGGTGTACAGGATGAAAGTGATGGTGGTTGGGCTGGACTGTGCAGCGCCCGTCATTATGTTTGACAAACTCAGGGACTACCTTCCAAATATTACAAAATTAACCCAGGAAGGGATCTACGGGAAACTGAGGAGCTGTGATCCTCCAATCACGATTCCTGCATGGATGGTTATGGCAACCGGAAGATCACCAGGCGAACTCGGGCTATATGGCTTCAGGTCGAGAGTTGGAAACTCTTACAACCAGATAAAGATACCCACCTCAAGGGACATAAAGTTCGATACGGTATGGGAGATTCTCGGACGCCGGAACAAGAGGAGCATCATAGTCGCGGTGCCACCAACCTATCCTCCTAAACCGATACCGGGTATAATGGTCTCTGATTTCTTGACCCCCGACAAGGAAAAAGAATTCACTTACCCGCCAGGTTTCAAGAATGAAATTATGAGAGATTTCCCAGATTACCAATTTGACGTAAAATTCAGGAAACCTGAGAAGGAGAAGATCATTACAGAGATTCACCAGATGAGTGATACAAGGTTCAAGCTAGTCGAGAAGATTTTGAAGGAGAAACAATGGGACTTCTTCTTCATGGTCGAGATAGGAATAGACAGGATACATCATGCATTCTGGAGATATATTGACAAGGACCACCACCTCTATGAAGATAACCCTGAAATGAAGGACAAATTTATCGCGTATTTCAAAATGGTAGACTCCCATATCGGAAAGATAGTTGATTCAATGGATGATGATACTGTTCTCCTGATCGTTTCCGATCATGGTGCAAAAGGGATGAGTGGCGCTTTTGCCATTAACCAGTGGCTAATTAGAGAGGGCTACCTTGTTACACAGGATGAGCACGTGAAACAAGGAGCGTCCTTAGATGACCTGAAAGTTGATTGGTCCAGGACCAAGGCGTGGGCCTGGGGTGGTTATTATGCGAGAATTTTCCTAAATGTCAAAGGTAGAGAATCGGAAGGCGTCATAGATCCGAAAGATGTGAAGAAAGAGCTGGAGACACTGAAGCAAAAGTTGAAGGAAATAAAAGGCCCAAACGGTGAACACTGGAATACCATAGTCTTTGAGCCGGAAGAGAAATATGAAATTGTGAATGGGGATAGATCCGACCTGTTTGTCTATCTTGATGATCTAAACTGGCGAGCTGCCGGCACCCTGGGTTATGAATCCGATTATATGTTCGAGAATGATACTGGACCTGATGATGCCGTCCACGACTACGATGGAATCTATATAATGTTCAGAAAAAACAGGAAGATTGGCAAAAATATTGATTCATCCATATTCAGAGTAGCTCCTACGATACTTGAGTTATACAATGTGCGAAAGAAGTATGGAATAAAGGGCGAGCCAATGGAGGGGATAGACTATGTCAGATGACAAGGGGTTCGTATTATGGTTTACAGGACTTTCCGGATCCGGGAAAACAACCCTGGCTACAAGACTCAGCGAATATTTCAATAATGGTGGCAAGAAAATTGAGATTCTAGACGGGGATGAAATAAGGAAGGGGCTGTCAAAAGACCTGGGATTTTCAAAAGAGGATCGGGAGAAGCACAATGAGAGGGTTATATACGTCGCAAAGCTCCTGGCAAGGAATGGAGTCATCACTCTTGTCCCACTGATCTCTCCCTACAGGGAGATAAGGGAAAAAGCGAGACAGGAAATTGACAATTTCGTTGAAATATACATAAGGTGCCCGATCGATGTTCTGATCAAAAGAGACCCGAAGGGATTGTACAAGAAAGCGCTTGCTGGTGAAATAACGAATCTGACTGGCCTGCAAGACACTTACGAAGAACCGCTGAATCCAGATCTGGTGATAGATACTGACAAACATTCAATTGATGAAAGTCTGAGAATGATTGTTGATTATCTTGATGGAAGAGGGCTTCTGGATGGCAGCAAATTAGCAGCAGTAAGTGATTCAAAGAACTCCTGAAGGAATAATAAATGAGATAACAGAACTGAATTTGAAGGTACATTAGCTCTTTCAGGGAGGGTCCAATGCGAATGAAGGGGGGCTATCCTTCAGAAGCCTTTCTTATTCTATTCATAATGGCCAGTCCGATTCCTCTCTCCTCAAATGGCTCTATAATTCCGTAATCAAATTTCCCTCGGTCCAGCATCCTGAATGATGGGAACAGATTTCTTGCCACCTCGTATAAATCATATCTCGATCCGAGAACGATTGTCTCGCAATTCAGTTTTGCTGCCAATTCTTTGCTCCCCAGGACGGCAAAATTTCCTCCTGATTCGCATTTTTCCAGGATATAATTCTCGTCAGGGGCAAGAATCAATTTCTTTGATGGGGCGTAATGCCTGTATTTCATCCCAGGAGATATGGGTGAGTCACTCTGCATGCCAGAAATTCTGACTTTCATTTGGAATAATTTTTTGACGTCTTCCGCATTGAAGGCCCCAGGCCTAAGTATCAGAATGTCATCTGGCCTGATCTGGATCACTGTTGATTCGACCCCAAAAAATGATTTTCCTCCATCTATCACAAGGTCTGCCTTGTCGCCCAGATCCTCCACGACTTCCCGCGCAGTCACGGGGCTTGGTCTGCCAGATTTGTTGGCACTTGGCGCAGCTATTGGCTTCCCACTTCTTCGTATTATTTCCAGTGGTATTTTATGGGCAGGCATTCTTACTGCAACCGTTCCCAGGCCGACGGTAGCGACCTTTCCTGCCTTCCTGTTGGGCAGCACTATTGTCAAGGGTCCAGGCCAAACCTGTTCAAGTCGCTGCAGTACCGCATGACTTACTCCGCCTGAAATTTCCGACAACTGGTCAAAATCTGAAATGTGTACTATGAGTGGATTGTCACTCTGCCTCCCTTTTGCCTCGAAGATTCTTAAACAGGCAGAATCGTTAGTGGCATCAGCCCCCAGACCATAGACCGTTTCCGTCGGAAAGGCCACTATCCCACCTTTCCTGATTATTCCTGAAGCTTCGTCAAGTACCTTCTCACTTGGATTTATGGGATCTGTTTTTCTTAAATTATTCACCATTGGCCTATCAATTCCAGATATTAAACAAATTTCAGAAGAAATCACCTTTCTTCAAGAAAATCCTGAGAAAAAGAGTTGACACAGCTAGATCAAAAAGAAATGTTAATGCATAACCCGAGACAATGGCAGGAAGATATGGAATTACCCTTGCTGCAACTGCAAGTAATGCTGCATTTATGAAGACGAACGGGAGTGCGATTCCGAATGTTTTGATCATGACCCATCTGCCTCCTATGCCTTCCTGGGAAAGTGAGTAAACCTCCCTGGGTATCGCAGAAGTGATGTACGCACCCCCGGTGAAAACAATAGTGACCAATATCAGCAGATAAAGAGGGAAGTCAAGTGCAAGAGGTATGAATGAACTTTGTGCAGATATGGCACTGATTAGCATTATCGCCAAGTAGTAAATGATACCGATTATCACTATAAGTAACAATTTAGACGCAAAGAATGTTCTCCTGTATATGGGTAGAGCGGAAAGGTGCCAGGCCGCCTTTCCTTCAAGACCTATCAGTAAAAGAAACTCGATGAGAAATATTGCCGGCAGATACGGAACAGACGATGCTATAGATGCGCTCCCACCAGTATTCACGAGCGAGATGGCAATGGGTACAATTATAGCAACGGGCATCACAAGAATCATTATTGCTCCCCTCTTTCGAATGATCTGTTTGAAGTCCTTGGAGATCAGGGAATTTATTGGAGTCTTCTTAGTGATTCTTTCTTCCCTTCCATTTCCTTTGATATCAGTATATGTCTCGCTTGATTCTGTAAAATTCCTATTTCTAAGGTAAAAATACGCTGCGTAGACTGCAAGGAGGAAAGTGACTGCCAACACGTATGGATAATAGTTGAACTGTACCACATTTTCATATGTAAGTGGGATTATTGCAAATACATATGCAGGGAGTTTTACGCTAGCGAGCAAATTTGGGTTTGTTGAGACCTGGATTGCGAATATGAATATTATGAACATGACAACTTGAAAAATCTGTCCAAGATACAGTCTCTTGCTTCTACGATTTGTATTCATCCTTGCGAAGGAAACTCCCAGGAAAAGAGATATGGTTCTAGCTATGTATATGAATAGGACTGTGAAAAGAGTGTAAATCAGGAACGGGTAGGGAGTCCTGAGAAATATTGACAGCACAATGCCGGCCGGTATTGTCACAAAAGGCAGGAATATCTCGTTGTACAGGAAGAGTGATATTGGAATTACGCTCCTTTCCACCTTCAACGGCAATGTCTTCAATGGGGAAAGGAGCTTCATGTCCCATAAACCCCTGTAAAATTGCGAGTCGTTCATAACTGCAAGCACAAGCAACAGGACGAAGAGGGTGAAACTGCCAGTGGAAATCAATGATTTCTTTGAGATCATGGCAATTCCAAACGTGAGAGATATTGCCCCGTAAACAAAAAGATTCAGGAAAATTGAGGATCTCACGTTATTGACCAGGTATCTCTTGGCTACGTAGGTTGAGTACTTGTCCGATTTTTGGAACTTGGGAGTATTTTTTAGAAACTGATACTTCAATTCAGTGTTGAGTACCTTTGCAAGAAATAAATTAGTCTTAAGCTTCATCGCTGGACTCCTTTGGGAACGTCCTCTTGATCCTCAAGAGTTTGATCTCCTCTAAGGTTATGCTGACCGACATATCTGCACCCTTAACCGATTCGAAAATATTCGCAGCCCACGCCTGTTGCATGGAATCTGCAATTCAGATATTCAGTTTCTGATTTTTGTACTCCCACAGTTGGATGAATATACTGAATGGTAGAAGATTTCCACCAAATTTAAAGAAAAATAGAGGGTACAAATGTTCAGAACATTTTTTTCTTGATAGCCTTCGCCACTTTGTCCTTGACATCTTGAGGTATTTCTGCCATATTATGTGCTGTCTTTGCATGCTCAGCTATCTTGGGCATCAGTTCTTCCATCGTTTTGCCTGATGTTTCAAATCCACAATCCATTCCAATGTCTTTACACTTAAATTCAAAATGCGCCATAGAACACAATTATTCACGGGGATAAAATATTTTATATTATCTAATATTAGATATATATCTGTCATGATTTTTAACAAAAATTCTTTTTCTCCAGCATATGGTTATCAAAATACTTGAACTTTCAATAGAGAATAGACAAATTGTTGGTATGCCTTACATAGTTAATCAATGGTAAAATTGATTAAACATCGTTTAGGTCCATTAATTTATTAATAATAATTTAGGATTTCGACTTGATATTATGACCTCTAAGAACGTTGTAATCGTTGGTGGTAATGCAGGAGGAGGGCTAATGGCAGCCAGGTTGAAGAAACTTCTACCTCCTGATACGAGCATAATAGTCCTTGATAAAGCTGGGAAAGTCGAATTCCAGCCATCTTACACTTATGTTGCTCTGGGGAGCAGAACAGAGCAACAGGTTTCCAAAGATTTTGGGAACATTAGTGGGGATAACGTGAAGGCGGTGAAAACAGAAGTCACGAAAGTCGACGCCGCGAACAGGACAGTTCATACGGATACTGGAGAATACAAGTACGATACCCTTGTACTTTCTCCTGGCGCGAGGATAATTCAAAATGGTTTCAAGGGAGCTGAAGCCACTTACCATTTCTGGGACCTCCAAAATGCACTGAAGACCAAGGATGCAATAGGTAAGTTCAGGAAGGGGAAGATAGTGATCTCTGTTTCCAATCCAGTTTACAGATGCCCTCCGGTCCCGTGGGAAATGTCGATGATGCTTCACGAATATTTTACAAACAAGGGGCTTAGAGATGGGATAGAGATAACAGTTGCGCATCCTGTTGAAAAACCGTTTGAGATGTTCGGTCCATCGATTTCCGGTCCCCTCACCCAATGGCTTGAGGAGATGAAAATAAAGGGTGCCTTCAAATTTATGACCGGGATGGTTGATCCAGTAAAGAAAGAGGTTGTCTCGACAAATAATGAATCTTTGAAATATGACTTAGCCATAGTTTCACCAATTCATGAACCTCCAGATTTTGTAAAGAATAATGATGACCTGAAATCGAAGATGGGATGGGGGGATTCAAATGTAAGGAATTTCAGGAACAACAAATACGACGATATTTACGCTATTGGCGATCTTGTAGCACCTTCCTTGGGACTGGGCATGGCAGGAGTCTTCGCACATTTCCAGGCAGACACTGCAGCAACGTTCATCGCTGATGACCTCACTGGCAGTTACCTGACAATTCCGTACAATTCTGTCGCGGCGTGCGCTATGGAAGGTGGATCATATGGATGGTTTGCGTACTGTGATTTTGCAAGAAAACTCAAGGATCCAAAAATTCCGTTCCCTGACTGCACAGTGACTGGAAGAGGCAGAATTTACAAGCTGATGCACGCGATCTATGAAAAGTATTATTACGCTTCAATTTTCGGGGGGAGGAATTGAAATGGTAACAATTGATGATGTGTACAATAAACTAGATGGAATCCAAAAGAAGATTGACTCAATAGAACCTACGCTAAAGACAATTGAGAAATTGCAGGAGAGCGGAGTCATTGGTATGCTTGAAGGGGTAGCAGAAGAATTTGATAATCTTTTCAACTATGCTAGCAAATCAGAGATTTTTGACATAATGACCCTTGCGATAAAGACGCTTGAACCACTGACAAGAATTATGAAAAAGGGGGACATTGAGAAACTTCTGTCCGTACTTGAAAAAGTTGAGGTACAGAAACTCGTCCCACTTTTGGAGGCAGTGGCTAACTGCGCACCTAAGGTGGATGAAGTGATGAAGGTGACTGCTGGAAGAAAGAAGAAGATGTCGCTTATGGAACTCATGAACATGGTCAGGAGTCCCGAAATGGCCTCTTTGCTTACAATCGCCAAGGAACTCTCAGGCTGCATGATGGAGAATAGCAAGTCTGATAACAGGTGACGACTGTTCTCCCCAATTTAATTTAATGATTTCTTCCTTTTTATATTAAGTTACCTCGCTTAATTTAACGAGGTAATCAATGAAATTGTGGTGACGTATTCTTCGCGGCTCCTGCCAGTGTCTGCCTAGACCGGACAGGAATTCGCCTTTCATCCTTCCGTCTATTATGAAGTAGTTCTCAAGATTCCCCCTTCCATCGCTATATGCCCAGAAAATGAATGATCCCATGTATCTCCTGATCACGTTGGTGAAGAATTCCCCAAACCATCTAGAATGAACTGAAAACTCAATCATCTTTCCTTCGCTTGAGAAGTCTATGACTTTGAAATTTGATTTCCCCTTAATGAATCCTCTGTTGACATTGGCTATTAGATTGGCAGAAACGTCATCAAAATACTTAGGTCTGAATATTCCCTCGTTCTCAAATACACCGGCAACATCATCCCTGAATTCTTTCCTGCCCATCTTCCATCCAGTCTTGATTAATTCCAGATTGGAGAAGTCATGGTAATTTTTCTTGAGATAGGCTATAAAAAATGGAATTTCGCCATTTCCATCACGATTTTCAAACGTTTCAACCTTAGAGTTTATACCACCAAATGGTCTGTGTCTGGCGACCATTTCATCTACGGCCCTAACCGCATTCCTTGAACTCTCGATGAAAACTGTGAGGCTCTTCTCCTTCAGGATTGCAAGATGCTGAACTATTGTTCCAGGAATCGCTGCGACTGAATTAAGAAAATCATCAAATTCAATGGGAGGGTAGTACTCAATCATTTTACATTTCTGGGGAACCGACTCTATTGTGGTACCATTGTCATAGGAATCCTTCAAACGATTAGATGTCTTCATTTCATCGTTTGGTGACAGTTGATTGGAATACACGTACCATCTACCGTTTTCCCTTCCGAGTATTGCAAGCGCAAAATTGTGGGAAGCTCCGTTTTCCATTTCTCTTGAAACAATTACTGGGTATCCCAGTTCCACTTCTACTGCAGTCACGAATGGAAGCGATTTATAAAAGTGGATGCCCTCAGTTGCCATACATTTCTGTCATACAATCGCTGGCGTGCATATTATTTTATCCTTGTTTTATAGCTATGATTGACTGAACCAGGGAGCAGGGAGACGGATACATGCTCTTCTGACTAAAGCATCCTGTATACCGGGCTACTTTTTCTCATCCCTGAAATTCTTAATGATCTTCATGGTGGTCCTGAGAATTTCGCTTCTGAGAGGTTCCTCAAACTGTCCCTTGCACATTGCCTGAATCACTATTATGTAAGTGGTTAGCGTGGTTTCATATATCCTTACTTCCACTTCGCCCTTTATGAAAGGAAGACTTACCAATCCTTCCTTAATTCTTGGCATTAACAGGTCGGGATCATTATCCTTTGGCACCTCTATTTTAGCCCTGATCACTCTCGTTTCGTTTCTGCTGTGAATGAAAACTGAGGACTGAATGAGGACGCTATTAGGAATCTTGAGTGGAATGTTGTCATCTGATAAAAAAGATGTGTACATAAGGGAAATCTCGGTCACTAGACCTGTGTATCCGGGGATCAAGAAGTCGCTTGAAAAAAATTTAGGGGGATACGAAGGTGCGATCAATCCGTACTGCCATGTTGATACTGTGATCCTGTCACCTATCTTGAATGGCCTGGTGGTGACGAGCGCAATCCCCCCAAAGATATTCCCCAGAACGTCCTGAGATGCCAGCCCCACAACTAATCCGGCAAATCCCCCGGCAACAAGGGCGCCGGCTATGTCGACCTTGATGAAGACGAAAAATGATATTGCTACTATAATGTATCCTGCCATCTTGATGATAAAACTGAGAGCACCAGCCGTCGATTCGCCGACAAGCTCCTTTGTTCTAGTTGAAATCAGTGCAGCAATCAGGTTTGTCAGTAGGATGCCCCCTATGGCTATTATGAGAGCGTTGAAGTAGACCTGATAGTCGTGGACAAATGAGGTTGGATAAATTCTGCTTAGTACTAAGACCAAGGCAAAGAAAATTACAATTCCAACAACGGTAGTTACAAGTATTCCCAGAACTTGTCTAAATCTCACCCATTGCTATTGAAACATTATTTAAATTAATTTCTAATTTTTCTGATCTGCACATCAGTTGAGGGATTAGGTGGAGTTTTTTCTTTACATTTACACATTCTTCGAATGAGCAAACAGTGCTACTAAGGCAGAGGCTCGTAAGACTTGACTCAGTTCAAACTCATGTCATCAGAGGAAATATTCATATAACGAAGATTCATAATTATATTAAAAGGTACAGATGTGACTGATATATCTAGTCGTATTGGGAATCTTACCAAGTATTTTGGAGGTGCTCTAGTCGGCGTCCCCTGGGTCTTATTTCTGGTGTGCTATTTGCTAAATCCACAATGGGTTTTAACAAGGGATGCTCTCAGCAGTTTTGGTGATCCATCCTTCTCTCACTTCCCCTGGGTCTATAATATTGGGCTGGGAATAATTGCAGTCATCATCTGGTTTATGTCTTTCGGCATAATAGCGACAGCAGAGAATAAAGTGCAGGTATTTGGGGGTACCTTTTGGTTTGTGGCTGGAATTTTCTTAGGCTTGATTGGCTATTATCACGGTGGAACTTATCCTCACGATTTCGTATCTGCCTGGTTTTTTGTGCAGGCCGCCTTTGCAATCACTTTAATGGGAATCGGTTCTTATGCATCTAAAGATATCAGGGGAGCTATTGTTCCTTTAGTCATAGCCATACTTATGCCACTTGGGGACATACTAATTCCTTTCCCTTCGTCGGCCACCACTGAGATATATGAAATTATCATCATTGATTCTTGGGCCCTCTTTTCGTTGTTGTATAAACCAAAAAAACTCCCCTCTAAATGGGAAGAGCATGTGGGTAAGCTGAAAGTGCACCGTGTGAGAGATGCCATTATAGTGGGAAGTCTTTCTACTGTTTTCTTTTCCCTGGCAGTCTTGATAATAGCGTTCGCTTTTTCCTGAATAGCTCAAATTGCCTATGCATGCTACCTTTGGTATAGCAAGTGGAGGATAACGGTAAGTGAGTTTAATTTATAACCTTCACAAAACGAGACTTTTTGTGTTGGCTGAATAATTGGAGAAAATAGAGCGCGGAGTTGAGCCACGTTCAAAACATTTTTAGGCACGTAGGTGCCGTGCCTTCATTTGAATGGATTTGAGATAGTCCTTGCTTTTTGGTCCAGAAATACACTTAGTATTTAAAGGAAATAGAATATTGATAATATGTAATTGTTCGAATATTAGAAAATAAAAGTCATTCCTGTCTCTATGTCCGCTTATCTAAATTAATTGTAACCATCTCTTGTTTTTGATTGTCTTAAAACTTTTCTTTCTGTGGGGATTCCCTATACCATAATAGGCTCCGTCGTGATGAAATCGAACATATAAAGGCAGAAAATAATTATCAGTCAAAGGCGGAATTGACCGAGATGGTATTCAAAATTTTTTAGAAACCCATGCTGACGTATTTTCTGGTTTTATTTCTTCCTGATCTATCAGGTTGATTTTTTCTTCCGGGAAATTTTATAAAACTCCTGTAAAGAATCAATGTCCTTCAGCCCTCCGCGAGAGACCATTTGCCCTATTGATGGATCCATAATATTCCTTGAGAGAATAGATGCTGACAATTAGCTGATCGGACAAGATATTCCTATGTTTTATCATAAAATTCTCGAATTCTGGTGAATCCGATATAATGTCTCTGATGTCAAGGCTCAAGATTCTTCTGGATTCCCATTTTTCCTTGGATTGTTCTTTCCGAAATTTTTCTTTAAATTGTTCAAATGTAAGGCTAGTTTTGTAAAGGAATATGAAATTTACGGCATTGATATCCACGAAATAATATGCCGATAACAGGAGCATCGAATCTTGAGTTCCAGAAAAATTCGTTCCCCCATATTTCGTGATTATACCGGTTTCAAATTCAAGTTCCCGTCTTGCTCCCCTAAACAAACTGCTTACGTGGTTCTCATTCTCATTGATCTTTCCCTCACTTGAATAGAAGTCTTCGAGATCATAGGCTCCTGAAGATGCCTGTATCAGCTTGAACCTCGCAACAGCCTCCTTGTGAGATCTCTGTACAATGATGTATTTTCCGTCACTCGTGATGACCGAGACTTCGCACCCGAGACCGGAAGGTAATCCCCTGAGGAAGGTGAAATCCTTTCCTTTAATGCTCTCTAGATTGTCAATAATGTGCTCAATTGGATATCTTGGTTCCCACGGAAATTTGCAATGCAGTAATCTATTAAGGCTGTATTTCCTATAATATCCGGTCTCAGCATACCTCAAAACAAGTTTCTTGCCTTGAGAATTCTCATCTCCTTCCATCACCCTTATCCCAGTGACCCATATAGTCGAATTGTCCTCCAGCACAACGTCCTCTCTTTTCTTGAAATTCTGAAAGTCAAGTGATGTTATATGATCCCTACTATCGTCGTTTGAATCGGAATATCTTTCAGTCATCTCATTCCTCTCGTATCCCAAATTCTCCAGAGAAACTAAAAAGTGGGAATCATTTTCCCTTAGGGGAGGATCGAAACGATGGATTTCAGTCGCCATTTGGATTGTGCCGAAGATTTTACTGTCCATTCCTTCTTTCCTCAGAAAACCCTCAATTTTCGCATCCATCGCCCTTTTCTCCTTCCTGCTCGCACATCTTATACTTCTCTTGACAAGTGAGGTGTTCCTGGACAGGTATGAGAAATATCCTCTTTTTCCCAAGGAAGATATCAGCAAATCCAGCGCCATGAATGTCACGATTTCGATGATGACATAATCGAGCAAGGATACGTTTCTTATGATCCTAATGTAAATGAGATCAAGAACTATTGTCAGAAATAGGGAAAAGAGGACTATACGAATGTTGACAGATAAAATAACATTCCTGATTTTTTCAATATCCACATTTACTTCATTTTTAAAATATATTTAAAACTTATTTTATTACCTTTAAAAAACGAGGAATGTGACACAAAGGTTGTGCAAATCACGGATACCTCGCGCTGAACGTTTCTCTCAAGTCATCCCTGCATTTGAAATATCCGTTAGGGACTCTGTGAGATATCTTCTCTTTTAGTCGATTCATCCTCAGATAAACGATCTTAAGTGCTGAATTCTCGGTAGGAAGGGAATCTATCACATTTGTTCATCTTCTCACTTCCTTGTTCATTCTTTCAATGATGCTGTTGGAGTGTATTGATCTCCTTATGGCATGAGGGTATTGGAAGTAGGTGAGCAGGTAGTTCACCTTCTTCTCAAGACTGTATGTCTGCCTCGGATAGCTCTCTATACACTCAGATTTGAATTCCTTTAGTCTCTGGAGGGCATCATCCTTGTTTTCAGATACAAATACACTCTTCAGCTGCTTATCTATCAGTTGTTTATCCATATCCCTGACTTCAGAAACAAAGTTCCTTGATGCAGGTGCCGGGATTTGAACCCGGGCTAAAGGCTTGGAAGGCCTTTGTGCTACCAGGCTACACAACACCTGCGATTTTACGCCATGAATTAACCCCAATTAGATAAATATTCCGTACTCTCCTGATAAATCACTTGACAATTAAACGTCAGGAGAATTCAAAAAGATAAAATAAGCATCCTAATACCATGGATAATGAGAGAATTCAGGGAGGATGAAATAAAAAGACTTTGGAATACTATACTTACAAATAAGGCACTGGACATCTCCAAGCTCATTTCCCAGTATCCAAGGGATCGCTCCCTTATTTTCAAGTATGAAGAAATTGATCAGGTGAACAGAGACTTCGCTCTCAGTTTCCTGGACCAGCCGGAAAGATATCTGGATCTACTGGAAAATGAACTATATGAAGAGTTCCTTCCTGAAGAATTCAAGGTCAGCAAAGAGAACAAAATAAACTTGCGCATTTCATCAAAACTGTCCGACCTGAAAGAAAACATCAGGGAACTGCGGAGCAGTGATCTCAACAGATTCATCCAGGTAGATGGGATTGTTAAGAGAGCAACGGAGGTCATTCCTACAATAACAATGGCAGCGTTCGAATGTTCCTTTTGCCATTCCGTAGAACTATACCCGCAGGATGATTCCAGGCTGCACGAACCAATCTCCTGCAATAGATGTGGAAAAGGAAAGGAGAGCAAGGTCAAGTTCAAATTCGAACTGGAAAGGAGTTTATTCGTAGACACCCAGGGCATAGAAATTCAGGAAAAACCAGAACTGATGAAGGGATCTTCCCAGCCAGCAAAGTTGAACATCCACCTCTGGGATGATCTGTGTGGTAAATTTTACCCTGGAGACAGGGTAACAGTCACTGGAATATTAAAAGGAAAACAGAGAAGCATTGGACCAGTACCTTCGACACAATTCGATACTTATCTCAATGCACTCTACATGGAGAAAGAGTCGACAGAATACGAAGAGGTTGAGATTTCGGAGGAGGACGAACAGCTCATTAAGGAACTGGCCAGCAGTCCTGAGATTTACAGCAAACTTGTAAAGAGCATCGCCCCGACAATATTTGGAATGGATAAGATCAAAGAAGCAATAGTTCTCCAGCTATTCGGGGGGGTAAGGAAGAGGTTTGAGGACGGCAGCGCAGTAAGGGGTGAAATACACGTTCTGCTCTTCGGTGACCCTGGAACTGCAAAGAGTCAACTGTTGAGATATGCTGTCAATGTCTCGCCCAAGGCCATCTATACCTCCGGAAAAGGAAGTTCCGCAGCGGGATTGACTGCAGCTGCAGTGAAAGATGAATTCTCTGAAGGCAGGTGGACCCTCGAGGCTGGTACTTTGGTTCTTGCTGATGGCGGACTGGCTGCAGTGGACGAACTGGATAAGATGGATAAGGACGATAGGAGTGCAATGCACGAAGCAATGGAGCAGCAATCAGTTACAATTGCGAAAGCCGGAATCAACGCAACTTTGATGTCAAGATGTGCAGTTTTGGGTGCCGCAAACCCCAAATATGGAAGATATGAGGAACAGGACCCGTTCGTCTCCCAGACAGATATGCCACCATCTTTGATTTCAAGGTTCGATCTGATTTTCATCCTGGTAGACAGACCTGGAAAAAGTGATGGCGACATGGCAGACTACATCCTCAGGGTACATTCAGATGGAGAAAAACTGGCAAGCGGCATAAATGTTCAAAAATCAGATTTCAGGGCCACTATAGATCAGGAAATCATGAAGAAATATATTGTTTATGCGAGAAAGTTCTGTTTTCCTATCATTTCTCCATCAGCAAGGGAAAAAATAAAGGAATATTATCTACAGAAGAGGAAAGCATCCACTGGAAACAAGGCGGAGTCAATTGCCATCACGCCCAGGCAACTGGAGGCACTGATCAGGTTGTCTGAAGCTTCTGCAAGAATCAGGCTTAGCGACAGGATTGACGATGATGACGTGACAAGAGCAGTTGATCTTATGGAATATTTCTTGAGCCAGACAACGATGGTCAATGGAATGGCAGATATCGACGTCCTGATTTCAGGCATTTCCACGAAGGAAAGGAAAGCTCTCCCCAAACTTAGGGAAATAATCAGGGAGATAGAGAACGAGACAGGTCCCGGAGCACCCCTCCAGGAAATTGTGAGGCGAGCAACCAAGATTGGAATAAGTGAGGATGAAGTCAGAAAAAATATAAAACAGCTCAGAAATCATGGGGAGTTATCTGAACCAAGGAATGATGCGTATCACCTGGTGAATGCATGATCTGGGTCAAGATTTACAGGACCCCTCAGGACACTCTTCTGGCAGCAGCCGATGAGGACCTGATGGGAAAAGAATTCAAGGACGGGAAATACACAATCAAAGTCAAGGAAAGTTTCTACAAGGATATGTTGGTGACAGAAGAACAGTTCGCTGAGCTGTTCCCGACCTGTACTGTGGCAAATCTGGTTGGTGAAAGGACCGTCTCCAAGGCAGTGGAAATAGGGTACATATCTCCATCAAACATCCTCAGGATCAAGGGGGTACCACATGCGCAATTTTCAATCCTGGAATGACGATTATTACATCATTCATTCGAGGAAGGCAATTGCAAGACAGTTCGATATTCCCGAGGGAAACCTCGCAGGGTATCAATCTTTTCTTATAACCCCGAATAGATTCCGACTGGACAGACTGAACTATGAGGCCGGCAAGACAAGGATTTACCCGCTCGCAGAAAGAGAAGAATTGGAGATTCGTAGCAGACTGAACCATCCGATCCTCTCAGAAACGCACCAGGATAGAGGCTCAATTGATCTCCGGGGACAGGTACTTGGATTCGGTGAAAAGAGGGTGATGGCAATAGTGAACCTGACTCCTGATTCCTTTTATCCACCCAGCAGGCTAGATGAGTCTCGCCTAGACGAATATTTTGATTTGGTAAGAAGAAGTGCCGTTGACATAGTTGATTTGGGAGGGGAAAGTACCAGACCGGGTAGTGATCCAGTTGACCCCGATGAGGAGTGGAGAAGGCTTAAGCACCCACTGGAAATGGCACTGAATAAGGGTTTGAAGGTGTCGATCGACACCTACAGATCGGAAGTAGCCAGGCAGGCACTTGAAACTGGAGCCCACATGATCAATGATGTGACAGGTCTTGAGGATGATGAAATTGGAATTTTGTGTAAGAGATATGGAGCCCCATTGGTAATAATGCACAAGAAGGGAGATTTCAAGACGATGCAGGATAACCCAGAATATGAAAACGTCATTTTGGAAATACTGCACTTCTTTTACGAGCGGATACTGAAAGCACGAAGAATCGGAATTGAAGATAATATAATTTTGGACCCGGGGATTGGGTTTGGTAAGAGAGTTGAGGATAATCTGGACATAATAAAGAATCTGCAGGAATTCAAAATAGGATATCCACTTATGATAGGTCTTTCAAGGAAGGGATTCATTGGAAGGATTATGAACGAGAATGTTGATGAAAGAGAGATATCCACGTTAATTTTCAATACACTGGCTTTTGTCAGTGGGGCAGACATCGTCAGGGTGCATGACATAGAAACAAGTATGAAATTAAAAAGAATAATTAATGAATTAAATAAGGTTTAGATGTGGAATAAGTAGTGGTAAAGCATTATTGTCACAAAGAGGATAGAAATTGTATTCACTACTTTCACTAGTGGATTGATAGCAGGTCCAGCGGTATCTTTAGTAGCATCTCCTACCGTGTCTCCCACTACTGCAGCTTTATGGGCCTCCGAACCCTTTCCCCCATAGTTTCCCTGTTCTATGTATTTCTTGGCATTGTCCCAGGCTCCTCCTCCTACGGTCATCATGATAGCCAGTGGGAATCCAGACAGTATTACTCCAAGCAGCAACCCTCCTAACGCTTCCGGACCAAGAATAAATCCAACTGCAAGAGGAGTCAGAACCGCGATCAGAGCTGGAACCATCAGCTGCCTCAGTGCTTCCCGTGTCACAATATCCACTGCCTTGCCATAATCAGGTTTTTCCGTCCACGATAATATACCTGGCTTCTCCCTGAATTGCTTCCTGACCTCTTCAACTATTGAGTATGCTGCCTTTCCTACCGCGTTCATCAAGTAGGAGGTGAAGAAGAATGGAAGTGAGGCTCCTATAATCAGCCCTGAGACCACTATTGGATCATCGATCTGAATTGTCGGGAAAACTCCTGAAATAAGTGTTTTGAATGCTGCGAATAGAGTCAGCGCCGCCAGTGCTGCGCTCCCGATCGCATAGCCTTTGGTAACTGCTTTTGTTGTGTTGCCGACTGCGTCAAGTGGGTCTGTAACTTCCCTCCTTGTTTTCTCGTCAAATCCTGACATTTCCGCGATGCCACCCGCATTGTCTGTAATTGGTCCATATGAATCGATGGAAATTATCATACCGGTAGCTGATAGCATGCTCGCTGCTGCAACTGCTATTCCATAAAGTCCCAGTTGCGCATTTTCCCCCAATGAAAAATAAGTGATGCCAAATGAAATGATGATCCCTGAAACTATGACAATAGCAGGAATAAAAACGGCCTGCAGACCATAAGCCAGTCCGGTGATTATGTTTGTTCCCGACCCTGTGTTTGATGCTTTTGCTATCTTCGCAACAGGAGAATACCTTTCTGAAGTGTAGTACTCTGTGACGTACACCATCACCAGCATAATTATGATCCCTACTAAGGTATCTACATAAATTGCTAAATTTCCACCCATCAAGTAATAAACAGCGACATAAAAACCAACAGCTGAAATGATGACTGTTGCGATGAGCCCTTTGTAAAGTGCGGTCATAATTCTCTGATTACTGTTTTTCTTTACAAAGAAAGAACCAATTATTGTCGCCAGAATAGCTATTCCTCCAATGACAAGGGGGAATACGATTGCATTGCCCTTGAATTTAGCCCAGTAAATTGAGCCGTTTACAATAATCAATGATGCCAGAAGCATTGCGGATAGAGCCGTTACAACATATGTTTCAAACAGGTCTGCTCCCATCCCAGCGCAGTCCCCTACATTGTCACCCACATTATCTGCAATTACTGCTGGGTTTCTGGGATCATCTTCCGGAATCCCTGCCTCTACCTTCCCGACCAAATCGGCACCGACATCTGCACCTTTTGTGTATATCCCGCCGCCAACCCTCGCGAATAGACTTACCAGAGATGCACCAAAGATGTACCCCACCATTGCCTGGGGACTGTGAAACCACATATAGAAGACTACTAGGCCAAGAAGGGCGAGAGAGGCTACACTCAAACCTGTAACTGTTCCTCCTCTAAATGCCAGCTTTAAGGCCGGATTTAAACCTTCTTTGGCCCTAATTGCCGTTCTGACATTGGTTCTAACAGAAATATTCATTCCAACGAGCCCTGCGACTGCTGATCCAATCGCACCTACCAAGAATCCTAAAGTCAGCTTCCATGCTTCTGATATCCCAGACGAAAAATAAAATGCCACAAAAATGATTACTGCTAGAACTGCAGCAAATGTGAATATGGAGGTATACTGTCTCCGCATGAAAGCATTTGATCCTTCTCTTATGGCTCTTGAAATTTCTTCGGGCTTTTTTTCAGTGACTGGAATTCTTAGAAGGAGATAGCTTTGTACGCCCGCATATACCAACCCTGTGAGAGCTGATATTAATACAAAAATCTCCCAGTCGAATAGACTTAAAGCCATGAAACCCGGATTTTGATATTCCTAATAATACTTACCCTGACATACTCACTTTGGCCAAAGGTTTGGAAGCTCTAGGGTCTCCACACTCTCTGATGCTACCTTTATGTGAAGATGTTCCGGTCCTCCTTTTGCCTGAACCTTTCTATGCAAGCCATTCAGGGCTACAGGTCCATAAGATCCATGTTAGATACGGAACTGTTTATAAAAAATATATTTCCATCAATTGGTTTCTGCCGTAAAGGTTGAAATTCTGTTATTCTTAATTGTTAAAAATAAAAAAATATTCAGGATTCGATCCTGATTTTGTTCCTGTCTATCTTCATTCCTCGTGGAGTCACTAGCACGTACTTATTGCCCAGTACCACTACGTCCCCTCCATTATCATTCGCTGCTCTCTTAAGCTCAGAAACAACTCTCTTGAGGAGCAGCTCATCTGATTGTATTGACCCGTAATCTAATATGAGAACGTCCCCGTCATATACAATTTCACTAAATTGTGGGACATCTTCAAATTTTACTATCTCTCCGATTTTAATTGCAGTTCCGGGTCCGGGCTCATCTGCAAATTGATAATCATTCAAATCTATGTATTTCCTTGGTTCCTTTGGTGGTTTATCGGGCCTTATAATCGTTCTTTTCCTGAATGGCATAGGCATTTATTGTCACCTTTATAAACATATAAACAACGAGTACATTAATATTGTCATAATTGAATTTTCTAAAAGTTACGCAATCCTGTCAATGCATTTTGGCTCGTATGGAAAAATATTTTTAGGAATACTAATACAGTATTACCCGGCTTAGCTCAGTTGGTAGAGCGGTGGACTGTAGAGGGACAGCGTTTCGGCGCGACCGCCGCCATCCACAGGTCGCTGGTTCAAATCCGGCAGCCGGGATTCACCAGATGGTTCAGATCCGTGTATGCAATAACTAGTTGCGAAAGAAGATCTTAAGGTAGGGACTAAAAAGTATTACGAGCTTGAACTAGAAAGTCTAAAGAGTTCAAAATTGGGCAATGAAGCTGAGAAGAAGATAGAGCAATTCCTGGACTATTTGGAAAATGTCGATGAGCTTTCCTACAATAGGTTGTATTTTCATGCAATCAATCTGAGGTCCTAGGGGAGAGCTAGGATACGTCCTTCATGAGGGGATAGAGTAGAGACCAAGCTTGTGGAAACAACGCCCTGCATAGGTATCGCCCCCCAAGTAAATAAATGAAGAGTAATCTCAAGCTACCCATAAAGACAAGTGCCATTTATCTCATAGTGGAGGAAGACAGCTTCCAAAGCCGCGAATGTTGACGTTATCTTTACAATCCTCTTCTTCCTGCCATCCATCAGTATCCAATCAGCCTGATGTACTTACATATTTCTCCATTTGATAGGGTGTAATACTTTACGAATTCGGACGTTGCAGAAATGGATACGTCAGAAGATTGGAATGCACCCCCATAGAACTGGATATATTACGTAAATAATGTGAAGTTGATGTTTGAGCGGCTTTGTATTTTAATTGTGTAAAAAAGTACAAAATGATAAATTAAAGTACAGAGTTAAATTCCATTGTTATAATTCAGTCCCTATGGAATCTGAAAGACGGGATGAATTGCAGCTATATAAACAAACGATCTATTTCTCATAATTATTATTGCGCTACGTATAGTTCAATATTAGAACGGAAACCTTGTGTCGAACATTGGTTAATTTTTTAACACAGAGATTACTTCACATTTAGTATCGTAGTCGCCGTTTGTCAACGTGTTCAAAAAAGGATCCTGTATGAGAATTGGAGCATTGTAGTGAGATTTGTCATACTCCTCTATACCACCTATAAAATATATCCAATATCTTTGACGGAGTACCTTCGCTTTTTCAATTTCGTTCCTCGTCCAGTAGAATCTTACGGTATTACCGCGAGATCCTTTAACTTCTATAAATCGATCTGGTACAAGATTTGTACTCTGCTTGTCAAAAGATATTATGTCAAAACCAGCTCCAACATCTAGTTCACTTATCCTTTGGACTAGTCTTGCTTCGAATTCACATCCAATCTCACTAAGGCGCCTTTTCTCAAATTCGAGAGCAATCAACTCTGCAGCTTCTCCTATTTTTTTGTCGGTTTCCAATTCCTTGGCGAGTTCTTCTGAAGTCTTGGGTTGAGATTGTTGTCTTATCGTTCTAACCTCATTAACATAAGCTCTTTCAAGATGAAGCCCATTTTCATCTTCCATCAACATTCCCAACTGGATAAGCATGTCCAGGACTTCTTGGTCGCAAACAAGAGGGGTACTATCTAACTTGTTCCAAACGAATGTGTTCTCAGTGTAGGATGGAGAAAGTTGGAGCATTATATGTCTGGTTCTGTCCGCAACAGCACCAGTTAGGAAGCATTTGTCAATAAGAAATTTTTTTTGTCTGTTACTGAGTTCATATTCGTCAGGATTACCCAGGCTAAGAAACTCTGTGCCACTTTCAGTTAAAAATAAGAGATTGTCATTTTCACCGATAAGTCCCAACTCAATGCAAACAGCTATGTTCTTAGCATGATTCGGAAATATGCCCCCTATAACCTGTTCACGACAATAAGCAATAACGTATTCTTTATCAGGCGGACTCTCTCCTGTTAAAATTGAAACTGCATGAGTAACTCTTTTAAACTCTTCAATTTTTGGAGGCATTCATCTCAACGTCACGAAGATCGGTCAAATGCCGACAAACAGCTTCGAAGTCTTTTTCAAATTCCTGATCACTTACCTCACTGACAAGACTAGGATCCGAACCGAGATCGACCATTGGTAGTTCATCGTTTAGCAGTTCAAGTAGGCGACTGAATTTCAGGTTGAGTCTTGAATGCACTGCCTCGTCCACACTGTTGGCGGCTATCAATATATAGTATTTGACCACATCTGTCGGTGCCAAACCTATTCTATGAATTCTGTCAAGTGACTGAATATATTGGCCCGCATTGAATGTTCTATCAAGGTATATTGCATTCATGCAGACTTTTTGTAAAGATACAGATTCTGATAGTGAACTTGGGTTTGCTATGAGGACTCTAGGATTTGGGTCATTTTTGAACTCGCGTATTATATTTTCTCTATTAAACACCTGGTCTTCTCTTTCGTCTTTTGGAATTCCACCGTAAATTATAAGCGGATTTCTCTCAGAAAGCATTCCCTGCAACATCTTAATGTTATGAATGAAAGCGGTCCAAATCAACACTTTTTGACCCCCGTCCATGATCTCACGTGTCATTTTTGCTGTCTCGACCATCTTAGAAGGTATCTCGTATTCTGGGTATTGTTGAATCAGGGATGAGATGGGCAGATTGTCTGAAAAAAGCGGGGGAACACTAAACTCCTCAGAATATTTTGTCAAAAGAGTGGGATTTGTTGCTACTTGGAGAAGCCTGACAATTCTGTATTTACGCCAGTCTCTTAGAATCTGCCTTTCCTTTGGAGGATTTGCTAGATCTGCAAGGGTTTTCGCAGCGATAGCTTTATAAATTCTTTGTTGAACTTTGCCCATCGGCACACGTATGACTTTAAATTCTGGCGAGGGAAGATTTAGGTCTCTCTTATTAATTCGGTTATAAAAGGGTCTTACAATATCTTTTATTCTCTCCCTACCGTCTTTAGATTTAGCCAGTGTCTTGTACTCCGATGAACCTTTGAGCAGATTTCTAAAGGGCCACAAAAAAGTGAACTGACTCCACAAATCGAAATAATCATTTGGCATAGGAGTTCCAGTTAGAATCATCCTCTTTCTTGCATAGGGTGCCACTTTCAGCAGAGAACTTGACCAAAGACCGCCACTGAACCTCTTGATATTATGGGATTCATCAAGAATGAGAAAGGTATTTGATCTTGACATCAAATGAATGAGTTCTGGGGTAATTCTGCTTGCCATCTGGTAAGTGAGGAGCACTAGGTCGCTTCTATCAAAATCTTCTTCTAAGGTATCAACCTTGTCTCCGCTCACTCTCAACGAGACCGGTCCTTTCCCGAAACATGCTTCATACTCATCCTCCCACGGCATAAAAGAACTGCTAGGCCCCACTACTACCATCCTGTCAAGGACTCCTCGAGCTCTTAGAATCGAATAAATTGCATAAGCTATTGTTGTCTTACCGCTCCCTGGGACGGAGAAATTTGCAGGGTGGTCCACTCCTAGCCCATGCAATACTCCTCTAATTTGATAAGGGAAGAGAGATCTGACGAAGCCAGGGACACTGATTTGACTCGTATTAGAGTCATTAAGTTCGTTCCATCGATTTATCGAGTTAATCATTTGCGTGTCGGAATCCTGAGCAGCCTGAATAATACGCTCAATATTAGAGTCGAATTCATATGGAAGTCTACCGCTTTCAAAATATCTAATCGAGGTTCTAACCGCAGACACAAGGCCAACTAGGTCACTTATATTTTCCATAACAAATTTGCGATCAAGTGAATTGTATTCGAATCCAAGCACGGAAATAAATGTCAGTCTCGAATCAATTTGTTCATAAAGCTCCGGATTCTCTGGAAAGGAAATTTCTAGCTTCCCATCTTTCATTGCTATTTCAATCAACCTTGATCGCCCTATCTATTTTCTGCAAGGACTTTCAGTTTTTGAACTATAAACGCTATTTCATTTATCAAGTCTCGAGCCTTCTGCTCTAACAGAGCAGGGCTATCAATTTCAACACTTTGCAGATTCGTCAAAGCAGTTGTCAGTAGCTTAATAGGTTTGTTCTTCAGCTGAGATGCAAGTGCGGTTTCTGAACTTTCTTCAAACAATGTAATAACAGGATTCTCGTCTGCGCCCGAGGCAGATTCTAATTCATTAGGTTGTTCTTCCTCTGGTTCTTTAGCTCCGCTGTTCTCTGTGGTATATTGGTTAAGGTGTTCGTCGGGTTTATTTTTGATCAACTCAGCATCACTAGGCCCCTCTTTCATTTGAATAGGACTGGTTGTTTCTATTTGCTCGATTCCATTCAAAAGACGGGTTTTCGCAATTGGCTCTTTTATGATATTGTTAAGTTGCCGAATGTCCCAGTGAGTTGATCCAGCCTTTATCATGTCAAATGCAAAATGAAGTATTTTTTGAAGCTCAAGCGGATCAGTGCCATTCTTTTTTTGTTTTGCCAAAACTTTTTGAATGTCAATAAAGTGTTCATGTATACGTTCAGCGGCTTTGTAGTTTCCCTTTTTTCCAATGTACTCCAGATATGTTTCTATTAGTTCAAGTCGCTCTAAATCAGTCTTTATGTCTTTCTCAGAGAAGTCCCCGTACATACTTGCTGCGATTTGTTTCGTGGTCAGGCCAGCTTTTATGCCATCTCTAAATTTTAAGAGTTGATTAATCGGGCCATATTCCAACCTTTCATCCTTGGAGAATTGAAGATTAGCTTCTATTCTCCACAAATCTTGCTCAGTGACAGCTTTTGGAAGTATTGCCATTTCCAAGAAGGACCATCTGGACTCACCCGTTTGTTCTTGCAGTCGCTCAAAAACTGCCATTCTTCTATTTCCATTGACAACAAATCCATCGAAAGTCATAACTCCTGGATCTAATTGACCTATCCTTTTAAGATCGTCTTCCAAAACTCGAGTGGCCTCTGGTTTGATATTTAGAAGTAATTTTCTGATTTCAAGGGCATCGCTCTTTTTGTTTGGATCAAGTTCCCTGCCTTTCTTACTCACAAAGTCACGATACTCAGCGGCAAATCTTCCATTTCTTATGTTATACCTTAAAAGGTTTATAGGGATTCTATAGACTTGGAGGTCCTCCCTTTTTCCAGATAGTTCTACTGGAATGATCCTTTCCAGTTTACTTTCCTTATGTGTTTCTATATACGCTTCAATTTCCTTTGACAACTTGTTGGTCATTGCCATGATTTTACCAGACTCCAAATGAATAAAAATATGTTTAGCTTTATTAAATGTTTCTGCTCTGATGGAAGTCGCATCTTAAGATATACTCAAACGGAAAGTGAGTGAAACAACACAAAAGTTAGTTGGTCAAGGATAAATTATAGAAAGTCCGGCTATTACTTGTCTAAGTGAGTAAGAATATTCTAGGTTCGTTCTTCAACTAGTTTTCTGTCTTGTCCGTATTGTCACTTTTAAGTTTATCCCGCAACTGGATGCATTCATTTGTTAAAGTATTGAGTTTATTCTCCTTGCTTTTGTCACTCAATAGAGAAGGATTGAATCTGGCAATCTCGCCCATCACTATACTTCTGACATCAGCATCATGCAAGCCATTTCCTGCCTTGACCAATTTTCGGACCCATAGTTTTGAAGATCTTCTTGCTGCGGACAAGTCGGCTCTGCTAGGCTCTTGTACTCCCTTCTTACAAACAATGCAGGCATCGTAACTTATTTTCCCTGCTTTCCTATAACCCGTAATACTCTCTGATCTGATGTAAATTGTATTAACAATTGTAAATCCAGAGGTCTTGACAGAGTCGTACAAACCCTCCCATGCCCATAGCTGATTGTGGTGAAAAGTGAATACCAGCAAACCATCTTTTCTCATAACCCTATTGCATTCTGAGAAGACTCTAGACAACGATTTCACGACATTGTTAAGACTCTTTCCTGTTTTTCGATCTAGAACAATCTCCTGTCTGCGCATTGAGGTTGGTTTTCCAAAAAACCTTGGGTAGACTGTTGACAATGGTATTTTGAGCCACACATAAAAAAAGTCAGAAAGTCTAGAATATGTAAAATTATCAAAATAAGGTGGATCGGTCAAAACCAGGTCTACGCTTTCATTGGGGAGAAAGGTCATTTTCTCGGAATCAGCGCATTTCAAGAGAACATCGGAATCATTCGCCTTTAGTTTGATATATGAGTGTGCTAATTTTGTGAAACGATATGGAGAGTTGACAGGAATATACTTAACTTTTTCATCCATGGTACCTTTAAGCCCCACCCCTTTTGCAAGCAATATCTTTCTGTAGCTTTTAACAAAAGTTCCTCTTCCGTATCGGCCTCCCCAAACATTGTTTTCTGCTATTCTCTCCGTTGGATGATACGCGGGAATCGCAAATGTCGCCGAAATCTTGTCCCACTTTGTTTCGTACTTACATAGTAGGTTGTTAGTTTCAAGGCTCGCGGAGAATGCCAATAAAAGGAACTCGCGGGTTGAGAGATCTCGAACCTGCATGATTCCATTTAGAAGAAGAGAGAGACTTAACAACTGTCGCTCATTGAAAAGTTGGTAGAAATATTTGTATCCGTGATTTACAGGCCTTTTGTCGCTTTCGCTTGTCTTGACGCCTTCCTTAGGATATAACAGCGAATCTTTTGAGATTTCGAATCTTCTTTTGATCCCTAGGAACTTCTCCAAATCTGACCTACTCGGTGCCTTGAACCCTCTTCCACATTTAGGGCAATCATATTCTATTGCGAACATCGCTCGTTCCAAAGGTCCCCCGTTTTCCTTAACCATGTCCACAATCCGCCTTTCGGAACCACATATACACTTGAATATTCCATTCCGCGTATTACCTAAACGTGCATTGATTTGCATGTTGCATTTAGGACACTTTTGAATCCCTCTAGAGTGTGAAGAGAATATATTCCCGCAATACTCACAGTGAAGAACAAACTCTACTTCTCCTTGACTGCTCCTTTTTTCTAGTACAATATGATCTCTGAAGAGATCTGATTCTCTTTTACAAGAAGAACACGTTGCTTTGTAATTCCAAAGAGCATAAACAATCTTAGCCTCGTGCCCTTTAGTGCACTTTGTTGAGTACAGTTCCAATATTTCGTTTCCTACCGTTTTCTTAAGTATCTCGAATTCCTTCTTCATCAAGTTAAGTTTTATTGGCTCCACTTCTTTCTTTGATATAAACCAAGACACAGGATTAATGTCAATTCCAATAACCTTCGAACCCAGTCTAAGCGCTTCAACTGCTGTCGTGCCTCCACCAAGAAAAGAGTCAAGTACAATCTTGCCCTCGCCAATCCTCCTCTCTGAATTGAATGTATCAATGAATTGTCCAGGTGTTGTGAATGAATGCATAAAAGCTCCAATTAACAAACTTCGAAAAACAGTTCCAAGTCGCCTTGCCCACCACTTATGAATTCTATAAATTGTCTTTCTACCGTTTGCTTCCTTTTCAGCTAAAGAACTTATTTTTCCAATGGGCAAACCTACTTCTATCAACTTCTTGCCTCTTTCTGGATCTATCTCGGACCCTTTAGAAGCTCGTTTGATTGAAGGACTTAGGTTTTTCAATATTGACCGCTCCTTTTACTAGTTTCTTCTTGTACATCATTCTTAGTTGTGTCAAATACTACTATCTTAATTATTGATCCCTCATACTTTTTCAGTCCAGTGATCCTACCCCCTTCACCGACTTTCATTTCAATAACTTCGCTCACATTGAAAAACTGTATATTCATAGCACCAAAGTGCAATAATGTGCATAAATAAATACTTTTAGTGCATATTCATGCACTTGTGGTACATGAGAAGACACAAACCTATCTTACCTAAAATATACGAGACAGTAGTTGCAAGTCTCTCTTTTATTTATTGGACCCATATTTCGAAGGGTTACCTAAAACATGGAAAGACATTTATATCTCCTCCGTCTGATAAGACATTGACGACTGAAAAAACTGGACATTTGTTGCTTATAGGAGCTGGAGTTTCTTCGCTTTTTGGGTTACCTACCAGTGTCGAAATTGTTAAATCTTTCCAACTATATCTCAAAAGGGCGATAAGCGATGGTAAGACACGTAAGAAAGAAATTAGAAAAATTAATTCACTCATTAAGCTTCTAAAGCTAAGTAGATGGAGACTAGATTCTGAATCCTTGTACTCTTGTTTCCAGGGTTTCTCAAAACCGAAATATTATGCAGCGGACAACAATGTATTCACTGCCGTGATGCTGTCCAAAATAGCTCAGCGAAAATTTAGACTGCGTCAGAGCAAAATTGCTTATAATTTGATAACCGAATACCATGAATATTTGCTTTCCACTTTTTACACTCAAGCGCCAACGGTTCGAAGAAACGTGATAAAGTTATATGGGGAATTATTCCATAAGATAACCGGGGATGCTGGATGGAAGAGGCGTAATCCAAAAAGAATTGAATCCAATATTCATCTTTTTACAACCAATTACGACAATATTATAGAACTGTTTGGCGACTCGATAAATCAAGATATAGTTCAATTTTACAATGAGACAATAAACGACCGGATTACATTAAATTTTGATAATTACGAACACTCTGAAAGGGGAAGTATTTTCCTCTATAAACTACACGGATCTGTAGACCTCGTACAACTTGAAAATGGGACCTATCTGAAAACTGAAGAAGCTAACGAAATAATTGAATCTAGGCCCGATAGCAAAGTTAGGTCAAGAGTACTAGTTATGGGGCTTTCAAAAAATGTCGTATCCGACCCACATTTTGAATTGCTGAGCTTGCTAAAGAAGAGATTTAAGGAGCAAAAAAAATGTTACGTCATTGGTTATTCATTCAGGGATAAGTGGATAAGTCAAGTACTTAATGATGCAATATCATCGGATCCAGGAGAGTACGAGATAATTTACATCGATAGAAATGCAGTAAACAATGTAAGAAGAAATTTGTCAGAGTATCCCAATCTTGTCAAAGCAATAAAACCAATAAAATCGGATGCAGCAGAATACTTTGGGGTGAAGTTACATTAGAATAGTGAATGGACTCGACAGATGGACTAGCATTAGACCTGTTAGATACCGACACGAAGTTCATGCGGTGTTGAATGAACTCAGTTTCAGAAAGGATCATTTCGACATCGAAGATGTAAGACAAGTTCTCATCAAGACTTCCCAGAACCGACTTTCCAACACTTTTAGGGTTCTGGGATCTGGTAGATTGAAATCATTTGACAGTTCAAAGAGACCGCCCTTCTTGACGAAAGCAGAACAATTCTTGCGGGTATTTAGACTAACTAGACTTGCGATTAAGGACAACAATGGGTATGTGATAACAGATTTGGCCAGAGAGTTATCCGCAATGTGGAAGAAAGATGAGGTCAGAGGTCCATTAAAGTTTGTTGAATTGCTTCTTAACTCACAGAATGAAACTTATTTTAAATTTTTAAAGCAGCTTTACAGTACAGGCGAACTTGAAATCCCAAGAAATCTCATGGATAGATCGAAGGATTCCAAAGTCAGATTTTTCCTAGAGGAGAAGGGGTTCCCAATGAGTACTGTCAGTTTCTATATAATGAGAGATTTTCTTTATGAATTCTATCTATTGAATTTCATAGACTATCATTCAGGACTAAAGATTTTTCCATTATATAACGTAGAAAGTGAAAATTGTAAAGATGCAGGATACAAATATGAACTCTTCACTCCTGAGTCAAAAATATGCTGTTTGAAATACATTGCATTGCCTGATTTTAGAGAGAAGCTAATAAAAACATACCTTAAATTAACGAATGGAGCGATTAACATAAACATCAGTCTCCTTAGACTTCGAGAACTGTTTTCATACACATATAGAGTTACGGAGTTTGAATTTGAGTTAGAACTAAAGGAACTCATTAAAGAAGAAAGTCTGACAATTAGGCTTAGTAGCGGAATCCTAGGAGCCGGAATTGCACAAGTTTCCGAATTAAAGGGACATACAAATATGGTAAATGCATACGGACAACCTTATAATATAATAAGAATTAATACTGGTGAGACAAATTGAAAGATATCACTTCATATGGGTTAACCTCGGTGCCTTTCAAATCAGGGTCCTTCGTCAATCCTAACCTGACTGATGCTAGGATAAATGGAAAAATATTCTTTAGACCTGTCATGAAAGAAAGTCTCGATGAACTTCTCCATAGAATTGACACTAAAAGGAAAATCACGTATGTTGGATTTGAGGATACATCAAGAGGCTATGGAAAATCAGCTGTTCTTGCCGCAGCATATTGGGAACTAAAGTCAAAATCTAAGGGTAACGTTATTCCCATCTGGGTTTCAATAATAGATTTCAGGAGAATGGAACAGGTACTTGTCAGAATAGTTGATGCTATGGTGACAGAAGGTATTTTGAAAACTATAAAGGATTCCATTGGAGAGTTGACCCAAGACAATGTCAGGAAAAGGTTGAGTGATTTCAAGATTTCGGTATCACCCAGTGAAGTGAGTGCCTTAAGAGAAATCCTTAAGCAAGAAGAAAACTACATGCCGTGGAGGTTCTCTAATCTGCGACGTACGTATAAGCAGCTTTCCCTCTTTGAAATATTTGTGGATCTGGTTGAATTATATGTTGATAAGTCTAACCAAAGAATGGTCATTTTCCTAGACCAATTCGAAGATTTTGTCATCTACCACTATGGCTCAAGACTGATAGATTTAACCGAAGAACTCAGAGACGTTATGCGAGCAGCCGCTCAACTGCCTATGTCGATGATAATGACAATCCATCCAGATGCAGAAGTTAAGATACAACAAATGCCAGAAAAAGAACTAATATCTTATGGAGCTGAAATTCGAGGGAACGTCATCCGCATTCCACGCTTAGACCCTCAGGGGCTTATAGGGGTTGCAAAGTGCTATCTCGCTGAATTTAGGCCGGAAAACTTCGATAAGAACAAACGAGAATCGTATCCTTTTGATGAAGCGCTGCTTCACGAAGTTGCTGAACGATCAAATGGAAATCTGAGAAGAATGTTAACGGTTCTACTAAATATACTAAATGAGGCTATGTCTGCCGATTATGGTCCACCTATCGATAGTAAGTATCTCAAAGATACTAGATTGAGAATTAGAGTAGGTCTCGAATTCCAAGAGGATTAAATCTGCGTAAATCCAGGATCGAAAGCTGTATATCTCACTGCCAAACAAAAAGCAATAAACTAGGCAAGCATGTATAGTTTATCTGTAACTCTTTCAATTCTGCATAATAAGTAGTTCCAATTCTTCCATCATCTTCATGGATTTCTTTGGTATTTCTGAGTACTTCCATTCATCCCCTATCTTCAGCCTGCTTATCCTCTCGAGATGCTCTATCACATCCCTTGGGGGGAATAGTGCCTCAGCATCTCCCTCTTCTCAGGAAGAATCAATGGAAAGATTATACGGTCGCGTCCATTCCCGGTGTACTGGTCCCCGTTATATTTGTACCACTTGATAGTGGAGGGTTCTGTCAAGTTGACGGATGCTGAGCATGTCTGTAAAATTTAGGATGCTAGGTGTATAAGAGGAATGTTTATGTCGATAGAAAATATTGAATCTCATGCCAAAATGGAGTCTGGATAAAGGACATTGCCCAAAATGTGGCTCTACATTGTTTCACGTAACAAAGAAAGGAGATAAAATAATTATCAGATGTTATAGGACAGTGAAATGTGGTTGGGAGATAACGACCAGAATATAGTGACTTTAAGAATTATTACCTGACCCCAATTATAAGAGGGGATTGGGATCATTTCATTCACTTCCTTATTGCTTGTCAGAACCACCTGAGACAGGTAACATCGTTTGTTTTTTCATAGAATCGGACAAGTAAGTGTCGTGTAACAGGCTCGTCAGCCTCTTATCAAACGTAATGAATTCGAAAGTCTTTCCCACCTGAAAAGAGCTCAGAAGTGTTTGATAGTAGTCATAGATCTTGAAAGATTCATCTATTCTGAATGCCTCGGTCAAATTTCCATAAAAGTCTGCAAGTATTTCTCCCATTTCTTTCCCGCCAAAAACAGGGGAGCCAGAATTTAGCGATTCTTTGTACCTTTCTTTGTGTTTTTGTACCGTTAAATACTCGAAAGTTTCCAGGTCAAGTATTCTTGCCGTGTACCTTTCCTTATCCGCATCTCTTTCATTTCCACCGAATCCTCCATACTTAAGGGAGAATGCATCCGAAACAAAGAGTGAAAGCGGGTAAAATGCCATACTGTCTGTTGCTGAATATGTCTTTTCAACGTTAGATAGTATTCTCAAGATTTTAGGATTCGATCTGAGTCCTGCCAGAATCTTGAAATTGGGGGCATAGCTTGCAATATCGGAATATATAGCAGTTAGACCAGTGATGTACTGCTCGCTCATCTTTATTTTCTGAGAAAACCTTTCGTAGTCCTGTGACATCGGAATTAGATAGAATGGCTCCTTTCCAATTTTAGTGATAAGTTTCGATTTCTCCCTTATTATTTCGACTGACTCTTCATTACTCATCCACGTTGGGTCCGGAATGTTGACAGCCGTCAGATCGGTATTCATTTGCATCTTCACTATTTCATCCACCAGTTTCTTTTCGATGGTAACTCCCGCAAACGTAGGAGTGTAAAGAGTGAAAGAGACGTCGGATGACGACTTAGCGTTGGAAATTTGTCTGTTTATCCAGTCTGAACGACTCTTTTGACCTCTTTTGTCCATTATAAGTTTTTTAACCTTATCTGGAAACAGTAAGTCCCGTATTTCTAGAATCTCATTCTTATAAAAAATGTCTATACCAGAGTTTCTAGTTATTTTATTTGCATAATTTATGTCAGTATTAGTTATCATAGGAGATGGTGTATTGATTTTAGACTTGCCTATTTCAATTTCTCCTTTTCGTTCTCCCAGGATGACCGTCGAACTAGTCTCAATTTTGAATTTCATTGCCTCTTACCCCTCATTTTCTCGTTAATGACTATGTCGAACATGTTCTCATATGGCCGAAGTTTGTATATTCTCCTTCTGGTATCGTCCGGGTCAAATTCAACTTGTAGCCAGCCAGCCTTCCTAAGTTCTGAAAGGAACAATGCCACTGTCTTCCTATTATCTGGTTTAGGGAGTTTTCTTAAAACCTCCCAAGCATCTGCGGAATCAAATTTCCGATCTTCAAACTCCTTCCACAGCATAAGATACCTAACCATCACCCACTTTGGAAGTAACTGCACATCAGGCATGCTATTCACTTATTAGATATGTAAACCCAGCTATAAAGCTTTCCATCCCAATTTTCCATGTTCCAGAGTTCTTCAATCTCGGTTCTGAAGTGTCTCTTTCTTGCAGCGACGTAATGCTTGCAGAAGCCGTATCCAAAAAGTTTCTTATGTTGAATCCAATCGTTGCAGGGCTTTCGGTGATTGTAAGTCTTTCGCCATGCTTTTTCCATTTCTAGTAAAGCATCGACCTTTTCATCGAATCTACTGAGTGTGTTCATTTTTTAACACGACCAATACTTTCTTTCCTTTCCATCCGAATGGAACTTGAATTTTGTCGGTGGAATTGTTGTTGCCAGTTACTCTTCCTTCGAACACCTCGGCATCCCCTAAAGTGAAAACAAAAACCCGTTGGTTTATTGGAATTAAATTCCTGTTTCCCATAGTAGCTTAATTTGAGCTACTATTTTATATTTATGATAATAATTTTACCCTGAGCAGGACTGAAGAAAACTATTTATACAGCAATTACATATTAGATTAGTAATTACAGGATTATATCTGTAATAAAAACGGCAGGCCGTCCTTGAGAGGGGTTGACCTGCCGTATGAGGTGAGACTGATGAAAGAAACACCCCACAGGGATGAAAATAAAAACCAAGATAAAAGAGATGCGACTCAGACTGACGGTAAGATGAGGGTATGGTACAAAGGGAATGCAGAAGATACAAGGATGCTGAAAGGAGAAGAATTAGAAAAATCTGGGAGTGCCATGAGAGAAGGGGAGCATTGGTATGTGCATTCGCAGAGCCAAAACAGGAATTATGTAGTCAGTTTCATTGGCGATCAAGCGGTATGTACATGTCCAGATTTTGAGAGAAGGTATAGACCCTGCAAACACATAATGGCGGTCAAGATTGCAATGCGGAAGGAAGGTAAATTGGAATCGGGAGTTGACGTTACCGTACACAAAGTTACATATTCTCAGGACTGGCCCAGCTACGACAAGGCCCAGACCAACGAGAAGAGACTGTTTATGTGGTTTCTCCAAGATCTTCTGAAGTCAATCGATGATGAAGAGAGAGGAATTGCGATAAGGGGTCGAAAACCGATCCCCTTAAGAGACATGATCTTTGCATCTGCTTTGAAAGTTTACACAACCTTTTCACTTAGGAGATTCACAACAGACATCAAGGAAGCCATGCATAACGGTTACGTATCGCATGCTCCGTATTTTACAACAATATCAGCGTACATGAACAAACTGGAAATGGAACCTGCACTACAGAAACTTATCGGGTTATCAGCAATTCCGCTAACCAGCATAGAAACAGAATTTGCGACGGACAGTACTGGTGTTCGCACTACAAGGTTCACAGATTACTTTGACGAGAAACATCACGTTCATAGAGAACACAGGTGGCGAAAGTTGCACATAACCTGCGGAGTTAAGACAAATATAGTTACAGCCGTTGAGGTTTCGGACGAATCCGGCGCAGATAGCCCTTATTTCATTTTTCTTGCAAAGAAAACCCACGAAATTGGGTTCAAAATAGAAGAGATGAGCGCAGATAAAGCATACTCCTCTAGGAACAATCTAAACTATATTGACAAACTTGGAGGGGTCCCTTTTATCCCATTCAAAAGCAATGCAACAGGAAAACCTATGGGGAGCAGAATTTACAGGAAAATGTACGATTTTTACACTCTTCGTCAGGAGGAATTTATGGACCACTACCACAAGAGGAGCAATGTAGAGTCAACAAACTCCATGATAAAATCTAAGTTTACTGACATCATAAGAAGCAAAAACGGAATAGCGCAGATCAATGAAGTACTGTTGAAGGTTCTATGTCATAATATTGTGGTCTTGATTCAGAGTATGTACGAGTTAGGAATAGAGCCAGAATTTTTAAATTAGAAATAAGACACTTTAAGGCTCTTTCAATAAAATAATTACTTCAGCCATCTTCGTTAAGACTTACCGAGCATAACTAACTTATAATCACTTTCTTTTGATCATCACCAAGGGAGTCTTATCCAGACCCGTAATAATCGGTTACTGTAACCTACCAATTATCGATTTTCCTCTTGTATTCCTCTTCAGTCATCATTATCCTGCGTTGGTTCTTTTCGGTTTTCCGTATCGATTGGAAGGGAAAGTATCTTCAAATCTGGTAACTGAGCGTGAGATTGAGCGGATCCGTAAAATTCTCCAACCGATCGAATCGTAATATTCACACTCTCTTCCATTCGCTTGAACCAACGTGCATGATTGATCTTTGCTCGGTAAACTTGATCATTGAGGTTCTCTAAGTTGCTTGCAATCGATTGAACTCCTCTTAGAAAATCCTGTGATGTTACCCACGAGTAAACTGCAGCTTGTATAGATTCCTGTTTGTTATAAAGCCGTCTTTGACGTGCGATCTCAATCAGCTGTGGACGAAGAAGTGACGCTACCCCTACAACGAGCCAAGGGGGGATAAGGATAACTTCATCCTGCCATGTAGGAGCCTTGAGCTCTTTACCCCCTGGTCCAACTTTGGAAACGAGTAATGCTATCGACGCACCCACGGAGTCTCTGTCTTGCCTAAGTTTCGGAATCCAATCATTAGACCAATTTTTGACATCCTTCGACTCCCAGATAAGCGAGCAACCTCCTTGGATTTGCTGAATGATGTCTCCACCTTGTTTCCCCCGTGGGACATCTCGTATTTGATCTTCTGGAAATGCGACCAACAGCTTACTAGCTAGAGTTTTTTCAGCGACCTCTCCCAAAACTTCTCCAGACGAGCCAACTCTCTGAGCTTCTTCAAGTTTCTTCCTCATACGTTCTAACTCTTCATCCTTTTCGCTAAGTTGACGACTATACCTCTCAGCTTCGGCAGCCTTGACTTTCTCCTCTGTTTCTTTACGTTTTTCATCCCATTTCCTCTGGTATTGGAGGTCAAGTTCGTTAACTTTTTCATCTAATTCCTGTTTTTCCTTTAGTAGCACCTTTTCACGTTCGGCTGCCCTTTTAAGCAATTCATCCTTTCTCTTCACTTCCTCGGACTTTTGCTCCAACTCTAATCCATGTTCTTCCTCTATTTCTTTTCTCATTTTCTCTTCTAATTTAGTACGTTCTTCCTCAATTTTCTTCTTAACGGTGATATCTAGATTTTCGCTCCTTTCGTTCAGCTCCTTCTCTCTCTTTTTTAAAGTATACTCTTTCATTTTGTAATTCTTGAGATCCTCTTCCATCCGTTTCAATTCGGGTTCCATTTCCTTTTTCCCCGCTTCTTTTGCTTTGGTTATTTCAGTTATAATTCGTTCTTCATATTGTTTCTTCAACCTGAGTTCAACTTGTACTTCAATACCGTGACGCATTGATTCGCCAATAGGAAATGTGTGGTCACACTTCGGGCAAGTAACTGTTACATCATTTCTTCTTGAATCCCTGCTAGTCATAATAAACTAAAACAGCTGCATATTTAAACATTCTAGTGGCTTCATATTTTACCGAATAAAAGTACAAAATAGATAATTAAAGTACAAAAAATCTAAAAAAATACAAAGCCTGTTTGAGCGGAACCTTTACATAATACTTTTATTGATCTATTCTTCGGATACTCAACTTCACGTTCTGTGCCCAGTATAACCCTTACCCTCTAAAATTCCTTCTTCCCTTCCACCTAAATGGAACCATGACGACCACGATTCCATGCTCTTCTCTACTGAAGGAATAGGTAGGTCAAGCAACGACGGGATAAGCGGTTCCGTATGTTAGGTTCCCTGAAACTGCGTAGTATTCCAGGGTGTAGAGAGTACCATTAGTCACACCGCTGATGGCGAACGTACCACTGGCTGTCTGCCCTACCTGTATGGAGGGAATAGTTCCCACAGTCGATCCCGTATCAGGGACGGTAATGGTTATGAGGCTGATGAAAACAGTGCCGGTATTTTTCACAGTTGTTTTGAAAAACCATGAACCGTTCGAATTGGCGAATTCAGCGGATTCGACATAGAAATATATTCCATTGTGCTCCGCTGTTTTCATTGAATTGGCATTGTGAATGATGTCAAGAAATACAACCCCTCCCAGCATCAGAACGATTACTACTGCTATCGCCATCCCTGCAACCCTGGCGTTCATCCTCTTCTGTTGTGCACGCATAGCCTTGTTAAAAATGGAATGCTTCTCCTTCTTGGACACCTATGTCACCTATCCCTTCCAGAGGCCTATTGCGAGGCCTATGAGGAAGAGAACGACGGAGAGGGTGAGCTGGATTGCACCGAACTTCATCGTGGAGACTTACGTCAGAAAAAATGAGGACCATTTGTGAATCTCGTATGATATGGATACCTTGGGGACGAATGCTATCCCCACATAGGCTGCTATCAGAAATCCTATGATGGCGAAGATGAAAGCCATTATCCCCTTCTTGATGGCAAGGCCTATGAATAGGCCTGCCACGAATGTGAGTATTATCGTTATTATGGCTGAGAACGGGATACCGCCTACGGAACCCGAAATTGCAAGTGAGGGAGAAAGAATAAATGCTTGTGCTGGGAACATCTACTTCCCCACGGGATGGATGCCGTTTCCCCTGTGCAGGGAATCCCTTATCTTGACATAGGCTATTATGAGCAGAATTCCGGGAATCAGACCACCGAAAATAAGCTGGATTATCCCTAGTACCAGGGCCGGTGTCTCTGCCTCCCTTACCCTTTCTTCCTTGAGTCTTTTGTAAATGAGAAAATAGTCAAGAACTATCCAGAGTATTCCGATTGCTAGCGCTGCCGAGAATACTACGGTAATTATGCCGAATGCACCAAGGGAAAGCGTTGAGCTCGTTGGGGGCACTGTTGTGAGCGTGAGAAACGCAGCAAGAGCTATTACCTCGAATATGCCTATCACGAAAAAGATAGCCTGGAAAATTATTGCTACCAGAACAAGTGTTTTTGCTGTAGACGCATCACTATCTAGCATAAATATGCATAATGGCATCATATATAATTATTCCGATACTGTGGATATTGGGGTATAAGTCCCCTAGCCATGTAGAAGCATTAGATTATATATGAGTCCTTTGCAGAACCCTGATGTTTCTTTCCTGTCCTTCCTCCTCTGATATATCATGCCTCCCATCGCTCTCTCGCCTGAGGAGAATCCGGACTCTGATGCGTTCCTCCTGAAGTACTCCCTGAGATAGTTCATAGGGTCATCCATAAAACGTCTGATTATTTCCCTCCATTTCCTCCTCCTTCTTATACACGACGCCATTGATCCTGCTGAAGTCTCCACCGTCCTTGACAGCATTCCCGATTTCGTAAATTGTTTCGCCCCCTTCCCCTAAAACTGAGATGTCGAAACCATTCCGCAGAATTTCTTTTGGCAGGAAAGTTGCGTGATGCCCCCCAGCAACCAGCACTGTATCCGGTTTCATCTCCTTTATCTTTCTTGCAATATATCCTGCATTGTTATGGACCGGCGCTGCATGCAGTGTGATGCCGACCAGATCAGGGTGGAATTCTATCGTCTCCTTTACCGTTTCATCGAGGGTTACGTTCTCCCCCTCCATGTCAATGATTTTGACTGATGACCCTTCTATTCTCTGGAGTTCACCGGAAAGTGCAAGCAGTCCGAGTGGAGCAGGTAGAAATCCCATTTTGAAAGATAGACACTCCCTGTCCTGTTACTGGGACGTATCAGAACTGCCCTGAGCACCATACGTTAATTAACATAAAATTTTTTAAAAATTTTATGTTTCAATGGAAGATTTTCATAGATGTCCCATTGAAATGATCCCTTGTAATGAATCTCATCTGGATTGTCGTTGGGATAAACAGATACTTAAGGATACAATTTGCTCAATTCGGAATAAAGTTTTGTTTTCGTAATGTTGGGGTCTACCTTCTTGGCAAATCCCTCGAAATTCGTGTAAAGATTCGCCTTCCCAAGCTTCTTTGAGATTATTGCCTTGATAAACCATAATCTTGGGTTCTCCCTCTCCTTTGTTATCGCCTTGGTAACCAGGTCGTTTGCTTTTTCAAATTCATCTGTAAGCACGAGTAACACTATTTCGCTTTCCTCCGGAGTCTTCAGATCCATCTTGGACATCTTTTCCTTTGCCTGGTTCACCTTCCTCATTTTTTCCTCTGTCTGGCGCAGTGACCTGAGTAGGTTCGTGGCCTCTGCATTGTCAGGTTTTTCTGCCAGTATTTCATTTAGTATCCTGACTGACGATTCCAGATTCTTTCTATTCAATTCGGCCTTGGCTAAAGCCAGCTTCAGCTCAATTATGTCATTCGGGGCTCCCGGAGCAACATTTACCTCTTTTCCCGTTTCCCGTGCAATCTGCTGCACAGGTGCCTCCTTTACCTCTGCTTTCGATGCCATATTCTCTTCCGCCTTGACACCCATTTTGAAAGACTCATCCTCTTGTCTCGCCTTCTTTGTCTCAGGTGTCGCTCCCTTCAGTAATCTTGAGTGAAGTTTCTTTATTGCAGATCCGTCTGGCGGTAGAAGCTGTTCAAGAGAATCCCTATGTTTTGTCAACTCCTCTAAACTGTCAAATTTATCAATGAATATTTCACCATAGCTGTTCAGGTTCAACTTTCCTTCAGATATCTTATGGATCAGTGAAATTGTGTCCAAACAGGACACCGGATCGCCCAGTTTAATGAAATCATCAAAAATGTTCTTCATTGTGCTGACAATTTCTTTCGCATCTTTGTCGTTGAATTTTTCTCTCTTTATTGTTTTTAATGCTTTTTTGAGCTGTTCCCTAGCATTTTCGTAGTTCCCTTTGTCGATTTGTAACCTTGCCAGGTTTTCATAGCCGAAGATAATTTCAGGGGTCCTTATCATGTAGTTACCTGTAGAAATATAGATTTCATTATTTTAGTTTTTGCTATTAGACGGCTTTGCCCAGACATTAAATTCTGCGCGTTTAATCGGTTATGAGGCAAGATCAATCGTCTAACCAGATTGTTTGAAATATATACGCGGTAATAAAATATTGATATGATGGTCTTCAAACCCCGCACATCTGAAGTTTCATAGCTTTGCAGAACAATCACTTACCCGAATAATTAGGTGCTTCTGCTATGATCAAAATGTCGTGCGGATGACTCTCTGCCATTCCTGCTGCGGTAACCACCACAAACTTCGATTTCTTCCTGAGCTCCTCAATGGTCTTGGACCCAGTATATCCCATCCCGGATTTCAAGCCCCCTATTAGCTGGTACAGCGTTTCTGACACTCTCCCTTTATACGGAACGGCCCCCTCGACTCCTTCGGGAACAAACTTGTTTACGCCAAGACGCCCATATCTATCATTCTCACCGCTCATGATCGCCCCAAGAGAGCCCATTCCCCTGTAGCTCTTGTACCTCCTTCCGCTGACGTTGATCTCATTTCCTGGTGCCTCGTCTGTACCTGCCAGAAGAGAGCCGAGCATTACCGTATTCGCACCTGCCGCAAGAGCCTTGACAATATCGCCCGAATATCTTATTCCTCCGTCCCCAATCACCGGTATTCCATGCCCTTCAGCTACCTCCGCTGTTTCACTTATTGCGGTAAGCTGAGGGACTCCAACGCCTGCAACAATCCTTGTGGTGCAGATAGAACCAGGGCCCACCCCTGTTCTGATCCCATCAACTTCAGCAGCTATTAGTGCTTCTGCAGCTTCAGAAGTGGCTATATTTCCAACCACCAGGTCCACATCAATTTTCCTCCTCATCTTCTTGACTGATTCTATGAGGTTCAGGTTATGTCCGTGTGCGCTATCGACAATTATGATGTCTGCTCCAGCCTCCTGCAGCATTTCTGCTCTTTCAGTGTCGAAAGGGCCAACCGCAGCTCCCACCAGCAGTTTCCCCTGCTTGTCCCTGACGGCATTTGGAAACTGCTGTCTTTTCATTATGTCTTTTGCAGTTATCAGACCGACAAGATTTCCCTTAGCATCAACAAGTGGAAGCTTTTCTATCTTCTTCTTCCCCATTATTTCAAGCGCCTCATCTATGCTTGTATTATCCTTTGAATATACTACATCCTTGGTCATAATTTCCTTTACCAACCTGGCATCTCTGTCAAGGAACCGTATGTCTCTGTTAGTCACTATTCCAACCAGTCTGTTCTGCTCGACAACAGGTAAACCAGCAATCTTTTTCTCCTTCATCAGCGCGAGAGCTTTTTCTATGGGGAGGTCTGGGGTGATGGTGATTAAATTCCTGATGATTAAGGACTCTTCCCTTTTAACTTTCCTGACCATATCTGCCTGGACTTCCCTCCTATTGTTTCTGTGGATGATCCCTATTCCGCCTTCCCTTGCCATTGATATCGCCATGTCCGCCTCAGTTACGGTGTCCATTGGAGATGAAACGATGGGTATATTCAGTTCAATGTGCCTGCTTAGCAATGTTTTTGTATTCACTTTATCAGGTTCCACTCTGCTGCCATTCGGAACCAGCAGAACATCATCAAACGTATAGGCTTTTTCCGCGTTCCTGAATTTATCTAAATACATAGGAACGTAATAAAAATCTGGATAAAATGTTATCTAATATTTATTGGAGTTCCACTATCCCTGCCAGTTGCACATTTCCACACCCAAGGTGACTGGGGGTTTATGTAAATTTTCATTTTAATTGAAGTTTACCGAGTTTATCCAGAGGATCGGGGATGATTGACCCAAGTACGTTATAATGTCATTTCAATCGCGGTGCAATGGACTACTATTATTTTGATACGCAGTTACCCTTCAAAGAGTTCTTCATCAGACAGAATTTGTGTATTGGACGTTCAAGAGTAAGCTCCAGGAGTTCAAGAACTCTTTTATATGGAATTTTGTTTACTCGTTGAAGGGGAGCCTTCGAAAGAAGGCTGAGAGGATCGTGTGAGATCGACCCTTTGAACCTGATCCAGGTAATACTGGCGGAGGGATAGAAATGAATGAAGAAAGAATAATAAAGCGAAGGATAAGCTACAAGGCTTATGCTGTTGTGGGACTGGTTTTGATTGCTTCAATAGCAATTTATGCGGAGTATCCAATTTTCCTGAATGGAGGAGAGCCTGTCATCAACATACTGACTTATCCGGGACTGCTCAGCTATGGAAGCAACCCGAATGGGACTCTGAAATACGTATTCAGCGATTTTGGAGCTGCACACCATGTGAAGATAGTTGTGACAAATGCCTCAGGGGACCTGCTGACCCAGGCAATACAGGGCAAGAATCAGTATGACATCGTGATAGGCTTGAGCAATCTTGATGCATATCAGGCGGAGAGATCTAATATTTTTTACAGGTTCAACGTTTCAAATGATTCTCAGATCAATTCATCATTGACTCAGTACATGGGGAGCAATGTCATAAAACCTTATGAATACTCTTTTCTGACGACCGATGTAAATTTGTCAGGTCCATTGAACCAATCAGTTGTCAATAACCTGACTTACCAGGATTTGTACAACTCGACCATCGGGGGTCAATATATTGTCGAGAACCCGATTGACATAACGGGGGAGAGTTTTCTTCTAGGACAGATAGGTTTTTATTCCGGCGTACTGAAACAGAACTGGACCACGTTCTGGAAATCCGAAAGGAACGTGAAGATTGTCGGGGACTGGACTTCTGGATTTGATCAATTCGAAAATGGCTCCAGGCAGCTGTTCTATTCTTACATAACTGATCCCGCATACAATGCCTACTACAATTACTCCAGGATTGCTACGGTTCCGTTCCATTACCAGGGAAAGGAATATGCGTGGATGGAGGTTCTCGGACTTGGAATACTCGCCTCATCTGAACACAAATTAATTGATGAGGAGTTCGTAAATTGGTTCCTGGGGAAGAACGTCCAGGACCTGATACCGCTCAACGAATGGACTTATCCCGCGAACATTCAGGCGACAATTCCTGCGGTATTCTCGAATAATCCGGCACCTTCTGACATAATACCGCTGAATGACTTTCTCAACCTTACCTATGCAAGCCAGCACCTGACGGAGTGGGACCTTGAGTGGAACCAGATTGTCGGATAGGCATTCGTCATTTATTTTTTTCTCGGTCTACAGCATCTTCCTTATTGTAATTCCACTTTCATTTTTGACTTTTGATGCTTTTCAGGCCTCCACCAACAGCGTTTTTTTTGACGTGATTGAACGCGGTTTTTACCAGTCACTACTTCAGGCTACGCTTTCAACCGCAATCTCGTTCGTCCTCGGAATAGGAGCTGGGATGCTGCTCATCATCTACAACGGTAGATTGAAGAACGTGATCCTCTCAATGATGCTCATAACCTACGTGATGCCCGGAATAATAATGTCCCTGGGGATCCTGACCCTTTTCCATTACAATATGGGGTTTGCAGATATCATTTATGGCAACGTGATCTATAATGCGCCGATGATTGCCGTACTTACTTACTCGGCAGCATCTCTGACCAGCTTCGAGGAGATCAAGTCTGCCAAAGTGCTTGGTGCTAATGACGGGAGGATCATTTCTGATTTCTATTTCCACAACTCGATTAAGGGGGGACTTTTGGGGGCACTTTTCTCATTCATTCTCTGCTTCGAGGGGTTCAGCCTTCCGCTTATCGTCGGTGGACCCACCTTTACCACCCTGGAAGTTTACATCTATCTTTTCAAGAGGGAATTTGTCTCAATCTCCAGCTTTCCATTTTCTGGTGCATCCTTTGTCAGCATGCTTCAATTTATTTCTCTCCTTCTCCCACTGGTCGCATATATATCAATCAGGAGCCAGCAGACGAGAGTTGGAACCGGCATATCCTATAAGTTCAGAAGTTCGAATTATGTCATTCCCTTCCTCGTCGCGTTTCTCCTGTTCATCTTTTCCCCCCTGATCTCCATGTTTTCGGAAGCTCCCTTGAATCTTTCGTCGCTGAGCGGCATTCAGGCAAGGATAGGCATCGGGGTTCCAACGCTAACAATGAACACGGTTCTGTTCAGTTTTGCCAGCACTTTCCTTGCCGTGCTCGTATCACTTTATATTGCCTCCCGTTTTTCAAGGGGCACCGTCTTTTTGGTCATGCTCCCGATGATCGTTTCCCCCGTTTCCTTGGCTCTTGCATTTTACCTTGCTTATGGTTCGATATCCGGTTCCTTCATCCTCTTGATCATCATTTTTACTGCACTCGTAATTCCAGTGACAATCAGGATGATGCAGCAGGCATTCCAGTCAATCCCCTCGTCTGAGAGATTCTCTTCAAGAGTATTGGGCGATTCGAGTTTCTCCTCGGCCGTGAAGATACAGCTTGGGAGGGTACGGGCAGAAATAGTTACCGTGATATCTCTCATATTCATTACAGTGATGGGAGAGTTTTCAGCAGTTGCGACCGTTTATACCCCTTCAACTGAAACCTTGACCATTGGAATATACAATCTCCTGTCTGTAAGGGATTTCAGGGGAAGTTATTCCCTCACAGAAATTTTTGTTATTGTAATATTTATTTCCGCATTCGCCATTAACCACCTAGGAAAGAGTGATGTTCTTGGAGAAACTTATTCTTGAAAATATTGGAAAGAAACTTAGAGGGAACTTCCTGATCCAGAACATTTCCATCGGTGTGAAAGATGGAGAAATCAAGGTAATACTCGGTGCCTCTGGAAGCGGCAAGACAACGATACTTAACATTATTGCGGGGCTCATACAACCAGATACGGGTAGAGTGGTCATAGATGGCAAGGACATGACACAGGTGAGAATTGAAGACAGGAACCTGGGTTTCGTCTTTCAGGACCTGGGACTTTTCTATTCCATGAGTGTTGCTGAGAATATTGCATACGGACTCAGGCTGAGAAAAATGAAAATTGAGGAGATAAATGAAAAGGTCCTTGAGATAGCGAACAGGCTCTCCATCTCAAATCAACTCAAGAAATATCCTTCTAATCTGAGCGGCGGTGAGAAGCAACTTGTTGCGCTGGCACGGACTCTGGTGACAGAACCTGCAGTAATACTCATGGATGAGCCCCTCTCCTCCCTTGATACCTACTTGAGGAATAATATGAGGTGGTACCTCAGGAGCATCAGGGACCAGTTCAACGCCACCATTGTGTATGTGACGCATGATATGGAGGATGCTGCAATACTTGGGGATAGCATCGCCATCCTGGATTCAGGTCGCATTATTCAGGATGGGTCCAAGAACGAAATATTCTCAAGACCCAGGAACGAGACTGCTGCAAAAATTCTAGGATACAATATCTTCTCAAGAGGAGGGAAAAAATATGCCATTCACCCCGAGAGGATCGTTTCCGGGGGGAAGGTGAAGTTCAGGGTAATTTACGCCCAGACTGGGATTGGATATAATTATTTGGTAGATACCGAGTTTGGAAAGCTCTATGTCAGAACCAGCCAGCCGATTGATGGGGAGGGAGGGTTGTCACTGGATTATGCAACCGAACTTGAGCAAGGTGATCAATAGTGCTGTGCGGAATTGATGAGGCAGGAAGGGGGCCGGTCATTGGCCCCATGGTCATAGCAAAAGTCTGTGGTAAACAGGAAACTTTCCAAAATTTGGGTGCCAGGGATTCAAAATTGCTTAGCGAACGCAGGAGAGAGGCAATATTCGAGAAATTCAAGGAGTTGGGCGTTCACTTCCAGTATTTCATCGTTTCAGAAGAGGAGATTGATAGAGCAGTCTCGATGAACAGGCTGAACTTGCTAGAAGCAGATTACATATCCAAACTGGTGGAGAAGGGACACAGTTATATTGTGGATTGCCCCGATGTGAATGAAGCCAGGTTCAAGGATCTGTTGATTGAAAAGACTGGAGTGACAGACATAATTTCGGAACACAAAGCTGATTTTAATTACCCGGTGGTTTCAGCAGCCTCAATAGTGGCAAAAGTGATAAGGGAAGAGCAGGTTGCCTTGATCAGGAAGGAGATAGGAAATTTCGGATCTGGTTACCCGGCCGATCCAATAACCAGGAGTTTTCTGCTCAATTACATAAATGAAAAAGGAAAGTTACCACCACATACACGAAAATCCTGGAAAACAGTTCGGAACATGTTGACCAACCTCGATAGGTATTAAAAACTATTATTCTTGAACCTCATTACAATCATAATGCAACTTGAGGTGGAGCCCTACTTTTCTCTATTGAAAAAACAGGCCAGTTTTGAATATGAACTGGCAGAAAGAGCGAGGGCAAAAGGCAAGGACAACAAGGAGGTAGTTGAGATTCCGCAGGCAGAAGACCTAGCGGGAAGGGTCGAGGCGCTCACTCAGGTCAGGGTTTCCGATAAGATAAGAGAACTCTCGAAGATGCATGACAGAGAGAATGTCGCAATACAGACGGCACTCTTTGTTGCTGAAAATACTGAAGGTAGCAGAGAGGAAAAAATAGAGAAAGCAGTGAGAGTCGCTCTGGCAATCCTTACTGAGGGAATATTGGTAGCTCCGCTTGAGGGGATATCGGCAGTGAAAGTCCTCGAGAGGAACGGGGGAGATTTTCTGGCAATATACTACTCTGGACCTATCAGGAGCGCAGGTGGGACTGCGCAGGCAATGAGCGTTCTTGTTGGAGATTTGTTGAGGAGAAGGATGGGCATCGGCAAATATACTCCGACTGATGATGAAGTGGAGAGGTACAAGGAGGAGATTCCGCTTTATGCAAGAGTACAGCATCTTCAGTACGTCCCGACCCTAGAGGAGATAGAGATAACGGTAAGGGGTTCTCCCGTCTGCATCACCGGGGAGGG
>JAKAUZ010000003.1 GCA_021817415.1 Thermoplasmata archaeon | reverse complement strand
GAGGATGGAGGAGTACCTGAAGGTCAATATGCACAACCTCAGGCAGCTCAATTACCTTAAACACACGAATCCTGAGCTGTTGAAAACATACGAGGGAATCAACTCTAAGTAATTTTGTCCCAAGACGAATATTCTGGAAAAGATTAAATTAGATTTCCACATAGGGGAGTCAGTGGCTGAGAAGAAGGGATCTGGATTCCAGTCAGCAGCTGGTCTGATACGTTATTTCGATGAAGAGGAAGACTTAGGACCCGTGATGGACCCTAAATTGGTGCTATACATAGCACTAGTTTTCGGTGCAATGATGGAACTGCTAAAGGTATTCTGGCCTCTCTAAGATTGTTTGAATTTCTGCAGATACTCCAGAAGCGTTTCTGCATTGCTGCAGCTTGCCTTTGTGGAGTATAGCAGAATGACGTTGCCCTTCTTGGCATATTCCAGGATTTGCCTTATGAGTTCAGTTTTTGAGTCTAATTCCTTGAAATATCTGGTCTTGAATTCGCTGCACTTTTCTGGGTCATGGGAATACCACCTTCTGAGTTCATCTGATGGTGCAATTTCCTTCATCCACACTGTAATCCTTTCCTTCCTGACCCCCCTGGGCCAGAGCCGGTCCACGAGAATCCTGACCCCCTCATCCTCTGTATCCTCGTAAACCCTTCTGATCGTTATCATTTTTTCCAACTCTCCATTGTAATCAAGAATTTAAAGAAAAAGATAAGCATTTAGTTATGATCTGTCCATAATGAGAAAGGCAGATTTATTCGCAGTAGAGGGTAATAGGGTCAGGTGTACTGCCTGCGAAAGACTCTGCCTCCTTGGAGAGGGTCAGACGGGACTCTGTGGGATCAGGAAGAACATTGGAGGAGAACTGTACCTGATTTCTTATGGAGTTGCGTCAGCACTTGCTATCGATCCCATTGAAAAGAAGCCACTTTATCATTTCCATCCTGGTTCAAGAGTTCTCTCAATTTCAACCACAGGATGCAACTGGATGTGCAAGTATTGCCAGAATTATGATATCTCGCAGAGAAGGGAAGTTTCAGGAACGCCCCTGACGCCTGAGGAAGTAGTCAGGATTGCGTTGGAAAATAAGGTTGATGGAATCTCCTATACCTATAACGAACCGACTGTATTTGCTGAATATGCGAAAGACATAGGAATCTTGGCAAGAAAGAATGGTCTTTTCAACACTTACGTCAGCAATGGATATCAAAGTGAGGTATCAGTTCCTTACATTTCTTCATTCCTCGATGCGATCACGGTGGATTTCAAAGGGAATGCTAACGCTGAATTTGGTAAGAAATACATTGGCATCCGAGACTTCGAACCGGTCTTGAGGAATTTGCTGCATCTAAAAAAGATGGGATTGTACCTTGAGATTACTGACCTGGTAGTACCAATACCAAATATAGGAGATAATGTGCAGGACGCTAGATCCCTCGCCAGGTGGATTTTCGAAAATTTGGGTGAAAATACACCACTCCATTTTACTCGGTTTCATCCCGACTACCACATGATGGATGTTCCACCTACTCCAGTAGAGACGCTCAGAGCGCATTATAAAGCAGCGAAAGAGGAGGGGCTGAAATTCGTTTACATTGGAAATGTACCAGGAGACCCACTGGAAAATACGTATTGCCCAAGATGCGGCAATCCTGTCATTGAAAGATACGGGTTTTCGATCGTGAAAAAACAGGTGGATAGCGAAGGAAGATGCAAATTCTGTGGAGAATCACTTAACATTCGATATTCCTGATTTATTTCTGTTCCAAATGTTACCCTTGAAACAGAGGAGAAAGGTTTATTTTGATTGTCAAAATTGGTTTGCGTGATAGGAGCGATACTTACCGGAGGATACGGAAAGAGGATGCAGTCACTCGCAGACAATATACCAAAGACGCTTCTGAAGCTTAAAAATGAATACACCATACTTGACAGGCAGATATTGGACTTTGCTTCTTCTGGCGTCAAGGACATCTATCTGCTGACAGGATTTAAAGGAGACATTGTCAGGGAAAGATATGGGGGAAGTTATCTGGGATCGAATATTCATTATCTCCAGGAAGAAAAACCAATGGGGACTCTGTGGGCGGTAAGAAACCTGTTCCGTCACGTTGATGATGATGTGATCCTGCGTAATGGAGATACTATCTGCGATCTTGACATGGCAGATCTGACTTCTTTCGCCCTTGAAAATGGAAGAATTTTTACAATAGTGCTGGTGAAGATGATAAGTCCATATGGAATAGTCAAGATGAGAGGGACTGAAGTCACTGAATTCCTGGAAAAACCAGTCCTCAATCATTACATTAATGCAGGCTATTATTACTTCCGGAAGGGACTGAGGAAATACCTTGAAATGGAATTTTCAGAGAAGGACATAGAGAAATCAGTTTTCCCGCTTCTCGCTTCCGAAAATCAGATCGCGGGACTCAAATACCATGGGTTCTGGAAGTCAGTGGACAGTGTCAAGGACTATGAGGAGATTGTGAAGATATATTCGTCCAGGGACGACTATGATTTCGGATCGGTACATAGGGGTGAAATGACGTCGACAATCCGCATTCTGAGAGGGAAGGAAGTTGAACTTGATGGAAATGGGTGGGTGAGATTGATGAGAGGAAAGGCTTCTTTCAATGGTAAGCACCTCAAGAAAAACGTGATTACAAGATTTGAAGGAAGGGGTACTGTCAGGGCTGAAATTGTTTCATATGTTGAGACGGGTGATTACACTGAAATTGGGGAATAACGTCTTCATTGCCTACAATGCATCCATCGTGGGGGACGTTACCATTGATGATGGGGCTGCAATTTTCTACGGCGCAGTCTTGAGGGGAGATCAGAACAGCATCTACCTTGGGAAGTATAGTAATGTACAGGATAATGTAGTAGTACACTGTGACAGGGAGAACCCTACGAGGATCGGAGACAACGTATCCGTCGGGCATGCTGCAATAGTCCACGGAGCAGAAGTTGGAAACAACGTAATTGTGGGGATGGGAGCAATACTGCTGTCTGGCTCAAAGGTTGAGGATGGTGCAGTCATTGGGGCAGGTGCACTGGTTACTTCCGGGACGGTTATAGGGAAAAAATGCCTGGCTGTCGGTTCTCCAGCCAAAGTAATAAGATGTGGTGAGGAAATTGAAAAGATGGCTGTGGAGAATGCGCTCATTTATCGGAATCTGAAATATCAGCACTCACAGGGCATTTACCCCAGATACATTCATTGATTTGCCAGATCTTCCAGATTCTCAGGCACATTTCCTTGCATCTGTTTTTTCATCATGCTGAGTATCTTCCTATTCCCCCTGAGGTTCTTTACCATATCCTTCATGCGCTTGTAGTCCCTAAGGAGGCCTTTGACTTCCGAGGAATCAACTCCTGCCCCTTTCGCAATTCTGTCTATCCTGCTTCCCTTTATCTCCTCAGGATTCTCCAGTTCATAGTATGACATTGAATCCATTATTATTTTGTATCTTCTTATCTTGTCCTCCGAGTCGGTAAAGAAAGAATCATCCATCTCTTTTGGCTGCATCTTTGCTAGTGGAAGAGAATCGAACAACTTTTTAAAAAGCCCAGGCTTTGACATCTGGTCCCACAGGTCATACATTTCCTTCAGGGTGAATTTTCCCTTGGTCATCTTTTCAATAGACTCGTCGTCAAAAGCCGACTGCATTTCTTTTGCGGCTGCCATTAATGTCTCAAAATCTCCCATCCCCAGCAACCTGGAAAGGAACCTCGCTGAATTGAAGTACTCTAAATCGTCCATGTGCTCCCCCACACCTATGAACAGAATGGGTGCCCCTGTTGCAGTTACTGCACTCAGTGCGCCTCCCCCTTTAGCAGTTCCATCCAGCTTTGAAATGAGCACTCCGGTGATTTTAACGGCATCATGAAAAGCCTTTGCCTGTTTTCCAGCCTGCTGACCAACGCTTGCATCCAGCACAAGTATGGTCTCCTCAGGATTTGCGAGATTGGATATATCTGTTATTTCTTTAGTGAGTGCGTTGTCAATGGCATTCCTGCCGCTGGTATCTATAATCTTCACGTCCCAATCCTTATGCCTGCTCAGACCTTCTTTTACTATTCTGAGGCTGCTCTTCTCACCATATATGCCAAAAAAATCCGCTCCAACATTCTGTGCTACCTGTTGAAGTTGCTCATATGCACCAAGCCTCTGTGTATCTGCTGCAATCAAGACGACCTTATAGCCATGCTTTAAATAGAACTTGGCAAGTTTACCGGCAGAAGTGGTCTTTCCCTGCCCGTACAGACCGACCAGCATCACAGTAGCAGGTTTAATGTGAAACTCCCTTGGTTTCCCCAGTATCTTGAGCAGTTCTTCATAAATTATCTTTATCAGATGATTCCGTGGGTTGGAATTCTGCGGAACTGGTTCTTCTTTTGCCCTTCTTTCAACTCTTCCAGTCAGCTCCAAGGTCAGGGAAACATCAACATCGGCCATCAGAAGTGAACGCTGCATCTCCCTGACAATCTCGTCTATGAGCTTCTCATCTATTAGGGAAGATCTGGTAATTTTCTTCAGAGTGTCTCTCAAGCTTTTGGCAAGATTGTCGAGAACCATCTTACACTCATGAAAAAACTAGTATATTTATTCTCCAGGGACCTGTTCCCTGAGTACTTCCAGTCTGCTTCTGATTCTCTCGATGGCGTACGTCAGGACTTCACGTGCTTTGAGAGAGCCATCTGTCTCGAATGAGAAAACGAACCTCGTATCGTCTTCCTTGACTTTAAGTGAATCCATCCTGTAGAGTTTAGCCATGTACTTGGAAGGAAAATCAGTCGTGAATACCACTTCGGTTTCGTTCTTTGATAAGACGTTCTTAGGCGACTTTTCCATTATTTCTTCGACATCTGGTTCTTTTCTGGAGACTGTGAGTTCCCTGTGATAACTATACGAAACTCCGCTCGTTGACTGGAACCGTGCGTGTTCCCTTGCCTTGCCCATATATGCCTCTCCATCAAGCATAATGGCCTGTCTTTCGTTTAATTCCACTATGGGTATTTCCTTATCTACAGGAGAAAATTTTGCGTCGCCGAGGGAGATTAGGTCGCCACTTGTGACCATTTTTGGACCCACAGCAAATAAGCTATAGTTCACGGTGCACAGAGGACACCCACTACCTCCGCAGGAGCACGTTTCCCTTTCATTCATTTTAAGGTCGGTTGGAAGCGGAATCATCCCTATCCTCGAGGCTATGACTTCGTCGAATAATGAGGTGGACGAGGAATACACTTTATCCTCCCCCTGTCTTATTTCACCGTGATGGAAGTTCACCCGTGAGATCGCCAGCTTTGGGATATCGTTGATTAAGGTCCTCCTTAGGAGGTTCGCATATGCTGGAGTTATGTCTGATATCTCAAATCTTATGAAAGTGTCGCCTTCTTCCAGCATCTTGATATTCTGGCTCATACCCTTCTTCCCCTCTTTCCTCCCTTCTTCTTTGTTCCATCGTGAGGAATTGGGGTGGCATCTTCTATTCTTGAAATTTTGATTCCTGCCCTTGCAAGAGCCCTAACGGCAGCCTGTGCCCCAGGTCCGGGATTGTGGCCTTTAGCGCCCCCAGGTGCCCTTATCTTGATGACTACATCAGTAATTTCCTTTTCCCTGAGTTTTTCAACTATAATGTCAATAGCTTTCATTGCGGCATAAGGAGAACTCTCATCCCTGTCCGCCTTAACCACCATTCCACCAGATGCTTTTGCAAGTGTTTCTGCCCCTGTAATATCGGTCACTGTTATGATTGTGTTATTTTGTGATGCGAAAATATTTACTACTCCTAATTTGCCCATCAGTTCGCCTCCTTAACTTCTTCCTTAGGCTTTGCCCTCATTGGATGGAGCTCGTTTGCTAGCGGAGAATTAGGTGCATAAGCAACAGACTCCATTTCCTCTTTAAGAACCTTGTATCCTGGAATCGTCACTTTCCTGTCGCCGACAATTATGTGCCCGTGGACGATCAGTTGTCTTGCCATTGAAGGAGTCCTAGCCAAGCCTTTCCTGAAAACGACTGTCTGAAGTCTCCTTTCGAGGAATGACTCCACGTTCAGGGCAAGTATATCATCCGCGGTAGCATTTTCAGACAGGATTCCGTACCGTGAGAGTCTCGATACAATACTCTTGATCATTTCTTGTGCAACCTTATCTCCCAACCTCAAACTGGCTTGAAGATCCCTTGCATTTGTCCTGTATTTCCTGAGCTCAGATTCTGCTTTCCACAGCTCCCTCTTGTTCTTGAGTCCGTGCGCTTTTACTATCTTGTTTTCTCCCTTGATCCTTGCTCCTTCGAAGGGATGTCTCGGAGTGGCATATTTCTTTCTAATTTTCCTTGGATCTCCCATCTAAATCACTCCTTCCCTCCCTCTTTCTTTTCTGCTGTAGCCGGCGCTTCCCTCTTCTTTACTACCCCTACAGCTAGACCGTGTCTACCATTTGCCCTTGTTCTCTGCCCCCTGACTTTCCTTCCCTTTTCGTGTCTTATTCCCTTATAGCTTCTTATTCTCTTCATTCTGTTGATATCGTCAGAGAGTGCAACCTCCAGATCCGGCCCAACCTTGAAGACATCATCTCCTGTTTGAATGTCTCTTTGATGATTAAGGGCCCATTTGGGGAGGAAATCCTTGTAATTCTTTTCTAGAGCTTCCTTTATTTCATCAATTTTCGAGTCATCAATTTCTCCCAGTTTCATGTCCCTGGGAATTTTCATCTTCTTGAGAAGGACTTCTGCTGTTCTATAACCGATTCCCTTGACGTGAGCCAGGGCATACACTGCTGGCTTAGTCCCATCAAGGTTAGTGCTCGCAAGTCTGACTATGTATTTTATATTCTCATTTTGCTCTGCCATCTTATCACTCAAAGGGTATCACGATAAACCATTTTAATTATAAATCCTTTTACTATCTCCAGCTCGTGCATCGTAGTAGAGTAATGATGAGATCGGAATCGGAAACAGCTGCAGGGGTGCTGAAACAGCCGGGCGCGGCGTATCCAGAAAGGATAGTAAATGGTGCACTGACTGATCAAGGGGTGTCCTTCCAGGAGAAGCAGCAAAATACGGCTAAATGTTGAGTTCTCACAAAATTTTGATGAAAAATGCATAATGTAAGCGGAGTTATTTCACAAATCAAATTTTTATTTATTTGGCAAAACAACATCTGAAGGAAAAGAGAAAATTAGATCTTAGAATAAAAAAGGATGAGGTCAGGCTAAGCTTCTTTCCCTTGATTGTCTACAAACCGCCTATAAATTGTTTTCCGGAAACCGGTCGCATTAAGAGACAACTTAATGAGTATACCTGGCTACAAAAAATCATAACAAAGTTTCTCTTTCCCTGAATCTCTTGAGGTAAAAGTAGTGGCCGTTGTAATATACAGGTATAATTTTACCTTCCCTTACCAAACTATCCACAGTTTCCTGATCCTTTCCGTATTTCTTCAGAAATACTGCAACAGAATCGTCCCTCATTGGATGGACTGACGTTATTCCCAGGAAATCCGTCTCAAAATCACCCGTTGAATAGAACCCTTCACCTTCTGAAGTGGTAAGCAACTCAACTTTGCCAACAACTTTTGAAAACAACTGGAATGCAAAGTTGACAACCTCGGGACCAGGAGGGATAGCCCATTTCTCTGGAGTCGGTCTGATTGGGATGGAAATGTATGATTCATCAGGATTCACCATTGCCAAAAATGAGGCGATCCCTTTCAGTTCTTCATTATAATCCACATTACCAACAAGCATTGTTTCGGTTATCAGTTTCCCGTTAAATTCCTTCGCGAAATCCATGATTCCGTCTTTGATCTTCCTGAAATCCAAATCCTTGCTTGGTCTGTTGACCTTATTCCATATCTCCTCACTGACCGCATCTATTTTTAGGGATACAAGGTCAAACGTTTCTAGTTCTTGCCTTAGGTTACTGTCCGGGATGAGGGAAGAGTTAGTAATTATTGCAACTTTTACCCCGTAATCAGCTATTTTGGAAGCTTCCATTCCGAGGTTTATGTCCAAAGTTGGTTCCCCGTCCGGAACAAACGTTACATAGTCTATGTTCTCCGATCCGGCAAGTTTTATCTTTTCATGTACTTCTTCTATCAATTCATTTGGATCGTAGAATCTCATTCTGTTGGTTTTGAGATTTACTGTATTTCCCAGTTGGCAATAAACGCAGCTGTAACTACATATCTTGTTTGGGATGTTATTGACGCCAAGGCTCCTTCCAAGCCTCCTGGAAGGAACGGGTCCAAATGCAATTTCCACTTTATATTATGTTTTTTGGAATCAAAAACGTTTCTCAAATATTTTCTAAAACCAAGCCATTGAGGATTTATCCATATGTTTGAGGGAATGCGTTTAAGTGTAAATCCCGACTTTCATCAAAACGTAGAGCAGAGCTGCGGGGGCTAGATTAAACCTCAAGAGAGACACTAGTCAATGCTCAGTGTCGATGAAAGGAAAACAGGCGACAAAGGATTTTTACTTTATAATCACAGCACGGAAATTCTCCAAAAACCACCTTCCAAATTCAGATAAAGAGAATTTGTATGCATGGCGGCTATTATCCATCCTATCTACAATTTCCATAGAGATCAAATTTTTTAACCTTCTGGACACGGTAGATTTATCAATTCTATTTGAAGTAGCTAATTGCCTTATTGTGTTTTTTCCACCGGCTATATCCTTTATCAAATTAACATAAATCGGGTCAAAAATATCCATTTTCTGTATTTTTTTAGGAGAGACCATAATTGTCCGGTCAGTCTCCTTTTCATAAATAACCATGGGGATGTTACGGTTTACGGAAAATATAGCCAAAGCAGACATTCCAATGCCAGACCCGCACGAGATATTTACCCAGGAAGGTGACCCGCTCTGACTACATATAGATTTAACCAGTAAGAAAATTTGAAAAAAATTTGTGACATCATTTACGTAAATCAAGTCGATTTTAACATTTATTAAATCAAAAAATTCCTTGATTTTACTTTCCGGTTGGTCATAGCCCGAGTTCTTATTTAAAATGACGATAAGCCTGTCCACTTTTGGAATATCGGACAGAAAGGGTTTAATCACATAATCTTCCACTTTGTTTAGTATGGTAATCGCATAACTATTTTCCACAATTATTGATGTCATTCGATATAAAGTATTTATCTTATTGTTCAATTTGGTTAATATTTGGATTGCGTAATTTGGATTGCGTAATTTGGTTATTTTCCTGCAATAGTGCACGATTTTTATTTATTTCTACATCGAATAATAAATAGTTTTTTATTATTTATGAATATGTAAACCTCGGTAATAATCATGTCTGAATCCGTTCACCAAATGAATAAAGAGGATAAAGATTTCAAGCGAGATAAATCAATCTTTTGGAAATCGGTATTTGCCCTTCTGATTCTAGCTATCTCGCTGTTCATAGGGGGTATAGTGATGCAGTACGTTTTCCATCAAACCAAGGCTCCTCTCCTTCTGGGTTTGATCGTTGCTCTCCCACTTGCCATTCCACTTGAACTCTGGAATTTCACTGATCCAGATACTCTGTTCAGAGTTATGGCTTTTCAGGACAGGTTTTTGATGGTATGTTTTGGATTTGCTATTGGTGTCGGAGCAATATTGCTTTATGCTGTTGCACTAATCACCCACCCTAACTTTGGAATAAAGGATTTCTTCGTTCCCGGCATCGTTATAGGCGGTATAATATTTGGAGCAGGTGTCGGGCTAGCGGGATACTTCCCGGGAACAATATGGATAGCGCTAGGGCAGGGTAGGAGAGATGCTCTATTCGCAGCACTCGGAGGTTTGCTAGGTGCATTTTCCTGGTCCGTGATATTCGGAGGAGTCAGGGGATTTTTCTGGAATACCCTCAATTTCGGTTCAATAACATGGGCCTCAATATTCGACATAAAGGCCAAGGTCGATGTCTTCTTTGTGAGCCTAGTCTTTGGGATCATTCTCATTGCAGTATTTCTGTTACTCCCTAGATATCCTGGAACAAAGGTGAAAAATTCGTGCGGATACCATATGCTTGGAAAATCCCAAAAGACAATAACTTTTGATGCAGTAATAAAAGAGGATTTTGAAAAATATCCGAAAGCCAACAAGTATCTCACCAGATTGATCAATGAGAGCAGCATAGAAAATGCAAGAATGACAATACCTTTGGGCCTGGCATTTACCATAACGGCGGTGGCGGTCATAATACTCCATCAGATATTCGGGGAATCAACAACGTTCTCCTGGATAGGGGCACAACTTTCATATCTGGTGAATCCTACCTGGGCTGCTTCCAACCCTTATTTCCAGCTTTTCGGGGGAATGCACATCATCAATGGTGTACCAGTGAACAACCCGTTCAGCGAGATAGGATGGGAGCCGTTCACAGATCTGAGTTCTTTGATGGGTGGCCTCATTTCTTCGGTTATTATATCGAGAAGATTCATGGGATTCAAGAAACAGGTCCCAAATATATGGGCTCATAGCCACAATCCAAGATACAGACCTATCGGTTCATTTGTCGGGGCATTCATGGTGTTATTCGGTGCAAGGATGGCTAATGGATGTGCCTCAGGGCACATACTGAGCGGTGACATACAGATGGCAGTTTCCAGTTTCGTGTTCATGATGTTCGTCCTAATCAGCGCCTGGATCATGCTCAGGTTCTTCTACCACATGAAAATAAATGCGTGGGGATATACTAAATGATGGTGACAAAGTTGAAAGAACTAAAGTCCATCCATCGCAATGAGCCTCACTTGGAGGTAGATTAATCATGGCAAAAATTCTGGTGATGTTAATAACTGGCAAGGACAACATAAACACAGAAATGGTATCATTCAATTTTGCGGTAAATGCAGTAAAAAATGCAAAAGCCGACGTAGAGTTCCTCTTCCTGGGAAGGGTGTCCAAGCTGCTGACAAAGGGCAGAAAAGTTCACCTCAGTTTGCGGAACAGGTTGATGAACTGTTGAAGTCAGGGGTAAAGGTAAAGATATGCAAGGTAAGTATGGCAGGGGAGGGGATGACTGAAGCAGATATATTTCCGGGGATAGAGATGGTTCTTGGAGGAGTTGAAGTAAACAGTAAAATAGAAAACGGATATTCAATAATAACGTTCTGATTTAGATGTTTGGAATCACAGATTTGCAAATAGTACTGTCAATAATTTCGGGCATACTCGTAGGCTTTAGCCTTGGTCTTATAGGCGGCGGTGGATCTATACTTGCGATACCTCTTCTAATCTATTTCGTCGGTTATGACCATCCCCATCTTGTGATAGGTACAACAGCACTAGCTGTAGGGATAAATGCATATCTAAACCTCATACCGCATACTCTCAAGAAGAATGTGAACTACAGAACTGGGACATTATTCACAATACCAGGGGTGGCTGGCGTCCTTGCAGGTTCTGAACTTGGCCTCCTCACCCCTGGAAAGTTCCTGCTCTTCTTTTTCGGTTTCCTCATGATTGGTATAGCATTATATATGCTAAGGAGAAAGTGCATTGATACTTCAGAGAAGGAACGCAAAGTGTCTAAATCGTTTGGAATACTAGTACTCACGGGCGTTACTGTCGGTTTCGCTTCAGGATACTTCGGGATAGGAGGTGGATTCCTCATAGTTCCTGGCCTTCTCTTTGGTGGAGGCTTGAACATCATTCAGGCAGTAGGCACTTCCCTTATGTCAGTCGGTACGTTCGGCATCGTTACAGCAGCTAGATATGCGATAAGTGGCGATGTCAACATAATCATATCTGCTTTGTTCATCATAGGAGGAGTTTTAGGAGGATGGGTAGGCGCCAGGTACGCAAGCCGAGTACCAAAGCGCAGGTTGACACAGATATTTGCGATAATAGTGATAGTCGTTGCGGTATACATAATATACCAGAACTACGGAATAGTACTTCACTTATAACCTGAACTCCAGTTGATTTACAACCATTAATTTCTTTTGAATACACTGTTTTCAGTCTTTTCCGTGAAACCAAATGTTCATTTATAATGGTGGTACACATCATCACTACCGCATCAAAACAGATCCTTAAAAACCAGTAAATGGCCGTATATGCGTGTATGAGAGAAGGCCGTATTACGATGAGAAGATAAAGAACACAGAATAACATTACAAGTACACAATTTCTTGTAACTTTCCCTTCCAGAGTTTTCTCTTCACGTCAGCTGAGTTACGATGTATTTCCCTTGATCTTATAGTCTCGACAGCGTTGACGGATTATAATATGTTGAGCCGTGGTGAAGCTTTGAAAAGCATGTGGAAGTGATCCTTATCGAATTCCACGTACAGTGTGTCCACGTCAAAGTATGTGCGATTACCCCCGTCTTTGTCCTGAGAAAATCAAAAATGGCATCATTGGCTAATACCTTCTTCCTGTATTTTACTACCTGGATGAAGTGATAGTATAATGAATTGACAGAATGCCCCCCATATCCAGTTCGCGCATTTTAGTAGAGAGAGGTAGATGAAACTGGATGTATCAGTATTCGGTGTTTTACCGTGACATCCTCCCCACCTACAGCAAGAGGCCTCCTGCTTCGACGAAGACAGTTTCCATTTCAGGTTAGAGCTGCCTTCCCCATTGGCATTATTTCGGCTGTGCCCCAACCCATCCTCAAATATGTTGAGGAGTACGTTCCAGTCGCTGGCCGCAACAAAACCGCAGCCTCTACAGATATGGATTCCCTGCAACAGGGATTTCTAGGTATGCCTTACACATTCGGAGCACGTCTGTAATGCGTTCCTGGAATCAACAAGTACCAACTCGCCACCAGTCACTTCCAGTTTGTAGCGGATATACCTTACAAGCTTCCCCCGGGCCTCAAACATTATTTATAAATCAAAAGAAGCCTTAAAGCCGAATGTGACTGATATTTTTGAAGAGGCACATGTCGATTCCTCCAGGAGGTCGTTTGCCAATTTGCTCACCTCCACTTCAGTTTCTTCATTTGGAGCTGCTATTTCCATCATATCAGTCAACTGGATAGTCTACCACTACACGCATAGTTCAATTGACATTTCTTATGTCGGCTTGACCGGAATCATCCCCGGAATAATTTTTGGCATATTTGCAGGAGTTCTGGCTGACAAATATAATAGAAGGAAAATAATGGTTCTTTCAGACCTGTTCAGGATGACGTTCATTGGAATTCTTTCACTTTCTCTTTATTTCTTTGGATTTTCATTAGTGCTGATCCTGGTAACGATGCTCATTGTAAACTCCTTCAGTTCATTGTTTCTTCCAGCAAGTCAGGCCATTATTCCAAGGATTATTAAGCAGGAAGGTCTAGAACATGCAAATGGGCTTCTTCAGAGCATGCAGGCAGGAATGATCTCAATTGGTTCCGCTGCTGGTGGCATTATCGTGACTACGGCAGGGGCTTCTTTAGGGCTTGGAATAAACGCAATGACTTATGCTCTCTCTGCGCTTTTTCTGGTCCAGATTTCAGGAGAATTCGGTAAAATAGTGAAATCTGGAAATCATTTGAAGGAGGGGGTGATGCATGATATCGGAGTAGGGTTCCGTTATATGAAAGAGAATAAGCCAATTCTGGAGATCACGTTAGGTTTCTTGCCAGTCAACTTCTTCGCTGCCTTGGTTGAAACATTCCTCGTCGTTTATGCGGCAATGCATTTCCCGTCCAATGCAACATCATATGGGTACTTGGTCGCTGGAATTACCTTGGGTATTGTACTGGGATCAATAACAGTCGAACGTATCCATGCAAGAAAATTTGCGGGTTGGTTAATGGGTTTATGCATCTTTGCCAACGCTGCGGGAATTTATGTACTTGTCATATCACAGAACGAGTTCCTTGCCATAATTGGCTCAATTATTTTGGGGCTAGCTATTGGCCTTATAAACACTACTTTCCTGTCAACCATTCAGGCACTTGTACCAAACGAATTTCTCGCACGTGTGATGAGCGTTGATTCGGTGGGTTCGATGGCAGCTGTACCTGCGGGAATTGCCGCTGGTGGAATCCTTATCGCGACTTATGGAATAAACATGACTTTCATTATTTCGGCAGCAGGAATGGCTCTAGTAGGCGGTATTGTTCTTTCAATGAAGGGATTCAGGAATGTCAAATTTGGCGGATGACTTTCTTGGCCACGGCATTGGAAAAGAACTATTGGAATTGCCATGCATTTCAGTTGAGAATTGCACACAAGGAAGATACTCTGTGATAAAGATTTAAAGTCCATCTTCGGAGTCTGTAAAATGCCTTTCCCGCCTGCTCCAGTTGGTTCATCGCTTCAAAGGCATTCAAAGGAATCTGGCATGAATTCCTTTGCTCATCGGATGAAAAATAATATCTTAAAGCGCTATGTACCATGAATGATTGAAATAATGAAATGCATTCCTACGGAATACAATGAATGTCTTGCAATGCAGCGGAAACTGAATGAAATGAGGAATGAAGCAAGAATACCTGATACGATTTTAGTAACAGAACACGATGATACGTATACGGCAGGAATACACTTCAGGATGGAAAACTTGAATGATTATTCAGTTCCCATCATAAGAGTGGAAAGGGGTGGTGCCTTGACTTATCACGGAAAGGGGCAACTGATTCTATATTTTATTTTTAATCTCAATGAAAGGGGAATGAACGTTAAGGACCTGATACTCAAGATACAGGATGCTGTTGTCCAGACGCTGGCAGAATTTGGCTTGAAGTCGGAAGGGAGACTTTTCAAGGAAACCGGAGTGTGGACAAATGGAAGAAAAATATGTTCCATTGGTCTTGCCCTGAAGGGGTTCTCCACTTTCCATGGAATTGCACTTAACGTCACCACAGATCTTTCGAAATTCGCCAAGATAAATCCATGCGACTTTGATGCCAGCGTGATGACATCCCTGGAAAGGGAAATTGGGACAAAAATAGATCTGGAAAATGTTCTTTCAAAATTCCTCAGCCATCTCAAGGACGAATTTGGAGAAGAATTGTACGAAAGGCATTGTGAAATGATAATATAATCATTTTGTTTTATTTATTATGTTAAATAATTTTACCAGTACCAAAAATATATATTTTCAAATACAATTTAGATGTATGATGAATGAAGAAATTGTCACCCCGAAAAATGTACATGAAATAATCGGTTCCAGAATGCTTGCAGACGGGTATGACCTAGTTCTTGATCTAGAAAGAAGCAGAGGAATGATGTTATATGATTCCAGGAATAACAGGAAATTCCTGGATTTCTTTGGCTTCTTTGCATCCAACCCAGTTGGGATGAACCATCCGGACATGCTGGAACCTACATTCCTTGAGAATCTACAACTCGCTGCACTGAACAAGGTCACGAATTCTGATATATACACAACTCAGATGGCTGATTTCGTCGAGACTTTCTCAAAGAGCGTAACGCCACGATATATGAAATACTTCTTCTTCATAGACGGAGGAACGCTTGCAGTCGAGAACGCACTCAAGGCAGCATTCGACTGGAAAGTGAAGAAGAATATCAAGAAAGGAGTAAATGGGGAGAAGGGAACCAGAATTATGCACCTGAAGGAGGCATTCCACGGAAGGAGCGGGTATACACTTTCTCTGACAAACACTTTTGACCCAAGGAAGACCCAGTATTTCCCTAAATTTGAATGGCCAAGGGTCATAAATCCTAAGCTATCGTTCCCCGTAGACGATAAGGTCATCAAAGAAGTTGAAAAATTGGAAGACCTGGCAATATCACAGATGGAAGGTTACTTCAAACTGTACAAGGATGACATCGCAGCATTCATAATGGAGCCAATTCAAGGGGAAGGGGGAGATAACCACTTCAGGAAAGAATTCTTCAAGAGGGCGATTGAGCTGGTGCACGAAAATGATTCTCTGTTCATCGTGGATGAAGTTCAATCTGGAATGGGAATAACAGGGAAATGGTGGGCACACCAGCACTTTGACATTGAACCTGACATGATTGCATTTGGAAAGAAATCGCAGGTATGCGGGATAATGGTCGGAGAAAAGATTGATGAAGTGGAGGATAACGTATTTCATGTTTCAAGCAGGATCAATTCCACCTGGGGGGGAAACCTCGCAGACATGGTCAGGGCTACCAAATACATTGAGATAATGGAAAAACACAAGCTTGTTCAGAATGCTGAAAAAGTCGGAAAGATCATGGTAGATAGGTTGAATTCCATCCATGAAAAGTACCCTGCTCTTTTCCAGAATCCACGCGGGAGGGGATTGATGGATGCATTTGACCTCAAGAGCGAGAAGGCAAGGGACGAGTTCTACAATAAGATGTACTCAAAAGGAATTTTCACTCTCAAGGCCGCAGAGAAAACAATAAGATTGAGGCCCCCACTGATAGCAAGTGAGGCGGACGTCAATGCACTGGAAGAGAAGGTCATTGAGACACTTAGGGAAATGTGATTGAAATACTCACAAACATTTTATTATCTTTTTTAAATAGACCCTTCAATGGACTTTAAAATAAACAAGCAAGATGATGAGACGGCAAAGGCCTTAAAAGCTGAAACTTACTTTGACAGGGGGTCTAGGTATCTTTCACTGAAGAAATACAAGGAAGCAATAGAGAATTTCCAGAAGGCACTGGAATCTGACCCGGATGACTTCGAAACAAGATTCAACCTCGGTGTCACATATTTTCACAGCGGCAGGTACAGGGAAGCAATAGATATTTTTGAAAGACTCGTGCAGGAAGGACACGATGATCAGGACACATACTTCAATCTTGGAAGCATTTATCTTGAGCTAAAGGAATATGAAAAGGCAGTTGACTTCCTTTCCAAAACAATAGAGAAAGATGATCTTTACCTGGAGGCTTTTGTGAACCTTGGGAATTCGCTTTTCTATATGAAGAAATATGATGAGGCCATCAAGAACTACGATAAAGCAATCAACCTGAGCCCCCACGACTCGGACTATTTTGTCAACAGGGGTTTGGCTTACCAAATGAAGGGGGATAAGGCGACTGCAGTCGCAGATTTTGAGAAAGCACTCTCGCTGGACCCAAATAATTCAAAGGCAAGATTGAACCTCCAGAAAATTGAGTCTGAATATTAATTTTTTATTGATCTGACAATTTCTTCCAATTTCCTTGGATCCTTTTCCGCGATCGTACCTGTAACTACAGTTGTGGCCCCTGCTTCGATCATGCTCTTTGCGACTTCCGGCTCCCTGATTCCTCCACCCACAATGACAGGTATTGTCAGATCCTCTGCCACTTTTTTTACGACCATGGGGTCGATGTTCCTGGTCGCCCCGGACCCGGCTTCCAGGTATACAGCATGGAAACCCATCAACTCGGCGGCAGTGGCATAGGAAAGTGCCTTCTCCCAGTCTGACCTTGATATCAGGTCTGCTTTCCCGACTTTTCCTACAGTCATACCGGGTTCAAAGACAATATAAGCTACTGAAATTACCTCCATTTTTGATTTCTTTAAAAGAATGGAGGACTGGACTTGATATCCTATCACATAATCAAGGGATTGAGAATTCAGAAGACTCAGGTAGAATATTGCGTCTGCGTTTGGGGAGAATCCTTCAGGGCTGGAGGGGAAGAGAATTGCTGGTTTTTTGATATTCCTCTTTATTGATTTCACCAGTTCATCCACATTCACGAAATTTGTCCCGGTGGATCCCCCTACCAGTATTCCATCTGTGCCGGCTTTCTCTACCTTTTTCAGCAGATCTTCAATATTTCCAACTGTCGTTTTTTCCGGGTCCAGGAGGGTCAGATGCCTGACTCTTCCATACTTCATGTTCTCCAAGATCATAATATTCCACCCACCAGAAATGCCATTAATCCTATTATCATTGCATATTTAATGTAATTTTGACCTTTTGTAGGGTTGATGAATGAATACACGGCCGCCAAGCCAAAAACCACGTCTGAAATGGCTACAATGGCCAGGTAAGAGCCCTCCCACCCGTAGAATAGATAGGGAATCGGGGAAATGGATACCGCACCGATGATGAAAATTGACGATGCGACAAGACTCAAATTTTTTCCGATCCTTTTCGGTAAAGTGACCCGGTTTACGTCCCCTCCAACATCCTCGACGTCCTTGACTATCTCCCTGGAGAGATTTGCCATCATTGCCATCAAGGCCAAGAGAATTACCACGTTTGAAAAACGCAGGGTCAGGGAGCCAAAAATGAATACGAGTCCAACCAGGAAAGAAATAATCACGTTGCCAATCAACCCAATCGCCTTAGCTCTCCACTCGTAGAGCACGAGCATTCCTATTGCAATTAAAACAATTAGAATCTGTAGTATGTTGGCAAGGAAGAATGAAATTATTATCCCGATCATGAAGAATGCGATAGCCATGAAACCGGCGCTATTTTTAGAAATCTTTCCAGAAGGCAATGGCCTGTTCGGATGATTTATTTTATCCGTCTCTAGATCAAAGTAGTCGTTGATTATGTTGCCAGCCATGAGGACAAAGAAGACTGCAACCATTGATAGGTAAAGTTTTGGATACTCCAGTGCGTGGATACTTCTTAACCCAACTATCCCTCCAATAAGAGTGCCCAAGGAGGCCATAATGGCATTTATGGGTCTCATCAGGCTTAAATACCGATTCATGCCTAAGACCGAAGTGCTCCCAATTAGATAAATCTGTTGCACTATCGTAACAATAATATAACTCTTTAGGTTAAATTTGCATGGTTAATGAGCCAAACTCGCTCCCATTTGATTCGGTCATGAACCCTGGGCTGGGAAAATACATCAGTCTTTATAACGAAGCTATTGAAAATCCCGAAAAATTTTATGGAGACATAGCACAGATACTTGACTGGTATAAGAGATGGGATAAGGTTCTGGACGATTCAAAGTCACCTTATTTTAGATGGTATGTTAATGGGAAGCTGAATCTGTCATACAATGCAGTAGACAGGCATATTCAGGAAAATAGGAGGAACAAGGCGGCTTACATATATGTTAATGAGAAGGGAGTAGAGAAAATTGTAACTTACCAAGGGCTGTTCAAAAGAGTCAATGCCTTTTCACAGGCCCTTAAAGACCTAGGGATAGGGAAAGGCGACAGAATAGCAATTTACATGCCTATGATAATTGAAGAAATTGTTGCAATGCTCTCCGCTGCAAGGATAGGAGCGGTTTTCACGCTTGTTTTTTCAGGATTTGGAGCAGAAGCACTGGCTGATCGCATAAATGATTCTGGTGCAAAAATTGTAATCACTGCTGACGGCGGATTCAGAAGGGGAAAAGTCATACCTTTAAAGAAAACAGTTGACAGTGCATTAGAAATGACTAAGTCAGTAGAGTCAGTTATAGTCGTAAATCACGTGGGAAATGAAATAAACATGGTGGAAGGAAGGGACTATTGGTACCATCATATAGTTGGGGAAAAGAGTTACGTTGAACCAGAAAGGATGGATTCCAATGATCCATTATTCATACTCTATACTTCCGGGACAACAGGCAAGCCCAAAGGGGTTATTCATGGAAACGGAGGCTATGGAGTATGGGTTGCCAACACCCTTAAATGGACATTTGACCCTCAAGAGAATGATAGGTGGTGGTGCGCAGCTGATATAGGCTGGATAACTGGGCACAGTTACATTGTATTTGCTCCCCTCATTCTGGGTCTTACCTCCATTTTGTACGAGGGGAGTTTAGATTATCCATTTCCAGACCAGATGTGGAGATTAGTATCATATTACGGAGTGAATATTCTTTACACCTCTCCAACAGCCATAAGAGCCCTAATGAAGTATGGAGATGCATATCCAAGGAACCACGACCTTTCATCGTTGAAAACGCTTGGCACAGTTGGGGAACCAATAAATCCCAAGACTTGGGAATGGTATTACAAAGTCATCGGCAATTCCAAGTGTCCAATAGTAGATACATACTGGCAGACGGAAACGGGTGGTATCATAATATCTCCTTCCATTGGAATAGGATATGGACCACTAAAGCCGGGCTCCGCCACTTTCCCACTACCAGGAATTGATCCAGTGATTACGGATGATTCAGGAAACAAGGTTGATAGCGGACAAAAGGGATATTTGACCATAAGAAAGCCCTGGCCGGGACTAATGTTAGGACTTAACAACCAGGATGAAAAATATAGAACATCATACTTTGAAAAGATAAAGGGGTTCTATTTTACTGGGGACTATGCAATTCGCGATAAAGATGGTTTCTACTGGCTTCTTGGACGCTCAGACGAAGTCCTGAAAGTTTCAGGGCATAGGATAGGAACTATAGAGATTGAAGACGCGTTGCTGTCCACAGGCATAGTAGCAGAAGCGGGAGTTTTCGGTAAACCTCATCAAGTTAAAGGTGAAAGTATCGTAGCTTTCGTAGTTTTGAAAAGTGATGCAAATGTTGATTCACCTGCTGAAGCTTTGAAAAAAGGTGTACGAGATAACTTCGGGTCACTAATGACACCGGATGAAATACACATTGTTAAATCACTCCCTAAAACGCGAAGTGGCAAGATAATGCGCAGAATAATCAAAGCAGTTTATCTCAATCAGATATCGGGTGACGTCAGTACACTGGAATCGGAGGCATCTGTTACGGAGATAAGGGAAGCAATCGAAAAGTTTAGGAAAGACCTTGGTGGGGTTGGAGATTAATATTCAGAACTTTATCATTATTCTCCCTTGGAAGAGAGTCTTGTATACTGAGCTATGATTAAGCAGGCTTGATATTTACGATCATGCTTCCCTTGAACGTCCCGGTGGCGCTCCAAAGGTAGCAGTATGTGATGGTGCTGGACGCCTGCACTGGTCACCCTCACGTAAGCTGAAATGCATGAAGACTATATGTTCTGCGAGTTACACAAACTGAAGAAACTCGCATGAGCCTCGGAAATGAAGCCACCGCTGATGCAACGGGAGTGTAGAGAAATCCCTACACTCATTGTTACTGCCTAACGCATTTCTGCATTTCAGGAGAGTCCATGATACAGTTTTTGGAGGAACGCAAGTGCGGGAAAGAACAAGTCCATTGCATCCTTTATGCTCGTTATTGTGTATCTCACGTCTGGAATAACATACATTTCGAACTTCCTGTCCAGTTCCTGGAGCTTCTGGACATTACTCCATAGGGGCATCAGTGGTGTCCTTGATACGTTCTGGGAATAAGAGAGCAGGTTAAAGCTGTCGGTCTAGACAAGCAGTCATTTCCTTCTGTTCTCTATTTTGTTCATTGGAAGTCGACCTACTGCAAGAGGGAAGACCTAGCTATTCAATTCTCCTGGCTATCCTTGAGAAACGGTGTCCTTTAGCTTTCAGCTCCAGCTCGTAGAACATTCCAAACGCGAGCCTTTGAACTCGAAATCCATTTGCAGTCAGAGATACTTCAAGCGCCCTTAGCATAGATACCGCAGAATCTGGAGTGGATGGTTCGGCGAAAAGGTGGGCAAAAGGATTGAGAATGATGGTTTCAACCTTCAGGTTGTTAGCTATTGAGGACAATTCAGAGGAAGCTTTTGCGACTATTTCGGATTGACGTGACTCGTCACTCTTCTCGAAATTTGCGAATACCAGGATGGCATTCTCCGCTTCAACCGTTCTGGCATCCTCAACGATTGGAGACCTTCCCTTCTCAGTAGGAACCGCTCTGAACCACTCTACATGCCATGCCAGAAATCTCATAGAATTCGAACGGCTGCCCACTACTTAATCATTGCTAACAACGCCCATATGACATAATTTGCGAGATTCGAAGCTCAATGAGAATGCTTCTGTGAATCAGTTTCAATAACAACAAGTTTCATTAACAGTACAGGAATACGAAAGGGACATACCAGTTAGCCAGCGTGTACAAAGAAGTGCCAAAAAATCCGTATCGGACATACTATGAGGGAAACTTCCTGTGACAACAATCTCCATAACGGGGCATGAAAGGGCTGAACAGATTCTTCAAGTCGCACAGTGTTAAGAGAAAGGTTGACTTCTATTGTCGGACTGTAAGAAATTCAATTTTCTTGTCCAATAAGCGATTCCAACTTACCTGGTTCGGCTAGTCAAAGATGGAAATAGAGAATGCGCCTAAAGATTAATGAAATTCCAGAAGAAGTGTTTCGTCCGGGCCGTTGATCTATCAGCACCGCCTTCCGTATGAAGATTGGTATTATGATACATTGCTATAATTTCTGCCTGGTCAAATTGGTGGAGCCTGAACATTCCCCTGGTATACTTGATGCAAATTCCCTGTATCCTTCGTTGTTCATTATGAATTCAAAGTTTTCCTTCATATCTCCATCATGGGAGAGATAGGTTGCAACGCTCTTCTACTCACCTGTGTCTATTCCTACCACGGAACTGTTCATGTTCTTCCTATTCTTTAATTTCCTATTCACACTTTCTCTCCCTGCTGCTCTTAATACTGACTGAGAGCAGCATGGAAGGGTTAACCTGAAATTTTACATGCATGTCCCCAGTATCGTTATCTACCAGATAATATATTTTTCGTTGCCTTGCAGAGTAGTTAGTAGAAAATAATTATCCATCTAAAGGCATACAATTAGCATTGGCACTATAGTGTGAAATTATTTTGAACTCTCTTCAGAATATCCTGGAAAATTTCTTCAGATACATCAGACTTTATTCCTTTTTCATAAAAGTTTGTCCTTCCTGCCTTAAATCCTTCCTTTTTAATACTTTCAATTAGGTCCATAAGTTTTGGCTCTGAAGAACCATTCTCATTCGTAAAGAATAGAAACATAAGGTCTTCGTTCCTGAAATTATTCATCAGTTTCACCGTGTTCGCAGAAAGACCTTCACTTGAAATTTTCTCAAGTGTGGCAGGATCATACAGATTGCCCGTGTACATTGGTCCCGCCTCTTTACCTCCTATTTCCATTTTCTCTATCCTGGCAAGAATGGCATCTGAAACTTTGGACCCTTTCCCGAACTGTATGAATGCTCTGATGTAGTGTTTTTCCCTGACAGAAATGAGAGGCTTCCCGGCCAAGCCAAGAGCCGCCCCTCTCTCCAGCAGGCTCTTTATAAATATCCTCGTCGAGATTTCTCTCGAATATATGCCTCTTTGAGAGAGACCCCCATATAATCTTCTCCCCTTCTTGATTGATTTGCCTTCCAGATTTGCGGTATCTGTCATTGTGATTCCTATTATTCCATTGTTCCTCAAGTTCATCAGTGCAGCATCAATAAAGCCTATTGGGGTACCATACGGGTCTATGTCAATATAATCCCATTTCCTGGCAGCAACTGCAGTAAAATAATTCAAATTCCAGATTTCCAAATCCAGATCATTCAGCCTGGCATTTCTCTTTGCAAGTTCATAATTAGTTTTGCAGATGTCGTTCAATGTGACCTTCCACCCTGTCTCGGCTGCAACCCGCAATCCTCTTGCTCCAGTTCCCGCCATCGAATCCAGAGCGAGCCCGGGTTTCAGCATCCTCAGAATTGCCACCGTCAGGTCCCTGGATGTTTCCATGTCTCGATTATAAAAACCGGGTGAAATAAAGCCAGGGCCAGCCTCAAATCCTCTTATTATTTCTAGCCTGACCTTTCCTTCATCAATAATCAAGTTTCTTCTCCCTTCAGAAGCTGGACGATTTTGTACGGAAGGAGTGTCCTGTTAATCTGAGTGACCTCAAGATTCCTTATGTCGTCCCTTTTCTTGACTTCCTGTAGGAGAGGATTTCTGCCTTTCTTGTGAAGTGTAATGATCATCATCCTGTCCATCTCAAGTACCTCTTTCACCAGATCAGTGTATGCCTTGGACTCCTGTTCCACTTTCCCTATTTCATCAATCACTATTATGTTTGCATTATCCCTTGCCCACTGTATCGCAGGTATAGTTATCTGGTCAAATGCTTTCAAGTCGACACCAAATTTACCTATTCTAACTCTGGAATTAATGCTCTTATGAGCAAAGATTATGGAGTCCTTGGAATGCCAGTCCACCACCTTCAAACCTGCAGGCTCCCTGTTATCGTAAACCTTCTCGGTGATTATACCACCAACAATATTTCCTTCCTTTTCCAGTATCTCAATGGTCTTCAGGAGCGTCTGGGATTTGCCTACTCCTGGAAGTCCTGCCAGCGAAACTTTTACCATCATTCCTTAATCACCTTAAATCTCATCAGCGGGTACTCCATCTCCGGGATAAATGTCATTTCACCTTCTATGACCGAATTTCCATAGTCAATTACGACCGATACATCCATCATGTCTGCCAGGAGTGTTTTGTATTTATACGATGACACATTCCTCCCTATCTTTTCCCTGTCTATGTGGATCTTTACATTAGATACAAAAGGTTGTACGGAAACTGCCTTTTCTATAGCCCTTTCGAGGTCCTCCACATTGCTGTGGTTGACTGGAATCCCGGTGTATTGATGATAGATCGAACCCAATTTTATTCCAGCCTCGAAAATTGCCCTCTCTTTATCAGAGCATGAAAAATATTTGGAAGCCGGATCTTGCATTAAAGGGAATTGTTGCGTGAGTATTAAGATTTATGATTCTTAGAATAATGGGCATTGATTGCTGCGAGATGCAGTATGATGCCATATTTTATCGCACCTTCATTGACGTCAAAAATACTGGAATGTTTAGAAACTTCCCTTCCATTGATTTTCCCGGTTCCGAGGAAGGCAAATGCACATTTCCCTTTCTGGCAATATAGGGAGAAATCCTCTCCTCCCATCGTGGGAGTCGCAGCCACATTCATCGCAAGATCAGATACCTCATTTTCAATCCTCCCTGCAAATTCACTGTCATTGGTCAGCGCTGGCAGTTCGTGCTTGTAGTCGATGGATACATGTTCTGAGTAAAGGGACCTTATCTCTTTTTCAATTATTGCAGAATCCTCCTTGTGGTGTGTCCTCACAGTTCCTCCGAACTCCACTTCTGTTGGAATCACATTTGCTGTCTTGCCGCCACGTATGTACCCGATGCTAACCACTGAAGGACTCAATGGATTTACCCTCCTCGCTGGGATTTCAAGAACTGATTGGACCAGTTTTGATGCCTCAAGGATTGTATCAAACGCAAGATGAGGATATGCGCCATGACCACCGGTTCCAAGTACCCTTATTCTAAATTCGTCCACAGCTGCCATGGCGCTTCCCCTTACAATTGAGTATTCGCCAACATTCAATGAAGGCCATGCGTGGAGCCCAAAAATTTCCTGGATCCCGTCCATTGCCCCTCCATTTATCATCATCTTAGCACCTTGCCCGATCTCCTCCCCTGGTTGAAAAATGAATCTTACAGGAGGAATGTCATGGGACTTGACATAATTCATGACCCCTTGAAGAATTGCAGTGTGCAGGTCATGACCGCACGCGTGCATAACTCCTTCTACTGAGGAAGCGAATGATAATCCGGTCTTCTCTACTATCGGAAGTGCATCCATGTCTGCTCTCAGCGCAATCTCTGGATCTTTTCCTGAATCTATCATTATTCCATTTTCTATAACCGTCCCTTTAAATCCCAGCTTGTTGGATATACTCTTGATCAGGTTCATTGTTTCCCTGGTGTCCATTCCCACCTCAGGTCTTGAATGGATCATCCTCCTGACTTCTACGGCCTGATCGATCAGGATATCTACGTCTCGAGGATCAATCAATTATTCTTCCCCCTTCCACTTCTACCGTCTTAAGGTACTGATAATCAAGCTCGACCCCTATACCATTCCCTTTCATTGGTTTGATAAATCCTCTGTCCATGTGAAATACCTCTTTAGTGACGTCCTTCTTGAAATATCTTGAATTTGGAGAAGTATCACCGGGCATTTTAACTTTCTTTTGAGAGGCGAGTGAGATGTTGAAGGACCTTCCTATCCCTGTTTCCAGCATGCCCCCTATCCATACACCTATTCCATTTTGATCAGCCATACTCATCATTTCCAGAGAACTGGAAATACCTCCCACCCTGCCTGGCTTGATATTCAAGATGTCTATTGCGTCGAGCTCAATTGCATTCCTCAGGGAATTCATCGAGACGATGCTCTCGTCCAAACACAATGGTGTTTCAATTTTCTTCTTAAGCACAGCGTGTCCAACCAGGTCATCCTTTCTTAAGGGCTGTTCGATATAGGCAAGTTTGTACTTGTCCAGCTTTTCCAATATCTTAAAATCGTCTCTGGTATAGGATTGATTGGCATCAACGCTCAGATTTATGTCTCCGAATTTCTCTCTGATCTTTTTAATTATTAACTCATCGTATCCCCTTTCTATCTTGACCTTAATTCTCCTATACCCCTCGTCTACCGCCCTTCCAACTGATGCCAGCATATCGTCAATCGGGGCCATCCCTATAGAGATGCCAGTTTCAGTTTTCCCCTTGCTTTCTCCAATAAATGCGTGGAGAGGTTTTTTCTCTTTCTTTGCCCTAAAATCCCACAGCATCATTTCAACTGCCGCCTTTGCCATTTCGTGGCCCCTGATGCTCTGGGCCCTTTCATTGAAGGAGACAGGATCTCTCTCAGGATTGACAAGATTCCCTAGATACTTTTTTATTAAGTGGAGAGCTGTGTAATTATACTCGTAGCCATAGGCAGGATCTTCATCTGTTACCACTTCACCATAGGCTGTTATGCCATCCTCCATTAATATCAGAATCAGAGCATCCCTAACCTTTTGGGTTCCAAAACTCGTTTTAAATTCCTTAATCAGCGGGATTGAGACCTTGCTATACAAGAGCATGTAAATTGATAATTTCCCCCACTATAAAGCATTGCCCAGCCAAGGGAAGATGGAGGCGTTAAGACTCACCTTTTGAGGAAGTGATTGGGCGTGATGTAGCCAGTTACCTTTAAAAATCCTATATTCCCACATAGAGAAGGAAATCTTAATTTCAAATTTCCAGGTCCCATTTATCTGAGCAATTTTCTATTGTGGAATCATGCACATATTTTCCTGAAAAATAATGGCGTATCCTTGATTGGGTAAGCTCAAATTTCATCGATAATAGATGCTTGGAAATTATTATATTATATATCCTGGTCGGAGCAACCCTTTATATCATTGATGAACAATTTTAATATTTCCCATTTCGTCCCGGGTCACAAAAATATAAGTACTACTTTTAAAATACATATGAATAGTGATTCACATGTCACTATCTAAAAACACGAAAATATTATTGGTAGTCGTTGTGGTCATAGTTGTTATACTTGCCGGATTTGCTGCACTGACCTATCTTGGCCAGAAGAAAGAAAACCAGATACTCATTGGCATGCCCCTCCCATTGAATTCACCGATCGGGCAGAACATGCTTGACTCCGCACAGCTAGCCGTCAACCAGATCAACTCTGCTGGAGGTGTTACAATTAATGGTAGCAAGTACACTTTATCCATAGTGAAATACGATACGCAAGAGGCTGATCCCTCAATCCCTGTATCCAACGGCCAGGCAGCTATAACCGCACTTGTTTCGTCGGACCACGTGAATTTCCTGGTAGGAGGGTACAGGAGCGACGTTGTGGACGCTGAACTTCCTTTGGCTGCCCAGGACCATGTTGTATATATCACGTTCGGAGCAGATCCTGAGATATCCACGTTTGTCCAGCAGAATTATCAGGCTAACAAATACATCTTTAACGGTTTCGTAAATTCAACCGAGCAAGGAATGCAGTATGGAGGGTTGCCTGTATACTTGCTCCTTGCACACAAGGAGGGTCTATTCCCCGTGAACATTACGAATTTTGCCGTGTTGGGAGAACAGGCCGCGTGGACACAACCAGACATTGGGAATGGTGGAAAATCATCTCCTTTGTACGGCGCTTTTGAGGCAGCCGGTTTCAATGTGACTTACATAAACTATTTCCCCCTCAACCCACCCGGGGGATCGTACGACACTCTATTTTCCCAGCTTGCTCAGCTTAATACCCAGGCGATTTATATTCTTGCTGCTGGGACTGAGACTCCACTTCTGATTTCTGACTGGAACTCGTTCAACTGGCAGGCTGACCAAGGAACCTCCGGCAATAAACCACTGATGATGGGTGCAGATGTCATGTCCGAAATGGAAGGTTCAACATACAATTACTTCAATGCAACACACGGCGCTTCTAACGGGGAGTTATCCTTTGGATGGGGGCCCATGCTTCCTATCAATATCACTAATTCATCTGTACCCTTCTACAATGCGTTTGTTTCTGCTTATCACTTCAATCCGATATTTGAGGATGGTTTCGTTTACTCCTCCATATATTACCTGGCAAAAGCGATAGAAAAGGCTCAGAGTCTTTCCAGCAATCAGGTGATTCCTTATCTTGAACAGACTAACTATTCAGGTCCAGCGGGGATCATCAAGTTCGCTGCCAACCATGCTCTGAGTATCTCACTCACCCCGGAGCCTTCTGTTCCTGCAGTAGCAATGCAATGGCATAGCGATGGCAAACTGTATCTGGTCTGGACGTCTCTTCATCCATTATACTTCCAGAATATGCAGGTGACAAATGGCACAGTGATAAAAGACTTCAACGTAACACTATGAGGAGATCTTCTTGATTTCCTCTCTCATTTTTTCTACTCTTTTGTATATTCTTTTGTACGGAACCATTTTCGGACTTAATTATGCCCTCCTTACGCTTGGATTCACTTTGGTATTTGGGGTATCTAAGATACTAAACCTCTCTTATGGCGCACTTTATATGAGCACTGCGTATTTTATCTACCTTTTTGCTGTGATGCTTTCAATAAACCTCTTTGTTTCCATCCTGATCGCAGTGGTGCTGACCGTAGCAATTGGCCTTGCTATCTTCATGATAATGACAAAATTTGCAAGGGACCCGATGATCTTCATGATTGCGATGCTTCTATCTGCACTTCTCCTGCAGTATATTTATACGTATTTCTTCCAAGGGGAAGTCGGACTCATCATCCCTGGGGTAGTGAGCAACGTCTCCCTGAACATTCTTGGCGTTTCAGTTAGCCAGTCATACATTCTTTCTGCTTCTGTCTCATTGATCCTTGTTCTGGCTGTCTGGCTCTGGATTGACAGGTCATCCTTTGGAAGAAAGGTGAGGGCCACATCAGAGGATTACGAAACTGCTGAATTATTCGGAATAAATTCAAAGATGATTTACCTCCTCATATTCATCATTTCCACAGCGATAGTTGCAATTGCGGCTGTCCTAATAGTGCCAGTGCAGGTTGTGACTCCGACCATGTGGGTAGAACCATTTGTCGTTGCATTTGCCATTTCCATAATAGGAGGACTGGGAAAGCTTAGATGGACGATACCTGCTGCTTTTATAATTTCATTTTCCCAGGTGACCATACTTTATCTTGTTCCTTATAATATTTCCGACATCACTGCCTTTGGTGTGGTGATAATCTTTCTGATTCTTCTGCCAAAAGGAATCGGGGGAGGAAAGCATGAATTACAGGTTTGAGGGAAAGAAGTGGTCCAGACTCTGGATATCGATCTCTGTCCTGATCATTCTTCTAGTCATTTCATACGTTGTAAATATGCCCTACTTTACATTCTCCCTCATATTCGCACTGATACTTGTCATCCTTGCCCTTTCATGGGATTTCTCCTCAGGTGTGACAGGATATGTTAATTTTGGTCTCCCATTTTTTGTTGGGGTGGGTGCATTTTCAAGTGGTTATTTATACTATACCTATAAGCTTCCAGTCCCATTCCTTCTTTTCATTTCCTTCCTTCTGGGAATAACGAGTGGTTTTCTCTTTTCGATCCCCACCCTCAGGGTTCGTGGGCCATTTTTCACGCTGCTGTCCCTCCTCCTTCCTCTGCTTGGGACGGACTTCATCCTGGCCTTCTGGACGGTGCTTGGCCTACCCACCATCGGATATTACAACCTTCCAACTCTATCGGGATCGCTTGATTATGTTCTGCTGATTGTCACAGCCATAACTGCGGTCATCTCATTCGTTCTATACTGGATAACACAGACACACTTCGGGCTTGTGCTCAGAGGGATAGGGGATGACGAGGATGCGATTATCTCAAACGGATTGAACACCTTCCCCTACAAACTAGTTACTTTTTCTCTCGCGATGGGGATAGTTTCCCTTGGTGGTGCAATTTACGCCCTTTTCACCAGTTATGCAGGGGTGGATACATTCGGTTTTACATTTCTTATGTACCCGATGCTGATAGCCATTTTAGGGGGGAGAGGTTCCATTGCAGGATCACTGCCCGCTGGAATAATTATAGTTCTGTTATCTCAGTATCTGAGCCTTTACATTGGTTCGCTAACCCTCATCATATTTTCAATTCTGGCGATTCTCCTTCTCTTATTCTTCCCTAAGGGACTGATGAGGTCGATTCAATGACTATCTTGGTTGTTGAGGGTCTGAGTAAATCGTGGGGAGGCAATAAAGCCATAGATGGGATGACGTTTTCCCTTGAAAAAGATGCAATGGCGCTTATAGGGCCAAACGGTGCGGGGAAGACCACCCTTCTCAGTTCAATCGCGGGTATTACACTACCTGATCAGGGTAGGATCATATTTGATGGAATCGACATAACGAAAACAAAGATATGGAAGAGGGTAGGACTTGGACTGGTCAAGACATTCCAGGTGGTGAGACCGTTTGTTTCTCTTACTGTCAGAGAAAATCTTGAATTGTTCAGCAGAGTACATGGAGGTTCTGACATAGACTCCGTGCTGGAAGTGATGGGACTTTCTCAATTTGGAAATAAAAAGGCGCGTGAACTTTCACACGGGAACCTTAAGCGCCTCGAGGTTGCAAAAGCTCTGATGACTAACCCGAAGCTTCTTCTTCTTGATGAGCCAATTGGGGGATTGAGCAATAATGAGGCAGTAGGCGTTATAGATGCTCTTTCCAGTCTCAAGAAAAAGGGAACAAAAATGATCATAGTTGAGCACAGGTTGAGCGAGATATTCCCCTTTGTAGATAGTGTCGTGGTAATGGATAAGGGAAAGAAGATCTTTCAGGGAACAACGACGGAACTTTTCGATGATGAGAAAGTCAGGGAGGCATACATGGGAGGCGAAACAAATGTTGACAGTTGATAATCTCTCGGCCGGGTACTATGGGTCGAATGTTCTTAGAGATGTCTCCTTGAGCTGCAGTGATGAGATAACACTTGTCATAGGGGCCAATGGAGCTGGTAAATCAACTCTCGTAAAATCGATAACTGGGACACTGAGACCCGTCAGCGGAAAGATATTTTTTGGTGAGGAAGAGATACAGGACAGGAAGGCTTTCCATATTGCAAAACTAGGCATTTCGACGGTACCTGAGAGGGGAAGAGTCTTCAGGGAAATGAGCGTAATTGATAACCTGAAATTTGGTTTTGAATCATCCATCAAGGGCAAAAAAGGGAAATTGGAAGAGCGCCTGGAATTCGTGAAAGACCTCTTTCCCGACCTCGCAGAAAAATTTGCCACGCCTGCAGGGAAGATGAGTGGCGGTCAGCAACAGATGCTTTCTATCGCTCGAGCCTTGATGACATCCCCAAAGTTCCTGATAATGGATGAACCTACCACCGGACTTTATCCGAAACTTCTGAAAGAGGTTCTTCTGAAAATAAAGACGATCTCGACCAGGATGCCTATATTACTCACGGAGCAGAACGTTTCAGAGACTGTTCCTCTGGCCAGGAAGGTGTACCTGCTAGATGCAGGGAGGATAATTGCCTCAGGAACTGGCGAAGAGATGATGAAGAACGAAATTGTGAGAAGGTCTTACCTGGGACAGAATGATAAGGAAGGTGCAAAGGATGAGTATAATTAGAGTGAAGGATCATGAAATTTACTACGAGGAATCGGGGAAAGGTATCCCAATCCTTTTTCTGGAAGGTTTAGGCTACTCGGTCTGGATGTGGAGAAAACAGCTGCAGGAGATCAGTTCATGGGCACATTGTATTCTGGTAGACAATAGGGGAGTGGGGAAGAGTTCCCCATTGACTTCTCCTTACAGTGTGAGAGAGTTTGCAGAAGATGCAATGGAGGTAATGGACCACCTTGGCATAGACAGATTCTTCGTACTGGGTGTTTCCATGGGAGGCTTTATTGCTCAGGAGATCGCCATAATGGCAGAAAATAGGGTAAAAGGCACTATACTGATATCCACTTCCTGCGGAGGAGGCAACTCTCTTCCTATGCCAAAGTCAACTTGGGACGAAATGGAAAAAACCATTCCGGGAGAGAGCGTACGTGAGAAACTTATCAGGACCATGAAAATAGCAATGACGGACAAATTCCCCAGGGAAAGGAGATTGGAGTTCGAAAGCATCATAGGGGAGAGATTGGATTATCTTCAGGATCAGACACAGATGGTATACCAGGCGCTTGCAACGAAGGATTATGATGCCTGCGATGCAAACAAGAAGATTAATACGCCATCCCTTATCGTCTGTGGAACGGAAGACAGGGTTTTGCCCTGGACAAACAGCCTTATCATATTCAAATCACTCAGAAATTCCTCACTACTTGTATTCAAAAATCAAAATCACCTTCTTTTCATTGAGGAGGCGCCTAGGGTAAATGATGAGATTAGGAACTTTGTAAGACTAGTGGAAGAATATTCCTACATACCTTATGTGAGGGAGGTGCATTAGTTGAGAAACGTAGGAATAGTATCATATGGCCTCTATATCCCAGAAAGTATCCAGACTGCAGAAGACATTTCCAACATTTATCACATCCCTGTTGATGTGGTAAAGAAGAAACAGGGACTCCTGAGCAAACACGTCAGCAAGAAAGATGAGATGCCCAGTGAAATGGCAATTAAGGCTGCAAAAAAAGCCATTGAAAAGGCAACTCTAAAGGGAATAGGGAAGGATGATATCGGTATGATACTGTACGTTGGTTCCCAGTGGAAAGATTACCACGTATGGCTGATGAGCACGTACATCCAGGATGCCCTTGGAATCGAAGGAGCATTCTCCCTAGATATGTCTTCAATGTGCACCGGAATAGTTTTCGGCCTTTATGTAGCAAAGAAGATACTTTCTTCTAGCACTGAAGGAAAGTCCATACTTCTTGTTGGTGCGTCAAAGGAATCATACATAGTTGATCCTGAGAACAGATCCACTAACTGGATGGATAATTTTGCTGATGCAGGTGTTGCAGCCATCGTTGCTCCTGACTTCTCCGAGAATTTGATACTCAGTTCTGACTTTATGAGTGATGGGTCACTTTCATTCAGCGTGCTTGAGAGGGGAGGAGGAGCAAAGGAACCCTGTTACCCAGATTACTGCAGCAGGAATAGAATTTACTTGGAAGGGCTGATGGATAAGGAAAGAATGAAATCAATTTTGGATAATAAATCAGTCGAGAATTTCAGGATGGTCATAGAGAGATCAATTAAAAAAAGTGGGATCAAGACCGAGGACGTAAGCAAGATATTCCTCAACCACATGAAACCCACTTTCCATAATGAAATACTAGCATCACTGGGAATACCTGAAAGGAAATCGTACTATCTGGAAAGATTCGGCCACAGCCAATCTGCAGATCAGTTCATAGCGCTTGACCAAGTAATCAGTGAAACTGGTTTTTCAACAGGGAACATAGTCTTTGCTGCCGCTGGAACAGGGTATGTGTGGGGCTCGACAGTAATTAAATGGGGCAGATAGATGACTCTTGATATCTCTCGTTTCATTTCGTCCAAGTACGGGAAAAGAATTGCGCTGATAGACTGGGGAGGGGAAAATTACTCATACTTGGATGTGGAGAGAATTGCGAATTACATCGTAGGGAGACTGAAGGAAGATGGAATTGTAAAAGGAGACAGAGTATCCGTCATATCTCAGAATAAGGCAGCATTGGTCATTCTCTACCTTGCCTGCCAGAAAATCGGGGCAATACTTGTTCCAAATAATCTAAGATTAACAGAACAGGAACTTTTGAGTACCAATTTGAGAGTTGAACCGAAGATCATCGTCCTGAGTGAATCGCTTCAGGAAAAATACGGCAGACTCTGCGCTGTACTGGCAGTAAAAGTGGAGATCCTCGAAAGAATCGGACGACCAGTGCATGTGACCTCTAATGAGACCGTGGAAGTTGATCTCGAAACTCCCTCACTAATCCTGTTCACCGGAGGAACCACGGGAGAACCTAAGGGGGCAGTCCTCAGCAACAGGTCCATCATATTTAACGCCATAAATACTGTACTTTCATGGAAACTGTCGGAGAATGATAGGACGGTTCTGGTCTACCCTCTCTTTCATACAGGAGGATGGAACGTGCTCACAATCCCACTCCTGATCGCAGGAGGAAGTATCATTCTGGTGGATAAGTTCGATGCTTCCCTTGTACTAAGAATTATGGATGGGATGAAAATCACTGTTTTTTCTGGGGTTCCTGCAATGATGGCGCAGATTTCGGAGTCAGAGAATTTCAATGGAAGCCAGCTTTCTTCCCTACGATTTGTCAAAAGCGGTGGCGGAACCACTCCAGAGCATGTAACTGAAAGGTTCAGGAATAAGGGAATAAACTTCTATCAGGGATATGGGTTGACAGAGGCGGGTCCAAATCTCTTCTACTCCAATGAAGATGATTTAAATCGCCCTTTTTCCATCGGAAGAAAGTCTCTTTTCGTGGATTTAAAACTTCTTGACCAGAATGGGCAGGAATCTGATTTAGGGGAACTGATGGTGGGTGGCCCTGTAATATTCTCAGGATATTTTAGGGACGCAAAAAAGACGGAGGATATTATGAATTGCGGCATGGTGAGGACAGGTGACATACTGAGAAGAGATGAAGATGGATTCTACTATTTTGTTGGGAGAATCAAGTTCATGTACAAGTCTGGCGGGGAAAACGTCTATCCAAGTGAAGTGGAGAAGGTCCTTGAGAGCTACTCTGGAATTTATGAGAGCGCGGTAATAGGTGTGCCTGACGACAAGTGGGGTGAGGTAGGTGCTGCTTTTATAGATGTTAGGAGAGATATCGATCTAAAAGAACTAAAAGAATGGCTCTCGACAAAAATGGCTAATTATGCAGTTCCCAAGTATTTCAGAGTAGTCAAAAGCATCCCTAAGACGGGCGCAGGAAAGAAAGATTACACATTAATGAGGAAGTGGTATAATGAATGGAAAACTTGAGATAGGAAAAGAGTTCACTGGAAAATGTTTAACAGTAACAGACTACCATGTAAATGCATTTGCTGGACTGACCATGGACTTCAACCCACTTCATGTAGACAAGGAGTATGCAGATAGGACCAGATTCAGGGGCAGGATCGCGCATGGGCTGCTTTCACTGTCTATCTCACTTGGTTTAATTTCTGAACTGATTCACGGGTACTTCCTATATGGATTCAATAAAGTCAGATTTCTGTCCCCCGTCAGACCTGGGGATACTGTTTGCTCTCATCTCAGGGTGGACAGCAAAAATGAGAAAGGAGAATTTACTTTATACTACTGTACCTTGACTCTGAAAAGAAATGAATCTACTGTATTAATATCAGAGATGATCATTGGAGAGGAGAGAAATAATCATGATGATTCCAAAATCAGCACGGGGACAGAAAACTAGAGAGAAATTGCTGAGAGCTGCAGAGAAGGTTTTCGGAGATAAAGGATACTATGAATCGAGCATTTCGGAAATCACTACAAAAGCTGGCCTGGGATCAGGCACGTTCTACATATATTTCAGCTCGAAATACGAGATTTTCGAGGCACTGGTGAAGAACCTCAATCATGAATTGAGGAAGTCAATAAAAATAGGTACCAATGGTCTTGAATCAAGGGAAGAAATCGAGAGAAAGGGATTCGAGCTTTTCTTTGACTTCGTTAAGAAGCACAGGAGATTTTATAGGATAGTGAGACAGTCAGAATACCTGGACCTTGATTTGTTCAAGTGGTATTATTCCAGTATTTCCAAAGGTTATTCAGAAGGATTGCAGGAAGCATTTGAAAATGGAGAATTCGCAAGCAATGATGCGGAGTTAATTTCATATGCCCTGATGGGAATAGCCGATTTCATTGGCCTTAGGTACGAAGTCTGGGAAGAGTCCCTGGATGGGCCCAAATTTAAAAACTTAATGAATTTCATCTTTAACGGCCTGAAGGGCGAAAGAGAAAAATAGGTCAGCTTGAATGGGGAATCACAATCCATAGGGATCACGTTGTTTATACTCCAAATGGGCTAAATTTTTTCAAGTCACAATCTGTCGGTTTCAGATGCTGTTCCGTCGCCTTTAGCATCTGGGTACCGACCGGATTCCAGGAAAAAGGTATGCGACCTTGTCCCAGAGAACATTCAGGTTGACTCGTTCCTCAGCGACCCTCTCAGGGCATTGACGACCATCTTTATGTCCTCTGATGAGGTAAGCTGGATGAAGAGGTCCTCCAGATTCTTTTCAGCTACCAGCGAACTTGTCTTCCCTTCTGCCATAACCTTTCCATCTTTCATTATCGCTATTCGATCACAGACATTCGCCGCAATCTCAAGAATGTGGGTTGAGAAAACTACCGTTGCACCGTCATTTGCCAGGCTCCTAAGCAGATCCCTGAATATTTTTGCAGAATGAGGGTCCAACCCATTCATGCTTTCATCCAGGATCAACACCTTGGGGTTGTGCAAAAGCGCAGCTATGATCGATACCTTTTGCTTTGTTCCGAAGGAGAGACTTCCGATGAACTGGTCACTGTACTCTTCCATCCCGAATGCCTTGATGAGGTCCCTCGTCCTCCTTTCCGTTGTCTCCCGGTTCAGGTCTCTTATTGAGCCTATGAAACCGAAGTATTCCATGGGTGTCAAGCTCTCGTAAAGATAAGGAGTCTCAGGAACGTATCCCACTATCCTACGTATCTCGATTGGATTGTTTTTTGCCTCAATATTCTCTATAATTGCATTGCCCTTGTCATATTGGGAAATACCTGCCATTATTCTCAACAAAGTGGATTTCCCAGAACCATTGGGGCCAAGGATTCCATAAATCTGACCACTATCAATCTGCATGTTGAGTCCTGAAAGTACCTCCTTTGACCCATAAAACTTTGACAGGGAATCTATGAGAATAGCCACTCTGGAGTATGCCTCATCAAGGTATTTACTTTTCTACCCTCAGGTAAAAATAGACTCCAGTCAAGATGATTCCAAGGACCGTGAGACCGGTCACTATGAATGGAGAAGTTAATACCAATATCAGACCAAGCACAATGAATATTATTGCAGTCACTGGAAAAAGAATTGTTCCTCCCTTTACCCTGAACGGAATCTCCCCACGAGCCAGTTTTCTATGATGCCAGAAGGCACTGTAGGAAACGAAGGCATACATGAACGAGTCGAATAAGGCAGCCACAAGGACAGGTATGGTAAAACTCCTAGTCACGTAAACTGTAATAGTGACAACCAACGCTATTGCGTAGATAAACACCAGTGAGAAAGTTGGAGTAAAAAATTTTGAATTTATCGTACCGAGAAACTTTGGAAGGGTGCCTTCCCTTCCAAGTGCATATATCAGTCTTGACGTGCCAAGTATTCCAGCATTGAATGTACTGAAGCTCATTAATGCGCTTATGATTGCAACTATGATTGCATAATCGCCATTAAGCATATATTTTCCCAGTACAATTTGAGGGACAGCAGATGATTGTACCGATGATAACGGTACTCTGGTGAATATTGCAGACGATACAAAGGTGAACACTATCCCAAGAAGAATGATTGCAATGGGCATTGCGCGTGGAATACCTTTCTTGAAATCTATTGCCTCCTCCCCTAGGGTCGTCACCCTTCCAAACCCAAGGAAGAAATAAACTCCGACAGCCGCAGCTGAAAGAGAACCGGCGAAATCTATGTTCCCTCCTGTATTTAAGGCATGATGCGGAGTTACAAGCGCAATCACGGAGACGACCACAAGTGCAGACGCAATGAAGAAGGTGATTCCCATCTGGAAGTTTCCTGAGATTTCCACGCCAACGGCATTAATTAACAGGATGATTGTAAGAGATATCACGGACCAAATGATTGCTGGGACAGCAGGAATCAGAAAATGGATTACATTTCCAAGAACGTACGCTTCCACTCCTGCAGCACCAAGTATGATTATCGTCCACATGAATGATAGGGAGATGGAGACCACGTCTCCCATTGGTTTTTTCAGGAAAACGCGATTTCCCGCCGCTGAAGGATATATGCTAACAAGCTCGCCATAGGAGAGGGATGCAGCGGCAGCGAGCGCCGTAGCTATCAGGACTGCTAGCAACATGCTAGGCAGATTGGATGTGTATGTTTCCATTATTATAATGCTGAGGAAGACAGATGCAGCAAGTGGTGTCCCCATGGTCACGGCGACTAGTCTTGTGAATTTTAGACTTCTTTTAAGTTTTGCTGCCAATTTAGTTCACTTCCAGAGGAGTCTGGCTATGGCATCAAGGACAATCTGATCTCTCTCTGATCCATATGTTTCGACTATTCCGTCAAGGTAGAGATGAACTATCTTCTCCTTTCCCTGGAACATTCTTATCAGAGTTCTGGATTCTCCGACCACCTTCACTTTTCCATCATCAACATTCATTGCTTCCATCATCTGTGTCACCTTGCCGTCCACCACCTCAAGCAAATAGCCGCGATTTATATCCTTCCCCCAGATATTAACTACCGAACTCCATTTTCTTATCATTTTCTGGACTTTTTCATTGTTGTTCACGTCTGCAATGAACCTTTCAAGCGTTTCTCTTAATTCTGAAGCTTCGTCAACGATCATTTAACACCACTTGCGATCCTTGCAAGGTCGTTTGCGGCAGGGATGTATTTTGTGAGCGTCCTAACATCCCCTGTCACCTTCAGGTCCCCCTTGAGCATCGCATTTATTATACTCGTCTTCCCGTCAATAATGCTCTCCCATACTGATGCCTTACCCTTGAGAAGATATTCATCAAGGGGAATCGATTCCGAACTAAGTAACTCTATCCCTTCGCATCTCCCTTCTTTAAGTTTCATCTTCACTATTCTATTCAGACCTTGTTTTAGATATCTTGATCCCTGATCCCCCGCGATGGAGAATGTAACGCTCCATTTCCATCCTTTTCCGTTATTCCTGTATTTTTCATCACTGTTAATGCTTTTACAATATTCCCTGAACCATTCGTCCGAGAATTTGACGATCATATGTAACCCTCTTTTGCTGCCCACTTCTGAAACTGTATCTTGGAAGGCAGGACTGATTCCAGACATATCTTCTTGACTATAACTTCCATCCTGTCAGATGCTGGCTGGATTTTCATTGCCTTTTTCATTGAACCTTTGAACTCGAGTGTTCCATCAATTACTAGAGCAACGAAACTATCTTCTCCCTTGAGTAACCCTATTAGGGTGTCGTAATCTTTTACGTAGTATATTATCTCTGCTTCATTTTCCTTTTCCACGAGCTGTTTCTTTGGAACGAGATAAAATTCCTTTATTTCGCCATCGACAGTCCTCTGCCATACTCCTATTTTAAGGTCCCTGACATAAATCAACTCCGTGGTTGTGTAGTCTGCTTTTCCGAGCTTCCTGAAAACCCTATCACCATTCAGTGTATCTTTGAGGTGTAGGAAGAAATCTGCAGTCCCAAAGCTCAACATGTTTCAGAATTCCTCTGTTGCAACAATCTTGTTGACCTTAATTCTCCTCTTTCTGAGCTCATTGAAGAAGAAAGACGGATCAATTGCTCCTTCTGGAGCACATATCCCCCTCTTTACCTTGTTGCTCTCGCTCAAAAATTTGGCACCTATTGCAGCTGGTATTCCCGTAAGCCTTTTCATCCTGTCTGCTCCAGTATAATGAATCGTAACCCTCTTGCCGTTCTTTTTCCCCTTCACCTCAACCCAGAAACCTGACTTATCAACCCCCCCTGACTTGAATTGGTCGAGGGTATCGTGCACAAAGGAGACCAGGAAATCTCGAGATGAGACCTTCCTTCCACCCACTTCAACCAGCCTGTTCTCAGTCAGCCCAATGTCGGCGAACTGAGAAACAAGGCTGTTCTGCCAGTCTGGAATGAGAGTTCCCCTGACAGTCACAGTCTCCACACCCTTCAAGAATATTGGGATGGTGATTGGTTCCGGATGCCCGGTATAGTAAGTATCTACCCGGTTGATCGGATCAGGAAATTCTATTTCACGGTGGAATTGCCTCGCAGGCACCATTCTTGTCTTACCCTCAATGAACATTGGAACATCTCCAGTGACCACGTGAAATGCGTGCTCTATCACTGCTTTTCCTGCCGCATCCGCCGCACTGCCTGCCCATGCAATGTTAATTTCCGTGACCTTGTCCATGTTATTGTAACCATCTCTGGCGCAAACATTGGTTATTCCGGGAGTCCAGCCCATTCCAACCACGATCCTCGATTTAATGGAACCAGTGTCGATCTTCTTGAATACGTCTGAGGTCACGTCGAAATCGTCACATATGTCCACATAACCAATGTCAAAATCCTTTACCACATCAAGTATCTTGGTCTCGAATTTATAAAATGGGCCAACAGTGTTCACTATAATATCTGCTTCCTGTATTGCACCTGACAGTTCCTTTTTCTCATTCACATCAACTTTAATTCCTTTTGCTTTTACTCCCTTTTTCTTCAGCCTTGAAATTGTCTTCACGACAGACTTCTCGTTTATGTCCCCTACTATAAGATTCTCCACTCCATTAGAAGCTAAATCGTCCACAACGGAGGACCCCATGTCTCCGGCTCCACCCAGAACAAGAAAAGATTTTGACATACCCTTGATTATTCAACAAGCCCTATTTATAAATTCTTAGATGCATGAAATCAAAGTGGCTAAATTCAGGAGACAACTCTATAGCCACTTAACAGAAGATGCTACACAAATTGTATATGAATACGTTGCCAGAATCCAATTTTTGATTAGATAATTTTAGAAACGTAGAAATAATTCATTTGTATTCGGGCTCATGGTATCACTTAAATTCAAGAATATAACCCCGTCTTCAACGGTTTCACTCAACAATATCTACAACGCAATGAAGAAAAACGGGGAGAGTGCGATTTCATTTGCAGCAGGTGAGCCAGATCCAACAACTCCAGCCGATGTCATGGATTTTGCATTTGAGAAAGCGAGAGAGGGAAATACTCACTATACACCCTCTGCGGGAATTCAGGAATTAAGGGAAAGAATTGCCAGAAAATACGAAAAAATTGCCTTAAAGGAAGTACGGGCGAGCAACGTAATCGTGACAATTGCGAAATTTGCAATCCATTCTGCGGTTGAATCAGTGATTGAAAGCGGGGACGAGGTACTTCTCCAGGATCCAAGTTTTGTTTCCTACCCTGAGATCATCAAACTTGCCGGCGGGATACCTAGATATTTCTCTTCGCTGGAAGACGGGTCGCCTGATATTGAAAGTTTGAAGAACAACATATCAGGGAGAACAAGGATGATCATCATTAATTCGCCATCAAATCCGCAGGGCTGGGTTGCAAATATTTCTGAACTGAAGGAGATTTCTGATATTGTCATAGATAAGAAACTGTATGTTGTCTCAGACGAGATCTATGAGAAGATTATATTTGAAGGAAGGCACGAATCGATACTGAGATTTCCAGGAATGGAAGATAGGACGTTTGTTGTCAATGGTTTTTCCAAGAGCCACGCAATGACCGGGTGGAGAATAGGTTATCTCATTGCCCCTCCAGAATTTGCCCCGTACATCGATTCATTCCAGCAGCATACAATAACGTGTGCTCCATCAGTATCCCAATTTGCCGCACTCCGTGCATTGGATGACGATGATTTCCCCACTCACATGAACATTATGTTCAGGGAGCGGAGAGATCTCCTGTACGATTTATTGAAAGAGAATGAAGTGTTCAAGCTTAACAAACCCAAGGGGACGTTCTATATGTTCCCAGAGTTGGTCAATGGACTTGACGGTGAAGAATTTTCAAAGGAACTTCTGGAAAAAGAGAAAGTGCTGGTAACGCCGGGTTCACAATTCGGGCCTAGTGGATCCAATCGGATTAGGCTTTCATTTGCTATTTCAAGGGATCAAATAATGGAGGGGGCAGGAAGGATAGCGCATTTTTTGAGAAACTGATTACTTCCTCTTCTTCCTGAATTCGGTGAATTTCATCTGGTCAAAATCAAGGGTGTGCCTGATCTTCTTGCTTGTCAGATATTTGCTAAGTGCTTCAGATACGTCTCTGACATAATTCTCAGGAAGTGGCGAAACAATAGTGATTTCTTTCCTTTGGAGTGGGAAAATCAATCTTAACTTTCCCTCTCTGTTATAACCTTCCGGTTTCCTGTTGTTCTTTATGTCCTGCATATTCAGGAGCATTATGACTTCCTTGTGATCAGGTTCATCTTCCATCTCGCCGCTTTCCCTGAAAAAAAGCTCCATCATGCCCCTGAAAGATTTCTCAAGCTGTTTCCACTCGAAATTTTCAGGAAAAATTATGTGCCCGCTCCAATTCTTCATTCATTTCCCCTGATGGTGCCATCCTTAATTCTTTTCACAGTCATTGGAATTGCATCATTGTCAAATTCGTACAGAGCTATTCTCAATGGGTCGAAAATGTTTTCATGAATCTCTATCAGGATTGGTGCACCCATTGATATCTGAAGAGCCCTCGCTCCAACTATTCTTGCCTTCTCATATCTTGAATACTTTCTCTCGGCCATAACCTCACCGAAGGGATAATTAATTGCACTTGAAACTGTAGATACCATTCCCTCTTTACCTTATATTCTTCTACCTATAAAATTTGCTATTTCTTCTAAGAATTTTTCGTCCTTGCCATCAAATGGATCGACGAAATCACTGTCAATGTCTATTTCTCCAATGACTTTCTCTTCCTTAAATATTGGCACAACTATTTCTGATTTTGTGCCCGGGAAGCATGATATATATCTAGAATCCTTTGAAACGTCAGGTACAACGACTGTGAATTCCTCTTTTGCTGCGAGACCGCAAATTCCATCCCCAACCTTTATCCTAGTGTGCTCTGTTGCTTCAGGGCCAGACCAGCCTGCGAGTACGAGATCGTCTCCATCTATCATATATATCCCAACCCAATTATACTTCTCCACATTTTCGTTGAGGAACTTAACGGTGAAATCTACTATTTCCTTACTGTCTTCAGGTATTTTTTCTTTGAATATGCGTAACAGGGCATTGTAAACAGGCGCATTCATAAACCAATATTTAATGTGGATATTAATGCATAACTGTCTATCATTTTATATTGTAACTCGGGTAGCTGGATAACGATCAGTCCCAATCATTTGGAAATTTCTACTCAATTGCCTCATTCCCCACTGCCTGATTTCAGACATACCCAACAGTTGCAGGGTGCAAAACATCCCTTGCGGGTTCCATATTGCGTTTAGCAAAGATTTTATTTGAAATGAATCTTCGCTCATGAAATGTTGTATCTCACAGGATGGAACACTATTTCTGACGGAAAGAGAGAGATTTCGGTTGATGACGATCTTTTCATAAAATTGTATATAGATTTAATCAAGAAGGGAGTCGCATACTACAATGAGGAGAGGGTTGCATTCCCGGAAACTTTCGTAAACAAATCTATTAACGTTAGTGAAAGTAAAGAGAAAATGGGGAGGATCAACAAAATGATTCTTTCAGCAAATCTCACCGAGGACAGCATGATAGTGAAGATCATAACAACGCTTGACGAAATGGAAAAATTTGAGAACTACATGAACCAGAAATTACAGGAAACTATAACGTTCATAAAGTATGCCCCCTCAATAAACAGGGATTTTCTCAGGTTAATGGACGGATTCTACCTGGAGGCGAGAGATATGAGAGAAAAAGCAGAAAAAAGTTTGGAAGAGTATGTGAACAGAAGTGCACCCAATCTAGGCAAACTTGTTGGGTACAAAGTTGCAGCCAGGTTGATAAATGCCACGGGGAGCCTGAGGAAGATTGCACTAAGTTCATCAAGTTCTATCCAGGTTATAGGAGCAGAAAAAGCGTTCTTTAGATTCAAGAAGGGAAATGGAGAACCTCCAAAACATGGTCTTATTTATGAGATTCCTGACATTTACAGGGCCCCAAAAAAGATGGCAGGGAAAATTTCCAGGACCTATGCGAATGCAATTGTCAAGGCAGCGAGAGCTGACCTCGCGGGTATTCAATCAGACATTGATCTGAAACTGAAAAAGAGGATCGGGGAAATCAGAAAAGGTCAGTAGCCCCTGAATTTTTCATCCTTTATTTTCACGGGATAAATTCCTGTCAGGCAACCAAGGCATAGATTCTCCTCTCCAAGTCCAATCGCCTCTATCAACCCGTTCAGAGATATATAATGAAGTGAATCTGCTTCGATCGTCTTTGAAATCTCCTCTACTGATTTACCGGATGCTATGAATTGTGTCCGTGTTTTCATATCAATTCCAAGGTAGCATGGTGAAACTATTGGGGGGGAACCTATCCTGACGTGAACTTCCCTTGCCCCCCTGTCTCTGAGCTGGTTGACTATCTTCCTCATTGTGTTTCCTCTTATGATGCTGTCATCCACGAGGATCAATCTTTTTCCTTCCACAATCTCGTTGATCGGATTGAGCTTGATGTCCAGTTCATTCCTTCTTCCATCCTGTTCCGGCATTATGAAGGTTCTGTCTACGTACCTGTTCTTTATTAGTCCTTCCACCAGGGGTATTCTGGACTCCTCTGAATAACCAAGTGCATGAGACCTGCCTGAATCTGGGACAGGTACTACATAATCAGCTTCGACAGGATTCTCTCTGGCAAGGATCCTTCCAATTTGCCTTCTGACTGCAAATACGTTCTTTCCATCTAGGGTGCTGTCAGGCCTGGAGAAATAGACATATTCGAACATGCAATGGGCTGGTTTAGTCCTCCCTTCATATATGAATGATTTTATACCTTCCTGAGTAATTTCGACTATCTCACCCTGCTTGACGTCCCTGACGGGATACCCCCCAAGCTGGTAGAATACTATGTCCTCCGAGGCCGCACCGTATCCATATTTCGTTTTCCCAACGCTCAGTGGCCTGATAGCGTTTGGGTCCCTTACGGCAAAAATCCTGTCATTTATTCCGATCACCAACGAATAAGCTCCAATCAGGTTCCTGAAAGCTTTCTTCATTGATTCGATGAAATCCTGATTCTTCGAAAGTTCGATTGATAAAAGTTTCAGAATGACCTCTGTATCGGAATTTGTCTGGAAGGAATAACCTGAATCCTCAAGCTTACTCTTAATATCCGCTGCATTTGAGATCTCACCATTGTGCCCAATAGTGATCTCAAGATTCTTTATCCTTGCAAAGAGTGGTTGCGCGTTTTCTATGACAGACGATCCAGCTGTACTGTACCTGATGTGTCCGATTCCCTTAAGCCCATCATCCTCAATTTTCTTTCCAGAAAAAACTTCATTGACAAGTCCCATTCCCTTGTGGACTTTCGTCTTCCCATTAGAGAAAATTGCTATTCCAGCAGATTCCTGCCCCCTGTGTTGTATTATTCGTAGGGACTGAATTATTCTATAACTGACAGGTACTGTTTCTGCAAGAGCTATAACTCCGCAGGCCTCATTTAGACTTCGCCCAACTGTATTTCCTGATCCTTGAATCGGGATATCCACAGTGGGAGCACCTCTTGTCGGTCACATTATAAGAATGCTGACCGCATCTTCTACATTTAATATGTACCTTTATTCTATTTCTCCTTCCCATTGATGGGGTTCCTCTCATATCATATCACCTCCGATGGTGAAATATAAACTACGACATCCCCTCTAACAACAACTGTGGGGAAAACGCCATTACTCTTATCAGATATGACCTCTTCTGCGTTCTTGATCACCAAGTTCATATGTTGATCGTAACCGTCCAGTACGCCCCTGTACTCTCTATTCCACTTGACTTTGACAAGCACGTTCTTGTTCAGACTGCCTCCAAGAACTGTGAGGGGCCTTAGGTGATTGTCCATGAGACGACAATGTAAGCTCGTATATAATTTTGCGTTTCAGAACGTTAACAATTATTTCACAACAAACTCCATCATCTTTCTTGGATGTGATTAAACAGGGATCTTTAAATGATTGCTAAGCCTGACTCAACTCAAGAAGTCTGATGATGGATGGCCTGGATTCCAGTTTAGCAATGTAACTCAATACCTCGGGCAGACGTTGTTTGTTTATTATTATGTTTGTAATTAAATTGTTGTCGACCAGGTAGCTTTCCATCCAAAGCAATTTAACATCAGGCAAGACAGAATACTGATGCATGAGAAATAAAGATTCTCCCTCCATACTTTCTACCCTTCCTTCTCCAGTCACTTCGTCCGTTTGAAGAATCGGCCACTTTGGTCCCCTTGAAATCTCATCATTCAGACTGTGCTTGAACAACAGAGTAATGCAGATTGATTCAATGGATTGATAGAATTCACTGAAATCCAAAACTGGACCCAGGTATTCAATCCTGAGAGAGTCACGGTTTGTAAACGTGCTATATGCTTCAGAAACTCCCATTATTCTGTCAGATGATGCTTCCATAGAACTTTTCTTGAACATTTCAAGCAGGTAGACTCTTCTGTCCCTATAAACCAATGCAGGAAAGACGACGAGTCCAGGCACGAGGGCAGTTGGCGTTGCCTTAACAGTAGCGAGAAAGTCTTTATTCTCGAATTGCGGGAAAAAGACGCCGAAATTCAATCCGGCTTCATTTATTTGAAATTGTGTAGCTGCCTTTTCCAGACGCCTCTTAATTTCATGAAAAAGAGGGTGTGAATTGGGGACCATGAAATCTAACTTTCCCTCCGCTGGGTCGTGCCACAAAAGAGAATTATCAGGTATCATTGCGTGAAGTGGCAAGTCGAAAACATCTTCACTGAATGAAAATATTGCTTGCCGATCAAAGAAATGATCGTATAGAAAAGGTCTGAACGGGGAACGCATCATTTGGAGAGCAACAAATTGCAGTATAAATAATGTTTTTTATATTTGACATAAATTGAACAATTTGCATAATTTGATCACACATAAAACCTAAGAATACTATGCAACTGAGGGGGAATTAATTGATATTACTATTATGCTAATAGGATATAATGCTCGATTGCACTTTTTCCCAAGTCAGGAAGGTCATTGAAGTAATATCAAGATATCTCTTCTTAAAAATAAAAGGAAATTTATTTAGGTTATTGGGATTACCTTGTAAATGACAAAAATAGCACTAATAGGGGGTTCAGTAGTAGGCAATTTGCTGACTGATACTGAAAAAATCAATATCGACACTCCATATGGCGAAATGTCTTCCCCCATTGAAATTGGCAAAATTGGTGGAGTTGATGTCGCGGTTCTGTATAGACATGGGAGACCGCACAGGATACCACCACATGGTATAAACTATAGAGCGAACATTTACGGTCTCAAACAACTTGGCATAGAAAGGGTTATAGGAGTTTCTGCCGTTGGTTCTTTGCAAAAGCACATTGAACCTGGTACAATAGTCATTCCTGATCAATTCTTCGATTATACGAAAGGGAGGAAGTATACTTTCTTTGACGGACCACAAGTGGTTCATATCTCAATGGCAGATCCTTTTTGCCCTGACCTTACGGATGTATTTCATAAATCCCTGCTCGATTTGAAAATGAAGTCACTCAAAGGGGGGACTTATATCTGCATTGAGGGGCCACGATTTTCGACGAGGGCAGAGAGCAGATTTTTCAGATCAGTCGGAGACGTTATCGGAATGACACTGGTACCTGAGATCAATCTTGCACGTGAAAGTGAGATGTGTTATCTCACTCTGGCGACGGTCACTGACTATGACGTGTGGGCTGATAACCCGGTCAGTTCGACTGAAGTTATAAGGGTGATGAAGGAAAATGAAGGGAACATATCAAATTTACTTGAGAGAGCAATACCCAGGATTAAGGAGACAAGATCCTGCGGCTGCGGGTTGTCCCTAAAAGAGGCTGGATTATGAAAGCAAAGTTCCTTGGGGGAGGGAATGAGGTAGGAAGACTTGGGATGGTCCTAACTACTGGGAAATACAAATTCCTCTTCGATTATGGAATCAATCCTACCAAGCCACCGGAATTCCCGATGCTGGCTCCACCGGTTGATGCGGTATTTGTGACACACTCGCACCTGGACCATCTGGGAATGCTTCCATGGCTGACAAGAAATGGAGGGGCAAACATTTACGCCACTCCACCTACGCTGGCAGTTGCACCCATTCTACTTTACGACACTGTAAAGATTGCGAAAATAGAAAATAACACTCTACCGTATGAACAGATAGACGTTGATAACATCATTGAGGCATTTCAGGCGATAAATTATGGCGAAATAGTTGAATTCAAGGATATATCAGTCTCGGTACATTCTACTGGGCACCTTGTCGGGAGCGGCATGTATCAGGTTAGCGACGATAAGAAACTGGTCTTCACGGGGGACATTCAAAGTATTGACACTCACATGCTTTATGGGATAAAGCCGATAGATACCGACATACTGGTCGTCGAAAGCACATACGCCGGTAAGGAGCACCCACCAAGAGTCGCAGTTGAGGAAAATTTCCTCAATTCAATAGCAGAGGTAGTTGAGAGGGAGGGAGTCGCCGTAGTCCCTGCATTTGCAACAGGGAGGGCCCAGGAACTACTTATGGTACTGGAAAATACTGATTACGAGATATGGATTGATGGAATGGCCAGGACTGTCAGTAATGTTCTGCTGAGTTTCCCGAAATACATCAAGAATTTCCAGAGATACAAGAAGATGTTGAGAAGAATAAGAATTGTGAGAAATAACGCTGACAGGGAGAGGGCATTGCATGGTGACGTGATCATTACGACTGGTGGAATGCTGGACGGTGGCCCCGTACTTAACTACATCTCACAATTGAATGACCCCAAGAACGGTCTGTTTTTGACTGGATATCAGGTAGAAGATACAAATGGAAGGATGCTCCTTGAAACAGGAAGCATCGATCTTGCTGGAGTGGCAACGAAGGTAAACATGGACATCAAGTCCTTTGATTTTTCAGCACATTCTGGTCACAAGGAGCTACTAGAATTTATCAGTGGATGCAAACCAGATACTGTTGTATTAATGCACGGCGAAAAAAGGGAACAGTTAGCCGGCGAAATAACGGACCGGGAAGTGATCCTGCCAAAGAATGGGGAGGAATTTGAAATCTGAAAATGAATACCAGGGAAAAAATATTGGAATTTCTCATGGATGGGAAAAGAACTCAGAGAGAGATTTCTCTCTCACTGGGATCTTCCAGATCCAGAATTTCTGAAATCCTCTCGGATTTGGAGAACGTGGGACTGGTCAGAAGAGAAAAGGTAAGCGACAGGACTGTTCTGGTATCCATAAACAGGGAGAAGGTGCTGAGAGTAGGCATGCTTAAAAGTTCTGAATATGCCGCAGTTGTCCTTGCGTTGAAAAGGGTTGAGAAGGCTGTAATGGTGAGAATCAGACTCTATGATAACAGCCTGGAAGCACTTAAGGACCTACTTACTGGTTCTCTTGACCTGGTCGCCAGCCCCCTGATATCAAGCTATTTCTTTTACCTGATTGACAACAACATCAAGCCTATCTCCGGAATTTCAAAGGGTGGGTCGGGAATGCTGATGCGGAATAATGAGGGCTTGTTGGGTACTACCCCAATCTCCTCGATGGAAAGAGAGTCTAGGGAAAGGAAGAATTTCAGGTTGGTCTACTACAAGTCTATAGAGGACATGCTGGATGCATATTCGAAAAAGGAGGTAGACGCGATATCAATATGGGAACCTTATCTTTCAATGTTCAAAGGGGTGAAAAATCCCATAGAAAAAGGATGCTGTGTTCTGATAAACTCCGGGGGCCTAACCGAATCCGCACGAATATTCTTCAGGGAATACAAGAGAATAATTCCCAGAATGAATTCAGGCAAATTGAGAATTGAAGCATCGGAAATTCTGTCTGAATTACTTCATGTAAAGGTAAGAGATGTACTCACCAGCCTGGATTCTTACATTTTCACCACCGAGATTGACAAGGATGACCTCAGGGAACAGATAAAGATGATGGGCCTACCGGAGGACTCTAACGTGGATAAATTCCTGGAGAGATATTATGGAATTTCCATATGAAAAATACCCCTGGCAGGAACAGATTATTCAGGCCCTCGAGATGTCTAATAAGAAATACGTCATACTGGAGAGCCCAACTGGATCTGGGAAAACAATAGTTTCCCTTTTCTATGCTCTTTCGAAGTTCCGGGACAAGAAGATAGTCTACCTTACCCGGACAAACTCCCAGGCTGAGAATCTGCTAAGGGAGGCGAGGTCTCTCAACGCTGACAAAGTCATCCAGTTCCAAGGGAGGGGAGAGATGTGCCTGTACAGGCAAAGAGCTCCAGAAATGAGCCAGGGGGATCCATCGGAACAGGCACAGTACTGCAGGAACCTGGTAGAAAGGCAAAAGAAATCGGGTGATGGATGCCCGTACAATACAGAATACACCGAAGGGTGGAAAAAAGAGATATTTTCCCAGGGTGACTTTCTTGAGCTGGGAAATCTGGATTTTTGTCCTTATTTTGCTCAGAAGGGTCTTCTGGAAGAGGCCAGGGTTGTTGTGACAACCTACTCATACTTCCTGAACCCATTCATCAGGGAGAGATTCCTGGAGTGGATGAATGTCTTCCCGTCGGAAATCGTCTTGATAGCGGATGAATCGCATAACATACCTGACCTAACGCGTGAACATTTCTCCTTGAAATTTTCCCTGAACAGCCTCAGGAACTGCAGGAAGGAGATAGATCAGTATGGAGATCTCCTGCTGAGGAACGTGAATATTTCCTTCATTGTCGATTCACTGGAAGAGTCGGTTTTAAACCTACTGAAGGAAGGAGACAGGATACTCACTCCGGAGGACATTAGGGAAGAGTTCATGAATACTTTCCAGATGAATTCCCTGGAAATCAAGAATTATCTGATGGCCCTTGCCAATTATGGACTTTCTATAAAGGAGAGCAAGGAGATCGAGAATAAACTGCCGAGGAGCTTCATATTTAATTCAGCAACGACCGCACTGAAGTTGATGGAGGAGGACGATAGTTACAGCGTGAGGATAGCCCGTAACGATGAACCATCTGGAATATCAATCCTCTATCTGGAGACTTATAAGATGCTGGAATTCCTGAAAGGAATGCACAAGGTCATCTTTCTCTCAGGGACCATTTCTCCAATAAGTAAATTCAAAGACGAGATAGGAATTGAAGAGAGCGATGACATCATTATAAGAACTGATTACCTGGAAAACAATCTGAGAGTAATATTCACAGATGATGTCACTTCCAGATACAGTGAAAAGGACGAAAACTCTCAGATCATGAAAAGGTACATAAAGACAATCGTGGAAAAAATTGACAGAAATACGGTGATTTTCTGCACTTCATATGATCAGATAGATTCATTCCTGGAAATGGACCTCAAGGGAAAGATATATTTCGAGAGGAAAGGAATGTCAAATGAAGATTTTCTGAAACTCCTCAATTCATTTAAGGAGAAAGGAGGAAAGCTGTTTGCAGTCATCAATGGAAGATTGTCGGAAGGGCTTGACCTCCCTGGTAAATTGCTGGAGGTTGCAGTCATTGCGGGTATTCCATATCCCAGACCCTCGCCAGAAACGTCTGCTATAGAACTATTTTACGACATGAAATTCAAAAGGGGATGGGAATATGCCTATGAGGCTGTTGCAGCAACTAGAATAAGACAGGCCATTGGCCGGCTGATCCGTAGCCCGAAAGACAGAGGAGTCGCCATCGTCCTAGATTCGCGGATAAGGAAGTTCAAGAGATATCTTCCCAACCTTTACCTCTCTAAAGACGTTATTGGAAACGCACTTGAGTTCCTCCAGATCGATGCGACTGAAAACTCACTTCCAGGAAATATTGGAGAATCAAACTTTTCTGGATGATTCAGTACGGTACATCTTTCATCTTCAGCCTGTACCCAATTATGTTCACTGCCCTGTGTATCAGCGGTGTAACCACAAGAATGGCAATTATCCCTTCCCAAGGAAATAATTTACTTGAGATTCCTGGAAATAGCACATATGTGAAAAATAGTGCCGACAAGGCAAACGGATACTGGTCAAGGAATATGGATTCCTGTCCCGGTTTCCTCCCCAGTCTTCTTTTGATAAACGATCCTACAAGGTCCCCGAACATTGAAAAGAAGGAGAGTGAAAGCACGATTGAAAAAGCGGTCGGAAATGACGACGAGAATGTCAGGTAGCTTAAATGAGCAAATAAGAAAATGTAATTGAGAATAAGTCCGATGATTACTCCGGCCGCTGTACCTCCTAGCAATCCAGAAAGAGTCTTATGATCCCCCAGAATCCTCTTCCCTCTCCATATCCTGTTCCCGTCCAGTATGACATGTCCTCCGGTCACTACTGCTGCCGGATTGGCTATGAATGCAGGTATAAATAAAACGAGAGATACGAGGAAACTCAGGATCACCTCCCACGAATCTCTTTTAGTTTAAATATCTATCAATGTCTATATTGTGGACTACTTTGCGTCTCATTTCCTTTAAGGAAATGTTTTTAGTACTTCAACAATTAATAGTACTGACCTTGATGTTGGCGAATTCGAGGAGAGGTTCCACGAGTGCGGTCAACCATATTCATTTGGAAACTAGAAAGAGTGTGAAAATCAAGATAGGGGTGTCCGTCTGTTTGGTGATGGCCATGATTTTGGCATTCCCACTGGGTAATTCAGGCCAGCTGCATAACCCAGGGTCATTGTCAGCCGCACCGATATACACTCCAAAAGAGGCTATAGGACGTAATCCAAATGGACCATCCAATTTAACGTTATTTTCCGGTCCTCAGGATATGAACGCCTCCATTCGGGTTGTTGCAAATATTCAAGTCGGTAATTTCCCTGATGGCATCGGTTATGATCAGTTCAACGGCATGCTGTATGCAACTAACTTCGATTCAAACAACACTTCAATCATAGACGGCTCCACCAACGAAGTAATCGGCTCAATTGTGACGGCAGGCGGCCCGGATGCGATTGCTGTCAATCCGCTCAATCAGATGATCTACGTTACTGACTTCTGGTCAGATAATGTCGCAATAGTTGACCCGTCTGCACGTTCAGTAAGTGGCAATATAACAGTCGGGTCAGAGCCTGCTTCAATCATTTACGCAGGCATAAGTGAAGACATATATGTCGCCGATTTCAATTCTAGTTCAGTTTCGGTTATCAATGCAGGAAATGACCAATTTGTTGGAAATATACAGGTGGGAACTGCACCAGGGGCCATGGCATACGATCCTAATAATGGGCGCATATATGTAGCTAATACTGGAAGCAACAATATTTCAGTTGTCAGCGTAACTACCAACTCTGTTGTGGGTTCGATAAGTGTTGGTTCCAGCCCTGGCTCAATATTATACGACCCCCTGAACAATCAGATATACGTTGGCAACCTCCTCTCAAATAATATTTCGGTTATAAGTGCCTCTTCTTCCAGTGTCATTGGATCCATCAACCTTTCGCCCAGGCCTCTGGGGATGGCTCTTGATACAGCAAACGGCCTTCTGTTCGTCAACATGTGGGGCAATGACACCGTAGATGCATTAAACGACGTTACCAATGCAGTTGTTGCAACAGTCCATGTGGGGTCCAGCCCAAATGCAATTACGTACGATCCATCAAATCAGGACATCTATGTGACAGATTCAAAATCTGATTCTGTTTCAGTTATTTCGTCACCCAAATATTATTCAGTATCATTTTCCGAGTCGGGGCTGCCAGTCAATACGACATGGTCAGTGACTCTCGACGGTAAGACGATTCATTCAGATAATTCAACAATCACTTTTTCTGTTCCTAATGGAACTTATTCATATTCAGTCGAGAATCTCGCTGGTTTTGTCACAGTACCGAACTCAGGTAACATTACTGTAGATGGAAAATCAACTGCCATATCGATAAGCTACATGAAAACTTTCATTGTCACCTTTTTCCAGTCAGGGCTTCCGAATTCGGGTGAGCCAAATACTGACCAGTGGAGGTGGTACGTTAACCTGTCCAATGGAGAGTCGTTCCATCCTGGACCATATCTGTGGAATCAAACTTCGTTTGCGGAACCACATGGCAACTACTCCTTCAGCATACAACCTGTCAATGGCTACACCCCTGATCCATCAATGGGTAATTTTACAGTCAATGGGACTTCAGTTAATATTTCGATTACCTTCATTCACCCTCAGGGTTATAGAGTGAACTTTACTGAAATGGGCATGGGAGGCTCGTATGGATCTAACTACTGGCAGATCACAATTAACAATATCACGGAATCCTATGGAACAAATTTTTCAACCATAACATTCTACTTGAGTAGAGGCAACTATACCTACTATGCGACCACATATTACAGTTATATTCAGGTCACTCCCTTCCCGTCTACTGGCAAAATAAATGTGAACGCTGATGAAAACATTACAGTGGTTTTCAAACAGTACTGGTTAGTGGAATTCAGCGAGACTGGGCTTCCGTCACATTATGAGTGGCAGGCTCGTCTCAATAATCTGAGCCAACGGAATAATACGCCAAATATCTACATAAAGGATTATTACACGTTCAATGGGACGTATAGTATTTCTGCAGGCGCTAAGGGATACTACGGTATCGAAGCAGGTAGTTCTTTTTCCAATTCCTTTGGGTATGTGGACATTGTCATATATATTCAGTTTTTTAAAGTATATACAATAACTGTGAAAGAACTGGGACTTCCGAACGGGACTGAATGGGGCGTCTACATTGGCAATCTCTTCCACTCATACAACTCCTCCATAATTATTTACGCTACGGGTGGGAAATGGAATTACACCGTAATGCCGGTCAGAGGTTACCTTGCTGTTCCTGACAAGGGAACACTTTACTTGAACGGGAACACGACTTTGACAATAGTGTTCTACAGGTATCTGACACTTGAGTTCAAGGAAGCCGGACTGGCAAAAGGCCAAAATTGGTCCGTAAAAGTGGATGGAAAGACTGAATCTTCCAACACGAGCACCATGTTATTCAACGTGACGAATGGGACCTACAGTTATGTTGCCACTTTTCCAGAGGGTTATTATCCTCGATCTGTAAAAGGAACGGTCTTCCTGAGCTCAAATTCATCCGCGGTCACGATTGAGGAACTTCGCGTATACTCTCTGAGTAACACGTGGAATGGAATACCGATCGTTTACGTTGGGATAATAATAGCATTGATTGCGATTGCAATAATTGCAACTGGATCGATACTTATGCGTCGCGGTAGAAGAAATTTGAGAAAATAGTCACTCACCCCTTCAGACTGGAATGCTGAATTGTCGAGCTGATTCTGCAATGAGCAGGCGGTAGTCTCGCATTAACTGGTTGAGACCCCAGAGATTTGCCAACATTTTTCTATGTATTGCTAATGTGGACAGATAGATGGAAACTTCCAGACCAACGTGGATAATGATTCAGAACGTATTTGGGCTGATAGCTGGATACCTGGTCTATTATCTGATTCTTAGACACGCCGGTGTGGTTGCCTTCGGGATATTCTCCTTCGCACTCTCATTTGGGAGCTTATTTTCATTTATATCTGATCTGGGCATAAACACTGCACAAACGAAGATGATTTCCGAGGGAAAGGACAGGAATGAATACAGCAATGCGTTCATCCTGTTGAAAATATTCCTGACGCTAATTTACATCTCTGCTGTGCTCTTATCCTTGTTTGTCTGGAGGATTGTACTTCATCACGGTTTTGAATCAAAGTACGAACTGCTGAGCATTATAATTCTCATACCTTACTTCTTCTCGCTTCCATTTATCCAGGGAATCAGGAGCTTCTTCACTGGTACGCTTGAAGCTGCAAAAATGGCGATACCAAGCATTGCAGAAACTGCAGTGAGGCTTGTCGCTGTGGTGATCCTGATCCAGTTCAATGTTTTCAACATCGGGAATATAGACCAGATGGCCGAGATGATTGCCGTCTCCTACACTCTTTCCTACTTGGTCTATTTTGCGATGTATTACAGGTTTGGCAGACCGTGGAATTTCAGGTGGCCCAGATTTACGGTGATAAGGGAATATCTGCATTATTCCTATCCTCTGATGGGTGCTTCTATTGTGCTCGCAATCTCTTCAAATCTCGCGCAGATTATGATCCAGAGTTTCTTCCATTCATACGAACTTGGAGGGTACGCAAGCGCAGTGAGAATAATCACCATGCTGAGTAGCTTCAGCGGTTCGCTGACCATCCTGATCCTTCCACTGCTTGCTTCCCACAAGGGTAGTGCGCAGGAATATGTGGACCGCCTGGTTTTCCTTATGAAATACATTGCTCTTTTTGTTTCACCCATCATAATGTTTGCGTATGCATTTTCGGCACCCATTCTAAATCTGTGGAGCTCACAGCTCATACCTTTCAGCTTTACTCTTCAGCTTCTTTTGGTTGCAACTTGGTTCACGGTGCTGCTTAACCCTTACCAGAGCCATTTCAATGCGACCGGAGAAACGGGAATATCTGCCTTCCTTTCCATAGTTGGTGCCGTTCTTATCATCATCCTTGATCTTGTCCTGATCCCTGGCAAGGTAGGTGGTCTTACATTGCTTGGTTATGGTGTTAATGGAGCGGCAATAGCCACCCTGATTTCCGGCATTGCAACTTACCTTACGGCTTCATTTCTCGTTTACCGTTCAATAAAAGTATTCATTACACTTGATACAATCAAGTCTGTCGCTATATCAGTTGCACTCATAATCCCATTTTACTGGTATTTCGATGACAACTCCTCAATTCCATTCTTGATACTTGCAGGATTATTTGTAGCTTACTCAGTCATATACTTGCTCATTATCAGGGCCCTGAAGATACTTAGCAGGGAAGAGTTCAAGGAGATTCTGAACACATTCAATGTCAAGAAACTTGTGAGGTATGCGTTAAATGAGATCAAGAAACCTTCCCAGTGATCACTTATTTCAAGTGGAGGAGCGGGGATGCCTGTAACTATTGTCGATCATACTGCCGACATTCGCCTCAGGGCACAGTCAAGGAGCATACAGAAATCGCTCCTCGAATTGTCCAACTTCATGCTTTCCCTCATTTACGAAGGGACCGTGAAGGCTGAGGAGAGAATAAGTTCGACAGTCATCTTTTCAGATGCTGAAGGTTGCGTTGTCTCCCTGCTTTCTGATCTAATCTATAATTCAGACGTGAGAATGATGAACTACAGGGTGAGGCTACTCAGGATCGACAAGTGGAAAATATACTGGGAGGGGTACGGGGAGAGATTTGACGAATCGAGGCACCAGAGGAGATATGTCATCAAGGCAGCAACGTACGACAGAATAATTGTCGACAGGGAAAATGGTATCATTGAGATTACCCTCGACATATAATGTTTAATAGTCAGCATTGAATTAATATCACATGTGCCCTGACGATAATTTCATTTTCGACAGTTCAAGGAAACTGATGATTTCAGATGACATAATCATTAATGCAGTGGTAGACATCTACAAAGAGGAGATCAAGGATCTCATAAGAAAGAAGCTGAAGGACAACCCAAGGCTGGAGGAGGAGCTCAAGGGAGCGATCAAGGAATACACTCAGGGAAAATTGCTGGAGGCTGCAGCACAGGGAAAACTCCTGAAAATTGTCGCAGAACTGGGTATCATATCACTCCCTGAATCATTCAGGGACGAGATGGTGAAGACGATAGTAAAAGCAATTGGACCTGAGCTGGATACGATCCTGAAAGATACGCTATAAGAATGAGAATAACAGTAAACAGAGCCTTGCTCATTGTTCTGGGCCTGGCTTATCTCTCCCTCTCACTGCTGAGGAGAAGTTTCTATTCTCCTGGATTGGTAGACTGGAAAACGATTGAAATCCTGAGTTCGCTGATTGTCATAAATGCGAGCCTGATGATGTCAGGAGGAATAGACTTTCTTTCCCTTAAGATACTGGAATTCACTAAAGACAGAAGACAGCTTCTGCTTACTTCCATTATTTTGACATCATCCCTTGCAATGTTTCTCACAAATGATGTGGCCCTTCTCGTCCTGGTCCCACTCACCGTGAGCATAGGGAAGTTCACTAAAAAGAATGTCGAAGACGTCATTATTTTCCAGGCAATCGCAGCAAACGTGGGTTCAATGCTGACTCCATTTGGCAATCCGCAAAATATCATCATCTACGGGTTGAACCACCTGAACTATCCCCAATTCATTTCCAATATGTTCCCTCCATACCTTTTCTCAATGGTTGTACTGCTGCTTTTCGTTGGTTTCATGGGCAATGAAAAACTGGCGACTCAAGCAACTCCCACTAGGCCTAATTATGGACTGTTTGCTACCAATGTGGTTCTTCTCTCAGTGGTCATAAGTGCAATGGCACTGAATCTAAGTGGATGGTTTTTCATTGCAGCGATAATCGTCTCGATTGCTTCCCTCCTGGTTATTGAGCCTGCGGGGATTGTGAAGGTCGATTATGTGCTGATCGTCGTTTTCATCCTGATATTCCTTGTCATGAACTCCCTTAAATTGATCGTGAGAATTCCTGTCCCAACGAATGTAATTGAAATTTACATTCTGTCGATCATATTTTCCCAGTTCCTCAGCAACGTTCCAACCACTGTGTTATTTGGGAAGATCTCAAGCTGGGTTCCACTTTCATACGGTGTTAACATAGGCGGGAACGGAACGGTCATTGCGTCCCTGGCAAACCTGATTGCGCTCAGGAACATTTCAGGGAAGAACTTCCTCAAGTTCAATAAGTACTCATTTCTATTTCTCCTGATAACTGGAGCAATAGGATTAATTTGGCTCTTGAAATAGGATTTATATTAAGAACTGATATGATTTCATGCAGATTCTTCTCAAGAATGGAATAGTCATAACAAATACGGGACCCCCCTCCCGTATGGACGTATTTTTAGATGACGGTTTGATTTCAGAGGTTTCTGAAACAATTAGCCATGAATCAGAATATACCATAGATTGTGACGGGAAGATTGTATCTCCTGGGTTTGTCAACATGCACACCCACGTATCGATGACAAACATGAGGACGCTAATGGATGACCTGGAGTTTGACAAGTTCCTTGCAAGGGGATTCAAGCTGGATGAGGTCAGGACGGAGGAGGAGATTTACTGGGGGGCCAAGTTGGGTATTCTGGAAATGTTGAGTAATGGCGTGACCTCGTTCATGGACATGTATTATTCACAGGAACAGACCGCAAGAGCTGTTGAAGAGACAGGAATAAGGGGATTTTTGGGATGGAGCATAGTTAATAAAAATATCACGACGCAGAAGGGAGACCCACTGAGCAATGCAGAAAATTTCATCAAAAGTTACAGGGGGCATAAATTGGTTACTCCACTCCCTGCACCTCACGGAATTTACTCATGCGATAGGGATGACATAATTGCCTCTAAAGACATGGCTGATAGATATGAATCGCCCTACACAATTCATCTGAGTGAAAACAGGAAAGAGGTTTATGACATTGTGAAGAAGGAAAAGAAAAGGCCAGTTGAATATTTGAATGACCTAGGTTTCCTGAGTAACAGGCTGGTTGCATCCCATCTCATATATGTCACACTGGCTGAAATGAGAAAACTGGGAGAATACCGAGTGACTGGCGTAAATGATCCCGTCAGCAACATGAAACTTGGGAATGGTAATTTTTCCCCGGTTATAGAGATGATAGAGAACGGTCTCAACTTCACTCTTGGAACTGATTCAGCAGCAACCGAGAACTCACTGGACATGCTGGAAAACGCCAAGATTGCTTCGCTTCTGCAGAAGAATTACAGGGAAGAATCAATGGCACTGGATCCCCCTATGATGGTTCGTGCTTTAACGCTGAACCCCTGGAAGGTGTTTGGGGGTAATGGCGGAATGATAAAGGAGGGTTTCAAGGCCGACATAACCGTGGTAGGTGGAGGTTTATCACAGGTGCCACTGACCCCTGACAATGCAGAGAATATACTGATTTATTCGACCAACGGAAGAAGCGTGTCCCACACTATTGTGGATGGAAGACTTATCTATTCCAATGGAAAATTTGAGGGCATTAACGTTGAAGAGGTCATAAGGAAAAATTCTGAAATTTACCAGCGCTACAGATCTCTGATAAATTCGTAGATCCTTTTTCCATTTTTTTCTGCTATCTCTTCCAATATCGACTTGAACCCAGAGGAGTATTGGGCACTTTTTTTGGGTTTTAGCGCTATTTCTGGTGTCAATCCAATGGACTCTGCCATTTTCCTCAAAATGTACTTGTGAGTGCCATTGTGGAGTTTCAGGTCATCTGGAACCATTTTTGCTGTTCTTACAACTATTTCGTCAAGATAGGGGAATATCAGCCTTCTATTCCATCTTCCTGCTATCTTTCTTTCTCTCTCTGAATCGACGTTGATCAATTTATCCAGATCCTGGGAAGAGGTGTTTGATTTTTCATATTTCTTGTAACCGAGGAACAGTTCATCACTCCCCTGTCCTGACACTAGTATTCTGTTTTCAGAATATTTCGATGTGAAGTAATGGGGGAGATCTATGACGATTGAAAGTGGGTCTGCCCTGGGGTCAATTTTCTTGATGTCGCTGATCGCCTCCACTATCTCGTCTTCTCCTGGCTCAATCGTCTTTATCGGGAGGCCGAGAAGATTTGCGGCTTTCCCGACCCACTTTGAGTCATGGGAACCCTTTACTGCAGCTGAATAAAGATGGACGTCCTTGTCGTGCATGTTGATTAGGTACGCGAGCAGTGAGCTATCCAATCCCCCTGAAAATACAATTCCCACTCTCGCTGGAATTCTCCACATTGCGTCTTCAAAAGCCTTTCTCAGTTCTTTTTCCCATTCCATGGAGAAGACCTTACGTAGTTCATTATTTCCTTGATTGGGATTCTGATCTGTTCCCTGGTATCCCTGTGCCTTAACGTCACTGTATTATCCTTCAGTGTATCATAGTCTATTGTGATTCCGTAGACTATACCGACCTCATCGTACCTCGCATACCTTTTCCCAATAGAACCTGATTCATCATACAGAACTCTTCCTCCTTTAGCCAGTAATTGAGAGAACACTTCCCTTGCGACTTTGTCCAGTGAATCATTCGGCATAAGCGGGAGTACTACCGCCTCATACGGACTGATTTCACTGGGAATGCGCAATACATTGAACCCGCTTTCTGCCCTTGTCGTGAAATTCTGGTCGAACAGCGAATAAATGATTCTGTCAAGACCAAAAGAAGGCTCTATCACTGTAGGTATGAAATTTTCTCTGTCAATTATCTTCTCCACATGACTCTTTATGAGGAATTCAGCAAGTTTTATCTTTTCCCCCTTTATGGTTACGAAATCTTGATTGTTCTTCAGTGCACTGATCACGGCGGGGGCGTCATTCACGAATTTCTTCTTTATAAGACCGTAATCGATTTCCACTACTTCCTCCATCACTTTTCTGGAAGGAATGACCCTCTGTGCATACAGGTCCTTCCCGGACGTTTCTATGTGCCTTGAGAGATCATATGTTCCTCTGTGAGCTATACCAGTTATCTCGATCCAACCAGTACTTGTAAGCGCCTCTGCATCCCAGGTATCAGAAGAATAATGGCTCAGTTCGTCCTTTTTATGCTGCCTGTACCTTATTCGGTCAGGGTCCAGCCCAATTCTCACATAAAATTGAAATGACTTGCCGATGAAGTATGCAAGTGGTTGACTCTTCACTATCTGCCTTTCGTATGCTTCCCTAGGTGATATGAAGAATTCCTCACCAGTGTTTGCTGCCATTTTCACTTTAAAAGAGTCTGGAGGCTCATTTACCCATCTTTCATTCTCCGGATCAAAGAAGGATTCGCATTCCATCATGTTGAATTCTCTAAGCCTGTACAGTGCTTTCCTAGGTGAAATTTCGTTCCTGTACCCTCTCCCAACCTGGATTATAGCGAACGGCAATTTCTCTCTGAAAAACCTATAATATTCCTTGAAATTCACAAAAATACCCTGCGCCGTTTCTGGCCTCAGGAAAAGAGGGTCCGAGTTTTGACCCTGCTCCACCTGGAACATAAGTTTATGTATTTTAACCTCTCCCAATTCCCCCCCGCATTTGTCGCATTTTATGTTATCTTCCTTTAATGCTCTGGTGAGATAATCCTGATCCAATCTAACCTCTATGTTCCTTTTCTCCAGAAGATCGTCTACCCTGAATTTGGTGTGGCAGTTCTCACATTCCGTTGAGTAATCAAAGAATCTGTCATAATGTCCTGATGCCTTGAGGACAGATATTTGCGTCAGTGAGGTACCGTCATATTCTGCGACGTTCCCCTCTGAAAGCATCATGTCTTTCCATATTCTGATTACGTTGTCCTTAATTCTGGAGCCATAAGGACCGTAATCGTACAGTCCGGAGACCCCTCCATAAATCAAGAATGATGGAAGATATATCCCCCTTCTCTTTGAGATCTCTTCCTGATCCGGATCATTCATTTTATCAGTGAGGCAATGATATCGAAATCATAAATCATTCCACTGAGTTCATCGTCAACGTTCCTGACTGGAAGCTGCGTGAACTTGTTCTTCTTCATTATCTTTGCTGCCTCAACTGCTGATGCCCCCTCAAAAATTGATTGCGGATTCTTGATCATTATCTTCTCCACTGGCACGTTTGGAATTTCAAGATCTCTTACGGTATAATAGAAAGTGAAAATGTCCCTTAAACTCTCCCAGCTCCAGGAGTCATCGTCCTCCCCTATTCCAAGTTGCGAAGATACCTGCTTGATGTCCAGGTTAGCGCCACTCAGCAGGTCTCTCTCCGTCACAATTCCAGAAAGAGTCCCATCATCATTGAGGACTGGAAATGCAGTTATGTGCGTCAGCCTGATAGCTTTCTCCACCATCTTCGCAGTGGATCTGATGTGAACAGGAACGCATACCCTCGTTATCAGATCAGAAATTTTTGTCTGTACCTTTCTGGTGACCACGGCGTCCAGCAGATCATAAGGAGTGATTATTCCTGTGACCTTACCGTTATCCACCACAGTGAGGTGTCTTCTTCTGATCTCGCTGAACATCGATACTGCCTTCTCTATATCATCTTTTGAAGTAAGTGTCGGGAAATCTGTCCTCATCAACATTGAGAGCTCATCTTCCTTCGGATTCTCCAGAATATCCCTTCTGGAAACTATTCCTGCATAAGTTCCTTTAGGACTCAGTATGGGGACTGCTGCCACATCCTTCGATGCCATTATTTTCATCGCTTCTGACACCGAGGATGGCAACTTTATTACAAACGGTTTCTTTGTCATGTAATTTTCAACTGTAAGATTCATTCCACAACCCTCACGAGGACTGTTAATGGTAGAGACATATAATACTTTAATTTTGCCTTCAGAATAGACCTCTTGAAGCAATTCCTATCCCCAACTTCAGTGAGCCCAGGAACTCAGATTTCGAAAGAATGAGCCGATGTTTAGGCAGAAAAGTTGATAAATCGATGCCTTCTGGTTCGTAATTGCACATCCCAGCGTGACACCATACGAATAAATTTAGGCCAGGATGTCTATCGGTAAACGTAAGAAAGATTGTGTTGAGAGTGAGCAATGGTAGACGTATTAGTAAAATGCGTCTTTTCCATTTAGTCTGCGTAGAACTGCTATCGCGATTGAAATCAACAAGAATTAATATTTGTTGCCTATTTCCTTATGTCTGCTCCGGTGGTGTAGTCCGGCCAAGCATACCGGCCTTTCAAGCCGGCGACTCGGGTTCAAATCCCGGCCGGAGCATTTATGTGGTCATCAGTATGAAATTTCTAAATACTTGTTCGTGAAGAGATTTTCTGTTACCCTTAGTATTATTTATGATGTATAACATGTAATAACAAATAAATATTAAGCCAGCAATATAACATTGTGGAAGAGCTCTCTCGATCTAATACCCACCCTGAGTCATCTTTCGATTATGAATTGATACTTTCAAGACTATGTCCTTTCTTCAGTGTTGTAAGCGGGAACCCTAGCTATTCAGTGCCAGCTTTTTATGATCAAAGAACTAATAAATTCTATTTGAAAATTGACCCTACTGACAGTGATTTTTACGAGAAACTGATGAAAATTCAGAAGGGTTCTGTTGTTGGTTCCTATGGTTCCGAATACCTACCTTATCCTGAATCAGATCCTTTCAAGAGACTAACTTATAATACCAGAAAATTGCTGGATATACCAGGAGTGATCGGAGGATCATATCATCTTATAAAGGGTAAGAGAGAATACTGGAGGTTCCTGTTCCTTGAGGAAAACCTAGATGCAGTTTCTGATTTCCTGCTTGAGGCTGCAAAGGAGAGGGAAGGGAACAAGGAAAGCGAGCTGATGATTGAATATCTTGGAAGACCTCACTACCTCCATTGGTTCCTGGAAGAATACAGGTATTCAAAGGAGGTGGTTAAACTGAAGGAGAGAGAGATACTCAATGCTGAATATCTCAAGAATGCGCCTCTGTACAAACATCCATTCCATTTTGATCTGAAAATGCCAGATGCTGGAAATGGGTTTGTGAGAACTATCAGGTTCTCTTTGGGAGAGTGTGAGAGTGAACACTCCCTGAAAGACCAGTATAGGATCAGGAGAGGAGATTTGTTCGTTACTGAAGATGTGAGGCTGGGAAAGATATCTAACGACATATTTGACATAGAGGAGAAAAGAATGTCACCGGCATTATGGCATTCGTGTGATTTCGATGGCAAGGAATCCTACAACACTTATTACCTAGATAATAGCGAACTATCTAACTTCCTCAAGGGCACAGATGAAATCAATGAGGCATATAGGGGTATGGCTAAACTTATTATTGATTCGATCGAAACCTACTATGTCCCAAAATGAATTCTGGTTCGCACTATGTTCTCTAAACTATAAATGACCAGGCCAGCAAATAGTTTATTACTTTTGCCACTCTGAAGAAATGTTGATAGGAAATGATCATGAGTGGAATGCCACTAAAATTGAAGCAGTACGAGAACCCTGAAACGATAGTAAACAAACATTTCAGGGACTATGATCTTTCTGGATTCAGAATGATGTATCTGCCCGAAAGCATGTCCTCGTTCACAGATAAGGAATGTAAAGACGATAAACAGTTCATTGAAGATGATAACAGGGGAGCTGTTTTTTCAAAACCAGCCTTGACTATCAGGAACACTGATTTTTACCTCTCAGTAAAGGGAGTTGGTTCAATGATGAGCCCTTTTTCTCATCAGCTAATGGATCTCGGAGAAATAGAGGTTCTAACTGGAATTCGGGGTCTGGCAGATTCCTTCATCAGACAAAATTCAGCTCCACCCAGATTCATCACCGGAGAATTGTGGCTTAGAGGCTCTCCCTACGGTGGACAGGGACTCCAGCACGCGACCACTTCTTTAAAAGTCTCTGAGTTTGCTGATATGACTTCAATTAATGGCTTCAGGTTTGCTCCACTTATCATGATAAGCCTGCTTCCTCCTGAATTAGAAAGCATCATAAAGAAAATCTACTGGTACAGGAAATTTCCAGGTAGAATTGTTCAGGAAGTGAGGCTCATTCCCTCAAACGTAAGGATATATTTCCACTCAGGAAGTACCATAGGAGGGAATGTCAGTGCCATATTCGACAAGTTTGGCATAGACAGTGATGAGAAGGCATTCGAGTTCCTGAGGAATTTTGTCAAAAGCGGAATTGCTTACCTTACATTGTTCACCCGTACCCTGAGATGGAACGGAAACGGAACTTATAGCGGTTATGATTTTTATGACGTCTGGCTTGACAAAGATGCGGTGCTGGCCCCTGACGGCACAATTTATTTTGTAGACCTGGAAGGTCTGGAATGGATTACAGTAAAGGAAAATGAAATCGCAGAAAAGATTGATGACCAGATTTACAGGTCACTTTATGAATTCATGTTTGCCTATGAACAGATTGAGCGTGAAAGAGAGAAGAGATTCCGGAACAAGACCAATAGGAAAATTGAGTTTGAGCAGATTGTAAAGGATGCACTGGTGGATGATAAGATTGTCAGACCAGAAGTTATCGGACAGACATTATTTCTTGAGATTGGAAACATCCTTGGTGAACAAAGATTAATTAGTAAATTCCCAATCCTGGATTGGTAATGGTCATGAAATGCGGAGATGTGAGGAATTTCTTTTCCCAGGTATCTGGTAGGAATATATCTGTGCAAGTTCAGCCGCAGGATCTTGAATACCTCGCTACAAATGGGTACATAATACTTATGGATAAGAGCCAGTATGATCAGATGTCTTCCGACGTCGCTGCCCTCGCGGAAGCAACTCAGGAACAGCAGAAGGAAACAATGGAAGAGAGGGGGTTGGAGACATCTCTTGAAGAAGAAGAAATGAAGACTCATTCCATACTGTTTCATTTTGAGGGAAGGGAAAAGAGGGAATCAGAAATTGAAAAGATGAAGGAAATAGCTAACAGGGAGCAGAAGGAAAAGACAGAGATCAGCTCCAGGGAATCTGTTATAAGGGACCTGATACAGAAGAAATCAGTACTGGATAGAATGGTTCCATTTGGTGATAAATTCGTTTCGCTTACTGGCCTTGGAACAGTAACTTTAAGCGATCTGAACGTAAGGAACTACAGGGTTTCAGAGGAAGAATTCTCCACCTTCAGGGATGAGATCTCGGAGACTTCAAATGAACTGAAATCCATTGCGGAAAATAGCAGGATTCACGAGACCAACCTGGCAAGCAGCTTCCCTGAGGGCGATATTTCTTTGCTTTGGGGAACTTCGATTGGACTGGCCAAGATGCAGGGTCAGCCGGGAGATATTTACAGGAGATTCATCCAGGCATACGAAACGTTGCGGAAATTCCATTCCACTTTTGATAATAAATTGATGGCGGCAGAGATCATCACGTCAATGGTGTCTACAGACAGTCAGCGACCACAGGAAATGAGCTATGACCAGCTGATTTTGAACCTGGAAAATCTTGACCATGAACTGAGGCATCATCTAAAAGTACCAAATGAATTATCTGCTGGAGTCGCAGCAATAATATTGTTTGGGAGAAAGTTCGACGGAACATATCCGATTGACCGTTTCTCTCAATTTGCCTCAGTGACCTCCTCATATGAATCTGCTGCTGTCCTCTCTGTCTTAAAATCACCAGTAGAAGAATTGACAAATAGATTTCTTTCTTTCAGGTCCCTTTTCTCTTCATGGGGCTACCATATGTCGGATGATACGGAACTTGCATCTGCCTTCCTTTCTGCATCCGGTTTTTCACCTCAGGATGTCAGTGCAAAATTGACAATCATAGTAAACGGGCTTAAGGCATACCTTGAATACCCACTGGTTGCGGCAGCCGTACTGGCTTCAATACAGGTCCTCGAGGCGAATGAAACTCTGGATCTGCTTGAGAAGGCCTACTCTGTGCTTGGACAAGTTTCAAAGGGACTGGAACGGTCGGAACTTCTTAGCCTTTCAGTCAGAATGATTCATGGAATCAAGAATGAACTGGTGAAGGATCTGGACCCGACTGCAAGAATAACAAACACCCCGATCCAATTCACATATATGCCATCCAACGCATTTTTCGTCTATTACGTTCCAATGATAGTGGCACATTCCTCTTACTATTCCACATTCAGCGGGATTGGGGGATTTCACCCAGCCCATGTCCACGGAGTCGGAGGTTTCTCAGGATGATTCATAAACTATCTCTCCTGATAATTGTCACTGCTGCCCTTGTTCTCGGTCCTGCAGCACCATCTGTGCATTATACTCCCAGACAGGGCGATTATTTCACTTATTACGAAATAGTGAATCTCGCCAATGGTACTGGAAATTACCAAGGCTATACGGAGCATATGACCATTAGTGGGAAGGAAGTGATGAATTCGGTCAGCGGGAATGGAGTTGTTTCTGCACACTACAATTATTCGTACATATGGGGAAACAGCACAGGGCAGACGGAAACCGGGAAATATTCTGGAAACTATACCTTTTCTTCAGATTCTTTCCTGTATCTTAATGGAACAGATGATCAGACTGGTTACGTCAATCCCACCGTGTGGTTTTACATGAACAATACGATCCCGGTGGGTGGAACGTTCTACCTCCTGAATACAGAAATGACTGTCTCCTCACTGGATTACAGTTACCATCTGCCATCGCAAAACAGGAATGTGAAATCAATTTTTGCCCAGGGATCGTCTTCATATCTGAGGAATGATTCTTATGGTATTTTTAACGCACAGTACACCTGGGATACGTACTTTGACCCGTCCACGGGATACATTCTAGGGTATCAGTACTTAGAACACGATTCCAATTCCTCTGGAAGTGGTTTCACCTATACCGACATTCTATATGTGAATTCCACCAGCTATCCCCTTACTCCATTCACAGGCTCCTCACCAGTTCAATCCAATCTTTCGCCACTTGTAATAACAGGGGTAGCCATAGCCGCCGTAGCAGTAATAGTGGTGATAGCGATGGCCATACTGATAAGGAAGAAAAGAGAGCATCTTCCAAAACATTCTGGCGAGCCTGCTGCCCAAAACAAGGTACCATATCCACCGCCAGATCGTCCTGAACCGGTTACCGGAGCTCCCACAATAGATCTCACTCCTAAACAGCCTCCAGTCCAACAGATCGTGATCAAGGAAGTGGTTAAGGTGAAGTGCAGTTACTGCGGGGCATTAATAGATTCAACAGCACAAACGTGCCCTGAATGCGGAGCACCCAGGACCTGAGCCTTCTAAAATATTTTTTATATTTCCAATCCTGTCAAACCTTTCTGAAGTAAAGATAAATCACACCTGTTTTCTTCATTCCCCCCTTTGCTGCTATCCTGGCAGAAGGAACGTTGAACTGCGATATTTCAGAAAATACCCATTTGGTTCCAGATGCTCTGAGCCAGAATAGACGCGCATTCAATAAATCTGTCCCTATCCCCATTCCCCTGAACTTTGGGGATACGAAGAGAGAATGCAACCTCCCGACTCCGTTCACTTTGGAGAGCCATCCCAAACCAGCTATTTCATCTCCAAGTCTTGAGATAAAGCACCTATCTCCATTGTGTATGGCAACCCTTACCCATCCAGGATTCATCCCAGGATTCACCATTGCCATGAACCTTTCTATTTCTTCTATTTCATTCTCTTCAGCCATTTCCACTTCGTGCCTGAATCTGTGGTCCCCAATGTAGTTCGCCAGATTCATCGAATAAATGTCAAACGGTTCATTTTCAAACTCAGTCATGACCTCAGAAAAGAGGAACCTGTGCTGTCTGAACCCATAAAAAAGATTGAAGACTGCCCTGCTGTTCGTGAATACCGTTCCTGTCTTTTCAAATTGATCGTAAATAAAGAGGCCATTTATCCTGTTTTCTGCATCCTTGGATACAAACGCTTCTCCGCCGACCTCCAGGACTTCTCTTGCATAGTAGGAGAGGAAGGAAGAAAAGAAGGAGATTCCATCTGGGAATTCGGTATCCATAACTGAATCCATATTCAATGGAGTGACAGAGATTTTAGTAAATTCTTCCATGTCTCGGTTGACATAATATTCATTCACTTAACATTAACTTCTTTTGTTTTAATCCGTAAGAGCATATTGCGCCTTTCTCTATGTTGACCACAGGACGGTTATAACAACAAATAAGCAGCCCTTTCTGAAGTAAATGTTTGCGCATTCTTTGTCTCATGTACAATGGTCCACTTTTAAGTGACATAAAACTTGGGACAGGTTGCATTTAGAATTATATAGAGACCGATATTTGCTAAACCATGCAAAAATGGAAATTGATCTCTCTTCCATTTGTTGGATTTATAACTACAGCAATAATTTTCAGTGTCCTGTCATCAGTGACTCTCCTTGCCCCAGTATTCTTGAGAAATTTGGGAAATCCTATGAATGGCAGTTCCTTTGTGATGCTTATCACAATTGTTTATTTCGCAGGTATGCCATTTGGAAAAATACTTGGAAGGATAATGAAATTCCACAGGAACGCTTCATTATACACCCTTCTCATGTTTCTCGTGATCATAGGAACTATAATTGTTCTGCCATACGTCCATTCACTTGTGTCATTCCTCATCCTGAGATTCATTCAGGGAACTTCAAGCTTTGTGATGGAAATATATTCAATAGCTTATTCATTCCTTTTCACCGAAAGACAGAGAGGTGCTGCATCAGCAATTTCCATAAGTGGTATACCTTCGGGCGTGACACTTGGTTCACTCGTTGCAGTCTCCCTTCCAATTCAACTTTCATTCATTTTAATACCTGCTCTTGGGGTCATTTCACTCGTTCCGTTTGTATCTCTGCTTAGAGGTAGTCAATCCTTTGAGAAGGATGAGGTCTCAAAGAGCACATATGGTTTCAAATTTACCTGGATATATGGACTACTCTGGATGACTATTGCAGGGTTTAATCTCACCCTGGCAGTTATCTTGCCTTTATACATCCCGGTTTATTCCACCCCCGCAATCATTTCAAGTGCCATGACTATTTTCGGCACTTGGGGGGCAATTGCAACGGTGTTTGGCGGTGCGGCCGCATATTTATTGTATTCAAAATTACATGGTATTAACTCACTTTTGATTGTGGGAATTATTGGGTATTCCCTTTCCATCCCTGGATTCATCTTGATGTACTTGCATTCAAGCAGCATCATGATACTCTTTGGTGTACTACTTATTCAGTCGGAGGCTTTAGCTATCTCCCCCATATACTCCACGCCTATTGCCGTGTACGGAAAGGAAAGAGTAGGAACAGGAACTTGGGAATTCTCCCTCATAGGCAGTTCTGGGCACGTCATAGCTCCTCTTTCGCTACTTCCACTGGCACTCGTAATCGGGTATGACAAGCTGTTCCTCCTCCTGATCTCTTTCCCAGTGTATGGAATAGTTGCTCTATTTATCATTTATCGTTATATAAGTGGAAATGATATAAAATTGGGAGTTGAGAATGACGCCAGATCTTAGGGAATCAATATCAGTACTTCGGAAAAATAATGATTTAAGAGAAATAGAGGAGGAATTTAGTGTAGATCTTGAAATTTCAGCCCTTGCCAACCATTATCAGAGAAAAGAGGGACCTGCACTGCTGTTCAATAGGGTCTCTGGATTCACCAACCCGGTTATTACGAATGTATTTGGGACGATGAAGAGATTTGAATCAGTGATGGAAAGAAGAACAGAGGATTTCGCTGGTGATTTCCAGGGGATATTCGATTCTCTTCTTAGCAAACCTGGGCTCCTCGATGGGCTGAAACTTTTTTCCAAACTCAAGAATTTTTCAGTGAACCAAGTGGGAAATGGTCCAGTGAAGGATTACAAGGGGGATATCACACTTGACGATATTCCAATTCTCAAACACTGGCCGGAGGATGGAGGGAGATTCATTACGGCTCCAGTGGTAATAACTAGGGACCCTGAAACAGGTGTCTATAATGCCGGGATGTATAGAATGCAGGTTTTTGACGGAGAGACGACAGGGATGCACTGGCAAACCCAGAAAACAGGTGCGATGCATCTCAAGAAAGCAAAGAAACTTGGAAAGAAACTGGAAGTGGCTGTGGCGATTGGGGTCAGTCCTTCAATTCTCTTTTCAGCAGTCTCCCCGCTTCCTGAAGGAATTGATGAGATGGCATTTGCAGGCTACCTGAGCAACGAGAAACATAATGTGGTGCAGGGAGAGACCGTATCCCTGAGATATCCTGCAACTTCCGAAATAATATTAGAAGGATTTGTCGATCCAGATGAGACTAGGGAGGAGGGCCCGTTTGGCGACCATACTGGATACTATACCCCTGTTGACCTCTACCCAGTCTTTCACATAACTAAAATATTCCATCGCAAGGACTTCATTTACCATTCCATCTTAGTGGGAAAAATATGGAGTGAAGACGTACCTATAGGAAGAGCTATAGAAAGAATATTCCTCCCCGCAATAAAATTTCAGGTACCTGAAATCAATGATATTTTCCTCCCCGAGGAGGGATTATTCAATGATGTTGTTTTCGTCTCCATAAAAAAGAGATATCCTGGCCAGGGGAGGAAGGTGGGAATGTCCATCCTATCTAGTGGACAGATGATGTTCACAAAGTATGTTGTTGTGGTGGATGAAGACATTAATGTCCAAGATAGGAAAGAAGTCCTCTGGGCGGTTGCTACCAGAACTGATCCGTCCAGAGACATTGAAATCATAAGAATGGCTCCATCCGACTCACTCGACCATTCCTCCATTTTCCCGGATGTGGGAGGGAAGATGATAATAGATGCAACCATCAAGGGACGAAGTGAGGGAATCCAGAAACCCTGGCCTGAGAAAATAGAGATTGATGAAGAGGTTATATTGAAGGACAAGTTGAAAAGGTATGGGATTCGACCTTAGGGAGTTCCTGAAGTTCATAAGGATTGAACACAGTTCATTTGACCTTCCCTTCGCCTACATGGGTGTTTTGCTAGCGGGAGTATTCTCAGTCAAGGTCCTGATTCTGGTGGGAATTGCAGGCATAAGTGCAAGAACTTCTGGCATGATCATAAATAGGTTGATGGACCTCCCCCTGGATAGAATTAACCCAAGAACCGCAGAAAGGGCACTGGTCACAGGCAAGATATCTCTCAGGGAGGCAAAGGCTGCCTTGGTCGCAAGCAGTTCCATTTTCGTGATTGTTGCGTTTTCAATCAACACACTTGCTGGGATACTTTCTCCTATTGTAATCCTATTTTTCTACCTTTACCCATTGACAAAGAAGATACATGCGATCAGCCATTATGTCCTTGGTTTTTCTATTGGCCTTATAGTCCTGGCGGGATATGTCGCCGGCAAGGATGCATTCCCTGGGAGCGTTAGACCATATCTGTTGATGATTTTTGTTTCCCTCTGGATTTCTGCCTTCGACATACTTTACCAGAATTCAGATTACCTCTTTGACACATCTATGGGGATGAAAACTATTCCTGTTCTTTGCAGGGGTAGAGTGGATATCCCTGCAGTTGTAACGTTCTTTGGTGCACTTGTTTCATTTACCTTCTTTTCATTTCCAAGTATCCTTCTGATTATAATGGTGTTAATAGTTGCTGCAATAATAACGGTTCAAATGGCACTATGGAGAAAGGGCGATCCCGAATTCAAAGATAAAGTAATGATGAAATTTAATTTTCCAATCCCTTTCATCATTGTGTCCTTTCTCATTCTTTATGTGCTTTTGGGTTGATCTTTGATTAAATAGTGCAAAATAATCTTGCCTTACTGCGCGAAAAAATTTGGAAGAGATATGATTTGACGATTTCTGAATTCTTACTGATACATTCCACGCTCCTGTCATTTGTAAACTTTTTCTTCCTCTAGCTGGAAGTCTAGGGCGTCCAGCTCCACATTTCTCTTGTCCTTGGTTATGGCACCTGAGTTTATTTCCCTGAGATACTCGTGCTGAATTATGAGTTTCATTACCTCGCTCGTTCCTGTCCAGATGAGCCCGAGTCTTGAGTCCCTTAGTAATCTCTCAATTGGGTATACTGTTGTATATCCAATCCCACCCATGATCTGCATTGCGTTGTTAACAGAAGTCCACATCACTTCAGTTGAATTCAATTTGGCCATTGATATTAGCTTCCTTGCAGTAGAGAGGCTCATCTTGCCTTTATCCAGTTCTTCTGCCGCCCTTGAAGCTGCGTACACAAGTGATGAGGCTGCAGTAATGGCAGTCAGGCTTTCCGATATCTTGAAATTGACGCCCTCATGATCGACAAGCTTGGAACCGAAAGCCTCCCTCATGGAAGCGTATTTTGTCGCTATTTCCATGGCTGCCAGCGCAACACCTATCGAACCTGCTGATGTAGTAAGTCTCTCAGGTACCATCATCCTGTTGAACACATCGTATCCCTTGTTGACCTCCCCGATGACATTTTCTTCTGGAACTTCCGCATCCTTGAAAACAATCCTCGCCGTTCCCCCTCCTCGGTTCCCCATCAGGCCGTACATAGTTTCAACTTTTATCCCTTTGGATTCCCTGTCGACAATCATCGCGCTAACTCCCTTTGATCTTGGCTTTGCGTCTTTGTCAGTCAGTGCATAGGTGACGAAGAAATCAGCTCCCTGACCACCGACAATGAATCTCTTCTGGCCATTCAGCAGGAACTTATTTCCTTTCCTTTCGGCAGTTGTATGCATCATTCCAAAAAGATCTGAGCCTCCGGACGGCTCTGTTATTGCTTCGGCCCCATACTTATCGCCTGACGTTATTCCCCTGAGGTAAATCTCCTTCTGCTCTTTGGTTCCGAATCTGTTTATCGGTTCCCCTACTATTGAACCGAGTGAATACATGCAGCTCAGGGTGAACCCCAGATAACCCATTTCCTCTATCGCAGCCATTTCTGCAACCCAGCCCTTCGCTCTCCCCCCGTATGCTTCGGGGAATCTTGCGCCCGCGATCCTGCTCCTGGTAATTATTTCTATGAATTCTCTTGGAAATTTCACTTTCTCTGATTCTATGTCTCTAATCAGGTTATGGGGAATGTCCTTAACAACCTTCCTTACTTCATTCCTGAAATCTATTTCATCCTGTTTCAGCAGAAAATCCTCCAAGTCATCACCGATCAAATACCATTAACTGAATCTTAAATATTATGCATTCTTCCTTGCACCCTCGAAATTCTTCCTGAAGAGTACATAGTACAGCAATGGATCGAGGAATGTGAGCAGCCCCCCAATGAGCGGAGGGTAATCGATATTCATTGAAAGGAGTGGCGTGGATATAGGAGGAGAAACGGAAGATACTCCTGTCCTCACCATCGACGATGTCCCTGAAGTGGTGGCCCTCTCAGATTCGTGCACTATGCCCATCGAAAAAGACTGTCTTAATGGTACTGCCCCCATCTGCATCCCGCTTCTGAGTACATATAGCAATGCTGTTGACCAGAGAAACGGGCTTATCGCCATCGCCAGCAGTGCAAAAGCAGAAACTATTCTTGTCGAAATTATTGCTGTCAGTTCACTTTCAGGTTTTACTAATCGCGGTAAAATGAACATGGTCAGTATGACAAAAAGGTTCGATATCCCATATATCACCCCTATCTCTCCGGTAGATATTCCAAACTTCAGCTTGAACCAGAGAGAGAATATTGGAGCAACGAAGCCTATACCGACCCCATTTGGGATGGTCGGAATGGATAGCTTGATGATGTTCTTCCATGATATCCTTGGGAGAAGGTGTTTGCTCCTGATTCCGTTATCCTTAAGAAACATGGATATAATGGCCCCGACCAGCCCCAGTAACGCGGCGAGATAGAACAGCTGATACACTCCCACCCTCCAGATTTCAAGCCCTTCCAGCGTGAAAGAGCCTGCGCTTGCCGCTAGCATCCCTATTATTGACGCGTAGGAAAGAATTCTGGAGAAGTTCTTCCTTTCAGAGACTTCGGTGATGAGCGCAGTCTGCACTGACCCGAACGGACCTCCCGAACCTATAGGACCTCCACCAGATCCAGTGAATCCACCGAGTCCGCTGAGAATAGCAAGCACGACAACGTTTCTCGTATAGAGGAAGAGAGCAGACGATGCAGCGAACAAAATGAAAAGTATGACAAGCAGGAATTTTCTCCCATAATGGTCTGCAAGCAATGAAAGCAAAAACGTTAGGATTGCACTGATGAGTATTGCCGACCCAAGAATCAATCCGATTTCCAACAATGGGTAACCGAGAGAATGCAGATAAATGCTCAATATTATATTGAGAAAACCGTAACTGAAACTGAGGAATGCTCTGGCAGTGAGGACGTTGACCAGGTTCCCTGGAATTTTCATCTCAGTTCGCTTTTCTCGAAGATGAGCAGATAGTGATATTCAAGGTCCTTCTCTCTTACTAATTTGAACCCGGAGGAGACAAGATCACTGATGACCTGTTGTTTCGATAGCCTTAGCCATGAGGGAGGACCAAATCCTGAGGCATCCGGCTTGAAATCCAGAATTGCAACATTCTTCTTTGCAATCAGTCTCAAATTATTCCTGATTGAATCATGGCACTCATAAGCGGCATCGTGATACACATTGGCCATAAAAACTGTGTCGAATTCCCTGTCGTGGAATTTGCACATATCGCCAATTATGGTATTGATTCCCATAGTTTCCAGTTCCTTGAAATTCGAATCCACCTTGTCAAGCAGTGTCACATTCTTGGAGACTGACAGGAATCCTTTACTGAAAAAACCATCTCCTCCTCCTAAATCCAGAATAGAATCTTCTTCCCCGATGCCCAAGAAATCAATGATCTCTTTCATGATGTCTGGAGAGAACCTGCCTGCGTTTCCTGCCCCGTGACGTGATCTGTGACCATTGTAAGGGTTCATTTTGAGATATTACATATATCCATAAATAAGTTACTTCAGCTTTAGATTCCTTCCTTGTTCTTCAAATAAAAATATGCCAGTCCAATTAGCAGAAGGATTACTACTATAATCCAGATCCAATTAAAGTTCATTTCAGACTACCCCCATTGCATCAGTAATTCTCTTCATTTTGATCTCAGACGTGTTTTCCCTGTCTATTCTGTGGTCTATCTTGAGTATTGTATCCAGTCGTTTAACTCCCATCGAGATAATTGATTTCTCTGCCTCCTTCACCGCATTAAAAATTTCATCGATGGTTTCTGCCTCAATGACCGTCCCCATGCTATTTGGTGTGAATTTAATCCTTAATCGTTTGAACGTTTTAAGCGCTTCTATAACGTAATCTCCTACAGACAGGCCAACTCCAAATGGCATGAAACTTACTTCAGCTATTATCATCGGTATGGTAACGTAAAAACGAATATATTATTTAGCAACTTACTTTTTATATTTTTACTCCATTTCATTAAGTTGTTGGATACAGAGAAATTGAGGGAGAGATTGAAGAAGGGGGATATCATTCTGGGCAGCGATAACGAGTACGCCGCTACCGGATTGATAATAAGCGATTCAAATATCATCATTGAAAGAAGGAGCTTGGCCCTTAAAGATCCCTGGGCTGGCCAGTTTGCGCTTCCAGGAGGACATTTCAAGGGGAGCGATTTAAATTTGCTGAATACTGCAAGGAGGGAAATTAAAGAGGAGACTGGGATAGATGTCCCATCCAGCGCTCTGCTTGGATATTTTGGTCCTCTTTCCCCAAGAAACAGGACGAACCTGATGGTGTTTGTCTTTGTTTTTGAGATCGTTGGAAATTATCCCCTCGTGCAGTCCAGCGAGACGGATTTTCTTTCCTGGGTACCTATACCTTCAATAATCTTGAGCCGAAGAATAGAAGGGAATGAACTCTATTTTGATCTTGAAAGAGGGACCATATGGGGATTGACTGCCAGGATGATTGAAACGTTCCTGGAGATGGCTGACCTTTTGTGATTTTGGGGCCCAATTAATTTCATTCTATATTTCTGTTCCCTTCTATTGCCTCTCTAGATGTGACTCATTGGCGATAACTGGAGGAATGCCCTCTGTTACAGAGAATGTCGGAAAGCAGTCTTCAGTTAAATGAACAATGTGCAACTACGTAATATACCGCTCGTTCCAGAATAGCCTATAAATATCCGGTTACCTGCCTTACACTTTCTGCAGATCATACGTGCTGCTTTCTCCCGCGTATTTGATGACCGGGAAGAGAGAGCACAGCGGCATTACACTGGTGGCTCTAGTTGTTGTCATGATTGTGATAAGGTGAACCTGTGCTCCCTTAACCCGACTAACCTCTCAGGATTGCGTGCACTGTTTGTTCAGGTTTCAAGGGTCAAAATTAACTACCTATGAGCAAGCAAATTATTAAATTGACAGTATGATTATTGAGCGTGAAAGGAAAGAGAATTCTCATCACGGGAATTGCTGGGTTTATCGGTTCCAACATGGCTGAATATTTTTTAGATGAAAATGAAATAATAGGAGTAGACAACTTGTCTTCCGGGAGAATGGAGAACCTACGGGATCTGGAAGGAAATAAAAATTTCATCCTCCACATCAATGACGTCAAGAACAATGATGAACTTTCTAAACTGATGAAAGGGGTTGATGTGGTCATCCACCTCAGTGCGAATCCAGATGTCAGGGTGGGATATGATGACCCGATTGTTGACTTCAGGGAGAATACAGTCGCGACACACTCAGTTCTGGAAGCTATGAGAAAGAACGACGTGAAGGAAATTATATTTTCATCCTCTTCAACAATATATGGGATACCGACTATTTTGCCAACTCCGGAGAATTACGGCCCACTCAAACCAGTATCACATTACGGTGCATCAAAGCTGGCTGCGGAAGGATTCATATCGAGCTATTCCAGCATGTATGGATTCACCTCCAGCATCTTCAGATTCGCCAACGTAGTGGGAAAGAGGGGAACCCACGGTGTCATAGTGGATTTCATAAATAAATTGAAGAAGGACGGCAAGGTTCTTGAAGTCCTTGGTGACGGGACTCAGTCCAAGTCTTACGTGGACGTTCAGGATGTTATCAGTGGTATTGATCTACTTCATGGGAAGGGCGATGGTATCTTCAATCTAGGGACCGCCGGAAGAACTACTGTTATGGAGATAGCGGACCTTGTGATAAAAAAGGAGTCGCCAGGAGCCAGAATCAAGCTGATGGGAGGCCCAGGGGGAGGAGGGTGGGCAGGGGATGTAAAGGTCATGTCGCTGGACATAAAGAAGGCACAGTCTTTCGGCTGGAAATACAGGATGGAAAGCACTGATTCGGTAAGAAATGCCATTGAGGAATTGGGTGATAAGAGATGAAGATACCAACATTTGTTTCGGCCCTGGATACAATAATAAATGGTGGCGTCCCATCAGGTTCTTCCATTCTCCTCCTGGGCGAGGCTGGAGCAGGAGGGACCGAGTTTGCGATCACATCGGCGGTGAAACATTCAAGGGCGATAGACGGCATAATACCAAAGGAACTGCAGAACAAGGAGATTGACCTGCTGGACGGGATTCTGTACGTCACATTCTCAAAACCTGCAAGCGAAATAATGAGGGTCATAGAATTGACGATGCAGGAGGACATTGTTCGTTCCCTCAAGAGCAGGATAAAGATTGTGGATCTATCAACCGCCTACTATGCAAAGACACAGATTCCAAATTCGTGGATCGGGGGCCCAAGGCTGAGAGAAAAAGAGGACCTTATCAGCGCGTTGGTATCTGCTCTGGACAGAGATGCCCCAGGGAAGATGATCATATTAGATTCCCTCTCAGACCTGATTACTTCCAAGCTGATAGACGAGAAGAGTCTGTTTGACCTTGCAAGGGGTGTCTCAAGGGCAGTTAAGAAATGGAACTCACTGCTTTACGCCATAATGGCAACAGAAATTACTGACACAAGGAATGAAAATATCCTGATAGACATTTTTGATGGAACCATGTTATTCAGGTGGAATACCAGCGAAAGATACAGCAGGAGAAGACGCTTCATGGTCATCCCCAAGTTTATTGGCGTCCTGCCGCAGATAGAACAGGAGAAGATAGAAAGATTTGATACTGATTTTGACTACAAGTCTGGGATGATCGTTCTTAATACTACGAAGGTGAAATAATGGAACTGGTGAAAACAGGCATAGATGGGTTGGATGAAATGCTGGGCGGAGGAATTCCCAAGGGAAGCACTGTTCTGGTACTGGGAAGCTATGGAGCTGGAAAAACGACGATGGGTATACACTTTGCATTTTCCGGCCTGAAGGGAGGGGAGAAGGTTGCCTATTTTTCCCTTGAGGAAAGAAAGGATAGCATTATTGCTGCCTCAAAGCAGTACGGAATGGATCTTCAGCCGTTCCTGGACAATGGACTGACTCTCATGAATCCCGGAGCAGGTGAATTTGTGGAGATGCTGAGAATGAAGGAAAATTTCAAGACGAGCATAGAAGGATTCAACGTTTCCAGGGTGATTATAGATAGTGTTTCAATAATGCTGATGGCCGCAGATAATGACGTGCTCAGGAGAAATGTTGTCCTTAATCTTTCAGATTCGCTCAAGGACCTCAACGTGACCACACTTATGATTGCGGAAGCAGAGGTGGGTTCTCCTTATTCGACGAAAGAAGGCCTTTCGGAATTTGTGGCAGACGGAGTCATCTCCCTCCAGAACATTTACAATGATTCCAATGGCAGCGTCGTCAGTGCTGCGAGAATATTGAAGATGAGGTTGACTAACCATGATCGCAAGGGACGTCCGTATACGATAGGAAGCGACGGCATACAGATTATGGCTAATTCCGATCTCTACCTGGAATGAGGAAGGCCCTGATCCAATGTGCCTTTTAGATCTTACCAGTTGTACTTTTTTTACTATATGATTTCCTGTTCAGTACTGCCATGAAAGCTTTTGTTATTGACGTGAACTCCTAGCAACAAGATAATGCGAAAAATTTGCTTTCATCTATCCATGTTTTATTTTATTCCTGAGGAACAACTTCCTGACTTATTATTCATCCTTCCTCCTCCCTGCTTGGCTAACGGCCAACCTGTTGTCTCTCCCCTTCAACCTTTTCCACCCCAGTTCCGTCATGCCTCTGGAACAATATTTCTTGGGCATCATTCGCTCATGGTGCAGTCAAACTTGAAGGTCGGTATTGAATGGTTTGAATAGATGAAATTTTCAAACCTGAACGACTGTAAGAATGAAACCTGGTGATTCAATAAAATAACAATTTCTGGAGGATTGATGCGGTCAATTTACATCATTTTGCGCCTTGCTGGATAATCCTGTCGACCGTCCCAATAATGAACGTTTCAGCCCGATTTCCTTTCGTCATTGAACCGCTCCATTAACCTGTGGTTTCTCCTGTAGAATTCCACGAACATCCCGTAGGTACCGTCGTATACTTTGGCGTTGGACTTGCTCGGAAGGAACGTTTTCCTGATTGATTTCACGTTCCCGCTTATTGATTTCATGTCAAGCCCCCCGGCTAATAATCCAAGTATGGCGGCTCCTTTTGCATTAACAAAAACAGGACTGCCGGAGGAGGCTATTTCAACCTGAAGAACGTCCGCCAAAATTTGCGACCAGATATCAGAAAGTGATCCTCCTCCCGCCATCACGTATTTTGCAGGCTTCAACCCAATGAACTTTCCGAAAGTCGTCGAAAGCCACCTGAGATTCATTGCGACTCCCTCCATCACAGAACGTGCCAGATGAGATTTCTGGTGAGTTATAGAAAGATTGAACAAAGATCCCCTCAGGCTCCTGGACTCAACCGGCGCACGTTCTCCGAACAGCCATGGGAAGAACATCAGACCATCTGATCCTGGAGGCGCCTCTCCGGCAAGAAGGTTCAGTTCATCAAAATCAAATATTTTTGCCTCATTTGAAATTGTCTTTCTTAGGTAATCAAGGGCGGATCCAGCGTTCTCCTGCTCAGCAGGAATGAAATATTTCCCAGGGAGGCCACTGGGAAGTGAGGCCATGTTGTGGAATATGTCAGTTTTCTTGAATGGTACATGGGCAGATATCCATGATGATGAGCCAATGTATATTAGTGGTTCAAAATTATCAATACATCCACTTCCAATGAGTGAGCTCTGGATGTCCCCTGCCCCTCCCGAGACCACCACTTCCTCAGAGAGTCCCAGTTCTGAGGCTGCCTCTTTTGCAATATTTCCCACTGCATCCCATGAGCCGATAAGGTTGGGGAGCTTGGAGATGTCCAGACCCGCAACTGAAAGAAGTTTTCTGTCATACCTGACATTGTTTATGTCCCTGTTATCTGTGACCCAGTGCAGGATCATCGTGTCGTAGGTGGAAGCTATTTTTCCCGTTATCTTCAGGTTGATGTAATCTTTGGGCTCGAGGAATTTATATGTCTCTGAATATACGTTCGGTTCGTTTGCCTTAAGGTAAAGAATGTGTGAAAGTGAGTCCTTTCCAGATTTAGTCGGTGCACCTCCCGTGAGTCTTATCCATCTTATCAGCCTTCCAATGTTGTAACCTGCAATCGACGGGAATCCGGTGATCAGTTCTCTTGTTGCTTCCTCACCTCTGGAATCAAGCCATATTATCGGATTCCTTAAAGGAATACCATTCCGGTCTATGGCTGTGGTTCCAGAAAACTGAGCGGTTACTCCTACGAATTTTATCTTCTTCCATTCAGAAGGGCTTCTCTCCTCTATTTCCCTGCATACCTTAACTATGGAATTCCACCATTTGACTGCGGATTGCTCCGCACCGTTTTTCCCTACATATTCTACTTGGTACTCTTCCTTTCCACCCCCAATCATCCTCAGTCTTTCATCAAACACTCCCACCTTAACTGAGGATGTCCCCAGATCTATGCCTAATGAATTGCTCAACTGTACATCCACTCAACCACAGACTTAATCAGTTCATTTATTGCATCCTCCGGGAATGTTGCGGCCATCCCGTAAACTGGGGCGGTCCCTGTCTCTTCTCCCGGATTTTTCTCTACCTCCTCTATTGATTTTCTCAAATCAGAGTCAAATTTTTCAGGAACTCCGTCACGTGTGTGTGCCAGTGTCACCGCGAAGTGAACTCCCGGAGGATGGTTAAGGCCATTAAGGCTCCACCCTTTTTCAGACATCTTTTCCATTATTTGATAGATGTTGAGCTTCTTCGATGTGAAAGCAACCACGAAATGACTCTTTCCGAGCAGGGTCAGTTCATCCATGCTTTCTACATATTTCCTGATTTTGCTGGTTGTTTCAAGTATCCTTCGCGCCCCTTCCCTGTAACCAGATTTCCCCATTTCCAGCATTGAGGCCCATGCTGCTGCAGGAAGTGCTCCCGGCCTGCTTCCTGCCATAGTTGGGGAGAAGTAAATTCCGCCTGTCCAGCCAGAAGTAGCAAAATACTGATGCTTTATTATCTCAGAATTCCTGTATAGCACCACTGATGTTCCCTTAGGTGCAAAACCATATTTATGAGTGTCAATTGAAATGGATGTTACTCCAGGCAGTGAAAAGTCAAAATCCGGGACATCGGCCCCAATCTCTTTTGCCCAGGGCAACAAAAAGCCTCCCAGGCAGGCATCAACGTGGAACGGAATTCCTTTATCCTCAGCTATTCTTGAAATATCTGAAATTGGGTCGATGACCCCGTAGGGAAAGCAGGGAGCTGAAGCCACTATTCCTATTGTATTCTTGGTGATTTTTTCCTTTATGTCCTCCGGATCGGCTGAGAAATCGTCTCTCAGTCCTGTGACAACTCCCCTTATCCCGAAGTACTGGCACGCCTTTTCAAAAGCAGCGTGTGCGGACTTCGGATATATTATCTCCGGTTCCTTTATACCTCTCTCCACTTTGGCCATGTCCCTGTAAGTCTTCACCGCAAGGAGAATGCTTTCCGTCCCTCCTGAGGTTATGGAACCCCTGACAAAATCATCTCCGTGAAGCATCCTTGTCACCATTGATACTATTTCCCTTTCAAACTTTAGTGAACTTGGCCAAACGTCCGGATGGAGAGGGTTGTTCTGGGAGGCCAGTGCCATTACGCTGTTGGAGAATTCAATGTGTTCAATGCCACCGTGGTACACTGCCCCCGAAACCTTTCCTTCTTTCCATTTTTCAGATTCCTTTGAAATAATTTTCTCCATTTCTGTCAGGATTGTGGTTTTCTCAACGCCCTTCTCAGGAATTTCCCGGAAAGACATTTCAGATGTTTCGTAAGGCTTGAAAATCTTTTCCATTTCTTTCATCATTTCCTGTATATCCATTCTGGTCACCTCATTTAGATTCGATTCCTCTGGTACTGATCTGTGTCGGGGGAATCATCATAACCATTGGAATAAGCGCAACGAGGAAAAGAGACATAACTGCAGCAAATATTAGATTGCCATTCTTGAGGGAAATGAGGAAATCGCCAATGAATATAAGCACCAACCCACCAAGATTGCCAAATAACATGATGAACCCTGTCACCTGTCCCTGATTGGCTGCAGGAGTGGAACTCTCCGCCCATTCTATTATGATTGGCAATCCGGCAAGAAGGAAGAATCCATCTATGGCAAAGAATCCTGTAATTAGGAACAGGTTCTTCTCCAGCGAAACCACAGCCAGCGCTATTATGCTCACCGCTGCTATTGCAAGTATTGCAGTTTTCCTCATGTTCTTCCTGGAAACTATTTGGGGGAGTATGCCGGCTCCCAGAATACCCATGAATGTCATCAGTGCCAGTATGTTCCCTGCCTGGTTTGATATACCGTATCCAGAGATCATGGGTTGTAGCCACGTATCGAGGGCATCATATACTCCCATTCCCACAAAAAGCATGATCGCCAGTTTGTAATGGAGAGGAGTGAACCTGAACTTAGGGCCTTTTCTCCTGACAAAAGTTGGTATCTTAGTCCCTGCGAGTGCAGTCCCCACCAAAATCATGCCAAGTATGCCTGGAATTGCTTCCATAAGCAACATGCTGGTGTAACCTGCGCGATAGTAGATCAATGCACCACCGGCTGTTGCAATGATTATCCCAATGAATAGCGAAAGGCTTCCAAGGGATATTGCTAATGGTCTTTCAGATTCGTTGAAATAATATACTGGGACAATTGCCAGGCTTCCCAGGAGAAGCGGTTGTCCTATCGATATTATTATCTGGCATGACAACTGAAGAGGGAAACTGAATGGGGCGGCAAGTCTCAGTACCCCTCCAACCCCTGTGAGCAATACCCCCGTGATTATGGCGGGAATGAAAGACCTGTCCAACCATCTAGACAGTGGAATTGCCAGTATTATATAGACAAGAGGAAAAACGAGAGAAAGAATTCCGATGTTTGAAATTGAAGTATTCATTTCAGTGGCGGCTATTGTGGTGATTGGCGCAAATGTCAGCCACAGCATTTGTGACGCTGCAACTATTGTTCCATATCCCAACATCAAAAACCATTTGTTCATTGAATGAACCCCTTGATGATCCAAGTAATTATAGGATATCTCTAAATAAACGTTCCTTTTATCACGCTAAAATGTTTTAGAAGCAAGGGGGAAAATTGAGATATCGTTTTACTTTAATTGATACTTTCAGAAATTTTTTTCTTCACTTCCTCAAAACTACGGACTTTTTTCCACATATGGAAGAACGTCAGACCTGGAAATCTTGCAGCTATCTCCTTCATGTGAATGTCCCTGTCATCTAAATAAAAAATCAGGTTATTTTCTATTCTTACTCCTTTTCCGTTAAGCTGGCGTATAATTTCCTCCATCGCAAGGTCTTTCCTGGGACTCATGGATATTTTGTGGTAGTCAAATTTATTTGCTATATCAAAAGCAACCAGTGCACCCATTGCCTTATCGTAGATATTCCAACTGCACGTTGATATTATGCCTCCGTTCAGTCTCACCCAGTCCACGAAATCGACTGCTCCTGGCAAAAGTGACAGTCTGACCCCCTTTTCATCCTCTATGCTATCATTGGAAATTTTCCTGTAAGGTGGATCGGTTATTGATACATCAAGATGATCCCAGACTGTCCCATCCAAGTCCATGAATACAACCCATCTGTGCTGCATATTTCTTACTATTGATTTCATTCTGTTATTCAATAGTTGCCAATTGGGATAAGGTTGCCCCTATTCTTGGAACGAGGAGGCCAATCATCTGGTCATATGAGTGACCACAAATGAAAATTGGTGCTTTTTATTGCCTTGCCTTCTTATTTTTTCTTGGTTCTCCTACGTTCCGCCTCCCAACCAGCCACCACTGCAAGCAAAACCAGTACACTACCTGTGACTAGGTAAAACGAATTATAGTTTTGAGGAGGAGATGATTTTTCTATTGCTATTGTCAGAATCACGGACGCGTTATTCACGGTGAAGGTACCACTGCCATTGACTGTTTTTAACCCTGGAACAGTGATTATTCTGTAACTGTATGTGCCGTCCCTTAGATAGAGAGAAAGAGTTCCCGTAGCATTGTACTCGATCCCGTTGACAACAATAGTGACCGGGAACCTCACGGAACCAGTGATGTCGAATGTCACCTCATGCAGTGGAATTTCGTCAACTTCCAGGGCATAATCTGAACCGTTGACAGATATTGAGCCACTGCCATTTTCCAGGACGTAATGATCCCCCACTCCATTTATTTTTATGGTGTAATTGTACGTACCATTCGGCTCTAGAAGCGTAACACTTCCATTTGTCGACTCAAATTTCTGACCATTGAATATGAGAGTGAATCCCTGTCCCTGCGATATGCCATTGACCCTCACTGTTACAAGATATTCTTTTTCGAAATTCAGGAAAACAGTACTGTTTTGTCCACTGACGCTGAACGTTCCATTTGATGGCAGATATCTTGGAAATGTTTTCGCAATATAACCTCCATACCACCCATAGAAATAAGGTGATGAAATAGGTGAAATCGAGAATGTGAAATTGGAATATATAAGCAGTGATAGGAACTGGTATGTTCCATTTGTCAGATATGCATAGACTGTTGAGTTCTGAGATAGGAACATACCTGTAAAATTATTCCCCTTCCCTATCCAGATAAAAGGAGATGACATGTGAGGAGTCTCATTTGTCCTGAATGTCGTAAGATAGTACCCCTTCGGTATCTTGATGGCGACTGAAGTACTGTAATTGTTCTGCAGGGAGAAATTAACGTCAGTCGCGTATTCCCTGACATAGATTCCCCCCAACCAGGGATAAAGCATATTATTCTCGAAGGGGGACATAATCCTGCCAGTATATTCCCCCCTTTTGAGGAGGAACGAAATATTCTGGCCAAATACGGTGTATTCTGAAATGTTCCCTATCTGGATTATTTTAAGATAATCTGTAGGATAGTTTATGAAAGTGAAATTTGCATATCTCATTGATAGGTTGCGGGTAAAGTTCACGATCATTTTTTCGCCTGTAGAATTTATATTAATCGTACCTCCTGAAATGCTTGCATTATAGCCATTCACGCCATAATAAGCCGAAAATGAAGGAGAGATCGTCCCCATAGTGCTTATATTAAAGGAATATGTTCCGTTCGGAAGGCTGTACGTTATGTTTTCCCCATTGGTGCCTTGCACATTGCCATTCAGGTCTATGCTCCAATAAGTACCATTTGCAAGACCGTTCTCAGAGAAAATTACGTCATACTTTGCTATCTTGAAATAAGCAGCAAATTGCGATGAATTGAATGTGTTAATGGTACCGGTCGAAGAGAGGTTCGTCAGTTGAGGGAAATCTGGCTGGAATGGATTTGAATAAATGGACCACTCCCAGTCCGTCGCATATGGAGAAACAACCCTGTAACCTGGAGAAGAAATAGAATAATTGTAGATTCCGTTTTGAATGTAAAATGCTATGTACTCATAGTAAAAATTTCCGGCAAGTGCGGTATTGTACTGACTCAGCGAAATATTCCCTATCCTCACAGTCCATTTCTGGCCCAGTGGCAGGCCAACTGAATATATCCTGATTAGTGAAAGATTCAAGGGACTGTTGAAATTGAGGTTTTCAATGATAACGTTCCCGTTCACTGTCAGATTACCTTCAGGATTATAGAGAGTGTAGGTAGAAGGATAAGTGATCCTGTAATGGTAAGTCCCATTTGGAAGGATGAAGGCGATAGAACTTCCATTGGATTCTTCGGTCAGGTTGCCTATGGTGACACCCCAGTCGGTCCCTGTTTCAAGATAGTTTTCGTTAAATTGAACCTCATAGATCGTTAGGGGAATTATTGTCATAGTGTCAGAGCCCCGGTTGACCAGGAGAACAGAACTAATTGCACCGTCATACGCAGAGCCTTCTGAGGTAGGTGAGGGCCACGGACCAACATTCATCCCCGTAATGTAATTTCCGTTCAGGTCAAATACACGCACCTGCCCAATGGTATGACTGATTGCATAAAGGTAGCCGTTCCCGCTGCAATAAAGAGTCGAAAAACCAATTCCATAAAATTGAATTCCAATAGAGCGGATTTCCTGTCCAGTTGATGCATTGTATTCTGAAATTGCCCCATCTCCCGTGACAATCAGAACATTGCTTGTCAAATCAAGTTTCATCTCTATCCCAAATGGACCAAGCCCGACGGTATTTACAACAGTCAGTCCATCGATTATTAACAGATTTGAATTGGTCCCATTTATGTTCAAGACGTAGACTTCGCCATTCAGAGGGTTGTAAACTATGTCTGCCCCAAAAAGGTTCAGTGTCTTAATGGGTTCCAGATTTGGTTCATAAACGATTTCAACCGATCCATCCCACTCCATAAGATACAGGAAGTCGAGATTGGGGTCTACTGCAATCCTTATTGCTGAAAGAGACGGGTTGTACCTTGTAATTACGTTGGATGGATCTATGAAGTATATTCCAGAACCATTGGTGGAATAGACAAGAAGATCACCGCTCTTTGGATCTGTCTGGAATTCAAAAGATGTGCCATTGAGGGAGATGTTTTCTATGAATTGCAGCGTGGTACCATTAAAAACTGAAAGGTTTCCGGAGTTTGAATAAGAGACGTAAACATCCCCGCTGAAATTATCGTAAAATATTGCCCAGGGTCCCTCCCCTTCATAATCCCTTATGTAATTTCCATGCAGCAAAGTGTGGTTATTCAGTGCAAGGGTCTCATATACAAAACCTGGAGACCTTGATTGAAAGTGTCCCTGCATACTGATTTGACCGGAAGAAGATACGGGGGTACCTGATATCCCATAAAAAGCAAACGTCGACAATAAAAGGACCAATGCAAGGAACGGCACGGTAAATCTCATCTTTTATTTATGGATACCCAATTAATATCCTTTTTGCAATTTATATGCTGACAGTTGGTCCTGCGGCTCGCCTCAGTCGTTTTTCTCGATTCCATCTTGTTTGAGAAACCGCTATGATTTCAGGGTTGAATTCCAAATACTGTATCTGCGAATTCAGTAACTGGAAAGCAACGGAAGAAAAAAAACTGTTGTCTGTTGCAATGAAAAAGAAATCCGCCTGCAATAATGTGTACCTATGCATAGAAGCGCCCAAATGAAGGACTTGATAACCGAGAGACCTTTGCCAAATGAATTATGGTGGCTTAAGAGCAACCTATGAGCCAGTCATGGAATTTTGTCAGATTAAACCGAATTCTATTATTCTTCCCGTGTTCCTGATCCAGTATTCCCCGATTTCGCCCGTATTCCTCAGATGTGTGCCGGCGCAGGCACATATGTCCATCCCTTCAATCTCCACTATAGATATCCTGTCCACAGATTTTGGCAGCTTCTCCAGGTTGCATCTCTTCAGCGTCTCTGGGTTGAGATCCTTCCTATCTATGAACCTCCTGGACACATTCCTTTTTTCAGTAGCGATACTGTATGCACCCTCAGGAATCTTTCGCAGGGGCCTGTCAACTTCAATAAAACCGCTGCCTGGAAATACCTCCGATTTCATCGTCATCGACCCCTCCTTGAATATGAAAGCTGAAATTGCGTGCTGGAGGGTGTGCATCTTCATTATTTTGTACCTTCTTTCCCAATTCACCACTAATTTAGCCCTGCCAGACATGTTACCATCAGTGGATAGATGCAGAACTTTGCTCCCTTTCTTTTTCACGTTGAATACTGTCGCCTTTTTTTCTGCTGTTAGAAGGTATCCCTTGTCTCCCGGCTGTCCTCCCCCTTCATAGTGCATCATTGTTTTGTCTAAGATGTATCCCCCACTTTCATATCCGACAACATTTACCTCTACCTCCTTTATGTACGATCCATCTATACCTTCCAGGTAGAGGAGCTGAGTGGCCTCATTCAATAAATGTTTCACCTTTCTTATAGTTCTCCTTTATCTCCTTGAGTATGACTTCTCTGTCCCTTCTCAGTTGACTCTCATACCATTTTGCCATTACTGAAAGAAAAATATTCTCGATCTCCTCCAACTTCACTTCTTTGAGCGGTGATTCGTAGAGGATGTACTGCGTAAAATACCTGTGCCAGCCTGTATACCTGTCATATTTCTCTCCTTCTGAATATTCGAAAATCACGTTGATGCTCTCTGTTTCTTCCTTCTTATAAACTATCTTCAACGAATCTCCAAGCCTCTCTATTTCCTTTGCAGTATCTCTGAATGTTATATTGTTGACAGTCTCAAAGAAGAAATCATTCCTGAGAGTGAATTTATCTGGGTATGAAGTGAATTCCAGCCATTTATTTGGAGGGGGATCAATTGTGAAATGTATATCCTGTTTGTTGAATCTTACCCAAGTCAGCCATAAATCGGTCAGTATCTTCTGGTTAAGTTCTGATTTCTTTCCTGTTGTCATTGAGCTGTCCTTCAGGACCTGCTTCTCCTTCTTCCCCAATTCATCTTCAAGTCTTGAAAGCCAGTCTTTCTCCACACGTTCCCCGGGCATTTTTATCATGGACGTATTAAATATTGATTATATAATTCTATTTGTTAAATTTGGGTTGCACTGAAGCTGACGAAAACTGACACTCGACCTAAATATGGAATAAACTTAAGTATAAGTTTCTATTTCAAGAATTGTTTCATTTTATACGACAGATACTGAGTATTCAGACAAAAACAGTGCGTAATGCCTGTGTTGGAGTAGAGTGATTTTTCTACAGGACTTTCAAACTGTGAATGGATTTCTACCGCGTAATTTTGCTTTGACTGGGCTTTATGAAAAATTCTGTCGGATAAAATGAAATAAAAAAATGGTGATTGCAATGATAGTAGAGAAAAGATTGTATAAAAGTTTTTTGGATGGGGAATTTGAGTATTGCATTCGGTACGATTTTTCGGGAAGGACTTTAAATATTCCCCTGCGCGAGGAGGAAGCTCTGGTACTTTTCGGCACACTGGAAAACGCACTTCAGGAGTGAATCTGGATGGATAGACTTGTTGACGTCTTCCCCAGGAACAGGGAACATCTTTCACGTCTTCTGACATTTCTTCTGGTTGGAAGGGAATCCAGGATAGCAATCAGGAACAGTGGATTTCTGACTATAACGGTATCACTGAAGGACAGCGAGAGGAATGTTGAAGATTACCTGAAGAACGAACTGGACTCAGAAACTGGGACAGCAGTACACTTCCCCAGCAGGCAGGAAAATGTCTTTCTTTTGAATCCCCCCAAATTTTATTTTTTTTCTTTTTTCCCTTTTTTGATCGAGACGTCGATGATGACTGTATTGGGAGATGTCATAACTGTAGAGACAGAGAGATACCTTCCAGTATTTCCGCACCAGCGCATTGCACTAGGAGGAAAATACAGAATGTCGCTACATGCCTTCAAGATACACGTGCCATTCCTTGCGAGGTCTTATTCATCAAGGGACGGGAAACAGATGCTATCTTTTGGAAGGGGGCACAGGATAATTGCGACGGATGGGGAGGCAATGTCATTTGTGATTGGAGGGAAGGACAATGGATTACTGGCCCTATAAAGATGGTTTCAGGTTCCCATTGAGCGGCAAGACAATCAGCTTCCCAGAAGAATTCCTGGAGAGCCATTCCTTGGTGCTTGGGAAGACCGGCTCCGGAAAATCAAACCTTCTCGCACAGCTCATAGATGTCTACAGGGATGCAGGCAAGAATGTGATAGTTTTTGATTCACACGGTGAGCTGTGGAAATATGGAGGTGATGATTCGTCCATCATTTCTCTCTCACCACTTTTTTTGAACGGAGTGGGTTTCCTGAAATTCAACCTGATGGGAATACTTCCTTATAAGAATGAGACAGAGAAGACCATAAATGAAGACCTCGTGATCTTTACCCTAAAGGACATATTCTCCAATGAGGAAACCTTCTCCCATGGTACATGGGGACCAAGGATTGAGACGGTATTCACAATCCTTCCCAGACTTCTCCAGAAATACAGGGTGATGCCAACGATTACTGACATGCTTGAGCTTCTGATGAATTACTATGCAAGGAAGGACTTTGCATCTTCGCTGGAACAACAGGACAGGTCGCAATTCTACACCATTTTCAATCAGGGATACGACTTCATCTCCTCTTCGATGAACAAGATACTGCCACTGGTCTCGAGCGACGCTTCAAAGAAAATATTCTCCTCCAGAAGCGACTATTACGACATATCAAAATTCAAGGGGACGCTCTATGTTGACCTTTCAGCAGAACACTCATCATCAGCAATATCAAGACCATTTGCAATAATGATGCTTTACAAAATTTGGAACAACATACTCCTTGGCAGGATGCGCAATACTGTCCTCGTGATAGATGAATTCCAGACGATTTCTCCCTTCATTTCACAGAAGTTCATAAACGAGGGCAGAAAATTTGGACTCTGGTTAACTGCGGCGACTCAATCTCTTTCCAATCTACCAATTCCAATCAGGGAAGCGTTGAAAACAAATGTTCACAATTTCTTCCTTTTCCAGCTCTCTCCGGATGATGAGAAGGCATTCAGGAGTTACGGACTCTCATTCAAGAATCCCGGATTTCATGAGTTCGTTGCACTAATACCAAGGGAGAGCAACCATTTCAATGGAATTGCAATGAGGCATGCGGCAGAAAGGAAATATGAGGTTGATAGTTCGTTCTACGATTTCGATGACCGGGATAATGTACAAATTCCCAACCAATTCGACCCTTACTTTTCCCACATACTGATTTCCAACAATCTTGCAACCTTGGTTGATGGAAAGATCATTCCAACAGAAGAGTATCTGAAAAAGATCGGGTCGAGAACTGCAAGGGGATCGGAATCCATATATCACCGGTATCTTGTTACACGGGCTTATTTCTATTTCAAGAGTGAGGGGCTGGAGGTGTTTGAAAATGTGGAAATCAATGAAAGAAAACCTGATCTGGTCTTGATGAATGATGGCAAGAAGATAGCTGTGGAATGCGAATATTCTGACATAAGGAAACCATCAAGAATAAGGGAGAAATCTGATTTCTATGGCCCGGACGTGATATTTGTGACATTCAAAGGATATGAACAGTATCTACCGAAGAACCGGGCTATACTGCTCATTCCTCCGATTGGCGACACAGACCATCCGTCCATTTTTGGTGCAACTCTCACTTCCTGAGCATTCGCTTCCCCATGCGGCTCAGAAAGTGACAACAGCGTAACCTTCAGAGAGAAAGTGAGCAAGCCTCGCACCGTATGGCTCCTGACTGACCCCCAATAATTTTAGATCATTTTCTATTCCATTATTTTTGGCCACGGCAACGCATGCCGAATCAACCGCTTTCATCTCAATTAACTTCTTTATATTCTCTGCCCTCTCTCCTTTTGCCTTTGCGAGCATATTTTCACTTGGACCGAAGAAGAGTAGCTTGAGATCCTCGAATCTCTTATTTTCTATAGACCTCAAACCGCTGATAATTGCAAGATCGAACTTCTGTGGAGAATCTTCTCCACTAAGAACGAGATACAGAACCTTAGTCATATTTCATTATTTACTTATTATTAATAACCCTTTCCTCAATAAAAAATATACCAGATTCCCATATACCGGTTTATGGAAATATATATTGACGGGAACTTTTCAAACATAAGATTCTCCTGCGCTCATTTTATTCCTGGGGACTGGAAGTGTGACAGGATTCACGGGCACGATTATTCACTTTCTGCAAGGATAGCGGGAGAATTGGGTGATAAGTCGTACTTTCTTGACTTCTCCTCTGCCAAGAACTCCCTTAAGGAAATAGCAGATTTTCTGGATCACAGGATCCTCATACCTACTGAAAATCCTTCAGTGAAAATAGAGAGGACCGAGCGGTCTGTGAAAGTGGGAGTAAGGGACAAGGAGTACGAGTTCCCTATTGAGGAGTGCAGATTCCTCCCGATAAAGGACAGCACGGCAGAATGTTTGAGCAATTACATTCTCCAGAGGTTCAGGGAAACAATGGTGGGGAATTATCAAGCAGTTGAGATAGAAGTTCACGAGGGACCGGGGCAATATGCAAAGTCATCCTGGAAAAAATAGGGCAGTCTCACTTCTGTCAGGAGGACTGGATAGCTCGACGATGCTTGCGCTTGTCCTCAGCAAAGGGTATGAAGTCACTGCCCTATCATTCGACTACGGACAGCGCCACAAAAAGGAACTTGAATCAGCAAGGAAGATCGCAGATTATTACAAGGTGGAACACAGGATAATGAAACTCGACCTGAGGACAATTGGAGGGAGTGCTTTAACTGATCAAATTGAAGTTCCAGATGCTCCCATCGATCAAATTGGAAAGGAGATTCCAATGACTTACGTTCCTGCACGGAATACTATACTTCTATCGATTGCACTTGGACTTGCTGAGGTCATCAAAGCGGACAGGATATTCATTGGCGCAAACCACCTGGATTATTCAGGCTATCCGGACTGCAGACCTGAATATTTCGAGTCAATCAACAAGACGTTCAAGCTTGCAACGAAGGTGGGAGTGGAGGGAGGAGATATAAAAGTCGAGGCTCCTCTATTGAAGTTTACCAAGGCAGATATAGTCAGGATCGCAGATGAATTGAAAGTTCCACTGGAACTCACTTGGTCCTGCTACAAAGGAGGGGAAAAGGCCTGCGGAACTTGCGATTCCTGCAAGCTCAGATTGAAGGGTTTCATGGAGGCAGGAATTGAAGACCCAATACCCTATGAACATTATCCAGATTTCTATGTGAAAAATAGAAAAGACAAATTAGTTAGATAGGATTGTGGGTACCGTGATCAAAGATCTGGAAATTACATCAATAGAGGGAAAGAGGTTTTCTCAGATAGATGCAAGACAGCAGGAGATCAGGATAGACCAGAATTTATCCATACTTGATGTCAGGAAGGAAGGGGAATTCCAGAGAGTATTCTACAAATTCGTCTCAACATTTTCAGGCCTTGGAAACATATCTGTTGAAGGATCGCTGCTCTACTCAGGCACAGAAGATTTTGAACTGAAATGGAAGAAGAGCAAGGAATTGCCGGAGGGGGCTGCTTCAGAGGTTCAGGGGGCTATTTTCACCTCATCCATAGTGGAAACAATCACACTGGCAAGAGACCTCAGGTTACCACCTCCTGTGCCAATGCCAAACTTGCAGCAACAGAAGAAAAAGGACATTCTTGGTTTCGGATGATTCCCTATCAGTGATGTGTGGAATTATCAATTAGAGTCAATCTAATATTCTCTCCATCTGTGCCCGCAGCTCACGCAGGTTAGGAACTTTGTTTCTGGCTCGTCTGCTCCCCTGGTCTGCATCGTCTCCCAGTACGCGCCGAAATTCCCGCATTTCGGGCACTGGATTGATCTGTCCATCGGTAGGGCTATCTCCTCCTTCTTCACCACTATCATTTCTTTCTTGTTCCCCTTCTCCACAATTCCCTTCTTCTCTTCTGCTTTGATGTCCATTTCATATCCACATTTCCTGCACTGCCACTTGCCACCTTTGGGAAACATCATTGAACCGCATTTTGGACAAAACACAATGACTAAAGTTTATCTTAATTTATTACATTTTCCATAGTTGAGAATAAATTTCATGAGGGTCCTGAAACAAGATGCAGAGAAGGAGATAGACAGACTCAGGAAGAAAGGCGAATTCTTGAATGGCTTCAGAATCAAGCATGAAGGAGAATTTGTACTGGTTCCAGTGAGGCATTCTGATGAGGAGGGGGAATTCGAAGAGTCTCATTCAAAGAAGATGAGACACGTTGGGAGCTTTGAAAGCATAGGCGACTTTTACGTAATTAAGAGAAGAGCTGGCTGGGAAGCCATAATGGATGAAATATTGTTAAAACGGAAGCCACGGGCCGTCTTCATTGACGAAGGCGTATTTGGGAGGGAGAGGAGGAGAAAACTGACTAGAGTAGCCGGCGAAGGTGAACCAGAGGGAATAGTGAAGGAAAATGGGATCAGGATGAAGGTGAACGTTGAAAAGGCATACTTCTCTCCCCGACTCGCGAGCATCAGGTCTCACCTTCTTGAAAATGTACTGAAATATGAACACAAACTCGTTCTGGACATGTACGCTGGAGTCGGCCCCATCTCTCTGCTCCTTCTCAAGAATAATATCAACACCATCTCGATTGATGTCAATCCGTTTGCGATTGATCTGCTATCATATAATCTGAGACTGAACAGGCTGAAGGGCAATCCAATAATTGCAGACTCCAATTCAATTGCACACTGTATATCACCCAACCAGGTCATTATGAATAATCCTACCCAGGACATAGGAACTTCAGAAGAAATTGTTCGCAGGTATGGAAAGGGAACGGTGGTACATTTTTTCAATCTTGCAAGTAAAGACTTTCTCATCAGATGGAACTTTGTTGACGTCCTCGAAAGAAGGGAGGTTCATGGCTTTTCTCCTGAGGACTCCCTTTTTTACTATCTTCTCAGGTTGATATAAAAAATTATTTCCAATGATTGCATCTGTCATCTGAGATGCCTAGGCAAGGGGTAATTGATTCAATATTTACAGGAGTCAAGGAGAGGTATGAGCAGAACCTGCTCCAATCGATAAAAAAGGAGCCTCTTCCACGTCACATAGCTGTGATAATGGATGGCAACAGGAGATTTGCAAGGCAGCTTAGATTGACTTCGAATGAAGGACACGCCATGGGAAAGAAAAAGCTTGAAGAATTCCTCGACTGGTGCTTTGATATTGGGATAAAGATTGTCACTGTATATGCATTTTCAACTGAAAATTTCAGCAGGGACGCGGATGAAATTGAATACCTTATGAATCTCTACGCTGAAAGCCTTACAGATATGTCAAGGGATGAAAGGGTTATTAAGAACAGAATAAGGATAAAGGTCATAGGAAGGATAGACCTCCTGCCGGAATTTGTGAGGAAGGCGGCAAAAAGGGCGGAGGAAGCCACAAAGGACTACGATGGGTATCTCCTGAATGTTGCCATTGCTTATGGAGGAAGGGAGGAGATACTTGACGCAATCAGGAATATTGCCAGAGAGGTGAGGGAGGGGACGATTGAACCTGAAACAATAAACGATGAGGTAATGCACAGGCATCTCTATACAGGGGAAATTGAAGACCCGGATCTCATAATAAGGACGTCAGGGGAGGAGAGGATAAGCAATTTCCTTCTTTGGCAATCGGCTTACTCCGAACTCTATTTCATGGATGTTTACTGGCCAGAAATGTCAAGATTGGATCTCATAAAAGCCATAAGGGATTACCAGAGGAGGAACAGGAGGTTCGGGAAATAATGCCTATCATAGGGATTGATGATACAGACTCTGCCAGGGAGATGTGCACCACCTATATCACCATCGAAATACTGAAGAGGACAAGCCTGGACCTGATAGGTTTTCCCAGATTGGTGCGCCTTAATCCTAACATCCCGCTCAAGACAAGGGGAAATGCGGCAATATCCATTACCCTAGGGAGGGGAATGGGGTCTAAACAGGAAGTTGGGAAAATAGACGGAGAGACTGTACATTCATATGAACGATTCGAGGAAGCCAAACTGGACATAGACCTGATGAGCATAATTGAAGAATTCTCCCCAAGGGACGAGAAGACTAATCCTGCTGTCATAGTAACAGGAGAAAGGGAGAATGAAAACTTTTACTGGGAAGCAGTAAGAGAATTCGTCGACTACAGGGAAGTCAAGGGAAGGATCGGGGGAGAAATAGAAACAATCAATGGAGATGTTGGGATTGTAGGGGCCAACGCAGCGAATTCCTGGCCAGAGAAGCACGCGACCTATGAACTGATATCGTACCTCAAGAAGGAAAGATGGGGCGGAAATCATTTTGTTTCCCCCCTTGGGGCAGAGTATCTGGAGAGAAATTTTCCTGATACATTCGACAATTTTGACTTTGCAAACAATTATAATGCAATAAGGCCAACCACCAAGACACCAGTGCTCTTCGGGATAAGGGGCATAGACCATGTCAATCTGCACCGGACCTTGGAATACATAGAGAGCGAGCCATACGACTCCTACATAATCTATAAGACAAATCAGGGAACTGATGACCACCTTGTAAGGAGGACGATAAGCGGAACCCGCCTATACGATTCATCGATAATAGATGGGGTAGTCGCAAGCAATCCTGTCATGATACGGGGTGGTGTGGCCATTTTTGATTTTTCCGATGGAAGTGGAAGCATTAAGGCAGTCGCTATGCAGCCCACAAAAGAATTCAGGGAGACTGTCACCAAACTGAGAAGGGGGGACAGACTGAGATTATTCGGGGGCGTCACAAAGGAAGGTTACATCAACCTTGAGAAATTCAAGGTCCTATCCCTGTCAAACGTACTGGAAATTCAGCCTCCCTTATGCCTGAACTGCAATATCAAGATGGAAAGCGTGGGAAAAGGGAAAGGTTATAGATGCAGGAGATGTGGTAAAAGAGGGGAGGGAGAGGCGAAGGATGCATCCAGGGGCATAGCCGCTGAAACATACGAAGTTCCGATAGTCGCCAGAAGGCATCTATCGAGACCCCTCAAGCTCGGCGTGATAGCTTGATCTGCATAACCGGGACGCCAGGAACTGGAAAATCTTCCCTGATCGCATTGCTGAGAAGCAGGGGATATGAAGTCCACGAAATGATCGACATAGCGAACGATTGCGTTGATGGAACTGAGGAAAACGAGAAACTTATTGATACTGACTGCCTAGGGAGACTGAGGGTTGATGGAATAGTGGCGAGTCATCTGAGCCATTACCTGAAGTGTGATCTGGTTATTGTGCTTCGTTCACACCTTCACGATGTTGAGGATAGGTTGTCGAAGAGAGGGTACGCCAAAAAGAAGATAATGGATAACGTGGAAGCAGAGGCTATAGACCTGATCGGAGCGGAAGCAGAGGAATTGCATCCTGGACGAGTTTTCGAAGTTCTGAATGAAAACATTGATGATACTGTGGCTATTGTGGAGAACATAATCAAAGGAAAGCTTGAAGACAAAGATAAGATCGATCTGCTTATGGAGATGATGGATTGGTTCTAGATAAAGGTAGATCCGGCACAAAATTTCTGATTGACCCAGTAGCAGCCAGAATGGGGAAGGTCAGTCCCGGTTTGATTACTGTCCTGTCCCTGGTCATCTCCCTGGTGTTTGCATTCCTTTTTTATTATGGATACATTGTTTTTTCCTTCGTTGCCCTCCTTGTTTCAGCATATTTTGATGCATTGGACGGCACTGTGGCCAGGCTGTTCAACAAAGTATCGTTGAAAGGTGATTTTCTCGACCACCTGATAGATCGGTATGTGGATTTCATAGTTCTATTTGCACTTGCAATCAGTGCATATGGCAATATCTATTTCGGGAGTTTAGCCATAGCTGGAACTTTCCTGACAAGTTATGTTGGTACTCAGGCTCAAGCAATTGGCCAGAAAAGGTTGTACGGTGGTTTCCCTGGGAGGGCTGACAGACTGGTAATAATTCTGGCAGCAATATTGATCCAGCTGTTCACCGGAAGGATTTATGGATTTTATATAATCTCCTGGACTCTGCTGTTTCTCGGTCTTGCAGGCCTGATTAATTCCATTTACAGGGCGGCCAAGGTTTACAGATCAATTGAAGTTGAGTAGTCTGGCCTGCAATAACGTTTTCATTGCCCGCTTTCATACTTTCACTTCAGTGATTTGTCTTCTCACCATTTACTTCATTTTTCCGTTCAGGTCCTCTACGGACATTCTTTCTCTTGTAGTAATTGAGGGGGTGATTTATCACCCCTGATCTGCATAGTTCATCCGTCTCCTTGTAACAGAGACCAAGTGACATAAGGGTATTGCATGACGGGACCATGTATTCTCTCCCTCTCCCGGTTCCTGTTATATGTTCTATCTGATATTTTGTTATTTTCTCTGCAAAATCAGGAACTTCTCCAAAATACTTGAATATTTCATCATTCGAAAGACCTATTCGGTGGAGGAAGGTCACAAGGAAAAATCTAGCCGGATGAGACACGTTCATTCCCTTTGACATCTGGGATATGATCATGGTGAGACACGGTGGGAATGCTTTAGTATTCAGCGGTCCGAGGTTTGCCCTCTCCTGCCTGATCTGCCCCCCTCTGACTATTATTTTCTCCGCATATCCTTTCAATATGGGCGAAACTTCCTCCGGGAATGATGATAGACTGTTCACTTCTTCCATGTATATCCTGTAAAAGGCCTCCCTGATCAACTTTGCAATGATTCTCCTGTCAGCGACTACCCTGCCTTCTATCATCTCCTGGTTGCACAGTTTGAGCTCCTTGTCATTGAATACCACCGCATTTTTCAGGAAAGATTGTACGGAGACAAGATACCGCCCGTCTCTAAGCTCAAACTTTATGCCTAGTTCCTTTGCAACAAGCATTATGTTCCTGTGATCCTGTTCGAGCTCGATGTTATCGTACAGAATTTTTCTTTCCCTGATCGCATACCTTGCAGACACGAAGTAATCCCTTATGAAGGTGAGCAGGATCTTTGCAAGAATGAATTTCTTCACTCTTTCGTCTGGCTCGATTGGGAAAGAGATGTCTTTTCCATTGACGACGTCCAGTATGTCCCTTGAAACGTCGGCAAGATAATTTGAGTTCTCTTCCAGGAACTCTGAAAGAGGTTTCCCGAACCCGAAGTACTCTTTGAGCCCGGATTTTATGAAAGGATATTTTGTTATAAGGTCCTCTTTCATACTACTATTAGTTCCTTGGGGGCAGTCGTCAATACTTCACATCCTTCCTTCTTGACGACCACATCGTCCTCTATGCGTACTCCACCTTTACCTGAAATATAAACTCCCGGTTCCACAGTTACGACCATGTTCTCCTTCAGGAAGAAGTCATATGATGGGGAGAGCGCAGGATGGTCGTGAACGTTGAGACCGACCCCATGTCCGAGGCTGTGGATAAACTTCCCTGCAAACTTGCTTGAATCAATGATCTTCCTTGCCTCCTTGTCTACATCCTTCCCATTAATCCCGGCAGAGACTGCCTCGATGCCTGCTTTTTGCGCCTTCAGTACTGTCTCGTACATATCAAGCATCATTCTCTCCGGCTTGCCATAAAAGAAAGTTCTTGTCATATCTGAACAGTATCTTTCGTATCTGGCTCCAAAATCAACCAGAACCACGTCTCCCTTCTTCAGTTTCCTACTCCCCCCTGTGAAATGGGGTTCTGCGGCGTCCGCTCCGAAAGCAGCAATTGTATCGAAACTGGGAGAGGATGCGCCCCTCTTCATCATTTCAAAATTCACTATGGCAGCTAGTTCGTTTTCCGTAAGTCCATCTTTCAACTTTTCAGGAATCACCTCTGCCACTTCCGATACTATTTTCGCTGCTTCTCGTATTTTCCCAATTTCCCTCTCTGACTTTATCATCCTGAGATTGGAAATTGACTCTCCGACGTCCACAAATTCCTTGTCGGGAAGAATTTGCCTCAGACCAAGGAATTCCTTATGAGACAGACCTGAAAAATTAATTCCTATGAAATTGAAGTCTGAAGTCAATTCCTTTAATTTGTTCTTTCTTTCCACCCCATTGGAAAAGGCTATGACGTCAAGTTGCTCTGATTTTGCCGTTTCCTCTTCAAGCTGACTTGTTATCACTTTCAGGTTCTTCCTCGTCAGGAAAACGTAAGATCCTTCGAACAGGCCACGTGACAGCTGCGTGAAGTAGAAGAAGGACGGGTCAGTGCTTGCTTCCCCTTCGTTGTAGATCAATATTGCTTCAACGTTCTGGTTCATGTCAAATAATTTTTCTGCATTCATGATGCTTCAGTCATTATCTCTTAATCTATTTTTCTTTGTCGACATTTTGAACCTTTCAGGGACATAGAGTCTAACAGCTGGTACTTATCTCACATATTTTTATTTAGAATTGACAAGAACTGAGACATATTTGATGAATTGTAAATGAAGAAACATATCAGATTGACCTAGAATGACAGCCGAGAATTGGCAGCTTTCCCCCTTCCTCACCTTGCATGCTGGAGTTGTTTTTGGTGGCGTTACGTGGGAGTTGAATTTGTTCCTTTCACGCCTCTCTTGGAAGTATTGCCAGTGCAAACTAATGCTCGCCTTTCCTGATTATTAGTTCGCTTCTTTACACATATATTAAACGCCACCAAGACGTTCATCTCCATGAAGAAGCCATCATACGTTCTTGTTCCCGGTGCTTGGCTTGGTTCATGGGTTTGGTCCAGAGTGACTCCAATAATTAATAAGGAAGGATATCCTGCTTTTCCAGTGACCCTCACCGGAATGGGGGATAGAGTCCATCTTGCTACTGATCTCTTGAATCTGGAAACAGCCATCCTGGACGTCGTCAACACCATAAATTACAATGACCTTGATGACATTGTGCTGATTGGCCATAGTTTTGCCGGGAAAGTGGTTTCGGCTGTTGCTGATCGCATTCCAGAAAAAATTAAATCAATATTGTATTTGGACGCATTCTTCCCCAGCAAAGTCAGGACCCCTCAGGGCATATTTGGAGACGAATTCAAGACAGACGGTTTCGTAATACCTTTCAACGAAGGTATAATTGACGCCATCGGGAAGGATGTAGAAGGAGATGACCGGAAATGGCTTCTTTCGAAGTCCACTCCATGGCCAGTCAGGTATGCCAAGAACCCTATCATTCTTTCTGAAAAATTTGATTCAATTGAGAGCTCATATATTTTCTGCACACTGAGCGGAGATCCGGTCGATGAAATAATAAGCGGGAAATGGGGAAAGTTATATGGCCCTTATAAGCTGATTGATGCCGGTCACTGGCCCATGATCACCAAGCCTGAAGAAACGGCAACTGATATAATTGAATTGACTGTTGATTGAAACAGAGATCGAGGATGATCAGAATGAGCCCTGAATTGATTGTTAAAAATCAGCAAACAAACCTCAATTATCCTCGGTCTGGAAACATTAGCAGGATCTAATCATCCTTGAAACTCACTACAAATATTTCGTTCAGGTCGGGATTGACCTTGTGACCGGTTTCGAATTTCGAGAAGGAAAAGATTTCTTCCCTGCCAACCGCGTACCATGGGCTCCTTCTCACATTCTCCATTGTTTCAACAGGTTCATACTTGATTTTTGAATAGCTCATGCCTACTGCATTTCTACCGTGGAATATCTCAGGCTTTTGGACGTACGCCCAGTGAAGCAGGTAAATTAGATGCTCCCTGAATTCCATTAGTTTGGAGAACGAGTAGTATGGGAAACGCTTCATTTCATCATCGTAGAGGACAATCTTCGAATGCCTTCTTTCAAGCCTGGCCAGAATGTCCTTGCTTGCCTTGACCTTCTCAGAGAACTCTTCTCCCATTGGAAAAATAGCAACGAGGAAATTATTGGTAGAACTTGCAATATAGTTCTCCTCTTCTCCGCTCATCTCCGGAAGTATGCAAAGAAACATTTCTTTTTCCGGATAGGAGAGAAAATTGAGAGAATCCTTGTCAATAATCTCTTTCGCCCTTTTTCCAATTGGCCTGAGCACATTTCTGTATAATTCGTTCACTTAACTAATTTACTACTGGAATTTTATCTCACGCCTGAGTAGTTTGGCCCTCAATCTTTCTTCATTCTCCTTGTTGAACACAATGATACCTGACCCCTGAAGCTCCTGTTCCAGGTAATGCATTATCCCTGACAGTTCCGTTATTGGCTTGAGCTCCTTTCCATCAAGAATCTTAATTGCTTCCGTCTTGTATGGAGAGCTGAAATAGCTTGAAGTTTCAATGTAGTCCCCAAGTTCACTCCTCACCTCATCAAATTGCTTCCTGTCTGTTTCCAGAACAAGCCCGGGCGGGAGGCTCCTCTCCTTGATTCTCCGGTAGGTCTCCCTCGTCTTATCATTCCTTTTCATCTCAGATAGAAAATCACAGTCATCCCATGTTATGAATTCCTCGTAACTGGGTGAAAGGCTCCTGAAAGCTTCGTTCGCAATTGTCGAGGCAATCAATGAGTGTTTATATCTATATACAGTCCTGTACATCAACATTCTCGCGAGCATCAACCCCTCGAGAGCGGGAAGGCCCTTCTCCAAAACGCAGAATTCATTGTTGAACACGTGGATCGTGTTAAGTATCCTGGAGACGTCCACTGCCCCTAACGCCACCCCAGTGTAATAGGAATCCCTTGCCAAATAATCTATCTGGTCCATGTCACCATTTCCAGAGATCAATCTGCTTTGGATTCCTTTCTTATTTTGCAGTATTTTTGCCACATCATCCAGGTCTTCCTTGAGGATTGAGGGAATTTTACCAGACCCCTCCTCTCCGGTTATGATGTCAATTGCAACTTCAACGTGATCCTTTCCGTATAAACTCTCGACTCCTTCTTCGATTGAATGTGAGAAAGGTGCATGTCCCAGGTCGTGGAGGAGTCCGGCAATTGATACCTGTGCAATTTCGCTGGAATTCATTTCCAGATTCTTTGCGGCTTCCCTTGCCAGGTAATAGGTTCCAAGTGAATGCTCAAATCTGGTGTGAGTGGCTCCGGGGAATACGAGATACGAAAATCCAAGCTGTTTTATTGTGTTTAACCTCTGGAATTCCCTTGTCCCAATTATCTCTGAAGCCTTATCATCAATTTTTATGGAGCTGTAAATTGCATCGTGAATTATCATTTCTTATTTCAAAGGATGATTAGAAATAGAGCATATTTAAATTTAAGGCTGTCGACCCATTGTAAGTAATTATGGGATGCATCACATGTTCAGAGTGAAAATAGCCGGTTAATCTATCTCCCGTCCTGAATTCATGCCTGCAATGATTAATCCGGGCAAAATTATTCCCTTTCTTGATCCCTTTTCAGGCTTGTCCTTTTCATACTTAATTTAAGCCGGGCCGCCAATATCAAAGGGCGGTCGAATAGGCACTTCCCCCCCTCGACCCTCAACTCCGTTCCCCCTTCAGCATCCAAGGTCCACATAACCGTTGCTCCCTTCCGGTCCTGGCGGATTCCTGTGATGAGATGCAAGACATTCCCCTCCGGGATTGCCCTGCACTACCCGGATCCGAAGGGACAGAATCTCAGCGGATCTCAGGGGCATGCATATTGACTGTTGCCTCCTTTACTGGCTGTCGCCCCCGCATATAGACGGTTTCAGGTAACAGGAGACGCCTATCCTCCCGGCCAGCCCGGCATTAAGTTTATGAATCTTTCAACATAAACTTATCGTTCTATCCCTTCCACTTTATAGTTATGGGGTCAGCTGGTGAATAAATCACCCAATGTAATCTGTGTCCCTGCTGCCAAATCTGTTCACTATATCAATTCTTTCACTGATCCTTCCCCTGTATTCAGAGAGGAAAGGGAAAACATTCCATGGACCGCTTTCTGCAATTGAGTATTCCAGGCTCTCCCTTCCCATTTCTCTCTCAATAATTTTTGCAGTCAGATCTCTTGCGGCAATTTCACTGCCAAAACCAAGGGAATGAATATATTCATGCATCAGAAGCACAGTCACGAGTGCCTTTTTTTCTTGCAGGTTCCTCTGATTTGCATCCATTGCTTCAACTACGTTTCTGTTCAGAGTTATGTAATTGCCTCCGTCGACCCAGAAAGCACCAACCTGACTGTCAAATGATGAAAGTGCTAGACCGACAGTTCTTTCTTTACGAATGTTCCTTGAAACCATCCGTTTTATTGAGGTAAATATACGATCGTAATCTGGTTCCATATTTATACCTAAAACTCCTCCGTTATATTATTTTTCTTGTTCCTAAGAGCTACATTTCGGCTTTCCCAGTGTAGAAAAGGAATTCATTCCCTCCATTTGATGAACTGCCTCCCAAGAATTGTCAGGATCACGGTTTCTGCAAAAAGAATCAGTACCATGAGATTGGTCGTATAATTCAGCTGCTCCAGACCTACATATCCCTGCAGAAGGACAGCTGCGGGGGTTACAGGTGAGGCTGAAAGAACGTAAAGCGCAATCTTGGGCAGGAACGTGTATGGGTAGAAGACTGGAGGCAGCACCGTCATCACAATTGAGAGTACGGCAGTGATTCCCCATACATTTCTGATGTGTTTCATTGAACCAGCTATTATGAAAGCTATGTTGGAAATAGAAATTGTCACTGCAATCAGTATCAGTATTATGGGCAATACCGAGCCAATTGTGAATACGTGCCAGTAGAGACCAAGAATAGCATATAGGACGATACCGGGGATGGAGAATACTAAATAACTCATGATCAGCCCCATCATATAATCGCCAGGCGTTATTTTTGTAGCTACGAAAAGGTCCTGTATTTTAATCTGCAACCTGAAAAAGGCTGCATCAGCCGCCCCGTTTATGCAGTTAGATGCTATGATGGAGACCAGCCCACCTATCAAAGCAAATGATATCAGGTTCCCGTGCGATAGTATTCCCACCATGAATAGAAGGGTAAGAGGGAGGGAAAGGGATGCCACAAGGTAAGAAGGACCCCTCTTGATTACAAAGAATCCATAATACCAGGCAAAATACCCAATGAATCTAGGATTCAAGGTTCATCCCCCTTGTTAGGAATACATCATTAAGGTTGACCTGCTTGATGTCATATCCCATTCTCAGGAATTCATCTACCTTGCTCTTGTCTATGTATTTTACTGCGATGTTTCCTACCTTGATGTCATAAGTCTCGCCATCAATTCGCTCCGCTCTCATCTTACCATCAAACGCCTTCAGTATTTCCTTGATCGTACCTCGCGAAATGACATCGCCCTGATCCATAACTGCAACGAAATCTGATAGTTCCTGTGCCTCATCCATGTAGTGCGTAGTCAGTATGATCTTGCTCTTCAATCGCTTGATTGCCGACCAGACTTCCATTCTTGATAGGGGGTCAAGTCCAGTCGTAGGTTCGTCCAAGAATATTACATCTGAATTGGAAGCAAGAGCCATTGCCACAAACATCTTCCTTTTCATACCTCCAGAAAGTGTGTCAGATGGAGAGTTCCTGAATTCGTCCATGTCGAGCTCGTCCAGGGCAAACCTTGCCTCCTTACCTGCCTGCTGGGCCGTGAATCCCCTTGCTATCAGGTACAGCTTGATCTGCTCCATTGGAGACAGTATTCCTATGGGCTGTGCCTCCTGCGGAATGCTGCTTATAATGCTCCTGACTTTCCTTGTCTCCTTTATGATGTCGTAACCCTCAATGATTGCCGTCCCTTTTGTCGGGTAAAGCTGAGTTGACAGTATTCTCAGAAGGGTGGTTTTTCCAGCGCCATTCCTTCCTATTATAGTAGAGACCCTATTGTCCAGCAGTAGGTTCAGTCCCTTGAGTGCAACAAAATTCCTTGAATATTTTTTGTGGAGGTCTGTAATTTCTATCATTACAATTTTAGCTTGATATTGGGGTCTTCCTTATAAGTTCCAATGCTTATCATTGTCTCCAGGCTCTTTATACCTTTGATGGAGCCTATCTTCTCTATCTCGAAATCCTTCAATTCTGTATTGTCCCTCGTCTTGATCTTCAGCATTATCTCATTGTCTCCAGTTACATGATGAATATCCAGCACCTCGTCAAGCTTGGACAGCTCTTTCGCGATCCTGTCCATCTCTTTGATGTCTGTTATTGATAACTTTATAAATGCCGTAAGGCTGTAATCAAGAAGTTCATGATCAATGATAGGGACTATTTTCTTTATTATCTGCCGTTCTTTCAGTCTCTTGACTCTCTGAAAAACAGTCGTGGGCGGGGACTTGACTTTTCTTGAGACTTCCGTATAACCCAAGGTCGCATCGTCCTTCAGGACGTTAAGTATCTTTATGTCCAGGGAGTCGAACTTGGTTTTCATTAGGTATTATTTTTATACAGTATATAGAAATTTTGTATGATAATTAGCATAAGACAAGCTTTTATGAGCCTGATTCATATGACTATCATGGAGCTTTCAGCTTCTATAATATCTGCTGACCAACTGAACCTGGAACGTGATTTAAGGGAGACGCAGGTTGCGAATGTAAACTGGCTTCACCTTGACGTGATGGATGGGCACTTTGTTCCAAATCTGACATTCGGGATTCCTCTCGGTCAGGCAATCTGGAAGAAGATGGGGATGAATATTGAATCCCACCTGATGGTGGATAATCCAGACAGGTATCTTGACAGGTACAGTTCCTTTTCGAAGATCATCACATTTCACTATGAGGCCCCGGTCCAGACCTCAAGAGTCATGAAGGATATCAAGGGATATGGAGTGAAGGCAGGCATAGCAATAAACCCCGGTACTGATCCTTCGAAGATTGAGAGAATGCTGGCTGAGGTGGATTACGTCCTGGTCATGACTGTCGAGCCCGGATTCTCAGGTCAGTCACTTATAGAGAGCGCACTTGAAAAGATAAAGATACTGCGGGATTACAGGGAGAAGCAGGATCTTCATTATGAAATAGGAGTAGATGGAGGGGTCAACAGGAACAACATAACGAAGGTTGCTTCCTTGAGACCTGATTATATAATTAGCGCATCTGCAATTTATAACGGGAACATCAAGGAAAATATTAATTTCCTAAAAGGTGCTATAAGAGCGGTTTCAAATGGACAATGATATCATCGAAAAGGCATTGGAACTCGAAGACGAGGGGGAACTCCAGGAATGCATAAGATTCCTTGACGAGAATCTTGCAGGAGTGCATGACCCTCTGTTAAAGTCTGATGGGATGAGGATTCTTTCTGAATGCCATCTTTATAAGGAGAATCCGGATGTTGAACTTGCAAAGAAGAACGCTGAAGAATCGCTTAACATTGCGCAGGAGAAAAAAGACGACAAGAGAATTGGGGAGAGTTATCTGCTCCTTTCGCAGATTCTGAATCTCATGGAGGATTCAAAGGCAGAATCTTACGGAAGACAGGCGCTCGACACATTCCAGAAGGCAAACGATAAGGAAAACCTCATTTACTCAATGATTTCATTGGCCACAATACTGAAGAATTTTGAAGAATCGTCAAAATTGTTTGAGAGGAGCATCAAGGAAGCAGAGAAAGTGAACGATCTTGATATGATGGCGCAGGCTGCAGTCAATTACGCCTACCTGTTGTTGGAGGAGAAAGGAGGGGACTTGCCGCTGAAGGTCCTCGACGATGTAATCGGCAGGATAATTTCACAGGGAAGTACCCTTAGCAAGAAGAATGAAAGGATTGAGTTTGTGAGCAATTATTCTGAGGTGTTTGACGCCGCCTCCGACATAGCGATGGAACTTGATCAGTATGACACTGCAACCAGGTATGCCTCATACCTCAACAAGGACCCGAAGGAGTCAAGGAAATAGTCAGGCGAGCTCATCTGTAAACTTCTGGACATCTAGGCCGTTAAGCTTGGCCACAAGCAGGCATGCTACGTAGGAGCTTATGATTGGATTCATCTCCCTTATTCTGGAAACTTCCACCAGTACTTCCTTTTTTGTCATCTTGCCGCTCTGGACTATATATTCCAGTATTTCGACGAACAGGTCCCTCTCCCCTTTTTCTTCAACCAAAGTCTTGAAATCAGGCCTGTAGTCAACTGGAAGCGAGACATCCACAAGAGAGGTCGTAATGGAATACGTGTCGTTTTCCAGTTTAAGATACTTGTGCTGGACGGCAATGTTCAGGAATTCCTTCACTTCAACGGGAGTGAGGAAGCGGGTCCTCATTGATAGGACATTCAGAATCTCCGATTCTGTGAACTCCCATTTACCCAGTGTTCTTTTGAGGTAATAAATCAGTTTCTTTATCTCTTCTGCCATTATATTCTCCAATATCTATCAACAATATGCAATTATCGCAGCTGATTTTTCTCGTGAATACCTGTTTCATTCCTTCAGGTATGGTGGAGTCGCTATAGACGTATAAACCACCTTCATCCCTGAAGATTTCAATTTTGTGGTCGTCCCCACGGTAATAGAGTATCATTGATTCCGTGATGGAAAGGAGTTCCCTGATTGCTTCATCCTCAATCTGCTCAGAAATAGTCACGTTAGACGCGCCCATTGTGATGCCGTCGGAGATGTCGTCCTTGTGACGGAATTCTCCGTCCAAGTAGATCTCATATTGCCCTGCAAGATCGTCATATATCTTGAAATTAAGTTCCCTCCCCCGCTTGGCATCATTGTCCACGACCCAGAGGGGACCTGATTCATAATCAGCAAGGAGCTCCTCCTCCAATATTTTTCTCTTCCTGATGTTGATTACGGGTATTTCCATGTTCTCGCCACTATTGCTTCGGTGAATAGAGCTGAGCTATTAGTATTTATGACGGTCTGCCCGGTCTGTACGAATGATTGGACCCCGTCATCCTCGCTGTACGATATCTGCCCCAGGCCGAACTCCGGATACTTTAGAAAGGTGTGGAAATCAACCATGTCAGTCGAGTTGCCGTTGTCAGTCCACTCAATGAGAGCATTCGGATATTTCACTAGAAATCCAAGTCCTAGGTCTGAATGACCCACCTCCACCGTCAGGTCAATGTTCACATATTCTCCACTTCCATTTTTAAGCGGGATATACGTCTGTATCCAGGCATGATTGCCGATCGTGTATGATGAGCCACTCTTCTGTACCAGAAGGCCGTACTGTGTCCATGATGGAATCCCTACACTCCTGCTCATTGATTCAAACAGGTATGAAAGTTCCTCGCAGTCCCCTATCTTTCCCTGATATACCTGGAGAGATGTGAGAGGTATGTTACCCAGATTGTACGATATATTGTAGCGGTAGTTATTGACTATATAATCATAGATTGCACGCAACTTTCCTGCAACAGAAGACTGGTTTGCAGTTATCGACAGTGTTAGATTCCTGAATATTGAAGGATTTATGACTTCATACGACTGGTTTTGTGACGTATTGAAATATTCAGGGTGATTGTATTCGGCCCTGAGAGATTCTGGGATCTGGCTAATGTTCCCTGAATCCGCGACCGTCCCCTGCCAGTCCTTGCCTTGTGAACTGAACCTGTAGGTGAAATTCACGTATTCATCGCCTGGACTTAGGGTCATTTTTGCATAGGTCCTTCCAGTAGATTGAGAGATGTTCTGAAGCACGTTGCTTGAGTGAGAAATAAGGACTGATCCACTCTGCAAAGACTGATTTTCTGGCAGAGTCATATAGAGAAAATAGTTTCCATTCCCTGACTGACTGGTTGAGAATGAAAAATTCCTGTAGAAGGTCATCTGGATGAGATTGGGAACATAGTATTGCTGGAAGGGGTTGAGAATAGAGGTAAGTGATTGCTGATCAAGTATGTAAGTCAGGGCTGTTGCCGATATGAGGACGACAATGGCAACAGTTGCAATAGTTCTTCCCGCCTTCATTCTTTGACCACCACTATACGTCCATGGAAAATCTTGATATATAAGAGTAATGTGACCACAATCTCCGGTATCGCAACATAAAGAGCATTTTCTCCAATCAGGTATTCGAGAAATATGGACGACGAGAACATAATTTGTAGCAGGAAGGCACCATTGTAATAGAGCATCAATCTCCCTCTTTGTACTCCGGTAGCAAGCACTGCAGCTCCCATGATATTTATGAAAAAGGAATAAATTGTGATTATAGCTATGAATATGTAATTGTAAATTGATGGGGCTGTCACTGACGCTATTATGAAAGAAACTGGCAGTGAGTAAGCACCCCCAAGAGAGGTGGAAAGCGGTACAAGGTCCTTTCTGTCCCGATATTTTTCATTATTCAGAATCGAGAGCTGTGATCCTGATGCCAGGAGCGGAAGGAGAAGCATGAGGGAGAATAACATTAAATCTTCAAACCTGTAGATCGAATACCATGAATATATGAAAAGTACAACATACACTATTCCCATGAGGAGACCGTAAAACAGGAGTCTAGCAAATTTCCCTTCATCCACGATCTTATCTACCCTGTTCCAGTTGACATAGAAGAGCGCTGTGAATGTTATGAATGGTATCAGTGCCGAGATATAGAAATTCATGTACTGGGTTAATAAGATAAATGGTAATTATGATTTCGACAGAATGAAAATGTCAATAGTCGTAAGAAAGGATCTTGCCATGGGCAAAGGCAAGATAGCCGCCCAGGTAGCTCATGCAGCAGTCGACTGTGCAATGAGGAAGAGCAGCAAGGTTGATCAGTGGGTGTCGGAGGGACAGAAGAAGGTTGTGGTGTGGGCAAAAGATGAGAATGAACTGATTTCCCTCGTGACAAAGGCAAAATCGATGGGGGTACGTGTATGTGAGATAAGAGATGCTGGAAGGACGCAGCTCGACCCTGATACACTGACCTGTGCAGCATTCGGGCCAGATGAAGAAGAAATCATAGATAAAATAACAGGTGGACTCAAGCTTCTGTGATAATGCATCATCTTATTCAAGCCAGTCAGTTCCTACTGCCCGGAACCCGATTTTAGGAATGAAGAAATTGATTCTCTTGTGTGCATTACTGTGCACCAGACCATAGATCCTGGATATTTCGGATTCTGTAACACCAGGTACCTTGCACTGACCAATCTCTTTTGAATGCTCCATGCACACAAGCACCTTGTCCAGATCCTCATAAGACATTCCGAGTTCCCCCTCATCAGTCTGTCCCTCCCACAGATCTGCCGAGGGTTTCTTCTTTATGAGCCATTCAGGGAACCCTAATAATTTGGCAATTTCGAAAACCTGTGTCTTATAGAGGTCCCCAAGTGGCTGAAAGTCGGAAGCGCCATCACCGTGCTTCGTGAAGTATCCGGTCAGCAGCTCACTCTTATTTGAAGTCCCAGCCACCAGGCCATTCATTTTATTTGCCATCTCATAAAGGAAGACCATCCTCAATCTTGCTGTCACGTTTCCAGCGACCCTGTTGTCTTGAGAAATTTTTCTGAAGAAGTTTATTGGTTCCCCTATGCTGAATGTTTCATATTTCAGTTTGAGAAATTCAGAAACCTTAGGAATGTCTGGACTTTCTGTTCCTGCAGGAAGCGAATATATATGAATCCGCTCCCTCCTTAAATTCCTTTTGAGGAGATAAGCAACGACTGCTGAATCAATCCCACCAGATAGTCCGAGTACCACGTCTTTATCTTTGACGAATTCCTTGATAAAAACATCCAGTATTTCTAACGTTCCTTCTGGCAGTTCCATTGTTCAGGTATATGAAAATAATAATAAACCTTATCCGTTTAACGTAAGAGGCCGGGGTGGCCCAGCCCGGAAAGGCGCAGGCCTGGAAAGCCTGTTCCCGCAAGGGATCGGGAGTTCAAATCTCCCCCCCGGCGTGACTAACAGAATGGTAATGGCACTTCATTAATTATACTGAGCACTTCCATGACTTAAATTGATGCTATTCCCGCTAATTTGAAAGAAAATGAGAAATTGAGCCTATGTTGTTTCTGCAATGATATTTATTCTCAATTTCGGCATCAGAGCCCCTATTCACGGTTTCCAATTCGATTAAGAGAATATCTTCACAGAATGCGATTTTCATGCATCTACCAAATCTTGATCCCCTGTCTCAGGTCGTCTTATCCTTACCACTTCTCCGCATCCGCATTGCTGCTGCTATCGCATTCAGTGCTAGAAAGATGATTATCACTGGGATTATGTAGTACCACGGATTGATTCCTTGTGATGAAACTGATTTTGATGCTTTTATGTATATCGTTTTGTTTACAGTCAGGTCGACTGTTCCTTTAGTTATATTTGCCCCATATCCCTTAGGAGGAGAGATAGTGTAATTGTATGTTCCGGAAGGGAGTAGGAATGTTATGTTAAGAGAAGACGATTGCATTGTCCTGTTTCCAACAGTGACGGACCACGAAGCGCCTGAATTTATCCCAGTCAGGATAAATGTCAGATCAAGAATAACCTGTCTTGTTGAAAAAGTGATATTCTGAAATACGTTCCCTCCATTCACTGTGATATTGCCGCCAAGAGGAGTTGAGGAGTAACCGGTAATTTGCTGGATTGTGAAGCTGTAATACCCATCTGGTTCATACACACTTATCAAGCTGCGTGCGGATGTGCTGAGAACCCCATTGAAGAAAATACCCCATTGCGTCCCCCTTTTGAGCCCTGACTCAAAAAATGTTATATTGTAAACACTGGTGGAAGGTGATGCGAATGTTATCATGTGACTCTGCATTGTTCCATTTACCGTTATGACTAGCGAACCTGGATAGGCCGTATATTTTGCAGCCGAGAAGGAGATTGGATAAGAACCATTGGAAAGATACAGTGATAAGTGCTGCGAAGTTGACGAGTAAGTGCCAGCACCGTTCGTTAGTGACCATTTGTACCCTGCTGGAAGGCCAGTTTCAGTGAAATTCACTAGATAAGAACTGTTAATGGTGAAGAATATATACGTTGTGACCGGGAATCCCTGTATTGATATTCTGCCGAATGATGGATTTATTTTCATTGACCCGTTGGAGGAGGCCCTGAATGAGTAGGTCCCGTTAGTAACAGAGAATACAACCTTCGTCGTACCAGAATTCAGGGTCCCATTCAGGTCCACCTGAAACAGCTCTCCAGATGGGAGACCTGTCTCCACAAAAGTTGCATTGTAATAAGTGATTGAGGCGAAATTTGATCTCTGGCTCATTCCAAATGGATCTATTGCATATACCCAGAACTTATAGCTGCCACCATTCCCCACCTGGAAGCTGTAATCAGTGGTATTGTTTGGAAGTATCACGGAAGAGTAGGGGTGCCCGTCCAGGGATGAGTTAAGCAAATATCTCTGGATACTGTATTCAGATCCACCTGGCACCGACCAGTTCAAGGAAATTTCCCTCTGGTTATAATTGGTGATCTGCAGAATCGGTGATGGAGGAGGTGTTATTGCATTATAAGTCAGGACAAGGTTCATAGTGGGCCTGCTCATATTTCCATAATTGCTCATTGCATAGGATAGTACTGCATTGTCTGTCTTTTCAATGTTGAAATAAGTGATGTTCCTTATATTCACCGTGAAATTGAAAAAACTTCGTACGTCAGGCTTGGACTTCCATCCTGGAAGAGTACCTAGACAGAATATCTGCAGCTTGTCAAGGTATTTTGTCTGATCCAGGATGGAGACTCCAACGAAGCTCGTCTTATTTCCATAAATCATCCTTACGGAGGACGTGGATACGGGGAGGTGCATGAAAAGATTGCTGATGAACACAGGGGATGACAGGTTTGAGATATTGTAGGCAACAAATATGTCTCCGTACGATCCGTTAGTATACAGTACAAAGAGAATATCAGTGGAATTTGATGCAAGTCCAGCCTGTTTTATTGAATAGCCATATAATGAAGGAAGTTGAACTATCCGAACCACTGAGGGAGGGCCAATTACCGCAGGCCTAAATCCAAGTATCCCGTAACTGCCATTCTCAAACTGTACCAGTATGTTCTGGAACCCATTTTTTTCGATTTTGAATGATACTATGTTGCTTGCACCTGAAAGGGACATGTTAAGTGTGGAGTAAACCACGTCACTGTGAGAAGCAAAGATGAGGTACTTAGATATTGCAAATTCTGCGAGGTAAGGGGAAGATGTGGAATTGCTGCTCCACAGCACGATTACGTATATGGTTCCGCCCAGCTGGGCGATGGAATATGAGTTGGCAATTCCTGACGTGGTAATATTATCTGGTTTTGACCAGCTCCAGGTGCTTGTATTGAAAATGGAGTATTGGAGAAGTATATTTGTCACTGAGAAAGGGTTAGAGACGTTGGTACCATTGTATGGAACGGCTATCCACAGGACTCCCAGGCTCCCATTTTCAAGCATTATCGCCTCTGGATTGGTGATAATGAACCCATTCTCCCTTGGTTCCGGAAGATTGGTCAAATTCCTTGAGGTTGAATTTGAAAGGAAGATGCGGATACCAAGTCCATGTCTCTCATTCAGCGAGACGTTGTCAAATGAAGAGAGCACGTAAGTGCTGTTATTGGAGGAGGCAGATGTGAATCTAGCGTAGGGGTATACGTCATTTATTGCCGTCCCATTCCACTGACCGTTCACCCACCTGTAACTTTGATAATTTGAAGTGTTGTAATATCTTGGGGTGAGAGTGAAATTTGAAGCGTTCCCCTTTGTGGAATTAAATGTTATTCGTGATATGTGAGAGAGCGTTGTAGGGCCCCAGCTGAATAAGTTATATGCACCGGACGTCCAGATAGTACCTGACCAGATAAGTGCATTCCAGTTGACAAAAAGTGAACCCTGCACATTCCCACCTATGGTGAGAGGGGATGGGATTATGCTCATATTTATGTTAAATGTAAGGGTACCTCCCCCTGAGATTGATGCAACACCTATTCCAGCGTTAAGGGCTGCTGAGACTGCAATACTGATTTGGGAGGTGATGCTGGTAATCATAACATCCAGATTTGCTATAAACTGTGAGGAAGAAGAATTAGATGGTGCAAGTGCCAGGTCCAGCACAAATGTCGGTGCCACGGTTATAGTGACACTGAGACCTATATTCACCGATCCTACGTCAGGAACGTTGAAACTGTATCCAACTATTGGAATCGGGATGGAAACTGATCCTGAGACGCTCACTGTCATTGTAGATGACGTCCAGATAACGTTCCCATTATTCACTGTGAATTGTCCTGTCAGCGAGAGTGAAAATGTGATAGGCAGTCCTGGAATTGAGTTTGTACTGATACCTGCAATGGATATGCTCGGGGAGGCTATGTGTGCATTCATCAGTATGCTGCCATTCGAGTTTATTAAAAGGGAAGAGTCCACGTTGGGGAAAAATCCATATTGCCCCCCAATCATTGGTATGTTTACATTCTGACCGAATAAGCTCAAGAATGGGAAGGTGTCGCCCACGTAAATTGTGTATGTGTTGTTCCACTGGTAGTTCGACTGCATAACGTTATCAAAACCTATTGACATCATGGACTGCAGCCATAGTGGCTCATTTACCATATTTATTGAAATGTTCCTGGTTTGAGTCGTGTTATTGTAATCTGCAATGATTTCAATTGAGTTCCCAGTTAATGAGCCCATATCTATGGAAGCCTGATAGATTCCCTGTGAGCAATTTGTTTCGTTGAATGGATAGGATGATGCCCCATTGACTGCGGTCACGCTGTAGGGTCTTTCTGGGCCCATCCCTAGATGCAGTTCGACGAGATTATCAAGGGTGAAATTCTTCAGGAATATACCTGAGAGGCTCAGTTGCGATTGGATTTCAAAAGTGTCTGAAACGGTGAAATTTATCGAAACGTTTACTGGTTCACCGGCCACATTTACTGTGCCAGCACCCGGTGATGCCGCAAACCCTGATGATGCAGAATAATAGCTGAAACTCCCATTGATCTCAAGGAATTCTATGCTGGTAGGTCCACTGGTCTTAAAATTTCCTCCAAGTGAAACAGACCATCCGACCCTGCCCCCACATGAAGTATTCTTTGGCAATCCCACAGGGTAAAAGTAGACTGGATAAGCGTTGCTGCCTATGACGGTAATGAAATTTACATTGGAATTGGCAAGATAGATTTCCATCGCATTCTGCCCAAGTGACATACTCGCAGTTCCGGTCAGAACATTGGGGAGTATAGTAAAGTCGTACTGAATTTGAAGGTTGGCGTCAATTCCCACTACATAGTTATTATTGACGCTTCCAACGTAAGCCAACCTGTTTGCGGGATCATAAATACCATTTGTTGGTGTGCCATCGCTGATGTTTGCAACAACTACATTCGAAGAATTCAGTACAAATATCATGTTCCCGGATTCATTGAACAACAGCAGGTCATTATTGGCTGGGTCGAATAGGAATGGAGTCTGCGAGAAGGAACTTCCAAGTATTCCTGGAACTGTTGCCACAATGACCCCTAGAGTATCGATCGCCTGGATCGCACCGGAGGAAGAAGCAACATAGATGAGGCTATTTGCTGGGTCGAAAATCATTGAGACGGGGTCTGGTAAGACAGTTATTAGGGCTTGCTCACCATAGATTGCAACGACGCCCATCTGTTCGTTTGAGACATAAACGTTACCGTTTGAAGGATTATAAGTCAGGTTCTGCACGAAATATTGGTTGTTTGAAAATATGCCGATGGAATATGAAGGCTGGCCCCCATATGACCAGAAATTGATTATTTGAGTTCCGCTGATCGCTGCAATTTCTGGAAAAGCCACAAATCCTGTGAGGAATGAGGTGTATGCGACTAATACATACTCATTTTCTGGGTCGTATATCATTGAAGTTGGATATGTGTTAAAGCCAATAAAAACTGAAGAGATAACTGAAGTTCCATACACCACCGTAATGCTCGATAATCTAGGGCCAGAAAGATAGATGAATCCATTTGAAGGATCATAAATCATATCAGTGATCCCTGTTCCAACCGATATGTTTGCAATAACTGAATCTGTAGAGTCAGCTACCACAAATAGGATGCCCGATTGAGACAGAGCATATGTAAGATTCAGGATACTGTCGTATAAAATCATGTAAGAAGGCCCTGTTGTAGATATATTCCCCACCATAGCAGAAACAGGGGAGTTTGGATTCGGAGCAGGGCTTGACTGGATTGGATTTCCCTTTGGAATTGGTTGCGTTTCTACTGCATTTCCTGCAGGACCCGAAATGCTGGTAGCTGAAGAAAGATTCGTAAACACTAGGAGGACTATTAAAATAATTGCCAGACCAGCATGTGCCCCAACGCCTTTAGACATATTTTCTCTACCTCATTTCGATTGGACCGGCGGCTTATTGGTATCCTGCAATCATTGTTCACAGAACGTTTCTCATCCCGTGATTCTGGTATCCTTTGCATTACTGAATATTTAACCAATATACAATTAATCAATATTTAAAATATTCGCCCACATTAATTTTTGGTTGTGCGACCCATTCTAAAGACCCGCAAAGTGGCAACGGATTTGGAAGTTTCTGCTATTTCTAAAGAAATCCTCCCTGTAAATTTTTGAATCCTTTTGGCCATTCTTCATCAGGGTATATCATCTTTAATGAAACTTTACAGAAGATGAAATACCATATACTTTAACACCAAGCACCGCAATCAAACCCACCTCTCGTATTTCGGACTCACTAATTCCAATGTTTAATTGAAATTAAGGATGAGAAGGTTTATAGCGCAGAGTAGCAACGTAGACCGCAATAAAATATGCCAGTCTCAACCAGTCATAAAATGCGCGTTGAAGTGCAAGCTGGGCCCCCTCGTGGACGATCCCTGCCCCAGACAAGCCTGACGATAGCAAAAAGTAATCAATTGTGTGGTTGAGAGGATCAAACAAAAACCATGCAACTATAATGATGCCAGTTGGTAAAAACCATTTCATGTTCCTGTTTCCCCTCCACAACAGCAATGCTGAAACGACTATCAACACCATGGGGAGCAGATCTACAGAAGTATAGTCATTAAAGAGGGAAACTGACATCGGCAGAAGGACCAGAATCCATAGGGAACCAAGAACGTCCGAATGCGTGGATTCTTTCCTAGTCGACATGTATACAGAAATAGCTATGGAGGAGAGACCAATGATCAAGAGACTGACTACGAAGGGAGGGAAATCAGACAACGCTGGAACAGGGCTATTCGTTGCTTCCAGGTAGATAATGTATCCCACTACGATCCCGAAAAGACCTGTAGATATGATAAGTACCAGATAAACTCCAAGTTTTATATCTCTCGATATGGTGTTCCAGGCTGATTTATTTGGGTCAGATTTCATGAAAACCTTTCCCCTTATCTGTTGTTTGGTTTTCAGGGGAATGGGGAGTGATTAAGAACAGACAAATGAAATAAGAACTGAAGGATAAGAGCCAGAATAGAGCCATCGCCAGCGAGTACACTCCGTTGTGCTGCGAGAGGAATGCAAACCCTCTTCCTGATTCTCCTGCAAGTAAGATGGATATGAAACCTATAGCTGAAAAGGAAATTGCACCTACTTGTCGGGAAAAGACCACGAAAATAAGTGTTATAAGTCCAACAAGTGCCACAACATAACCGATAACGTAATGAGCACCTATGTTAGAAGGACCATAAGGGGGAGTGGCATAAATGTTCGCAATCATGCCCAGTACGTATTGCAGTATTAGTAGCAGAAGAACGGCCATCAAGAGGTATCGAGATATTTTGAGGAATTTCGGAGTCATTGCGATCTACCACCAGAAGCAGTGCTTGAAATAGGTCTGTTCGATTCATTAGAAATTCGTGCATCTTCTCCTATCACGCTCATAGAACCTTGACCCATGGACATCGCTACCCGGAGATGAAATACAGCCGACTGGCCACTTATAATCACATGAATAGTGAAGTTTCCCGGTCCCAGAAGTATATTGTTGCCGTAATGGATGTCTTGCACCCCTACCATCGGATCGTACATTACGGCGATCGGTACGTTAATCGTTGACCCGTTGCTTTCGTTTGTGACAGAGATTGTCACTTCGCTTGGCGGAATAACGACAACTTTTCCCGTGCTCCGACCATATATGTGAGCTTCAAGGTGAAATGCGTACATATCTCCCATTGGAATATCTGTCATCTGTCCTGACAACATGTACTCAGCACCTCCTGTCATCGACCCATTTTGCGACGCCATCGAACTCGTGTTCCCTCCAATACTCATCATATAAGCAGGCGGCCCAAGTACAAGCATTACTACGAAGTCATTTGTCGTTGAATTCGCAGACGCATTCATACCAGGTGAAATTTTGATGGAACCCGAAATATTCGATGAAGGATAATAATGACCTATATCAGTTGTAATTACATATACGGCGACTGCGCCTATCACGATTCCGATTACAAAGCTGATAACTGCTCGTCCCAGCAGTGGTTTCCTGGGATTACCCTTGCTATCCACCATTCTACTATCCATCAGTTGTAGATACTTAGTGTCGCTTAAATAAGTTAGTATTACTAAAAAAATGTAAAACTAACCTTTAAGTAAACTCAAACCTTCTTCAATAGTGACTACTAGGCACAAAATTGCCGTAGCGTTAGGGGTTACAGCTTCATCATTAGACCTGCTTGTAGGGGTGTTGACCCTGGCGTTTACCGGTGGTTTTTCACCATCAGCTTTCGTGGCAGCTGCATTTTATGATTCTTTGCCTATGCTCGTCGCAGGAATTGGGATATTTACCGGTCTGGCACTCTTGAAAAGGAGGCCCGGGGATCTGTTAGGGAGGTTGGTAATCATCGTTGCAGGGCTGATACCTGTAGCTGTCCTATACGATATCGTTAGGACGATAATCATTTACAGTAGCGAATATATCCCATACCCGCTGTCTCTTATATATATGACTCTGATTATATTGCCAATGCTGATGGCAGTAGTCTGCGGAATCACTCTCTAGAAAATGTTCTGATACGGTCTAAAAACAACATTCCCGTCCCTGAAACATCTTTTCTGCAGTACACAAGATGGTGCGGATCATATCTGTGACCTTTTGTCCCCAGCAATATCTCTTGAGTATATTTTCAAATTGCACAATTCTCAATTGGGAATATCGGAGTCGTTGGTGGCCTTGATTCCCTGGCAGCTAAGAGAATGAAAGTCATTATTCAAAGGGTCATAGACGAAACAGAGTCATATAATATAGCACAACCCTAGAAACTAATGGGAGGTGATTATCTTTTAAACTGTCTGAATGACTTTCTCATTGAAGAGAACCAACAGAAAGATAATTGATGTTGTTATTTGACATAATATTGGCCGCTCTAATTTCCTAATAATTCAATCCTATAAGTCTCCAAAAATGGGTCACATTACGGCGACTAAAGCTCATCTGAGGTACTCACTTCTTGATTGACAACTTACCAAATTTGCGTGTTCATAATCGTTTCCGTGCAAGGATCTCTCTCTTCTGAAAGGTACTTTATTCACACTCAATGTGGAATCTAACGCAATCGACTACCACTGATTATTTTCTTGTAGAAAGCAGAAAGAGTTAATGTCGGGGAGCTGATGTATGTAAGTGAATCATAAGGTATGCCCACAATGTGGTTCGGAGAATATGGACTTTGAGACAGGTTTCATAACGGGTAAATACAGGTGCGGGAATTGCGGATATGTTGGTTCAATAATATTTGAGTTCAATGATGAGAATTATAAGAAGTTCCTTGAACAGCTCGCTGAAGAGAATAAAGAAAAATCTAAATCTTAAGCCAGAAAATTGGTCAATATTTAAGTATTAATTTTACATAGATATATATGAATTTACCATTTGGTGCTATACCCCTCCAGTTGGGAGCAGGGCAGGATGTCCTGCTGTTTCTGGTAGCAATCATACTCCTTGCTTTTCTATTCTACTCCATCAAGATTGTTAGGGAATATCAGAGAATTGTAGTGTTCAGGTTCGGAAGAGCCCTTGCAGAAAAGGGACCTGGAATAGTATTCATCTATCCGATTATAGATGTACCGGTTCGAGTAGATCTCAGAGAGAGATTCCTGACAATTCCCCACCAGACGTGCATTACAAAGGATAATGCTCCTGTGGACATTGACTTCATCATTTACTTTAAGGTTATCAACGCATCTGACTCAGTAATACAGGTACAAAATTTTGAAGGTGCTGCAATGGGAATTGCTACCACTACCTTAAGAGCGGTAATCGGTGACATAATACTCGATGAAGTTCTTTCCAAAAGGGAAAACATAAATGCAATCCTGAGGACAAAACTAGATGAAGTAACGACTAGGTGGGGAGTAAAAGTCACAAACGTAGAGATTAGGGAGATATTGCCTCCAAAGAACGTGTCCGACGCAATGATACTTCAGATGAGCGCAGAAAGATCAAGGAGAGCAGTCGTAACAGAGGCAGAGGGTAAGAAGGCGGCGACTGTGACAGTAGCTGAAGGCGATAAGCAATCAGCCATTTTGAGAGCTGAAGGTGACAGGCAGGCAGCAGTGTTAAGGGCTGAAGGGTACGCACTTGCATTGACTACCATATTCAATGCAGCGAGCAAAATAGATCAGAAAACAATGGCCTTGCAATATCTGGACATGTTGAAATCGCTTGGATCAGGGACGTCTACGAAATACATTATCCCTATGGAATTCACTGAAATGCTCCGACCATTCACTCAAAATCTGAAAAACGTAAGCTCAAATAATGAGTAAACAATCTGGAGCTAATGAGCAATAAATCCGAAACAACGCTGACCGCAAAGTACGGGTTCAGAACTTTTTTTGTTTTGTTAATCCTTTTTATATTCTCCACTTTCCTACTGATAGAATATTTTGCCTCTGGGCAGCAGCAACCATCAATCCTTGCACTTTCAATACTGTTCTACATAATTTTTGCTATTTTACTGATTGGGTTCAGGCTGACGAATGTGAAGAACATTAGGAAGAGATATTTCCATCCAGACAGCGTTGTAGGGCAGGTAGGAAGAGTTACCAAGGGAGTACCTGCTGGTCAGAGAGGAGGAGTCCAAATTGAAAGTGAAGAGTGGAGTTTCATTTCCGACTCTGATACCAAGGACAACGAAAATGTAGAGGTGGTTAGAGTAATGGAAGACAAGGTAACCCTGAAGGTCAAGAAGATTTCCTGACCACAAGGGTTCCTTCTCTATATTCAGTGACTGTAACTTCGTCCCCCTTCTTTATTTCTTCATCTGAAATTGCTGAGCATTCCTCTGACAAAACATTTACAACTCCTTTTTTTCCAGGAGTGATATCAGTCACTGCCTTCCCGTTTTTCCCTATGAACCTCTCTGTCCCCACTTTCGGCGGTTTTTTCATCACGGCTTTCCTCAGTCCTATGAGGTACAACGCTCCAATTGGAATTACTGTTGCCTCGAACGCGATTATCAGGTAACTGGTACCATTGAGGTAACTCACGTTAGATGAAAATGAAACTCCCTCCTGCATTATCAGACTCCCTATTATGACGAGTGATACCCCGCCTACCATTGCAAGTCCGTGTCCCAGCTTAATCTCGAGAAATATAAGCACGACACCCATGATTATAAATAACAGGGAAACGGGATAGAAGCTGATAAGACTCGATCCCCAAAATCCTATTGCAAGCGAAGCAACTCCTGCGACGCTCAGAATAATTGACCCGTGATAAATATCCAGCAATATTGCGACGGCCCCAATGAGTATGAAGAAAGCAGCCACCGTCGAGTCAGATATGAAAGATTCAAATTGTTGAATTGGACTTTCATAGGCCTGGATCTGCTGCATACCCTGATAACCCAATTTAATCATCAGGGATGATAGATTGCCTTCAATTCCATTTATCACTCCAAGTGAGGCGGCGGTTGATGCATTGTATACCGTGTTGTTCTCGACCATTGAAACAGAGGCAGCCACGTTTCTATGGTGCAGAATTGCCAAAGTTTCCATTTCTCCTATTGAGCCATTCACTACGTGTTGAGTTTCAGAAGCCGTGCCCCCTATAACGTATGGTTTTGAAGGCCCTATGAAACTCGCGTTAGCCATGTAAATGTAATCAGAAGCCATTGCAATATATGAGCCTGCCGAGGCGGCCATTCCTCCGGTTGGGACGTAAGTAGTCACGTTGACGTACTTCTCCGAGTTTATAATGTAATTTACTATTGTGTAAGCATTCGCAAGATATCCTCCAGGAGTGTTCATCAAGATAATTACGGGATCACCACTGGATTGAGCAAACTGCAGGGAGGATTGGAAATAATCCTGCGCCCCGGGGTCCACTGCGTAGTTGAAATTTATTATCACTACGGCCTTCGAAGAAGAATTGCCAGTCGGTAATATTGAGATCATGACTAGGATGACTGCAATCACGATAAATAACTGGAAATATTTCATGCGTTCATAATTTAATTACAATAATAAGGATTTTCCACAGTAAGAAGACATTCAAGTCAAACGTTCCTTAAAGTTTCCATAATATATCAAAAGCCATTGTTGCCGTTTTCAAATGTCAGCAAAAGACGAAATTTCTTCCCTGTATCAAATGGATTAAATAGAATATACAACCCAAACTCTTACATAAATGGAACGGATTCATATCCATGACCGAAAAACCAGTTATAAATTTTGGTCTTGAAGGGATCTATGTAGACGAAAGTGCGATTTCGAAAGTCGATGGACAAAATGGGAAACTGTGGTACAGAGGGTATACCATAGAAGACCTAGCGGCAAATTCTGATTTCGAAGAAGTATCTTACCTACTGCTATACGGAAAACTTCCTAACAAGACGGAGTTTGAAGAATTTAACAGAAAACTGAAAGATAGGAGAGAAGTACCGAAAGAAGTCCTGGAGGTTATAAGACAGATGGCCAGAACGAGCCATCCTATGGACGTGATGAGGACAGCAGCATCGATGCTTGCAATGTATGACAAGGACCTGAATAATAAGGATAGAGAGGCGACGATCGATAAAGTCATAACTCTGATTTCCAAGCTATCCTCAATAGCTGCAGCAACGGGAAGATTTAGAGAAGGACGCGATTACATTCCTCCAGATAAGACGTTAGGACATTCTGCCAACTTCCTCTATATGCTCACTGGGAAGAAGCCAAGCAAAACGGAAGAAAAATTGATTGACCTGATGTTCATTCTGCACGCAGAGCACAGCACTAATGCTTCCACCTTCTCAGTGCTTGTAACTGCATCCACTCTAGCAGACATCTATGCGGCAACAACCACTGGAATTGGGACTCTCAAGGGACCACTTCATGGAGGTGCAGATGAGGCGGCCTTGAAAATGATGCAGGCAATTGGTCATCCGGACAACACGGAGAAATATATTGAAGACGCTCTTGAAGGAAAGCAGAGAATCATGGGATTTGGGCATAGGGTCTACAAAGTTTATGACCCAAGGGCGAAGATTGTAAGAAAATATCTGGAAGACCAGATGAACAACAATCCGACTGAGGAAGTGAAGAAGCTCCTCCAGATTGCACTGAGGGCAGAGAAACTGATGATAGAAAAACTTGGGAAGAACAAGGGAATATGGCCAAATATAGATTTCTTTTCCGGACCTCTGTACAGGTCCCTGGGAATTGAGGGTGAGATGTTCACACCCATATTCGTGGCCTCGAGAATGTCTGGCTGGGGTTCCCATGTCGTTGAGTATTGGAACAACAATAAACTATTCAGACCACTGGAATTCTACAATGGCCCCCTAGATGTTCCGTACGTACCCCTAAACAAACGCTGATTTAAGTAAAAATTTAATTACTTTTTTCTTATTCACTTTTTACAATGGCTATATATCATGGTAAAGGAAGAGTGAAAATCAGTGGTGGGATATTAAGGAAAAATAGGCATAAAATGAGATACGAATTGGGAAGAGAACCAACTAATACTGTTTTTGGAAAGGAAAAGAGAAAGATAATCAAGGGAATTGGAGGAAATTCCAAGCAATTTCTTTTGAGTGCTGAATTCGTGAATGTCACTATCCCAGATGAAAAAAAGACGAAGAAAGTCAAGATAACAAACGTGAAGGAAAATATTGCAGATCCGCACTTTGCTCAGAGAAACGTAATAACCAAGGGTGCCATCCTTGAAACTGAACTGGGCCTGGCCAGAGTTACTTCGAGACCTGGGCAAGATGGCCAGATTAACGCAATCCTCATAAAGAAATGAAGAGAATAATCTGGGAAAGTTATTTCGATTCTTCTCTTTCCAGAAAATACGGAAGAAGAGTAAAGAAAGGATTCCAGAAGGACAGGATACTTGAGATCCTGAATTCTCTTGGGCTAAGTCACGAGGTCAAAGAGGGCCACTACCCGAAATCGCCTTACAAGAAGGAAAAATTCTATGAAGTAGAGTGGAATGAAAGCAAAGAAAAATTAATTAAAAGAATGATTCAGGCGTCTAATGCTTCTTCAGAAACTCGCCAATGATTTCCGTCAGGTCTGGTTTACCAATTTCCTGTAGCTCATACTTAACGGTTATCAGTGGTTTGTTCAACTTGACAAGTCTCGCAAGGTCAATTGGTGTACCAGATACGACATAATCGGCAGGAGTGCTGTTTATTGTTGCCTCTAGATCCTTTACCTGCTCGGGGGAATACCCCATTGCAGGCAGATAATTGTGGATTTGCTTGTATTTTTCATAGACTCCTTTGATTGTTCCCCTGGCATACTCCTTTGAATCGACCAGTTCTGATGCTCCATACTTGAGCGAAAACAGGACTGCAGCGCCATAACTCATCTCGCCGTGCGTAAGCGTTGGTCCATCCTCTATTGCCAGCACTCTCTTTCCCCTTATCAGGTTAGATTCTGTTGAGAAGAATGGTGATGCCCCGTCTATGACTATGGCATTAGGATTGTATTTCCTGATATTTTCCCTGACTATGTTGATATTCTCAAGTTCTGCTGTCTCTTCCTTGTTTATAACGATGACATCTGCAGTTCTTAAATTGACCTCCCCTGGGTGATATCTGATCTCGTGTCCCGGGCGGTGTGGATCCACGACTACAATCTGAAGATCACTTTTGTAGAACGAGAAGTCATTGTTACCTCCATCCCAGAGTATGATGTCTGCCTCCTGCTCTGCCTGCCTGATAATGCCTTCATAGTCCACTCCGGCATATACTATCACTCCTTTCTTTATGTGAGGTTCGTACTCCTCCCTTTCTTCGATGGTACATTTCTGTCTGTCAAGGTCTTCCATTGTAGCGAATCTCTGTACTCTCTGCTCTACCAGATTCCCGTAAGGCATAGGGTGTCGGATGACAGCTACCTTCTTCCCGTTGTTCTTCAAGATCTCAACGACCCTCCTGGTCGTTTGCGACTTGCCCGATCCTGTTCTCACTGCACATATTGATATTACTGGCTTTCTGCTTTTTATCTGTGTATCCCTAGGTCCAAGCAGAAGATAGTTAGCACCCGCAGCGAGGACTTCTGACCCCTTGTGCATAACGTATTCGTGGTTGACATCAGAGTAGGAAAATACAACCAGATCGATGTGATTTTCCTTGATCAGTTTGGTTAGATCCGCTTCCGGATAGATCGGTATCCCTTTCGGATAGTTCTTCCCGGCCAGTTCCTTTGGATAGACCCTTCCTTCAATATTGGGTATTTGAGTTGCAGTAAAAGCAACCACCTTGTATTCATCCCTGTCCTTGAAGAATACATTGAAGTTGTGGAAGTCCCTTCCTGCAGCACCCATAATAAGTACATTCTTTGCCATGGCACTCACTTTCCCATATGGCTTGAAACAATATAACCTTTTTATGGGGAGTTTTGGGCTCTCCTTGTATATTGGATCTCAGTTGCTGCGTCTCCTGGTCGTGATAGAGTAACCAACAATCTTTATTAAGCGTATTCCTTATAATAATCAATGAGTGATCCAGAAAGTTTCTATCAGGGAGAAGTGAATGATTCGTTTCTGTACCTACAGCTCGCTCAAAATGAAAAACACGAGAACACGAAAAACAAGCTGTTGGAGCTTTCTGAAATTGAAAAATCTCATTCCGAATTCTGGGCAGCTGAAATACGGAGCGCAGGGAGAGAACCTGTACCGAAGATCAGAAAGTTCAGCGTCTTCTACCTGAAATTTTTAAAATCAATTTTCGGAATCTCTTTCGTTATCAATTACCTGGAGAAGTCCGAGGTAAAAGGAATAGTGGACTATCTGGAATACACAAAATCAGAAAACAATGAAGATAAGAAGAAAAGACTCAATGAAATTATAAATGATGAGAAGAATCACGAAGCCGTCTTCATTAAGATGAGCGAGGAGTTCTCCCTCAGTGCAGAAAAGACACACGATGCAATTTACGGGATGTCTGATGGATTGATAGAGGTTTTGGCCGGAGTTGCCGGACTTACGAATGTTCTTGCAAATAATTTTTATATCCTGATAGGAGGCCTTATCTTTGCGATATCTGGGATGATTTCAATGACTATTGGGGCTTTCCTGTCGGAGAGGGCCAAGATACAGCTTAATAAAGGCGAAGGAGACTATACTTCTATCCATGCAGCCAGGAACACTGCCTTATTCTATATTATCGGTTCCATTTTTCCCATAATTCCATTTGTATTCCTGGCTAAATACGTAGCACTGATTCTGGCAGTGATACTTACTATCATTGTGGACATGGTTGCTGCTTCCGTAATTTCAATATCCTCTTATGGAAACTTGAGGAAGGATGTTTCCACCTCAGTGGCACTTGTCGTAATCGGGTTTATTGCCACATTTATAATTGGGCTGGTAGTTCACCACTTTGTAGGCAATATTCTCTAAACTCTTCTGTAGACTCCCATTTTGGAGTCCTTTTCAATTATATTTCCATTCATTAGCTCTAGGAGTCCATCCTTTGAGAGCCTTCTTCTTGGTATTTCAGCTACTGACAGTGCATAAAGTGTAAAATAATATCTGTGAAAACCGTGTCCCTTAGGCGGGCATGGACCGTTGTACCCGAAACTGCCGAAGTCGTTCCTCCCCTGAATAATGCCATCTGGCAGCGTCTCAGTCTTTTGAACATTTTCTGGAAGACTTCCTTGCTTCGGGCCTACATTGTAAATTACCCAGTGGACAAAATCTCCAACCGGGGCGTCGGGATCGTCAACTATCAGAGCAATTGATTTCGTCTCTGCGGGCAGATTTTCCCACGTTATTGCTGGAGAATAATCTACCCCGTCACAGGTGAATTTTCTCGGAATCTCTTTTCCTTCCTCAAATGAATTTATGATAATTTTTAATGCCATTGCATAATATTATTCATGGATATAGAAATGTTGCGTTCCTTACATTCCATACAAACAGGTTCAACCAAACCTCTTCCGTACCTCCGCTGCTATGGTCATATATTCCTCCAGACATGAAGGGTTTGCCATAGAGGCAATATTCAGTGACTTATTTAAAGGGAAACCCATCAGTATCTTCTTAATTGGCACCTCCATTTTCTTTCCGTTAATTGTCCTGGGTATGTCCTTTACGAAAATTATTTCGTCCGGTACGTGCCTTCCGGTCAGATTTTTCTTGATATTATTAACGATCCTTTTCCTGATTTCTTCTGGTGGCAATGTTTTGGCAGGTACTACGAATAATGGCATGTAATATTCGCCACCCTTGATCTCTATTCCCACGATGAGACTATCCTTGACTTCCTCCATTTCATCTACCACTCGATATATCTCGGCGGTACCAATCCTGATTCCTTTCCTCTTTAAGGTGGAGTCTGACCTTCCTAGAATCTGTGCCGACCCTCTTGAGGTCAGTACTATCCAGTCTCCGTGTCTCCATATCCCCGGATATCTGCTGAAGTATGTCTCCCTTAGTTTTTCGTAGTTTGGATCCCCCCATAGATAAATCGGCATTGATGGCATCGGTTTTTTTAAAACCATCTCTCCCATCACTTCAACAAGGTCGTTCCCTTCTTCGTCCAGAGCGTGAATATCCGCACCGAGGTTTATGCACTGCAATTCTCCTTCATATACCGGCATGCAGGGGCATCCTCCAAGGAAGGAAGTGCAAACATCAGTTCCACCGCTGATTGATGCTAGCCACACATTTTCTTTTACCTGTTCGTATACGTACCTGAATGCTTCCGGAGGCAATGGAGACCCAGTGGACCCAATTGCAATGAGGTTCTCGAGATTGAAATGATCCCTAATGTTCAGTTTCTCCTTCATTGAGAAAGTTAGAAAGGCCGCGCTCAGACCCAAGAAAGATATTTTGACATCCTGCGCCATTTTCCAGATCAAGTAATTGTCCGGGAATGTCGCACTGCCATCGTACAAGACTGAAGTTGCACCGGTAACAATTGATGACGCAACAAGATTCCACATCATCCAGCCCGTGGTAGTGTACCAGAAGAATCTTTTTCCTTCGTTCAGGTCATAGTGCAGTTTCAGGAGCTTAAGATGTTCTAGAAGAATCCCCCCCTGGCTTTGAACTATTGCTTTCGGAGGACCAGTGGTACCTGATGAGTATAATATCCAAAGCGGGTGGTCAAATGGGAGGGATTCATACTCCATGTTGGTTGCGGATCTTGTAAGTTCATTGAAATCCAGGAATCTGCCTCTCTCTTTCGAAAATCCGTACCTGTTCAGCAGGATTACGTGTTCGATGCTTGTTATTTCTGACAGTATTTCATTCAACACCCCAGTCCTATCATATTTCTTGCCATTATAGGAATAACCATCAATTCCGATCAGTACCTTGGGTGATATCTGTTTGAACCTGTCGATGATCCCTTTCGATCCAAAATCTGGAGAAGTACTGGACCATATTGCACCAATTGAGTTTGTGGCCATGAGGGATTCAATCGCTTCAGGAACGTTAGGCAAGAAGGATGCAATCCTGTCTCCCTTCCTTACCCCCATCTCTTTGAGAGATTTCCTCAAAGAGGCTACATTCCCTATCATTCTGTCCTTTGTTAGCGTTATTGTTTTGCCATCCTCATCCATTGCCAGAACTGCAGCTTCCTGTTTTCCAAGTTCCATCACATTTCTTGAATAATTAAGGTGGGCACCACTGAACCATTTACTGCCCACAATTTCGTTTCCCCTGAGAACAGAATCATACTCCTTTTCGTGCAGAATCCCAAAATAATCCCATAAACTTCCCCAGAATTCTTCAATTTTATCCACAGACCACTTTCGCATGTCTTCATACCCTTTGAAACCGTAGCCATATTTCTGATTCACCCAGTGCAGATATTTCATCATCTCTGACTCGACGCAACTTGATTCAGTGGGCTTCCAGAGGGGTTTCGGATCGTTCATCTGCTAAGAATGATTGGTGATAAATAAAATTATTCGAGGTTCAACGGATCTCCATGCCCCGGCAGTATTTTTATTGGCTTGAGGGCTCTTATCTTCTCTAATGATCTCTCGGCCGTCTCCGGGTCAAGCGTGAACGCACCTATAGTTTTCAGTTCTCCGTCTTTGGTCGCAGCAGCATCGCCAATGAAGATTACCCTTTCCCTTCTCATCAGCAAAGAAATGGATCCTGGGGTGTGTCCGGGAGTGGCAACGCATTGCAAATTCTCATCCTCTATTTTTTCACATGTCGATATCCCCTGAAAATTCATTTTTGCGGAAAAAGTCATCACCATCTTTCCCAGCAAGGACTTGGGCTTTTCCGGAACGGCTCTCCCCTCAAGATATTCTCTTTCAGTCTCAGATGCTATTACCATTGGGTTGAACCTTCCCTGCAGGGAGCTGAGCGTTCCAATATGATCCATATGATAGTGCGTTATGAAAATTATATCAGGCCTTGTTCTATTGGTCTCATAATAGTTCAAAATCCTCTCAAGATTGTTCTTCATTCCGGTATCGATCTGGATAATTTTCTTCTCTGTTTTAATTACGTAAACGTTTGCATTGGTACCATCAATCAAGTCAATGTTGTCAGATATTTTCATGATTCAGCCTCCTTGAATTCTTTCAATTTTGAGAGGTCAGAATATTGGAAAACTCCGTACTCTGTTATATACCCGGTAACATACCTGTGAGGGGTGACGTCGAAAGCAGGATTGTATGCAGGCGACCCTGCTGGTGAAATAAACCTCTCACCTATCTTCTTGACTTCATCCTCTCCTCTTAGCTCAATGGGTATTTTGTCACCGTTTTTAATGGAGAAATCAAACGTACTGATTGGAGCAGCTACATAGAATTTTACTTTGTTCTCCTTTGCAAGAACAGCCTTTTCATAAGTACCAATCTTATTTGCAAAATCTCCGTTAGCGACTATCCTGTCTGCCCCGACAATGACCATGTCCACTTCTCCCCTTCTCATTAGGAAACCCGCCACGTTATCCGCTATGACGTTGTGTGGAATCCCTTCCTGAAGCAATTCCCATGCGGTAAGCTTGGCGCCCTGCAATCTTGGCCTTGTTTCATCGACCCATACAAACGGCTTTTTTCCTTTGTTGTGCGCAATTCTGATAGGGGCCAGGGCAGTGCCATAATCAACCGAGGCAAGCGCACCCGCATTGCAGTGAGTGAGAATTTTCTGACCCGACTCAATGAGTTTTTCTCCATTTTCTCCTATCTTTCTTGATTTTTCCACGATTGACTTCACATATTTGTGTGCGAATTCCACTGCATTGTCCTTATGTCTCATTACATAGTCCACGGCGTAAAACAAATCGAAGGCTGTTGGTCTAGAGGATTTTATCAATTCTGCTGCCTTGTCTAGATCATAATCCAGTTCCTTAGCCTGGGCAATTCCATAAGCTGCTGCAGCCCCTATGGAGGGCGCGCCTCTTACAGCCATATTCCTTATAGCTGCAAATAGTTCCTCCGGGTTTCTTATTTCTATAATCTCGACCTTCTCTGGGAGGAGCCTCTGGTCAATCATTTTTATTACGGGACTTTCATACCAGACTGCCCATATGTCTCTCTCAATATCATCAAGTTTAACTTTCACACTTCTCGATTACTAAGAAAGATAAATCTCTATTGTCAGCATCTTTCTAGCTCTATGGTGATTCAGCTCAAATCAGGGACTATTTGCCTTGAATACCTTTCTTTCCACTTGTGGATTATAGGGGGTAATTGACGCCAGCGCTATCCTAATCTGGGTAAAACACCCGGTAGTTCATAAGAATTAGCTATTTTGTAGTAATATGACTGGCAATTAATATCGATGGGCGAGGCATTGAATGAGTAATATCCATCAAATGATGTTCACCAGTTATCCTTAGTGAAGTAAGTTGAATGCGGAGTGTGGATGCCAGTGATCAAGAGACCTGTATCTGTATAACATGTTAGTCTCCACTGACCCCTCCCATTGGTCAATTCATTGTGATTTAGTTGGTCGACATCTGAAGCATCACTCCGTGATAAGATACTGGCGGCAAAATAAATAAGAAAATAATCAGGGCAGTTTGGTGTGCAACCAACGGCAACGGTGCCATAGATACAAAATTCTTTAAATACATTAAATGCACATTACAAGAGCAATTGTGAAGTTTAAAATCTGCATAGGACGTAACCTTATTTTCGGACAGTTTGACTGACTTCCAAAGTTCATTGTTTGTTGTATGTATATTTCCAGATATTCCCCTTATCTAGAATCATTAGCAGTAGCGCGGTCAATTGAGTAGTCATCTGTGTTTGAAATCTCTGATTATGGGAGTTCATTATTCGTGGTTTACTGAGGGGACTTCACACCTTCCTACGTCAAGAATTTCTTATATTTCAATTTTGAAATTATAAGAAATATTTTAAGTCTACTCATAATTCCTTTCCGTGGAAGTTCCCTGGGTTGAGAAGTATAGACCCTTAAGACTGGACCAGCTCAAGAGAGAGAAAGGTACGGAGGCTATGAAGACTTGGGCAAAGAGCTGGAATGATGGGATACCCGAAAAAAGAGGGTTGCTGCTTTATGGACCACCGGGGACAGGCAAGACGTCAGCGGCAAAAGCTCTTTCACTTGAGATGAACTGGGATTATCTAGAATTCAATGCATCTGACGTGAGATCCAAAACAGCAATCAACGAGACTGCCCTGAAAGGTTCCTTCTATAACACTATATCTGAATTTAAGGGGGGGAAAAAGTTGATAGTCCTGGATGAGGTAGATTCTCTCTACGAGAGAAATATTGAGGGAGGGGATGCTGGGGGAAAGTCTGCCATTTCTAACCTCCTGGACAGGACTCTGAACCCAGTGGTCCTAATCGCGAACAATTTATATGAACTCAGATCAGGAATGACCGGTAAAGCACTGGTAGATAAATGTGAAATAATTGAATTCCAGAGATACAGGTCCATCCAGATACTCAGTGTGTTGAGAGAAATTTGCAGGGAGGAACAGATTTACTGTTCCCAAGATAAACTTACAGAGATTGCAGCTAATTCTAATGGAGACATGAGGGCTGCGATAAATGATTTACAGGGATTTGGGGATTACAGCGGGGCACAGGATAGGGATGTTACCCAGAATATATACAACATCATGAATGAATTGATATTCAGGAGGAAGCCAGCAAGGGAAATCAGGCAGGAAATCATCAATTTAGGGGAGGATCCAGATACATTCATTCTTTACTTGCTGGAGAACGTATTCCCCTATCATTTAGATAGAGAAGAATTCGTTGCTGCCCTGCAAAACATTGCGAGGGCCGATTTATTCCTGGGGAGAGTCGGCAGGAGGATGAATTATTCATTGTGGGGATACGCCACCGATCTGATGGCTGAAACAACTATTTTTGAGTTGAAAGGTGACAAATATCTCAAATTTGCATTCCCTTCCCTTATCAAGAGAATGGGTCAACTCAAGAAGTTCAGGAATATCAGGGACGAATTCGCATCAAAAAGCGGTAAATATGTTCATAAATCAAGAGCATTCATGGACAGGGATTCATTGAAATTTATATTCCAGCTGCTGTTGAAGGACGAAGAAATAAGGGCAAATCTAGAGGAAAAAATGAGGTTAGATATAGATGACGTTCTTTCACTTGACCTCTGAGACTTTCCTATGAAGTGCCTTGAGTGTGCCTGAGACCATTCTCACACTCATGTTGTTCTTTTCCGCCAATTTTCTGAGATCATCAAGTTGGTAGTGCTTGATTCTGACAACTTTAAGACCTCTATAATCAAGGAGGGAGCTATTTCTTATCCCATCTAACACTTTCCTGAAATCTATTTCGCTTCCGGGTTCAATGTAAACGTATCTTCTTCTCCCCGTTTTTTCCTTTACAGTCATTTAACGGTTGTTATTTTTTCAAGATCTTTCCTGAGTATCTTTACGGCCTGAGCTATCTCTCCTTTCTCCTTTGCGCCAGTGCACACAACCTTGCCTGATCCAAATAACAGCAGAACAACTTTCGGTTCTTCTATCCTATATACTAATCCCGGGAATTGTTCAGGTTCATATTCCACATTTTCTAGACCAAGAGACATTGCTATATTCGTAAGATTAAGCTGCATGCTGAGGTCATATACTGCAACTATATTCTGGACGACAATTTCGGGGTTACTGTTGACGTTGATTCCGGCCTTTTTCAATTTCTCAACAATTGTGTTTATGGTTTTGTTCACGGCATCAATTGTCTTTGCACCTGTACAATTTACCTTTCCCGATCTGAATATCAGCACTGCAGTCTTCGGTTCCTGCAATCTATAAATCAGTCCCGGGAATTGTTCAGGCTCATATTCCGATCCTTCAAGAGCAAGTGCAATCTTGCTCAAATCAAGTTTTTCTGCCAATGATGTTGACGCAACAATATTTTCGATGGCAATTTTTTCTTCCTCTGCCATAATAATCACTCTTTATATACCCTTTATATATATATTTAACCTTGAGACAATTGTGACTCCAGTTGGCGCAAACTGACCTAAATGAGCTAAAATTTAAACTGCCCAAATTTATAGAGACTGTCAGTACTAGGCTTGAATTCATTCATTTCCCCAAAAATGTAATTCAATAATTATTTGCATCAAGTCCAAATGACAACAATTTATAAACAGTCTTGTAATCCCTGACAGGCGATCTAATGAGTAATAAAATAAAGATGGACAAACCTGTGGTTGAGATGGACGGGGACGAGATGACCCGTGTCATGTGGACCTGGGTCAAGAAGGAATTGCTCGAACCATATGTTGATTTAAAGACGGAATATTATGACCTAGACGTGGTAAATAGGGACAGAACTGATGACAAGGTGACTTTCCAGGCTGCGGATGCAGTGAAGAAATGGGGAGTTGGAGTCAAGTGCGCAACAATAACTCCAAACGCAGAGAGAGTCAAAGAATTCAACTTGAAGAAAGAATGGCCCAGCCCAAATGGGACTATAAGAAAAATACTTGATGGCACTGTGTTCAGGGCTCCAATTCTTGTGAACAACATCAAACCTGCGGTGAGATTCTGGACTAGGCCAATAATTGTGGCCAGGCATGCATTTGGTGACATTTATGATGGAATAGGGATAAGGTTTGATGAGCCAGGAGTCGCTGAAATCTCCTATGTATCTTCAACTGGGAAAGTGAAGAAGGTTTCTTACCCCAAGTTTAGTGGTCCTGGAATACTGCAAGGAGTTTATAATATTGATAAGTCCATCGAGGGTTTTGCAAGGGCATCATTTAGATACTCGATAATAAACAAGTTGGATCTCTGGTTCGCTACGAAGGATACTATTTCGAAAGTGTACGACGCCAGGTTCAAGGAAATATTCAATGGAATATACGAACGTGAATTCAAAGAAGAATTTGCAAGGAACGGTATATCTTACAACTATTTCCTGATCGATGATGCTGTGGCCAGGGTTGTAAGATCCGAGGGAGGATTCGTCTGGGCGTGCAAAAACTATGATGGCGATGTATTCTCCGACTTTGTTTCGACGGCCTATGTCGGAACACTTGCCCTTATGACTTCTGAACTTCTTTCTCCAGAGGGATACTACCTCTCTGAAGCAGCTCACGGGACTGTGCAGAAGCACTATTATAGGTACGTGAAAGGTGAAAAGGTATCTTCCAATCCCACTGCATTGATATTCGCATGGACAAGGGGGTTGAAGAGAAGGGGAGAAATTGATGGGAACCACGAACTCATAGAGTTCTCAGAAAAATTGGAAAAAGCGGTCACTGACACTATTGAAAAAGAGAAGATAATGACTCAGGATGTTGCGAGAATCGCGGAAACAAAGAATAACAAGGTAGTGGATTCTGAGGAATTTGTTCACGCAATCAGAGCCAGTCTTGATGAGCTTCTGAGAAAGTGATTACTGCATAATTGAAATTCTTATTCTATTTTCATATTATTCAATGGGAAATGATTTTTGGAATTTTTAAATAAGAGATGCACTTATCAAATAGACTGTAAAGGTGATAGGTAGGATGGTCGAGAGACTTAGGGGGTTCAGAGATTTTTATCCTGAAGAGCAGGAGATAAGGAGAGTTATATTCAACACGATGAAGGAGAGGTGCAGATCCTTCGGATTCAAGGAGATAGACGGACCATCGATTGAAAGCATGCAGCTTTACAGCCATAAGGTTGGACAGCAGATAACAACACAAATGTTCTCATTCAAGGACAAGGGGGGGAGAGACGTAACTCTGATACCTGAGTTCACGCCAAGTCTATCAAGGATGGTTTCGACAAGGAAGGACTTAGTGAAGCCCCTTAAATGGTACAGTCTTACCAAGTTCTGGAGGTACGAGGAGCCTCAGTCTGGGAGATTCAGGGAATTCTATCAGCTGAATGCGGACATACTCGGAAGTGAGAGTTACCTTGCAGACGCAGAAGTTACTACTCTTGCCGCCGATATTCTGACCAGCCTCGGTATATCCAGCAAAGTTAAACTGAGGGTGAATTCAAGAATCCTGATGGATTCCATCATCGAAAGGTTCCTGGAGAACAAGAAGGAGGAATCATATTTCATCCTTGACGGGTGGAATAAATATACTGATGAAGAGAGAATGAAGGTCGCTGAAGAGAAAAAACTTGATATAGACACACTGAAACTTATTGCGTCCGGAAACATTCTGAAAGAATACAGTAGTCCAGAACTTGATAAATTGAAGATGACCATTGAACTCATTAAGAATTACGGGGGCATCGATGTAGAGTTAGACCTCAGGGTAGTGCGAGGTCTTGCGTACTATACAGGATTTGTATTTGAGGCTTGGGACAAGGAAGAGAAAATGAGGGCGATTCTGGGGGGAGGGAGATACGACAACATTATAAGCCAGCTGGGTGGAGATAGGACACCAGCAGTAGGATTCGCCATAGGGGACGCCGTTATTGAGAACATAATGAAGCACGAGGGATTATGGGTCAGGAAACAGGATCGGTCCGTCTTCATTGCCACAATTGACAAGAAAGGAATCGATTATTCAATTCTGGTTGCCAAAAAGCTGAGAGACTTAGGAGTGAACTCAGACAAGAACGTAGTCGAAAGGGGAATAAGCAAGCAGCTGGAATACGCAGCAAAGATGGGATATGAAAGAGTTATTATTCTGGGCGAGAACGAGTTCGTTAGGAAAAGCGTCGTTGTTAAGAACCTGACGTCAGGTAAGCAGGAAGAGATTAAAATAGACCATCTGGAGGACATAGTCAACTGATTCCATTTGTGTTCTCTTAGAGCGCATCAGGATTGTTCGTTCACCGCATTCATTTTTAATGAAACAGCGTGTTCGAAAAGATTTTTATAAGCACCTAGGATAAGCTCCTTGAATATGGACTCCCTCGAGGACAAAATTGTGCACAGGAAAATAGGGAGAAATACTAATCTCACGGTTAAGGAGATTATGGACATGGTCGATGAGGTTAAAAGAGATTTTCCGGACAGGGAAGTGTTCTTTGACGGGGACGAATTTGCCATCTGCTCAAGAAAGAGAAGAAATTTTTAGTCAGTCCAACTGGACTGGCAAATTTTCAAGTAATGACTCATGATCTATTGCATCCGCTATATTCTTTATTATAAAGGTTGTTTCAGCGTCTCCTTTTGTGTCGCCAATCATATCTTCAAGTTTTTGATAGATAAGAGATATGTATTTTCCATCATGTCCATACATCTTCATTGCCCTATGGTTTACTAGCATCTCTATGGCTATGATTCCCTTGACATTCTCTATAATCTTTCTCAATTTTCTTGTCGAGGTTGCACCCATTGATACATGATCTTCCTGGTCAGCTGACGTTGGTATAGTGTCTGCAGAAGATGGGTAAACAAGAACCTTGTTCTCGTTACAAAGAGAGGCTGCAACATATTGTGGAATCATCATGCCTGATTCTAGTCCGGGGTTCTCCGCCAGGAAGGCATTGAGGCCAGACAGATTCTTATCTGTCAGCCTAAATACTCTCCTTTCTGCCATGTTCCCTAGTTCTGTCATTGCAATCCCAAGGAAATCAGCGGCAAATGCTAGTGGTTCACCATGAAAGTTACATCCCGAAATTATTTTGTCAAAGACAAGCGGGTTGTCCGTTGCCGAGTTCAATTCGATTCTCAGCACATTTTCCACATATTCTAATACTTGAAGAACTGATCCTATCACTGTTGGGATGCACCTTATTGAGTAAGCGTCCTGGACTTTCCCCCTTGTCCCGTTATCGCAATTTTTGCTTCCCTCGAGTAATGCAGAGACGTTCGATGCAATCACTGCCTGTTCTCCATATGGTCTCGCTTCGAATAGTCCGTGGAAAAGTGCATTCCTAGTACCGCTTAGAGAATGCATTGAAAGTGCAGATGACAGGATTGAATTCTTTATTATATTGCGAGATTCTTCATATCCTAGAGTCAGGTTTGCCAGCATGTAGGATGTACCGTTTATTAGAGAGATTCCTTCTTTTTCCTCAATTTCAAGAGGCTCTATTCCCATCTCTTTGAACACTTCCATAGACTCGACAATCTTTCCATTCCTGATGATATGACCTTCACCAAATATCAGCAGTGCGAGGTGGGCGAGAGGAGATAGGTCCCCTGAAGAACCCACGCTGCCTTTCTCTGGTATGTATGGGTAAATACTCTCATTTAACAGCCTAATGAGGAAATCTATTATCTCAACTCTGACCCCTGAGTACCCCTTTGCGAGTGCATTTGCCCTAACCAGAATCATTGCTCTGACGGTATTTTCGTCCATCGGGTCTCCATAGCCAGAAGAATGAGACCTCAAGAGATTTAATTGTAGTTGTTTTCTTTCTTTTTCTCCTATTCTGATATTGACTAGATCGCCAAATCCTGTATTTACACCATAGATTGTTTCTCCTTCTTTCATCATATCTTCTACTTTTTTTCTGCTCTGGATAATCTTCCTTCTGGCACCCTCTGAAAGTTTGACCTTGACCCTATTCTTTGATACCCTGACCACCTGGCTTATTGTGAGATCATTACCGTTAAGGATAATCATATCCGTTAATAGTTGGTTGAAATAAATATTGCTTCTATTCTTTGGTTACGACTTTGCCTTGAAAGTTGTAATTGATGAGAAGGTGGGTCTAAATTCGTTCAACTGGCTATTCTTTTATATTCATAGCGTTTCCATATATATGGAATTTGAGACATATGGAAGGGTGTCTATAGGTGTCATCAAGTCCGATCGAAGGGCGATTGTAATAGATTCTGGAATAGATGAAAATGATATAAGAAAAGTTCTGAATAAATTGAACGAAGAAGGGTATACGGTTGATGGAGTCTACCTGACTCACTCACATTCAGACCATTCAGGAGGTGCTTTCTTTGCAGTTAAGAGGGGGATCAACGTGTATTCATCAAGGATTGAAGCCGATCTGATTATGAATCCATCTATCCTGAATGTCATGATATCAGGATTCTACAACTATGAATTCGCTAGATCAAAATTTGTGACCCCAGAACGGTCTAAGATACTCTATGTAGAAAATCAAGTTAATTTTGGGAATGAATCGGTCAAAGTAATAGACCTTAGGGGTCACACCCTTGGCCAGGTCGGATATCAAGCTGACGAAATCATGTTTGCGGGAGATTCATTGTTTTCCATAGAGACGCTTGAAAAGCATCCCATCCCGTACGTTCTTGATGTTCCAATGTACCTGCAAACCTTGGAGAGACTGAAAAGTTTCACCGGAAAAATCATAGTTAGCCACATGGGGTTACTGGAAGACAATCTAAAGACCATAAATTTCAACATTGATAGAATCAAGGAGATAAAGGACGTATTCTGGGACATTTCTTCAAATGGTAGGACTATTGATGAAGTCATACGGGCCATATTGAATCGGTTCAATTCCAACAGACATGTTCTGAATTACTTTTTGGATGCGACAACAATAAAGTCAATAATATTCTCTTACGGTATAATTAGTTACAGAGATGGAACCCTAATGGTTGAGCCAAAGCGTTGAAATATCAGAGTTTTCCAATAGTTAGGTAGATATATTTCAATTAACTTCCATGTTGTTCGAATGGTGACATATACAGTTGAGTACAAGAAGAGCTTCTTTTCGAGGAGGGAGATCAGGGACATACTCATTTCGGTCATTGCCCTGACTGTCGGGCTCTTCTTCGTTATCGATCGTGAATTAGATGGCTCTTCTACTACACTTCCTGAAAGATTACTGATTTCATTCCTGGTGGTCATGACCGCATTTTTCTTGCATGAGATGAGCCATAAATTCACCGCAATCAGATTTGGCGCGTGGTCTGAGTTCAGGATGTGGCCCTTTGGTGTCGTGCTCACGTTACTTACAGGATTCCTGGGGTTCATTTTTGCCCTTCCCGGGGCAGTTTACTTCGCAAGTTATCGAAACCCAATAAGAGAAGGCAAAATTGCTCTTGCTGGTCCAAGCATGAATTTGGTGATAGGAATAATTCTTCTTCCCGTCCTTTTATTGACCCAATTGCCTGTTCTTCCTAGAACTGCCCTCTACTTCTTGGTTTACATAAACATCTGGCTGGCTTTTTTCAATCTGATTCCAATAAATCCACTCGACGGAAGCAAGGTTTATAGATGGAATAGAACCTACTGGGGATTCCTGTTCGCCGGAGCTGCTGTACTGGTGATTCCCTTCCTTCTCAATTATATTACAATATCTTAATTTCATTCATCATATTTTGGCGGTGAAGAGAAACCATGTAGAATCTCCAACATCGATGTGTTGTTTGATTTTGAATTTCCTTCCGTCCATTGTAATGAAATCAGTGTCCTTAAACAATTTCCAATTGACAGTCCCGACCTTGAATCCAACGCCAAAATATATCGGATCATCTGAGAACTTTACTGGTTCTTGGTTCATATTTACCTCGTTGGAATTGATAAGCAGCTTTGCCATATAGGTAAATTCTACTTGTTCTTATTTCTCTTTCGGTAGTACAGGAAGACCAAGTAACCCAGTATGGCAAGAGAAAATATTATCAGTAAAATAGTTCCGATAGTTGATATATATGGTAGTATTTTTTGCCAGTTTTTGCCAAGTTCGAATCCCAATATTGCAAGGCTGGTAGACCAGATGAGAGACCCCCCAAAAGAGAAAAATGAGAATTTGTAAACATTCATCTTGGCTATTCCTGCAGGTATGCTCATATATGATCTGAATCCCGGAACAAATCTACCAAAGAATACCGTCCATTCCCCTTTCTGGTCAAACCAGTTTTCTACTCTGTCGAGATGTTCCTCCCTGAGGCTGATGTACTTTCCAATTCCAAGAATAATGGGTCTCCCACCAAAAAGGGAGATATAATACAAGATTAGGTTGCCAAAAAATCCTCCTATCGACCCCATAAAAGAATAAACTGCGAGGGAAACTATGCTTCCATTAGCAAGAAATCCCCCAAATAACATAATGATCTCAGAAGGAAAAGGTAGACCGACCCCCTCAAGTATCATTAAGATAAACACGCCAGTGGGTCCAAGTTTACCCATTACTTCCAGAGAAATATTAACAAAGTAGGAGATGAGACCTGAAAGTGAAGCTTGGATGGCCACGTGTTGGTGAAGTTTTAGTTCCTTATAAATTTTCCATCCATTTCAATAAGATATCGCGAGATCAGAACCAATTTCTCTAAATACAATTCTTTGGTTTCCATTTCTTGATGATCCAGCTAAGCCAAGGCGTATTAGAGAGAATCAATAGAAAGTTCGCTCAATATGGTGAGATTTATGATGCAATTGAAGGGGGAAGTAGAGAAGATTCAACAATTGCGTGGAATATTGTAAAGAACATAGTTTTGGAAAGGGACTCATACAGATGCAGAATTTGTGGTCGCAGCCCCTTCAAAACTGAGGAAAATGGAAATATTAATCGAGTAAGACTCGATTTGGAAGTTCATCATATTGTTCCACGAATAGCGGGAGGATCAGATTCCACAAAGAACCTTGTCACTCTCTGTAAAAGCTGCCACGTCAAAACGTTCAAGAGCGACTATGAAGGTCTTCCATATAACCCAGAGCTCAAACTGACACTGGAAGTGGAGATATTTACCAATTCTGAGAGACTTAAAGCACGTGGATTAGAGTGCAGAAACCTGCGGATTGACTCTTTTTATTACAAGAATGAAAAAATCAGTTTAAGCCATTACCTGGATGGATTCGTCTGTAAATATTTTGGTCTTAATTCAGCCTATAATGCTGTCAACAACCTAGAATTAGAATTGGATGAGATAATAATAAAAAATGAAAAGGGAAAATTTTGTATTGGATTGATAGAAAATTCACGGTGACTTTAGAATCTTCTTCTAAAGTTTCTGTTCCCGCCGCCGCTGCCGCCGAAATCCCTTCTCGGTCTTCTCTCGACTTCTTCAGGCTGATATTCCTTTTCACTCATATCGAGAGATTCGTTGATTTCTGCGACTTCATTTTCTGCCTTTTTAATACTGCCATACTTTCCAACATTCAGTCTCATGTGTCCCCTTACAAGGCTGACGTATCCATTTTCAACGACTATACTGTCTCCAAGCTCAACTTGGCTTGCCTGTTCGTTCCACAATGACATTGTTACCTTTCCTGTTTCGTCTCCGAGAACAGCCTCAGTAACACTCTTCTGTTCTCCATATCTTGTTTGGATTTGTTTTGCTTCTCCAACATTCAAAACCTTTGCCAAAACAGTCACTCTCTTGGATCCCTGATTGAGATCTTTCACTTTCGTAAATTCTTCCATACTATACCATTCCTTTGTCTAGAGCTAAAAGCTCAAACCGCATAGCACAAACAGCCTAATAATACTTTCCTAATATGGTTTCAGAAAATGAAATATAACCATCTGGACAAAATAGGCCCTAATATGGATGGAATACAGAATAAATACACTGAATTTCAAAACCTGAACAGCCTAATCAAATTTTTTATGATTAAGGAGACCACATTTATAAAATATGTAGTTATACGATTTACATTTCTAAATATCTAATTAATACGATTCAAGGACAACAATTCTCGTTTTGATTTTGTTTCTTAAAAGTATGAAAGTTAGAACTTTGATTCTTTAAATATCATATATTACGATTTAGAATCATAATATTTGCATTTCTATAGCAGAATATTTTATTCAAAAATGCTCACCTTTAAATACGAGATATTTCTATAGACCACTTGGAGATAGGTCAATGTCCATTGGTATACACATAATTGCGGATCTAAGAGGAGTTGAGTTTGATAGGATATCCAATGTAGATGACATTAAAAAGGTAATGGAGGGAGCTGTTAAGGCAGGGAATCTGACTAAGATCAGGTCCCATTACCATCAATTCACGCCAACTGGAGTCAGTGGAATCATTCTGATTGCTGAATCTCACCTGAGCTTCCATACTTGGCCGGAGTACGGTTTGGTAACACTCGACATATTCACCTGTGGACCAACTGATAATGCCGAGACAGCCTTTGAATATATCTTGGATAAACTTTCCCCGCAATCAGTGGAATACAAGAAGCTCGAAAGAGGTGTTGATTACCCGAGAGGTTCTCAGAAGAAGGAAATGGAAATTGGGATAGCGTAAATTTGTGAGAATCGATGGTGACTGAATTCAATTCATAAATGTTCTCAAAATAGGAATTCCAAGTCAGAATAGATATTCCAAGAAAGAGGTAAACGAAAGTCCCTTATCCCATTTCATGGTATATGAGCCGCTTTTAGTTTTCTCCAATTTGGGGATGATTTCAGAAAGAATTCTGTAATTTTTGGTATATTCAAGGTCGAAGGTAAATATTCTCCAAGGGTCCCCACCCACGCTTTTTGTTCTAAACGCATAAATGGGCATCACCTTTGTTCTTTGCAGGAGTTCTACATAATATTCGGCCTGAATCTGCGATCTTTTGGAAGAGGATGAGAAATTAATAACCCTTTCCTTCGAACTCTTTATTTCGATCGGAATGCTGATGTCGTCTCTAATAATGATGATATCAAAGCCGTGACTTCCTGCTGCCCTGACAACTAAAAACGGTCTCTTGTTTATTCTTTCCTTTAAATCGTTATCTATCCACTTGATTCGTTCCAATTTGTCTGTCTCACCACCCAGTATCCCTTTCAATTCTCTTTCATATACTGAGCCGTTCTTCCCCAAGGTATTTACACTTCCCTTGTAGCTTTTCCGTACAAGTACCCCAGAAAACTCTCCAACTGTATGATCTCCCTGGCACCTTCGGAAATTCTAAAGTCGATTTCGCCCAAATAGTATAAAATGTCTGCCTTAAGGTCTTCCTGAACTGTGAGATCATATAGGCTCCTGTGGAATTGTTCCACTATGTCCTGGCCAGATATGCCTTGTTTGACAATAGCATCCTCAAGCATGTTCTTCGCTTTTGATATTTCCCCCTTCAGGGCCATGTTCATCACTTGCAAGGCCCAGTCTTTGTGCACCGTTCCTGCAGCTTCATAAATCGAATTCACACTAATGACTTTCGAATATGTTGCAGCAACCTGTAGAACGTTTATTGCCTTTCTCATGTCTCCGTAAGCCATCTCAGCAATTACATCTAGGGAGTTTTTTTCAAAATCAATTCCTTCACTCTTCAGTATTCTCTCTAGTGCTTTGACCATATCCTCCTTTACAATTCCCTTGAACCTGAAGATTGCAGTTCTTGATTGTATGGGTTCGATAATCTTGGATGAATAATTGCAGGATAGTATGAATCTTGTCGTCTTTGTGAAATTTTCCATCGTTCTTCTAAGAGCCGCCTGTGCTTCATTTGTCATGTAGTCGGCCTCATCCAAGAACAATATCTTGAAACCCAGTGAGTTGGTGGGAAGAATCCTGGAATATTCCTTAATTGTTTCCCTGACCATCTTAATTCCTCTTTCATCAGAAGCATTGAGCTCAAGGAAATTTTCCCTCCATACTTCACCATACAATTCCCTTGCTAGTGCCAGAGCAGTAGTTGTTTTCCCTGTTCCTGGTGGCCCTGAGAAGAGTAGATGAGGAACATTATTTTGAGATAAATAACTCTTTAATCTCTCCACTACCACTTTCTGCCCTATAACTTCGTCAAGTTTCTTTGGCCTATATTTTTCTACCCAAAGATCATCCATTTTTCCCAACATTCATAGTTTACAAATAAATAACCTTTTCATTGACCAAATTCCGTTTAGGTGCCTTGAAGCGATGCTCTGTTGTACATTAAACTGTTGGAGACCATTTTCGAGAATCAGTTGATTCATACAAGATATCTTGCTACCGCCTGTATCTCCTCCACCTAGAGATAGTTTTTCTCGAAATGCAATCGATTCAACCGACAAGTGTTTTATATTTTGATTTGTTCTCAGAGAAAGGTAATTTCCATGGTAAGGAAACCAGCAAGGATGTACAGGAGGCTTGAAGGGCCATCCTACACTAAGAGAGAATACATGGGAGGAGTCCCAGCCTCTAGAATACAGCAATACGTCAGTGGCGATATTAATGGAGAATATGACCTGGAATTAAGATTGGTTGCAGAAGAGACCTGCCAAATTAGACATACTGCACTGGAAGCTGCAAGAATTACATCCAATAGAGAGCTAATAAAAGATTTCGGCGAAAAAGGGTTTTTTATGAGGATCAGGACCTTCCCCCACCACGTGATAAGAGAACATAAAATGGCGACTGGAGCTGGTGCTGACCGTATTTCAAGCGGAATGAGCCTGTCTTTCGGACGCCCTGTTGGGACTGCGGCTCGCGTCAAAAGAGGTAGTACAATAATAATTGTGAGAGTCCCGAAATCGGGAGAGTTGAAAGCTAAAGAGGCGTTAAGAAAAGCATCGCATAAGTTTCCCACTCCTTCAAAAATTGACTCCTTTAGTATTTAATCTTCTCTTTTTGTCTTAATGATATTCCTGAACTCTTTTTCGATCAAAGAGGCATGATTTTTTTCAAGTGCCTCTCTGTTCAAAGATAAGATAAAAATACCATTCATTTTTGCAATTCTGTCCTTTAGAAGGCCCACCAGTTTAAAGACCATTTGCGGAGAAGAACTCACTGACAGGAAATAATCGATGCAATCCATGTAGACTACAGTTTTATTCTCCAAGTCTTTCAACACATAATCCTGAATCTTGCTTAACTCACCTGGATTAAGACCATCTTGTGTTTCATCGTACGAAATCAGGACGGTCTTGACGTTTTGTATGCTTTTGAGGTTATTACGGGCATCCCTTGTTATAAGGACTAGAGGTTTCCCGGATGTGGCAATCTTTGATGCTATGCTCATTCCATTCTTGTTTCCTTTTTCGAAAATTAAGTAGGATTCCCCATAATTTAGCTTGACCAGATTTTCATTTGAATTCTGATCCATTTCTTTCTGCAAACTCTCTAATAGCTTCTGGTTTCCACCATGAATTTTTGCCATTATCACGGCAAAATTGAGCCCATCTCGGTATCCCTCTCTGTATGACTTATCATTTGTCATTGGTATCAGACTCTATAGAAGCTATAATTTCCTGTATCAACCTTGCAGCAAGCATTGAAGTGTTTCCATTGTCATATAAGGGGGTCATTTCAACTAAATCAACACCCACTATCTTCTTCTTGATAATTTCCATTATATCCAGAACGATTATGGGATCAATTCCAAATGGTTCTGGTGTCCCCACTCCTGGGGCAAATGACGGATCAAATCCATCAAAATCTATCGAAAAATAAATGTCATCATCCGCGAATTGTTTCAAGTATTCCAGCGCTTTATGGGGGTCATTCCTGATCTCATAACTGGTGAAGAATTTCTGCGGCACTGTTTCTATCTCTTCAGGAGAGATCGAACGTATTCCCAGTGAAACAATGTTACGCTTTTCTACGATTTCGCTAACTCTTCTAGCAACGGATGCATGAGAGTATCTTTCCCTGAGATACGAATCCCTGAAATCAGTGTGTGCATCGATGAAAACTACTTTCTTCTTCAACCTTCTGACTGCGCCAGTAGTTATGCTGTGTTCTCCTCCAAGCATTATCGGGAATTTACCGTCGGAAACAATCTCATCAACAGTCGAAAAAACTTCCTCGAGCATGTCTTCTGGATTATGATGTTCGGATATGTCTCCCATATCGTACAGTCCTGCGTCTCTTATGTCATATTTCTTTCTTAGCGAGTAGCTTTCAATATTGTAAGAACTTTCCCTTATCCTGTTTGGAGCAAGTCGTTCTCCAGGCCTAAAGGAAACAGTGGAATCAAATGGAACTCCAAACAATACATATTTTGACGTTTCGTAGGTATCCGAGCTGTCACAAAACTTTAGGGGACTCGGCATTTACGCCCTCATCAACTTTCTTTTCCCCATAGACTCCCAGTATTCTACTTCTATCCCGCTCTTCACTTTGTCCTTGAATTCTTCAGGTATCGCAAGATTGAATTGTTCATATGTTTCCATATCCATGAAAAGTGCTTCGTTCTGAGAAATGCTCAAAACTTGAGCCGTTTTTTTCTCAATAATTGGCACCTTAACTTTATGCTTAGTTGGATATACAACGCTCTTCTTTTGACCTTCAAATAATCCTATAGCTACTATCCTGGCTTTTGCTTCACCATGCTTCCCTGGTTTCGACGTAGTAATCTCTACAATCTTGCATGGTTCATCATCTATGAGAATGTACTTATTTTCCTTGAGTTCTCTGACCTCTTGATCTTGCCAGCTCATGATTTATCCAAGGTTAAAGTTAGTGCGTTATTTAATCTTGTTGCTGCACAGTTTTTATTACTTCAAATCTTACTCCTCCCCTCTTCAGGATTATCGATATGTTGCAGTATTTTTCCTGGCTAAGAGAGACTGCCTTGTCAAGATTCTCGTGGTTGATATTGCCCTTCACTATATATTCCAGTTTAATATCAGTTATCACTTTTGGGTGTTCAGTGGCCCTGATTCCTTCGGCTTTCACCTCAAATCCTTCGACTGGCTCTTTCATCTTTTTCAGAATGGAGATCACGTCCATGGCTGTGCATCCACATAGCGCCTGTAGAAGCAATTCTGTTGGAGACGAAGCCGTCTGTTCTTCCCTTGTCGATGCAGAGTCCATAACAATTGAATGGCCTGACTCTCCCTTGGAGACGAATGTTAATCCGCTGACCCACTTAACACTGGCTTGCATTGACCTTGATTGTCCCTCTATATTTATGAGTTGTTTAGTCCGGCTAGGCAATTGTTATTAGATGAGTTCCAATACGGGAACGTGTCCTGGCTAGATATTATAGTAATTCTTATTGCGATCTGGATAGTGATATATGTCATCGCAATCAGGGTAGGTAAAAAGTACTTTGCACCATACGGACCAGCCTTATTAATCAAAACTCAGGCTGGAATCAGAACGATCGATAAGGTTTCAAGGACAAAATTCTGGGACTATTTTGTTTCATTCTTTTATTATGCAGTGCCGGTATTTGGCATTCTTACAGTGATACTGCTCATATGGGAAGCTTTCTTGATTCTTTCAATCCCCAAGAGTTCTGCAGTCCCACTCTCTTATGCTCTTGCACTCCCAGGGATCAATCCTGTAATCCCCATTGGGTATGGAGTTGTCGGGTTGATAGTTGCAGTTGCTCTCCACGAGATCTCTCACGGGATCGCTGCACGAAGATCGGATATACCCTTAAGGAGCACGGGCATCCTCTGGTTCATAATACCCGTCGGTGCATTTGTGGAACCTGACGAAGAAGTTATGAAACAGAGAGAGCCTAAAGTCAGGGGGAAGGTTTTTGCAGCAGGACCCGGAATGAATCTGACACTGGCTGCAATTTTCATAGTCATTGCACTTCTGCTTGCGTATTCAATAGTCCCTGCAAATGGTGCTCCAGTGCAATCATCAATTAATCCAGCTCTAAGGCCAGGGGACATAATTCAATCTGTCAATAATGTGTCTATAGAGAGCGTTTCTGCCCTTATGTCGATGTCACTTACACCCGGCTCTATTGTGCCCATCTCGGTTATTCGAGATGGTAAATTGTTGCATGAAACTACTATATATGGGGTATACATAGTTGGCGTCGTAGGAGGTTATCCTGCAAGTGATGCCGGAATAGAGGTCGGAAGCATTGTACTCACAATCGGAGGAAAGAGCATAACAAATTTGAGCACTTTTGAAAACGTTCTTTCAAATTACAAGGCAGGGCAGGAGGTCACAATTACATCGCTTTATAATTCATCATATCATTCATACAACGTCACTTTGGCCTCCAAGTACAACTATCTGATCTCCATTGGGAGTTCAAACCCAGGAGTGCCAAGAAGTTATCCTTTCTTGGGAGTTCAAGTGGACTTGCTGGGAATATCGCCTTTTGACCAGAATGCTTATTTAAATACCATAAGGAATCCTCTCAGTTCAGGGGTCCTTGCGATCTTTTACTACCTGGGACTTCCATTCTATTATGAGATGCCACTGCCTTCAGTTCTCCAGAGTTCGTTGATTGCCAGTCCTATAGTTCTCAATCTAGAGTACCTATCCTACTGGCTCTTCTGGTTGAACTTTGCATTGGGACTTACAAATATTCTTCCGCTAGTGCCCCTAGACGGAGGATATGTTTTGCTTAATATACCATTTTTGCAAAAGAACCAGAAACTGAGGAATTCAATTGTCGCATTTGTAGGGCTTGCGGTACTGTTCCTTATTGTTTGGCAGCTGGTGATACCTAGAATCTAGATAATGTTTCCTGAAAATAATTTCCATTTCCTTTATTGATAATCAAATCAAAATAGTCTATGGGTAAGCTGTCCGATTCCGAGTATTCCAGGGCTTCCTTTTTATAAGAAATGAAGTTTGGGCAAAGGGTACATTTGGATGGATCATTTCTCACGAAATAGCATTCCCCCTTGAAATTGAAATAACAGTATCTGCCTACAGATTCCATTCAATTTACCATAACTATTGTTCTTATAGATATTTTGTATCTTGCGGCAAGTTTAAACGATTACCCCGCTCGATACCCGCTCGTTATAGGCTAATACTACAATTCTACTGGGCGATTATTTGCCCAGGACATAATGAAAGAGTGATTTGCCGAATTATGGCAATGGAAGGATGAAGATTCACCATTATTTTAAAAAAACTGTTGTTTCCACTTATGATGTGGAGAACCCCTACGAATTGTTTGTGGCTCTTGAAACATTGTTTATTCTGTTTGAACCAATGATTGGTATGACCGTAGCCTCAATGATACCACCAATTGATGACGATACTGAGACTATGAAGTTCAAAATGTCTGCACTCTTATACAGATGAACGACAAAATTTCCAGTACTGGCCTTTATCCAGTAGTATCCTGGCTGGAGCGTCTGATTGATCTGGAACCAGCCTGAGACAGATATTTGGTAAAGTGGAATGGAACTCCCATTTTGGTAAATCAACACATTTCCGTTTCCTGCAATTCCAATGCTATACACAGTCTGTGCGCCAAAGAAGCTTGAACCTGAGAAATAGTGTACTTGCCCCGTACCAATATTGAATTCTTCGCTGAAACTATGATTCCCAACTGCTCCAATAATGACCGATGCAAACAGAAGTGCGATGAAAATTATAAGAAATTTTCTTGATCTGGATTTAATAACTTTATTGAACCTGTTCTTGATATCAATGTTTACCGATCCTTCTCCATTTCTTATGTCCATCATCTGGTATAGCAGGAGCACCAAGATTAACCACGCAGAAATTGCAAATATCACTATCATTAACGGGAAAGAATCAAAAGTGAATGGTATCCCCTGACTAATCGTGAAATAGAAAACCAGACCAAGCTCCACTATTATTCCCACCAACATTACCACGTAGGCAACGGTCTTTATCAGGAATCGTCTATTTATTTCCTTTATTATTTCAAGGTCTATTTCAAGTGCTCCCATTCACTTGTATAAGACTCATGACTGTTTAAATCTTTTTCTTTTCTTAAAACTCCTGACAGCATCTTCTGTAATCTTCACTGAGTTTCCGATGTAACTTTTTGGGTCCAATACTTCCAGAGGCTTACCTATTGATTTTTCAATTACCGATTTCAATTTCATTCCACTCCTCCTTGCTTCCATGGATCCCTTCCTGACGATTTCGTGTGCGTCCTGTCTTGAATAACCCGCCCCCACTAGGTTCATTATATAGGCCTCTCCCAGTATCAGGTCGTCAGACATCAAATTCTGCAACATTTTCTCTGGCCTGACTTTCAAATTTTCAAAAACCCATGCCATCTTGTTAAGTATGTCATCAAGCAAAATTGAAGTGTAAGGTATGATGAATCTCTCTGATGCGCTGTTTGTCAGGTCCCTCTCATGCCACAAAATTGCGGATTCGTGCATGGGGGTGATGAAGCCCCGAATCACTCTCGCAAGGGATGCGATATTCTCGGAGACTACTGGGTTCATTTTCTGGGCCATCGTGCTGGATCCTACCTGTTTTTCCTCATCGAAGGGCTCCTGTACCTCATCGATCTCTGGTCGTTGAAGGTTCCTGATCTCTGTTGCAAATTTTTCAAGAGTGGTAGCTATGGAAGACAGTACGGACACATATTCTATATATCTATCCCTTCCCACCAGTTGGGTAGGCCCCTCTTCAGAACCTATTCCTAATCGATTCATCACCAGTTCCTGCACCTTGATTGAATTTTCTCCCAGGGCAGCCCCTGTTCCTACCGCTCCCATGAATTTTCCTACCAGAACTCTTTTTCTTGAGTCGTTCAGACGATCAATATGTCTCATGATCTCGCTGAGATAAACCGCATTTTTGAGCCCGAAAGTTATTGGTAGCGCATGTTGGCCATGAGTCCTTCCTATCATTACTGTCTCCTTGTACTTGGTTGCTAACGCAGCAAGAGCTTCACCAAGTCTGAATAGGTCGTTTTCAAGAATCTCGTAAAAATCCTTCAGTTGAAGGGCTGTCGCCGTGTCGTTGATGTCATTGGATGTCGCCCCCAGGTGCACGTACCTTCCACTTTCCCCCGAAACCTCTGAAAGTGCTTTCACCATAGCCATGACGTCGTGCCCTATCTCCTTTTCAATTTCCTTCACTCTTTCAGGTTTCACAAATTCAGTGGTTGATTTCTTTCCTATTTCCTCTGCATCTTCTCTCGGAATCAGCCCAATCTCTGATTCTGCCTCTGCAATCTTAGATTCGACGGTCAGCATGTACTGAAGTCTCCCTTCTTCCGTGAAAATCCTTCTTGCCTCTTCTCTCCCGTATCTGTAGTCCAAAGGAGAAACGATCATAGGTAATCATTGATGAACGATATAATTACATTTCCTTAACTGAGATCAATTCAAGCATTCCTCATTGTAGAGTTCAGTGGCTGCATAGTTGTATGCACAAGGAAAGTCTCCCTGGTCCTTAACCAGTGATTATGGATATCAGCCCTGCAGCAAATGATAAAATCATTATAACGTAGAGAGAGACTGTTCTGACCCTGCTTATTACGTGTTTTCCCATGATTTCTTTGTTTGAAGCTACCCTTATGACGGTCAGGAGAGGTAATACCAGAGCCATCGAGCTTAAGACCATGACTGTGAGTGCCAGATTGATCAGATTTGAATACAATAATGTAAGGATTCCAGCAGGTATGATCTCGGTGAAATAAATTACGTAAAATAATTTTCCTTTCATTGGTTTGACATTGAAACTACCCTTAATTTTGAGAGCGTCAGAAATGGAATATGACATGCTCATCGATATTACAAACATTGCCAACAGGCCAGCTGTGCCCAAGGCTACCGCAAATATTATTGGTCCAATGGGACCGATTAATTGACCAAGGGATGATGCAACTGCCTGCACAGAAGATCCATCTATCATTCCATCCTTTGCAAGTTTCCATGAAAAAATGACAATTGAAATCATCAGTATCTCTGATACTACAGCACCAATTAGAGACCCTTTCGATTCCCTTTTCATTTCATTCATTGTCAGTCCTCTGTCGACATCAGCGGCCTGATGGAAGAAGAGCATCCACGGCATTATAACTGCACCTATATTAGCGGCAATCAGATAGAGGAAGGAAGGTTTTCCAATAAATGGACTGAAATTACCTATTGACACATTGCCTGGATGGATGAAGAAGTCGATAATAACGAATAGAAATAGGAGCATCCCCAAACCAACAAGGAAGGCCTCAATTTTCTTGTAAAGTCCAGCCAGAGCGATTATTGTGTGAAGAGCTAGAATGGCTAGTACCGTGTATATCACAGGAATGCCCAGTATAAGCCCTGCCACTGCAATTCCAGCAAATTCTCCAACGTAAGCAGCGAAGTCAATGATTGCACTCCCTGAAACTGCAAAAACTGTCCAGGCGTGGCCGAAATTTTCTGTAGCAATCTTCCCCAGCGTCTTGCCTGTTACTGCTCCAACTCTGGATGCCGTGTCCTGCACAAGGAATAAAGGAAATATCAAGATGATTAGAAAGATGATAAGGTGTCCTTGAAACTGAGCGCCTGATTGAATAGCGGTAATAGCGCTGGGAGCATCCATGTCAGCCATCATCACTATCCATCCGGGCCCAAGCATCGGGATTAGCTTGATTATTTTCTTATTCATTTCGGGTGTACTCTGATTCCATCTGCTTTGCTTTTATCAAATGTGAATTCTCCATTCTCCCCCTGGATCCAGATTTTTTCATTATCCCTGCCAGTCTTGATTCGCATTCCGGGTTTGCTTCCTGCATCCGCAAGTCCCTTTAAGAAATTCTTTTCTTCATAAACAACTCTTTTCACCTCATAACTTCCTCCGCTGACCTCCGATAGATTAAGCTCATTCCTTTTGTCTTTGATGTTAATTGGGTTTCCGTGAGGACAATCACTTGGATATCCCATATTCTTATGCAGGGTCTCCAGTGTCTTCCCAGAAAAACCATGCTCAAGGTACATGACTGCTTCATGTGATTCTTCCCAAGGAATTTCCAGGAAAGAATAAGCAAAGTATTCGATTATCCGATGTGCCCTCATCAATGTACCCGAATATTCCTTGCCTCTCTCTGTGAAAATAATTCCATTTCTGTCCACATTTACCAGACCTTCGTCCCCCAGCTTGTGAAGAACTTCCCATGCGGTCGGCAGGGAAACATTCAGTCTTGTCGCAACCTCCTTTTCTGATACCTCCCCGAAACTTTCATCTGTTTCCCATATGACTAACAGGTAATCTTCGAGATTGTTCTTCATTAATGTGTAATTAGGTAGACCTAATTAAATATTGCTTAACCCTCATTCATCAACTTAATTGCCCCATATATTGACGAGAAATCCTTTTTAGCAAAACCCTTCTTGAAAGCCATTTCGTAAAGCTGAGTGACCTCAGACGCTATTACCATCGGATGCAATAGTCCCCTTGCCATTTCCATTGCATAGTTTAGGTCCTTCACTTCATGTTCAAGATTGAACATGGATGGAAACGAGTTGTTAATTATATTCTCCCTTTTCATGTCCATTACTCTTGAATGCGCAGTACCAGTGGAAATTATTCTGAATTGCAGTTCTGGATCTAGCCCATTTGCCTGCCCGAGAAGCAAGGCTTCTGCAAGGATCGCCATATTTCCCCCCAGAATTATATTATTAATGAGTTTCATTTTGAGGCCAGAACCGTTTTCTCCGATGTATACAACATTCTTACCCATTGTCGAGAGGAGTTCTTTTGCTTTTTCGAAAGTTTCTTTTTTCCCGCCGACCATTATGGTGAGTTCTCCATTCTCCGCGGAAGGAATTGAGCCAGTCACAGGTGCATCTAGCATTTCCCCTCCCTTCGAACCTGAAATCTTGGCAAGTTCCATGGAAACTGAAGGGGATATTGTACTCATATCAATGTACGTCTTACCTGGCCCGAGAGCGTTCATTATTCCGTCTGATCCATAAAAGGTCTGTTCTACTGCCTCTGAATCTGTTAGCATAGTAATGGTATATTTGCTGAATTCAACTACCTCCTTTGGTGTTCTGGCGACTTTGAATCCCAGTGATTTGAGAGATTCGGATTTTGCTTTTGTTCTATTGTATACCATTAAGTCATATCCTGCATTCTTTATCCTCTTTGCCATCGGGACTCCCATTTTACCCAATCCAATGAATCCTACGTTCTCCATAACTCCTTATTTCCTCTGTGTTAATAATTTCCATTCTTCTCAAAACTAGCAAAATATTTTATCATTACTCATATTGTTAATCGTGAAACCTTTTGTCAGGATAAACTTCGCGACATCACTGGATGGTAGAATAGCCCTGAGAGGTAATCAGCCATTCAAATTTTCCAATATGGAAGATATGAATAGAGTCCATAAGATGAGGGCGGAATCCGATGCAATCTTGGTAGGCAGGAACACGATTAATGGTGATGATCCAAAGCTGGTTATAAGTTCCAAATACTACGCATCAGACAGGATTCCTGACGTAATGATAATGGATTCAAAACTCAATGTGAATTTTGAGGCCAGAGTATTCAGCTACAAAAGGAATGTCGTAATCCTTACGGGAAAAAATGCATTATCAAAACCAGCGGTCAAAACAGTGTCAAAAGTTCTGATAAAAAAGAGCCAGGAAGATTCCCCATCTCCGGAATTTGCAATACAGGTAGCTGCAGAACTCGGCTACAAGTCCGTTATGGTTGAGGGAGGGATGTCCATTCTTACATCTTTTCTGTCAAGTAAATTATGGGATGAGGCTACCATATTTTATTCCCCAGTCATTGTTGGAGATTCTGGAATTCCAATGACATCCGAGCTAGCCCAAATGATCAATACTAAGATTGAAAAAATTGAGGTCATCGGGAATGGTTTCGTTGTTTGGCTTAAAAAGTATTAATTGTGAACATTATTAACTACCTATGGTAGGGAAGGATAAAATAGAGTGGGCACAGGAATGGATGCCTGTCTTAAAGGTAATAAGCAAGGAATTCTCAAAAAGTAAACCGTTCAGAAATATTAAGATTTCAATGGCACTTCATCTGGAGGCCAAGACCGCTGCACTGGCTATTGCCCTGAAACAAGGGGGGGCCAAGGTCAGAATTGCGGGATGCAACCCCCTCAGCACAGACGATGAGGTGGCAGTGTCACTGAAGAGTGATTTTGGAGTTGATGTATTTGCTCATAGAGGTCTCTCCAAGGAAGAGTATTACGAATATCTGAACAAGGTGCTGGAACATGAACCTGATTTAATAATAGACGATGGAGGAGATCTTACAGCCCTGGCGCATTCAAGACCTGAATTCTCAAAGCACATAATTGGAGGAAATGAGGAAACGACCACAGGGGTCGTGAGACTGAAAAATATGGAAAGGGCGGGAAAACTTAAGTTCCCGATGTTTGACGTAAATGATGCCTTAATGAAACATCTCTTCGACAATAGATATGGCACTGGTCAGAGCACATTGGATGGGATAATGAATGCGACAAATCTGGTCATAGCAGGGAAGAACGTTGTGGTCGCGGGCTATGGATGGTGCGGGAGGGGAATTGCGTTAAGGATGAAAGGAATGGGAGCAAAGGTATCAGTGACTGAGATTGATCCGTTCAAGGCAATTGAGGCCCACATGGATGGGTTCAATGTTGGTCCGATGGAAGAAGTCATTAAATCCGCCGACTTTGTGGTGACTGCGACTGGGATGAAAGATGTTGTGACATTGAAAACACTTCGCAATGCAAAGAATGGTGTCATATTGGCCAATGCAGGGCATTTCAACAATGAGATTGCAGTCGAAGAAGTAGAGAGAAAGTTCAAGGGTAAGTCAGTAAGGGGGAATGTCAAGAGATATGAAATTGAAAAGAAGAAGATATATATATTATCTGACGGAAGATTAGTAAACTTAGCATCTGGACAAGGACATCCAGTGGAGATCATGGATCTTTCTTTTTCAATTCAGGCTCTGACAGCAGAGTACATCGTCAAGAGTCCCCCTAAGCAGAACAAGGTCTTCCCCGTACCTGAAACTGTAGATGGAAAGGTTGCCAGTATTTGCCTTAAATCCTATGGAATAGGGATCGACACCCTTACCAAAGATCAGGTAGATTACATGAATTCCTGGGAAGAAGGGACCTGAGGCCAATCAACCACCTTCAACTGCCCTAAAAAAGTGCAAAACCCTAACTTCTTTATATTTGAAATAGGATATGCCCTAGTGCCTTTCGAGAAACTGGCCGAAATGGTATTGCCTAGAGATGTGATTGGTGGACACGGGGCAATAGAGAAAATTTATGATGTTTTGATAAGGGTAACAGATGGGAGGAAAGTGGTTGTCGTTACTGGTGAAAAAACATACAACCTTGCAGGGAAGAGGGTTGCAGAAATATTGAATTCAAATGGAGTGGAGACAAAAGTAATGATAATGGGAGAGGCCACCGAAGAGAACGTTGAGAAAGTGAAGGAAGAATCAAAAAAGATGGGAGCAAAGGTCATAATTGGAGCTGGAGGAGGATCCAAGATTGATATTGCAAAGAAAAGCGCATTCGATCTTAATGTGTATTTTATTTCTGTCCCTACTTCAGCTAGTCACGACGGTGTGGCGAGTCCGAGAGCTTCAATCAAGAAAGGGGAAATTTCGGTAAGCATGGAGGCTGCCATGCCGGTCGCCATTGTTGCTGATACAGAAATTATGGTAAAGTCTCCATTCAGGCTCCTTGCATCAGGTGCTGCAGACGTGCTGTCAAACCTGACTGCCCTGAAAGACTGGAGTCTTGCTCACAGGCTGAAAGGAGAAAAAATCAGCAGTTCCGGCTACATGATAGCAGAATTTGCTGCAAAGGAGATAATCAATAATGCAGCTCAGATCAAACCCAATATAGAAGAAAGCGTCTGGGTTGTCATGAAGCAAATAGCATTCTCTGGAATCGCAATGAGCGTTTCTGGGTCTTCCAGGCCAGCTTCTGGAGCGGAACACATGTTTGCTCATGCGGTAGATACACTGAAAAAAGGGAATGGTCTTCACGGTGAATTGTGCGGCATAGGAACTATAATATCCATGTATTTGCATGGAGGGGACTGGAACTTGGTGAAAGACACTTTACAGAAGATTGGAGCACCTACGAAGCTTGATCAGGTAGGGCTCAGCGAAGACGATGCAGTTCAGGCTCTTATGATGGCCCACAAGGTAAGGCCAGAGCGGTATACCATACTAGGAGAGAATGGGCTGAGTGAAATAGCGGCGAAAGAGGCTTTGAGGTTTACAGAGGTACTATAATGATAATTACGCTAGTCCCGGATTATCTTAACAAGGAAGGATCTATTTTTCAATTCGTTTCCCCCTTGAAAGAGTGCAGTGTTTGCAACCTTAGGAATGTCTGCTACAATCTTAACGTAAATTCATACTACGAGGTGACGAAAACTAGAGGAAAAGAGCATAAGTGTTTTGTCCACCCTGGAGACAAGGTTTTCACTGTAGAGGTAACCGAGAAGAAAAGGACGATAATGCTTCCAAAGAAGATTGCAAAGGAAGGGGCAATCGTCACCTATAAACACACTAAATGCGATAATTTCGATTGTGAGTTGGCAGACAGATGCATACTGAATATGATCAAAGATGAAAGCAAGATCAAGGTTCAAAGAATTGGAGAGGCGAAATGCCCAGATGGATATGACCTTGTTGAGGCAGACTTTGAATGAGCTTACTTATAGGTGTCATAGGCAAGCCTAATGTGGGAAAGAGCACTTTATTTTCCGCACTGACTGAAAATCAGGTGGAAATCGCGAATTATCCTTTCACAACCATAGAATCAAACAAGGGAGTGACCTACATAAGGTCAGCTTGCCCCCATCTGGAATTAAAAAAGAACTGTAGTCCCAGAACCGGGAAATGCAATGATGGAGTCAGATTTGTGCCCGTGGAACTGATAGACGTCGCTGGATTGGTCCCGGGAGCGCATGAGGGAAAGGGTCTTGGAAACAAGTTTCTGGACGACCTCAGGAGAGCAGATGGGTTCATTCAGGTCATTGATGGTTCTGGATCCCTGGATAGAAACGGGAACTTCGTTGGTGATGGGAAGTTCGACCCGATGGATGATGCAGAATTCATTCATAAGGAGATAGTTCTATGGCTTGCTGGCATGCTTTCCGATGGACTGATCAAGGGTTTGAGAAAGATAGAGAGTGAAGGAGGAAAGGTTGAAACATTCCTTGCAACCAAGGTATCTGGATTGGGAATAGATGAAAGAACCGTTTCTCTTGCACTAAAAAAGGCCGCAGTACCATCCTCCCTCAGGGAATGGAATGAAGACACCGTCGAAAGGCTAGCCGATGATCTCCTGCAATTATCAAAACCCAATATTGTTGTTGCCACTAAGGCAGACCGTATGACAATGGAAGAAAGAGTAAAACTTAGAGAGAGGGGAGCATTTGTTGTCTCTGGTGAATATGAACTGGCTTTGAGAAGGGCGGCAAAGGCAGGATTAATCCGCTATTATCCTGGAGAGACTGATTTCGAAATCCTGGACGAAAAGAGACTCAGGCCAGAGCAAAGGAAAGCACTGGATTCCATTCGGGCATTCCTCAAGGAAAATAATGGAACTGGGGTGCAGGAAACGCTTGAAACCATTGTCTACAAGGTACTGAAAATGATAGTTGTTTATCCCGTTGAAGATGAAAACCACTGGATAGACAAATCTGGAAATGTTCTTCCAGATGCATTGCTTATGAAGGAGGGGGCCACAGCCCTGGATCTTGCATTCAAGATTCATACTGACCTGGGCCAGAATTTCATAAGGGCAGTTAATGGCAGGAACAAGAGAATTCTGGGAAAGGATCATCCTCTCGAAAATGGAGATGTAATCAAGATCATTTCTTCCCATTGATTCTGTGGTAGAGATCAAGTAACTCGCCTGTGGAAAGCTCTTCAGGTCTTTGGTCTGCGTGCAATTCCGTTGGTACAATGTTCTTTATCTTCTTTCTCCGCTGCGAAAACAGTTTATTGAGGAATTCTGGAAATTCCTCCTCAATGACAACATCCTTTCTGGTGAGTGTCAGAACAGTACTATAAACTTCAGGAGGAGGACTGAATTTAGAAGGGTGAATATCAAATTGCTTCTTTAATTCGAATTTAAGTTGCATCAATATAGACATCTTGGAATAATCTTTCGTTCCTTTCTTCGCCATGAGCCTGTCTGCAAATTCTTTCTGGACGGTTATCACTCCCTCTGTGAAATCTGTTTCCCATAATTTTTCAAGGAGTGGAGAAGTTATCTTGTATGGCATGTTGCTTACAAAAACGTCGAATTTCGGCCAATCTAACTTCAATGCGTCTCCAATCAGAATTGTAGCACCTGGAAATTTTTGTCTTAACATCGGTTCAAAAGACTTTTCCTTCTCAATTAAGCAGAGTGACCTGTATTCTTTTATATATGCGGTAAGCGCGCCTCTTCCTGGACCTATTTCCAGAACATCCCTATCAGTAGTGTCAATGCATGAAACTATTCTTGAAGCGATTCTTTCATCATTCAGGAAGTGTATGCCAGTTCTTTTCCCTGTTCTCATTCTCAGTTTGCCACGAATAATCTATGTTTTTCATCCTTATTCTTCAGTTCCCTAAGTATTCTTTCTGCTATCATTTTCTCCGGGTCTCTCAAACCCTTTATTCTGGCTTTAAGATCAGCGAAATCCTTGAACGGACCTTTCTTCCTCTCATCTATTATTTCCCACATCAGGTTCCTTCCGACCCCGTAGAGAAGATCCAGCTGATGCAGCCTCGTCGTTATCGGCTGCGCATTGTTAAAGAAATAGATAAATCTGCTTTCGTTGGCCACAATGATTGCCTTAAGTACATATTCTATTTCACTTTGTGCTCCTGCAGTGAGCTCCTCGAAGGAAATTCTTCTTCTTACGCTTACAATTCTATCTCTCTTCTCTATATCCTTCCCTATGTATACCTTGTCGCCTATAGTCATTACTGCACCTTGTTTTGGAACCAGTTCGAAAAGCTTTAGTTCCTGTTCACCGATTGCAAGTGCAAGCGGGACCCTCCTGAATGCTTTTTCTTCCATTCTCCCCTGTGGGAGGATGTCTAGAATATATGCAAATTCCTCCAAGAAATCACCTTAACTTGTTCAACTGCTCAAGAATCTTATTTCCTGCATCTGGATCCAGAGTTTGAATGTAAGGGTAGACAACAGTCCTAAGCTCGTCCATAGTTGCCGGCATAATATCAACTATCTTGGCTGAAACAATTTCTTGCAGCCCCATTGATGTCAGCTTCTCCATCAACTTGTCGGCCTTATCGGCGGGCAACTTTGAAAATTTCTTCGCATGATTGAGCGCAGATAGCTGAATGTCTGAAAGTTCCCTCTTTTCAGACGCACTACTCAATAATTCCCTTGCCTTTGCCAAGGGAATGTATTTTACTTTCATAATTCTCCTTCAGGCCTTCTTCAGATGAACCGGGTGTGATATAACCAGTTTTTCTTTGTTCTGATCGTTCAATTTAACAATGTATGCACTACCCCTCATTTCCTCTATTATACCTGTCTTTCCCTGAAATCTTTTGAAGGGCATGCCATTATGATAGGATGGTTCAATGTCAATGGCGACTCTGTCCCCTACCTCAAATACCTTAACCAACCTGTTCACTGGAATTGGGCCGCTCTCGCCAAGTTTCTTCCTCATTTTATATCGAGTCTTAGCTCTAGAGCCATGCGACATTTTTCCCATTTTTATCTCTCCCTAATTGACTTCTAATACATTAAGATATTCTATTTGAACATTTACACCGAGCCTCTGGCTGAGGCTGGGATTAGTTCTGTCATTGTCCCCTGTCACGAATTCCTTGATGTAAGTACCTGCTTCTGCAGTTATAATGAGCCTAATTCTTCCACCTTCAGATTCCTTAATTGAAATGGAGTGTATTTTTCTATCCCTCATCCTATCTTTTCTCAATCCTAGGACCCTTGTAGGTGTTCTCTGGTGAATGGTGATCCCTTCAAATTCTTTGATTTTGCTCTCAATATTTTCGATGCTTCCTTCAATTTTCACTCCAACCTCGTATGACTTGTCGAAAACCTTGCCCTTCAGTTCTTCTATGTCCTCTTTCGCCGCCAGTTTAAGTGCAAGTATCTCAACTCCACCATTGGAGAATTTTTTCACCTGTTCCGCAAGCAAATCTAGGTCAATTTTCCTCAATTTTGGTTGAAGAATCTCAACATAGAAGGGCCTTCCTTCACCCAGCATCAGTGTATCAACATCCTCCCTCCCTGAAGCGAAGAAGGTGTAATCCCTTCCCTTGAGATACTTCAACCCGATTAGACCAATATATTCAGATATTGATCTTTCCATCTCTCTTTCTCTGGATGGATTTATCCACGGAGATTGTGGGATGCCTCTTCTCAACTTTCTGTATCTTCCCTGGATATAGCATGATTTTGTCCATAGCTTATAGTCCCCCGATTCCTGTTTTACCGTAAAGACCAGTTCAGGATTGCCGAATTCCGCTTCCTTTCCGAGCAATTCCTCTATTTTCCTTCCGAGAATCGTACTGAACTCTTTCTTGAATGATTTGCAGTCAGTGCAGTGTTCTTTCCTGTAGTCATCATCATTCTTCAGGTATCGTTCGTCCGCATCCACGCCAACAATAAAATTAGAGAATTCAATTTCTTTCGTTTCCTCTTTAAAAATATCAAAGAATATATCAACCTGGCTGAGCAGACCTCCACAGAGGTCACATTCACCGGTATCAGTCGCCGTTCTCTCGGCGTTAAGTCTAGCTGCACAGTGACTGCATATTTTCATTTACTTGACATCAATTGTCTTTATCACGTTGCCCGGAATTCTCACAAAGACTTTGGAGCCGCACTCACATTCGAACTGCGCGGTGTCATTTTCGTCTTTGAGTTCTCTTCCACATCTGACGCACTTAAACATTCTCCAGATTCACCCTTTTGAAATCTTTGTCTACTTCAGGAGAATATGCATCCCCAACAAACTCCAGTCCACACTTTTGGCAATGCCATATACCAGAGTGCTCTCTCGTTACAGAAACGTGATGGCATTTCGGACAGACGTATGAATCCTTTCTCAGGTTCTCCATCTCCAGCCACCTCTTCTTGACTGTTGACCCGTATCTGGCACCAAATCTCCCCGCACTGCCTACCTTCTTGGTTCTCTTTGTCATGATGGACTCATCTCCCGAATACTCTCTTCCTAATATCCTTTCCTATTTCTATGGAGGTGTCGACTGCCTTGAAAACTTCGGCATGAGTAAGAGTTCCGCTCAACCCCTTCTGCATGGCAACAATATTTCCAGCTTCATCAGTTGCAATTGATATTCTGGTCGTTGCCACTTCTTCCTCTTCAAGACTTGGGTCTACAAATAGGTTTGAGCCTATCTTTATCTGAGTGATCATCACTGGCACATGGTTTATGGGCAATGGCGTGTCTTCCTGCTGGACTTTTGAACCAGGAACTTTTGTTTCAAGTAATGCAGCTATGGCGCCAAGTGCGCTGGCATCTATAAGATTTCCGTCATAGTCCAGAACGTGTATATCCACGAAAACTACCCATACCTTCTCTCCAGGGGTAATAACCAGTTTATCCAAGTCAATCATCTTTGACTCCCTGATCGTCCTGTCTACAACCCTTGCTAGTTCTATCGAGTCTTCATTTGGCGGGCCTGACTCGAAAGTGGGAGATGCCATTGGGATCAGCTCAGCATTTGTAGTTAAAATGCCGCTGTTCGGAGTATCTGGAAAAGGTTCTCCAACTTCAACCTTTACTCCAACAAGAACTCTCGTGTTACCAAGTCTTACGTCTGCCGACCCTTCTGCTCTTGTCACAAAATTAGTATTTATCCTGATATTCCTGAATTCATCAAATTTCCTGCCATCGATCCTGATGCCTCCATTCGATATTTTTTCAAGGTATTCCCTCTTAAGGCCATATACAATTTCGTCCGCGCTTCTACTCATGGGCATCCTCTCCTGAATTTCCATTCTTTGGTTCTTCTTTAGTTTCTTCTCTTTCCTCTGCTCTCGAATACTTTGTCATTAACGCCTCCCTTTGCAAATTTGAGATAAACATCGCGGCCTTTGTCGACATTTCTATTGCCTCCTCAAATTCCGCCCTGGTAAGATTTCCATCCATCTGCAAAAGCACGACTTCTCCCGTTCTTGGGATCAGAGCGAAAGGAACGTCCGCCTGACCATAATTGTCCTCCTCCTTGTTAAGGTCCAGTACAACCTTGCCATCTACCTTCCCGGCGGCACATCCTGCTATCATATCGCGCATCGGGATGCCTGCATCGGCGAGTGCGACCGAGGCTGCAGTTAATCCTGCTATCCTTGTTCCAGCATCCGCCTGCAGGACCTCAATGTATACGTCGATTGCCGTCCTCGGGAACTGTTCTACAAAAATAGTTGCTTCAAGTGCCTCACTTATGATCTTGCTTATCTCCGTAGCCCTCCTGTCAGGACCTGGTCTTTTTCTTTCATCGACCGAGAAAGCAGCCATGTTGTACCTGGCATTCACCACTGCCTTGGATGGGTTTTGAGTATGCTTTGGAAAAGCCTCTCTGGGCCCATAAACTGCGGCAATCACCTTATTGCCCCCCCATTCAATGTATGCTGATCCATCTGCCCTGTTCAGGATTCCGACCTCTATACTTATAGGTCTCAATTCATTGAACTTCCTGCCATCAATTCTTAACCCATTTTCGTCTATCAGTTTCACTTCACTTACCATTCCCATACTATTCACCTCATATCTTCTAAAATCTTTTTCACCCTATCAGTCAGCCCACTGGTGTGAGCTTCTTCCTCAATAATTTTAAGGATCTTTATTACCTGAAGAACTCTATCTGGTTCTCCATCAAGCCAGACTATTCCATTCTGGCCCAGCTGTATCTTTACATTGGTCATTTCCTTTATCATATTGACCATTGAACCTGCCTTGCCAATTATTCTAGAGACTTTTGTTGGCTGGACAGTCACTATATGGCCCCCTTCCAGTTTCCTCAGACCTGCGTCCTTCAGTGACAGCCATATCTGTTTGGATTCTGTAATCTCATTTACCTTTGCAAATACCGTGTCACCAGTACCCAGGATTTTGCTGAGTTCCCCACTTCCTGATTTCCACGGGGTATCATTTATATGGAGGAATCCGGGATATGGACCTTTTATGTCAAGTATCCAGAATGACGGTGCTATGTCAATCACCTTCCCAATCACTCTGTCATTCTTTACGGGGTAGTATTTGCCACTTAGCTGAATCAAATTTACGTAATTATTGTAAACCTGAAGCATTCCCAGCTGGTAGGCATAATATTTCCCATTCTCATGGTATATTCCATTTCCTTGCTTCATGCCGTTCAAATCTATCTCTTCTCCCGGCAGCACGATTTTCTTGCTTATATCCAATACATCACCTCATTTCAACAATTTTATATCCGCATTCCCCTTGGTCTTCTTGTTCACAAAATCGAATAGCTGGTCCTGAATTCCAGCTGGAATTTCAATCACGGCATTGTAACTGCCGTCATTACCCCAATCTTCCTTATGGATCTGCCCCAATTTTGTTAACTCAGAGTAGATTTTACCATAATCCTCTCCGGGAATCTTGATCTGCACTTTGACGTGCTCAAATCTAATTGGGAGGATTACTCTAATTGCCTTTAACACTTCCTGGACCTGTTCTTCAGCAGTCTTGAATGGATCTACCCTTACTTTTGCTTCTTCCATTGCCTTTTCTATCCTCTGCGGAGGATGAGGAGCTCCAACCTGAGGGTTCAGTGATTCTCTCGATATTATTTCGACTATCTGTCGCCTCTTCTCTTCTAACATTTTCCTTCTTTGCTCTGTCGTCAGTTGAACCTGACCCCTCTTGATAATCTCCTTTACCACTGGAGATATTTCCGTCGTCCCGAATACTTCTTTTATAACTTCTTCCCCAGCTTTGTCTCCCTTTCCACTGTCCTTGAAAATAACGTCAGCAGCAAGATACTGAGAAACGTCTACTTCCTTTCCAGATTTGACCAAGTCTACAAGTCTTTCGTCTATCAATATCTCAAATCTGTGTCCATGAGTTTCGTATCTTGCTACCAGTGCATCTTCTACTTTTACCATTAATTACCTCATCAGGCTCCAATAAGTTTCTTGGATTCTTCGGGAGAGAGAATTTTAAATTTCTCTTCTTTCGTTATGAGCCCGACACTAAGAGTACCAAGAGCTTGGCCCTGCTCAAGTCCAGCTTTCAGTGCCTTGATTGCCAGATCTGCAGCTTCTTTCAGTTCCAGATTGTCCCTGTATTCTTTCTCGAGTATTTCCATTGCTGCATCCCTCCCGGCTCCGATTGCATCCGCTTTGTACCCAGTGGATAACCCGGATGGGTCTGTCTCAAATAGCCTAATGCCTGTTTCTTCTATTCCAGCTATCAGAAGAGAAGCTCCAAATGGCCTCACTCCACCGTACTGTGTGTACTGCTGAAGAAGATCACAAACCTTTTTAACCAAAGATTCCACCGTTATCTCCTGTCCATAAGTAACTTTTTCAGATTGAGCCTGAACTCTTGCATAATCTATAAGTACCCTCGCATCACCAATTAGACCAGAAGTGGCCGCACCCACATGACCATCGATCAGGAATATTTTCTCTATGCTTCTGTCATCTACCAATCCGCCACGGATCCTTTTGTCTGCTACTAGAATAGCGCCACCTTTGTAAGTTATACCAATGGCAGTTGTTCCTCTCTTCACTGCTTCCCTAGCGTATTCCACCTGAAATAAACGTCCATCGGGAGAAAATACGGTAATAGCTCTATCATAAGCCATCTGTGCTGACTGCATAATTTCACCAACTTTCTCGTATATGCTAAAGACATTATAAATCTTTATGATTTAATAGTATCAATAAAAAAGTTCAAATAATGACAAATTCTCCTTTTCCTGGAAGTGTAGCTCCCCCGGAAGGATTATTGTTATCGGTGGCGTGGCTGTCAAACTGGAAATTTGTTTTATTTTGCCATAAACTATTTTTTCATTCTGCATCCCAAGTGAACTGACTATTCCTAGCTTGATCTCATCTGAAAACAGCCCCTGTTTCATTTCTTTTTCCAGCCATAACAGTTCATCAAGTGCTTCATTGAGATCCATTGGTGGATTTGTATCGAGAAGTATTATGGAGTGTAGTCCGTTCTTCACATTTTCCATTATTTTCAGGTATGGTGAGGTTGGCCTGAATTTGTCCGAGAATCTGGGGAGTGAGATGATAGGACCTATTTTATATAGGTGCAAGCCGAATCTTGTCGCTGCAATGGGAACAATTGTAGCGTTGTGGAATACTCTGACATCTCTATTGAGTTTCAGGGACTCCTTGTAAATGTTGAAGTGGGTGGTAGCAGAGAATGAATCTCCAGAGATAACTATCCCAACATTTCCGCTCAGATCAAAAATCCATGAAAAGTCTTCCAGTCTTTCCCTTTCTGCAAAAGTCAGATTCTTTCCCTCAAATGCTTTCATGTAAAATGGAGAGGTGAATGTATCAACTATGATGTGTTCACATTTCCTGAGAAATTCTATTTCTTCAAGGGTCAGGGAAGATGGCGGATTGAAACCCGCTGATACTATTCCGATCATTGCAGATTCCTTATTTCACCCAGGTCTATTATACCATATGCTTCCCAAAGACCATAAACCCTGCCCTCTTTCAGTCTCATTTTTTTTAGTGTGGGAGAGGATATTTCATTCTTCAATAGGTCCGATCCTCCAGCATATATTGACAGTGCAGGGAGAACTATCAGCCCTTTCTTCTTGAAGTACAAGAAACAGGGAAGCTTGACGACAGATTCCACTGAATCCCTGAGTCCTACCGCTGGGTGCTCATTCCCAATAACTGCAATTCCCTTCCACTTGAAATCCCTGTGACCGTGCTGAAAAGTGTACTTCCCTTCTTCATATGAATCGACCACCTTTATTCCAAGTTTTGATGCTATATTTGCAATATAATTGTCATGATTTCCCTTTACCACTATAGGCTTGGCCCTCTCCCCGATCCTTCTGAGAAGATCAAATGCATCTTTCCACTCTTGTGGTGTGTTCCTGGAGAACTCGTGTTTTAGGTCTCCGTTTATCAGCACTTTCTCGGGTGCATATCTTTCTATCAACTTGTCAATGGTTTCATAAATTATTCTGGACTGGACCCTCGGGAGAAAGATACCATTCTTGGCTAGGACATCCTCGTATCCGAGGTGTATGTCCGAGACTGCTATCGTGGATATATCTTCAAAATATGCAGCTCCATATCTGGTGAAGAATATATTGTTCTCTATTTCTATCTCTTCCACAGTTTGATAATTATTTTTACTACATCTAATTATGTTAATGTATGAAATTAATGGACATCGGTGAAAGAAAAACAATTGATAGGATATGGGAAGTAATTGGTGGGAAAAACGAAGACGAGGACGTTCATTTCATAGACAGTGGAGATTATTATACCCTTCTTGCGATCGATACCCTGAACGAAGGTATCCACTTCAAGAGAGACTGGGACCCATATACAATAGGCAAGTTTCTTGTCGATGTGAATCTCAGCGACATTGCTTCCAAGAATGGGAGACCGCATGAATTCATGGCCTCGATGTCTTTCCCCAGGACTCTGGATTTGGATTACGTGGAAGGTATTGCAGAGGGAATCCGAGCTGAATGCGGTAAATATGGAATGAAATTTTCAGGCGGTGATATGAAGGAAAGCGGCTTGATCTCCCTGACAGGACTGGTCATTGGTGGCATCCAGAAGGGAAAAGAATTCAGGAGAGTGGGTGCTAGACCGGGGGACTTCGTTTACATAACAAACAAGGTGGGGAAGCAGGAAAAGGCAATGAAAGAATTCTACTCTGGTTCAGGGATTCCTGAAGATATTATAACAATTGAGCCTAGGTTCGACGTTTTGGGCAAAATGAATGAGCATAAAATAACTTCCTGCCTTGATAACTCTGATGGCATTTACAAATCACTTGAACTGCTGGCAAGAATTAATGGAGTAGGGATAACCATAAAAGAGAACGTCTGCCTGGAAAGAGATGAGAAATTCAGGAAGTTCTGCTACACTTTTGGAGGAGACTATGAACTGATATTCACGTCGCCTGAGAAGATAGACGGGTTCCCATTAATAGGTACCGTGGATGATGGAACCGGGGTCATTGATCTGGATGGTTTCCCCCTCAGTACAAAGGGATATGACCATTTCTCCGTTGATATTGTCAACTTCTGACCTTCTCCAGTGAGCTGCTATTTGATCGAAATCCAGTCCATAAAATTTAATTGAACAATGACATACGGAAGTTGAGCTGATCTATTTGAGAAGAATGGCTATTCTCATGAGACATGGCGAGAGCGTTGCCAACGTCATGAAAATTATCACAGAAGATCCAGATGAGCATCCCCTGACTGAGCGGGGTGTGGAGCAGGTCCTCTTCTCAGCGGAGCAACTGAAGGGTTTGAATATCAATGGCATTATTTCCAGCCCCATACTCCGTGCAAGACAAACATCGCTGAAGATCTCAGATGTAACAGGATTAGGCATCAGGATTGACCAGAGACTAAGGGAATCCGGCCTGGGACAATACAACAAGTTTAAGATAGACGAAGTCCCAAAATTGAGCAGGGAGGATCTCGGAATGGAGCCCTGGGATGCCCAGGTACTGAGGATGAGAAGCGTTCTTGATGAGCTCGACGGGAAATACATACTGGTCAGCCATGCACTGCCCATAAGGGCAGTTACAGCAAGTTTTCTTGACATGGATGAGAAAGAGAGCTACGGAATGGATATCAAGCACGCATCAATGACGATAATAGACCTGGATAACGCGAAGCCGTTGACAATCGGTACACTGTTACTTACCGATAAGGTTAAAAAATTACTGTCAGATTACTAGTCAAAATTTAATTCTGTGAGACCAGTAATATTGTTCTTTTCCCTCTTAAGCACTAATTCCTTGAACCTGACAATGTGAACTTCCATAAGTGGATCCGCCACTCCTGAGAAGAAATGCCCTCCTTTAACGGTATGGTCTGACATTGCGATCGCAGTGTGAATGTGCAATTTCGGTTCGTTAGACGATATAGAACCATGGAATGAGACCAGTTCGCCAGGCTCAGGAAGCTTTTCCCTTACATACTCCTTGCCATTCCAGTACCCGATTTCCAGGTCCCTGATCATTCCAATCCCAAATACCACAATACCAGAGAATATTGCATAATCCTCTATGATTTCATTCAGCGATTCTGAAATATCTTCCCCCTTCTCAATTTTCATCATAACCATGTTGTCTTCAACATCAGAGATCATATTTCTTCAACCTGAAGCTGTATATTAATGGTTTCCCATCCCTGTTTGAATTGAAATTGCATTTCTTGCATCTATAACCTATTCTTTTTTTGCGCCCATCAAGAGTCATGTCCCTTACCGGAACTAATTTGCTTCCACAAACAGGACAATATTTAGAAATTTTGTTCCTCTTTTTCGAGAATTCTATCTCAACGTTTATTTTCGGAATATCAAAAACGACTTTTCTAAATCTCTTGGCCGATATTCCGATTCCCCTAGATTTTAGCTGTTTAAGGAAATTAATTTCCCCAATGATTTCATCTTTTTGTCTCAGTATATCTAGGATGTGGAATATGATCTCTGACTCTTTATTCCTTCCTCCCATCAATTTAATAGCATTTTCATTAATTTAAGTTTATCATTTTTCAATGCTTACGCAGCACTTAAGACCACAAGTGACGTCTTGTTCATCAACGCTGTATTCGTAGGTAGTCTTAATTTCGTCCCTGTTGATGCTGACTCCCCCGTAATTGATCACTTCCCGATTTAGTTCTTGGCTATTGTTCATTAAATATTCAATGAATTTTGGTGATGCCTCTTTCAGTTTGCCGTATGATTCCGGCGATAATTTGATTCCAAGTAACTTTTCCTTTACCTTCCTGTTTTCGACATTTATTTCTTTTGCCCTGATGGTTCCCTTAATTTCATCGGCATCGAAATCATCCGGGTTTTTCGAGTAAATAATGGCCTTGCTGATCTCCCCTCCCAGCGGTATTCTCATTTCAACCTTCCAGCTTCTCAGGAGTCCAATTGCTTCTATTGTGTTCTCTCCAATTATTGCACTTGACTCCTCAAACTCATATGTGGATGGCCAGTCGTTATCGAATATGCTCTTTTTCCCCTCGCCCGATCTGAATAGTCTCTGGTAGGAGTCCTCAGCAACGTGCGGGAAAATTGGAGAAATCATGATGAGCGAAGAAAGCAGTATTGACCGGACATTATTGGCGGCAGTTCTCTCATTCATTCTGTGTTTAACTGCCTCTACATAATTGTCCGCAAACTTATGCCAAATGAAATCTTCCAGGATTTTCATTCCGACATCGAATTGGTATTCATCCATTGCTTCTTTCACCTCTCGAATTACGCTATTTATCTCCTTCCTGATCCAGTGATCTGTTGGCTTCAATGCACCTTCCATCGTTTCTTTCCCTGAGTAAAATTCCAGGAAATTCGCCAGATTATAAATCTTGTTGACAAATCTCTGACCCCTCACAAGGTCCCTCTCTTTGAATGGAGTGTCCTCCCCCAGGGAACATTGAGATGTAAAATACCTGAATGGGTCAGCGCCATATTTCTCAAGAAGTCCTAACGGATCTACGACATTACCCCAGGAGGCGTGCATTGGTCGCCCGTCTGGGGCCATTATATTGCCATCTACCATTATACTGTTCCAGGGATTCTTACCGGTAAGATGCCTTCCCCTCAAAAGCGTATAGAAGGCCCATGTTCTGATTATGTCTTGCCCCTGAGGCCTCAGGTTCATTGGGTATAGACTCTCGAAAACTCCTTCATCCCTGTTGTAAAACGTATTGAAAAGTGGGGAAATTGACGAATCCATCCAGGTATCGAATACCTCGTCGCTTCCCTTGAGCTCTTCTCCGCATTTGTCGCACTTTTCTATTGGAGGCGGATCTATCAGCGGGTCCACATAGCATTGATTTTCATTGGCAACAACCGGATGACCGTTCTTGCAAAACCACACTGGTATTGGAGTAGCAAAATATCTTTGCCTTGAAATTACCCAATCCCACGAAAGAGAATCTATCCAATCATCAAGTCGTCTCTTCATGAATTTCGGGTGCCAATCGAGTTCTTTTGACCATTCCTTTAACTTGTCCTTAAATTCTGTTGTTTTCACAAACCATTGGTCTTTTTGAAGGAATTCCAGTGGTGAACTGCATCTCCAGCACGTTCCAACGTTATGTCTGATCTTTTTAGAGCCAATGAATAATCCTTGGTTCTTTAGATCTTCGATTATTTTCTTCCTTGCTTCCTTCGTTTCCAGTCCTTTGTATTTTCCTGCAACTTCAGTCAACTTTCCAGATTCATCAATGCTCTTAAGGAATGGTAGATTGTGGGCATATATCATATGCAGGTCATCTTTATCTCCAACTGAACATACCATCTCTGCCCCGCTGCCGAAGTCCTTCAGGACCATTTTATCAGCTATGATCTTCACCTTCTTCCCTACCAGCGGAACGTTCACTTCTTTTCCAACCAGGCCAGTATATCTTTCATCCTCTGGATTGACCGCTACCGCCACGCAGGCAGGTATTAGTTCTGGCCTTGTGGTATCAATTATAACTTGGAAATCTTCTCCGGCAAATTTGATTTCATTCAGGTCAACGTCCCTCTCTTCATACACAATTTCAGACTCAGCAATTGCCGTCTCACATCTGGGGCACCAGTTTACTGGAAATGTACCTCTGTATATCAGCCCATTCTGGAGCATCCTTATGAACGATATCTGTGTGAGCTTACGGTAATACTCTCCATCCGTCCTGTAATATAATGAGGCATCCGCAGTGATTCCAAGAAGATCGAACTGATGGATCATCGCATCAATGTTATCATCAGCAAATCTTTCACATAATTTGACAAATTCCTCTCTTGGATAGTCCCTCATTCTTATTCCGTATTTTTTTTCAACATTAACCTCAATGGGCATCCCATTCACGTCAAAACACAGGGGGAAAAACACATTCTTTCCCCGAAGTTTCTGGTATTTTGCTATGAAATCAATGTGGGAATAATGAAAAGCGTGACCTATATGGAGTTTACCGGATGCATATCTGGGAGGAGTATCTATGCTGAAAGTTTGTTTTTCTGACTGGAAATTATATTCGAATATTCTCTCCTTTGCCCAGAATTCTCTCCATTTATTTTCTCTCTCCTTGAAGTCGTAAGGCATTTGCCTCCCATGATATAATATTAAAAAGGATTTTCTGTGAACCGTCTTTTGACTTTTTTGTCATTTACTATTCGTTTCCGTGATATTAGATAGTATGTTGGATTGCTGTTTGAAGTTTCATTCCGGACCACCATAACATTTTTGTATTTGAGGAAGAGTTCTCGTGTTGAGATGAGAGGCAGTTGCGCAATTAGGCATGTACTCCATAGGTAGAGTTGTTTCTATTTATATTTTCTGATTTGAATATATTGTAACATTATCACTCTTCCAACGATAAAATTTGTCACTAATAATATTCGGAACTTTATTTTTATAATAAATCCTCTGTTTTCAAAAGGGGCTGTCTAAACTGAGATTTTAACGTCAAATATTTATATTAAAAGTTTATCTTTAATATATGGTAGGAATTACCGACTTGGCAAAAGCGGCTTCCAAGGATGCGGAAGTATCTGCCAAGAAAACTGAGGCCATAATAAGGAAAGCATTCAAGGAAATAGAGGCAAATGTGAACAAGGGGAAGAAGGTCAGAATTGCTGGTTTTGGTATCTTCTCTAGAAAGAAGACCAAGGCGAGAAATGCAAAGAACCCTAGGACAAAACAACTGATAAAAGTTCCCTCCAAGAACAAGCTTCATTTTAGTGCATCTTCTAAAATAAAATACAAATAAATTTAATTTTTTTTATTTTTACATATTTTGGATAGCAACTGAAAGTAGAGAATCATTTAATTTTCTCAATTGATTCTGCTGACCTCAACAATTTGACTGCTGACTCAACTGCCCTTGAAGAATATTCTTCCAGTCTGGCTACTGCCTGGTCATGAGTTGCTCCAGGGCCGATTACGCCGAGCGTGACTGGCTTGTTGAATTCCTGGGAAAGATCTATGAGCTTTCTTACTGCCTGATTTACCACCAGATCATCGTGTTTTGTTTCTCCCTTTATTACGGCCCCTATGACTGCAACAGCATCTATATCCCTTTTGGAAAGCATCCTCTTCACTGCAAAAGGAGTGTCGAACACTCCCGGTACCTTTACCGTCTCAGTTTTTACGCCAAGCAGTTCAGCGTGTTCCTGAGCCTTCTTGGTCATCAAGTATGTTATGTCATAGTTGAACTCTGAAGCCACGATTCCTATTTTTGTCATATTAATCCTCCTCTGATATAGAACCAACATTATTATATCCTTGTCTTAATCCTTTTCCTGCATTTTCCCTGAGTGCATTTCCGCCATCCTTCAGAAGTTTTACAAGGTTCACTGCGTGTTTAGACGCACGGTCTTTCGCCAGTTCAAATAGGTGTTCATCTTCCACCTCATCTTCATGGACTGTGACATCAATCACATGCTTGTGGTTGAGTACCTGCGCTTGAATCAGTCCTATACTCGTAGCAAGATAACTATATTTATCCAGTTTTGTCCTGCCAACCCAACCAAGAGTTATTACCCCTTCGCATCCATCGTCAAAAAGTTTTACGGCCCCTGCAGGAAGGTCCTTTATTCCGGGTACAGTGTATCTCATTATCTCAGCATCAGGATCTTCTTTTCTTATTGATGCAATGGCAAACTTGGCCATATCTACTCTTGAGAAAGTTGTGTCAACTACTCCGTACCTGACCAATGCTTACAACCCCTTTAAAATATCTTCTCCCCTTATGAACTTCAATCCTCTGGACATTGAATAATACTTGGCTTTTTCCACGTTCAATGCTTTTCCATTGTCAAGCATCTCCGCTATGACCATAGACCTAGGTAGACCGAGCTTATCGGCAAGGGTAGTGACCAGTTCAGTATGACCCTTTCTGTTTTCCAGCCCCCTTGATGCGAGGATCGGGACGTGACCCGGTGCATAGAAATTATTCAGAAAGTGATTCATCTTTGTGCCGTCATACATCTGAACCAAGTTGTGCAGTTCCCTGATTGTTTTAGCCCTGTCTGAATCCGAAATGCCTGTCCCAGTCTCGATGTGATTTACCCAGATTGTGAAGGATGGGTAATCCCCGTATGCTGGTTTCTTTATGAGTCTTGAATATACTGGATGGGATTTCCACTCTTCTGTAAGAAAGTTAAGGCCCATTTCCTGTGCTTCATCCTCCCCAGTAACGTAACAGATAAGGCCTCCTGCCTCCTTTCTCAGGGTATTTATAGATTCCCACGTGACCGCACCACCATAATATACCATATCGGTCTCTTCTTCTCTCCCTTTGAAGTCAAAAATTACAATTGGCTTCCCTGAAAGTAGATCTCTTTTAATATCGGAAAGCGATAGGTCCATAATTCCTCTCATAGACCATGATTGAAAGAGCATATTTTAATGTTTTCACATTTATTGGTTTTACCAAAAATTTAGTATACGATTAATATTATAAATATTATTAGAGTAAAGAATGAGAATAACAGTGCCAGTATTCTTCTGTTTTTACCGATTAGGGAGATACCTGCCAAAATGGAAAAGATTGATGTCAGTACTACAGCTAGACTTCCCTGCCAGTATACAACCCATTTAGTGAAAAGTATTCCAATTATCGGGTAGATTGTGGTGAATAAGAATTCCTCTCCGATCAGCGCTCCTATGGCAAGATTAATCTTCCCTTTGTAGGCCCATATCACTGCGACCATTGTCTCCGGGATGATCGTTCCTATAGGGACAAGGAAGAGGGCAGTGATCTCAGCATTCAAATGATACTGAATCGAGATGTCGTTTATTGAATTGACTATTAAGACGGATCCTATTAGAAGGAGAATGATTCCGGAAATCAAAATGATTATGGTAGATTTGAATTTCCTTCCCTCTTGATTTCCATTATTTTGGGAATTCCTTCTATGTCTTGTAAAGTATCTGACAATGAGAATGTAGAGGATGATCAATAACACTATTACAAAAACCCTGAGCAGCATACCGCCAAACAGTGCAGGAATCAACATGATGGGGAATGTTCCCGCCATTATCAGGAAAGTCCTTGGAATTACCGGGTCAATATCCCTCGCCCTGAGACCATTTTTCCCGATCATGTAAGAAATTGCCATAGCAGCAAATCCCAGTGAAGATACCATGAATGGCTCCCCTATAATTGTGCCTGCAGCTATTTCTGATCCAGAAATTCTACCCAGTATAATGATGGATGTGACTAGGACGACGAGTTCGGGAAGAGAAGTGAACATGGGCGAAATAATCGCACCGGTAAAACTGTGTGACAGAGACAATTTGCTCCCAAATGCCTCAATTGATTCTGACAGCAGCACTGAGGATAACATCAAGATGAAAATTGAGATTGCCAGATTGAGTACCAGAGGCACGATTACTCATCTTTATTAGAATAAAAACATATGGGAGGTAACTTTTTAAATTCCATTAAGTTGCTCTATTCTGTGAATGATTCTCCAATCCTGAGGACTGAGCTAATAGAGAAGAGAGAGTACCAAGATAGAATTGCGTCAACAGCTGTAACAAAGAATACATTGATAATTCTTCCTACTGCTCTGGGGAAGACAATCATTGCAATAATCGCCATTTCCAGACTTATTGAGGGTGGAGGGAAAGCCCTCTTTCTTGCCCCCACTCGTCCACTGGTTAACCAGCACCTAGGCAGCCTCAGGAGATTCATAGATTTGCCTGCTGAACAGATTGTCGAAGTAACCGGAGAGGTAAAGAAGAATGAAAGGAAAACCTTATACAAAAATGCCCGAATAATCGTCTCAACTCCGCAGGTGGTTGATAATGACAGGGAGTTAATACAGGATATTGTAGGTGACATTAAGGTTGTGATCTTTGACGAGGCTCACAGGGCGGTTGGAGATTATTCTTACGTTGAAATAGCATCGTTTTTAGAGGGAAGATCGAGAATCATTGGAATGACTGCTTCTCCTGGATCAAACAGGGAGAGGATTGACGATATAATGAAAAATCTACATATAGAAACGGTAGAGATAAGGGACGAAAATTCTTCCGACGTCTCAGAGTACATGAAGGGCGTGGAAATAGAGTGGGTAAGGCTTGACATGCCACCAGAACTGAAACATATCGTATCTAATTTGAAGGAATATTATGACAGCATTATTGAAAGGCTTAAATGGTTTATCCCGCATCTCACTGGAAAATCCAGAAAGGAAATCATAGAAACTGGCGAAAGCATTTCCCAGGAAATCAGAAAAGGAAACAGAACTTTTTATTCAGCTGCAAGACTGAGGACCCAAGCAATAATGGTTGATTATCTGTTAGAATTTGCGGAGACTCAGGGAGGTGCACCCTTCTTGGAGTATCTAACGGAGATAAAGAAGGAAAACGTCAAGCAAAATAAGTTGTTCAAAGACGAGAGATTTGTAAGGATAGAGAAAGAGTCTCAGAGATTGATCGGGTCACCGGTAAAAAACCACACTCCAAAAATGGCAAAGATAAAGGATATCCTGGAAGAGATTGAGTTTGAAAAGGCAATCATTTTCTGTCATTTCAGGATAACTTCTTCCATCCTTTCCAACTTTCTCAGGAATGAGGGGTATGCTTGCGAGAAGTTTGTAGGACAGAGTTCTCACGGGAATGACGAGGGCTTGAAACAGAAGGATCAGAAAAAAATAATTGAAAGATTCAAGATGGGAGATACTAGGATCCTTGTAGCTACGCAGGTGGGAGAGGAGGGTCTGGATATACCTTCTGCAGACCTGGTGATTTTTTATGAGCCTGTTCCGAGCGAAATTAGGTCGATTCAGAGGAGGGGAAGGACCGGCAGGTTCGGGAAAGGAAGAGCTATAATATTGGTAATGAACGATTCTCGCGATGTCTCTTACCTTTATATTTCTGAACGAAAGGAAAAATCAATGAAAAACATCCTGAATGAAAAAAGGAGCGGGATAAAGCAGACTACAATGGATACTTTCCTCAGCGAGGGAGATTAGACTTTCTTATGGCTTCATATATATTTACCAGTCCGGGATAGGAAGTTCTGAAATATTTACCTTCGACAGCATTAAGCACTGCCACTCCAAGCTCGTAGAAAAATGGACTGTCGAGCTGTTTGAGTTCTTTCTCGGCTGTTTCATATGTTTTCTCCATAAGCAGATATCGTATGAGGATCAGGTATGCATTAACATCGGGTGACCCAGTGCGCATGGCAAAAAGCTTGGTATTTACATTGTTGCCCCCAGACAGTAGTTCATATAGAGTATCCCTCGATCCATCTTCCATTATCAACTGTTTGTTCCCCAGGGATTCAATATCTTTATATGCTTTGTGCACAAATTTCCTTGCCTCATCAATTTCACCTGAAAAGAATGCAATTTCCGACTCCCAGTAAGAGTACTCTTCTGAATACTTATCAGCGAATATCCTAGCCGTCTCCAACTCGAGAGAGGCGTCATGCCCGATTATTATCTTGAAAAGAGCTAGCTTGAACAGGAATGATGAGATTTCGAAGTTGTTAAGTTTTTCGAGCGAGTAGTTCAGTCCCTTGTTGATCTGCTCGATGGCCTTTAACAGGTCTCCCTTTCTTACGTACCAGTCTGCAATGCTGAAATAACCATTTGCCAGTGCAATACTCTCCTTGTCGTATCTTGGAATGCCCTCTATTTCCTGAAGGTATTTGAAAGATAATTTTTCATCGTTCAGATCATAAGCAAGCGGTATCATGTTTGCCGTGGTGATGGAGTAGGTGGAGTAGTCTCCTCCTTTGAGTGAGTATTTCCTTGACTGGTCAAAATATTCAAGTCCTTCAGAAACTTTTAGCTCCTGAGAGTAAAGGATTCCAATATTATTCATTGTTTTTGCCATTAGGACATAATCATTAATTTCCTTGGCAAATTCAAAGCTCTTTTCATAATTCTTTAGGGCTGAGTCAAGATCTTTTCTCATCAGGAAAAGATTCCCTCTTAACCTGCTGAATTCGCATCTGGACCTTTTATCACTTTTCAGCAATTCATCTGCTTTTGACAGTAGATAATCGACGTTTGCCTCGTCCCCTTCTGAGATGGCAATGGATGACAGTTCCAAATACAGGTTACCTAGGATCTCTGGATGCATTTTGCTTACGAAGCCTTCTAGCATTCTATTTGCCCTGTCGAATCCATTCCTTTCATATACGATCTTCACATACTCCACTATGTCCTGTGGATTGTTGTGGAAGTAATCAGACTGCATGAGCTTTTCAAAAATCTTTATGGCTCTTCTTGCGTTCCCTATGTGGTTGAGCGAAACCGCGTACCTGAAATTGTCTTTGTCTGTCGGCTCTGATATTTTCATCAAGGTTTCCATGGTATTTACTAAGGTCTTGTAATCCTTGGATTTGTAGAGGTCTATCATCACTTCTCTCAGGGCCTCTCCACTCTGAGCCCATAGTCCCGCCTTGTAATACAACTGACCAGCCAGTATCTTATTCTTCAGTTCATTGTTCTCTAAGTCTGCATACTCGACCATAACCTTCTTCATTCTCTCGGTCAGTCTGGTATTTATCTTATTGAGGATGCTGACATCTAGAAGGCTGAACGAGTAGGTATCCTCATTGATGATTCCCTTATTGACCATTTTAATGATATCTTTGTACAGAGCAGCCCCTTTGGACTTTATGAATGATGATGGAAGCACATAGAGTGCATTGCCCGCTTCCTCAAGCAATTCAAGCTCTTCCTCACTGTAGGCAGAGGGCTCGTCATATTTCCTTGAAGTTTCAGAAGGCACGTTACTGAACATGATTTTATTGTTTTCTCCAGCAATGCCGTTAAGAAGTGAAAGAGGATAAAAATTGTCACCGCTCCCTCCATAAAAAATGACCCTGAATCCAAGGTTAATGAGTTCCGCGATGGCTTTCGAGTTCCTAAGAACCCCCTCTACAGTCGAGGACACTTCAATCTTGCCCCCCTGTTTTATCGCATAGTACCGGAGTACCTTGAGTGACTCGTTATCTATGTTGTGTACGTCCTGAATGAATATCCTTTTGAATTTCTGATGAACTATCTCTGCTATCCTTTCTGGGTCCAGGTTATCCTCCCGGTATTCAAGGTTGTATATGAAGAAATTGAAACAGGATAATGGGATTGAGGACGACTCTTCGTTTAGTGAAACGTAATATGAATTTTCCTTGCCCCTTGCATATATGTCCCGTAGTATTTCATTCCTTAGAATACTTTCAGAAATGATCAAATTAGAGTCTTCAATAGTAATTTTCAAGCCTATCTGCATCATAGTAATATCCGTATAACACTAAAAATCTTTTCATAATGCTGAAAACATATATTAATTTGCTTCCCATTACAGGTACTGGCTACAAGAGAGGAATGATAAAAATCCAAATAGATGTCGTGATGGAGGAGATTAAGAGGAGGAACAAAATTACAAAAATGTTTCTTGATTATGACGGAACTCTGGTCCCTCTCGTAAGCAGCCCTGAGATGGCTAGACCTGATTCAGACCTTCTTGAGACACTTAGATGTTTGAGGAAAAAATACAAACTCTTCATAGTAACTGGAAGGGACTTGAACGATATTCACGGCTTCATAGGTGACGGCTTCAATATTATTGCGATGCACGGTGCGGAGGCAATGGATGAATATGGAAAAGTTTCCCGCATAAAGGACTTTGAGTGGTATTCCCTTAAGACTGCCCAACTTGCTCGCAAATATGCTCATTTTCAAGAACAGTTCCCCGGCCTGAGGATAATCGATAAACATGGGGGACTTCAGTTCCATTATTTCAATATGAAAGGCAGTCACGTAAAGGAATTCGAACGCGCGATTGCAGGTATTTCCGAAGACGGTTTTGAGCTCTACAGTGGAAAGTATGTTTTTGAGCTTCGAATTAAGGGGATCAATAAGGGAATTTCGATTCGGACACTCATGAATGAGGGAGAGTACGTCCTTTTTGCCGGTGATGACATGACGGATGAGGAAGCTTTCGAAATTTTGAAAGATCAGCTTACAATTAAGATTGGAGAAGGTGAGACTAAGGCCAGGTTCAGGCTTGAAAGCTTCATTGAATTCAGGGAACTGTTGAAAATGTTGTGTAGTGATATTGAAGGTGATCAGGATGCAGTTCAGTGAAATCGGGGAACTTAATACTGTTCTTGTAAACTGCAGGGAATGCAAAAGATTGGTGGAGTTTAGGGAAAGAGTAGCACAGAGGCCCGGAAGATTTCTAGGAACAGAATTCTGGAGCAGACCTGTGCCTGGGTTTGGGGATATACACGGAAAGATACTCATCCTTGGATTGGCCCCGGCGGCCACAGGAGGAAATAGAACAGGTCGTGTTTTCACGGGAGACAAAAGTGCGACATTTCTGATTTCCTCCCTCAACAGGGTAGGACTAGCAAACAAAGCAGATTCTGTATCCAGGGACGACGGCCTGATCCTGTTTGACATGTACATCACAGCAGTTTTGAAGTGTGTTCCTCCAGAAGACAAACCATCAACTCAGGAGCTTGAAAATTGCAAGAAGTATTTTTTCAATGAAATTTACCTCATGAAAAATCTCAGAGCTGTGGTTGTGCTTGGAAGGGTCGCCTTCAATTCCTATCTCAAATACCTAAAGGCAAGCGGGAAAGATGTCAATGGAATCGAATTCAAGCATGGCAAGCACTACGATTTAAACGGGATAAGATTGTACTGTTCTTACCATCCCAGCCCAAGAAACGTGAACACCGGTCGGCTGAAGAGAGAGGATTTTGTTTCCCTGCTTCTGGAAATTAAGAATTTCGTTTCATCCTCTCAGGATCTTATCGATTAGAGCATTTTCACCCGCTTTCTCCAGATTCATCCACTTCGGTTCTTCAACTGCATTCATGTGTATTTCTCTCAAAACATTCTTCCTGAAAATGTGGAGAATTATTTCATCCCCTGGTCTGGATTCTTTGAGATCATCAATTTTGAACCTTTTCATTTCCTTCGAGAATTCCCTTGTGTAATTGTCTGAAAACCTGGTTCCGTTGATAGATACTAATTCATCTCCTGCATTTATTCCAGCATCATGTGCTGGATAACCCTTTATGACACCTGAGACTGTGTACTTTCCGCTGTTGTTCTGTATGACAATCCCAGTCGTCGCAGAGGGGTCCTTATTCCCATCGTGGAACGAATACTTGAATCCATATGACAGAGATTTCAGGTAATTTTCGAAATCCAATTCCTTCGAACTGGTGACAAGGTCATCGACAAATTTGTCAATATTTTTCTTCAGTGTTTTGTTGATGAATTCCTTCAGCTCCCTATATGTTATTCCCCTGTTCCTGTTGACGTAGTCGGCGTAAAGCGCTCTGAAAACATCATCCAGTGAAATGGAGCCTGAAGATTCCCTAAGGATGTGTATGTTCAGTGCAAAGGCAATCAGCTCCCCTTTCAGGTAGTAGGAAACGTAGCTGTTTATAATGTCTCCATTTGGTTTGTACAGTTTCGTCCATGTATTGAAGGAAGAAAGTGAGGCGGGAGTATTGTGGCCTGGAATAAATCTGTAATAATTGATCATCTCTGCAAGATGTTCAAAATACTCTTTCTCATTGACTATGCCTGCCCTCCAGAGTGTGAGCCATTCATAGTATGATGTGAATCCCTCACTGAACCAGAGCATATCGGTATAATTTTCCTTGCTGTAATCAAATGGGCCCAGTGTCTTAGGCCTGATCCTCTTCACATTCCAGGTATGGAAGAATTCGTGGGAAAATATCGAAAGGAAATTTTTATAGTCAAAATCTTTGACGATGTTCTGTTGGTTTGAGAAGATCACCGTAGAGTTCTTGTGCTCCAGTCCTCCGTAGATGTCGTCAGGCAAAAGCACCACAATGAAAGTGTAATTCTCATAAGGTAATGAGCCAAAAATGCCCCCTTCTGAGATTACTATCTTTCTCAGATCTTCCACAAATTTTGTCTTGTCATGATTAAGGAATCCGTGTATGGCGACCGTGTGCTTCTTCCCGAGTGCATCGAACCTTTCTATTGAATGCCTTGATATCAGTATTGGTGAGTCCACTAGTTGATCGTAATTCTCAGCTTCATATAATTCACCTTCTTTCCGCATACCTGTCGAAATATTCTTATCTCCATAGTTTAGTAGTTCAACTTCGTAACTTACCTGGCCGGCGTTTCTGGGATAGAGAAATATACTGGTGCCATTCAGAAGTACAAGAGAATCATCGGCATAAGTCCCCTGCACTGACAGATCGTCAGCATATATTTCATAACTAAGTGCTATCTCATCAGTGTTAGACGTCACAGACCAGGTAGTTTTGTCCAGTTGAACCATTGTTCCATCCTCAACTGAAATAGACGAAATGTTTCTGGAATAATCCCTCACAAGATATGAGCCAGGGGCCCAGACGGGCATTGAAACTACTTCATTTGAACCTTTGAGGAACATTTTCACTTTCAGAATTTTCCTATACGACTCAGAAAGATCAACGACAAACCTAACTGCCATGGAAGTCAATTCACTGTTCGTTAATATATCTTAAGATTTCTGACCGAGAAGTATCCCCTGTCTGATATTTTGTTTCCAGGCCTTTTTGCTCCTGCCTTCCCGTAAAATCTACTCTTTTAATTCTTCCATTACCATACCGTTGTGCGCATCTACAAGTAAGAATAGACTTTTATCCTTGTGCTCAAAGAGAATGCTCCATATAGGAATATGAACTAGATAGGTGTCAGCGATGTCCACATTTACATCAGCGGATAAAAATCCATGAACCCTCTTCTGGAGTCTCCTTATCTCCCATTGAGTGATCCTTATCTTCCCATCCATTCGTCCCTTTTCCTCGCTCACACTGCCATTCAAGAGTTTTACCGGTCCCTGTGTGTCACTTGTGGTAAGTGCCCTCTTATTGGTAAGGTTAAAAATATAATCAGGAGGTTGATATTTGTTCAGGTTATCAACAGCCACGACAGGATAACTCACTTCGCTCGTGTCTGTACCCGACTCTACCACTGTGTTGAACTGAACAGTCGGTCCCCCGAACCCACCTCTTCCTCCAAGCGGAACTCCTACAAACCCCCCGGGGCTAGCTTCTTCCCTCTTGTACCTATACTGTGCAACAAACCCCGCATCAAGTATCCAGTAGGGCACGTATTGAAGTTCAGTTGTCTTTACTGTGCTTTTTTCAAAAAGATGTCTGTGAAGTATACTCCTGTCAAGAAACTGATGTGCAATGGCAAGTGCATTATCCTTCATTGCAATCTTTATGTCTAGAATGAAGTGTTTCCCGACTTTTGACCATCCTGCTGTGCTCAGTGTAACCGATGTGCCGCAATATTGACAGACCACCATGGCTTCCCCAGGTTGTGGTGAGAGAGGAGCACCGCAGTTTGGGCACTTCATTTCCTTCAGGATCTCGTTCTCATCGGAAGCCGGCTTTGGCGATTGGGAAGAAGTTTGACTCCCGCCATTCTGTGGGGCACCGCATTTGGGACAGAAGACCGAGTCGTCCGGGATTTGACTACCGCATTTCCTGCAGAACAATCAGTTCACCTTCTCTCCACAGTTAGGACAGAATTTTGCGCCTGGGGACAGATCAGTACCGCATTTTGGGCACTTTGAGACTATTGGTTTCCCACATTCTGGACAGAATTTGGAATTCTTAGGTATATCCTTACCGCAAGCGGGACATTTCATCGTCTCAGCTTCCTGGAAATTATAACCACAATCCGGACAGAACTTTGCATGCTCGTCTACTGTTGCTCCACATTTAGGACATTTCTTTCCAGGTGGCTGCGAAGGCTGGGCTGGTTGCGAAATACCCTGCGATATACTGGAAGCCATAGGATATGCCATCCCCGCCCCGGCTCCCATTCCCATTCCGAGACCAACGCCCGCGCCTGCCGTTCCAGATGGGTTTTTAGCGGCATCAACCATTGCCTGACCAGCCTGGAACTGCAGATAATTGACTCCCAGTACCTGCATGCTTGATCTTGCATCAACTGCTTTCTGTACAGCATCTGGAAGAGAAATGTTGAGCCCAGATATCTTATTGATCTCTATCCCATATTGATCAAAAGATCCTTTTGCATTTGCAATCACTGCCTCTTCGATATTCATCAAATTTGAAGGCAGGTCCAGTACAGAAACGCCCTGATCCTTCATTTTCCCTAGGATATTGTATAATAATAAAACAACCTGTTCCCTGATCCTGTCATCGACTTGCGCACTTGTTTCAATCGCGAACGTCCCTACAAACTGATTTATAAATATGGAAGGATCTGAGATACGATACCTCAGCTCACCAAACAGCCTCAGCATGACTATACCGAAATCCTTGTCCCTGAACGCATAAGGTTCCTTTGATCCAAATTTCCCGTCAAATATTCTTCTCTGTAGGTAATAAACTTCTGCCTGCTGTTGTATTCCAGTCAGAAGCTTTACTAGATTACCGACAATTGGCGCATTTAGGTCTGTTAGTGCATATCTTCCAGGTTTGTCTATGTAAGTAAGTGCTTTACCGTCTCTGTAAAAAACAGCTGTTTCATCTTCCCTGACAACAATGTTATCATTAAGTCTTATGAGCCTGGGGACTTTCCACATTATATTTCCCTGCTTGAACTGATCTTCCCATTCCATTGTCGTCGAACCAAAGACACTACCACCACTTGGAGGTATCCCGCCAGGCGGAGTCTTCCTGAATACCATTTACACGCCCCCGTACAACAAAGTTTCCCTGCTTTGGTTGAGTTGGGATATTGATCCAACCGCAGAGTTAACATCCTGAAGTCTCGCTTGATTGAAATTTCCCTGTGCACATTCTTGTTTGAAACCCTGAATAACAGTACTAAGCGTCTGGATCTGCTCGTAGATTTTCATATCCAGATCGTAAAGTGATGAAATCTTAGCTGGAGTTACTTTAATCCCTGCCGAAATTCCTGAATATCCTGCCTGATGATGTTTGAGGTCTGCCGCAGCTGTCTGTATTTTTGACCTTGTTTGACCGATTTTGTCAAGATTTGTGAAAATTCCGTTGCTTACCAGGGAAGACTCGGCGGCCTTCAGGTCATTTATAATGTCAAGCATCTTCTTATATAATTCATCTTTCAGATAAATATCAGCATCCCTCAGATCCTCACTGACCCTGTATCCGTGGTACCCTGGAAACATAAGTTGCAATTTCTTGATTACTCCTCTATCATCAACCACCTGGTCTCGAATATCGGACATTGTTTTAGTAAATAGAGCTTATTTATTAATTTTATCTAAAGAAAAAGGGAAGAGAGATTCAGATTGGGCATGTTCAAATATATGAATAGAGCAAAAAGATGAGTGGTCTGGCATTAATTATAATTAGAGTCCGGGTTATTTATCTTCAATGGAAGCACAGTTCACTGCCCAATGTCGCCAAATAGAGAGATGGATGGATCCCACTGATACATTTTCTCCTCTGCAACATCGTGTTGCTTGAACCTTCTAGAAGGCAGAGAGGACCATATTCGAATTTATCGTACAATCCAAGGTCTATTAAATCTCGAAACCATGGTACTGGACGTTAGTTGTCATAAGGTAAGAACTGTCTAGAACACTGACCTTACTCTGACTACTTAGGCAATGTTTAATTCCCATTCTATCATTGGGGGATATGAGGAATGAAGGGGAAAGTGGTGGGGAAGTTTATTCTGATCTATCTGTAAAATTTTCCAAGCACTACCAGGGGAAGATCCAAACCCTACCCAAGGTTCCTATAAGTAGCCTAGACGATTTCTCAATCTGGTATACGCCTGGAGTAGCTGCAGTATCCAAAAAAATCGCAGAAGATAAGGACCTTTCTTTTGAAATGACTTGGAGATGGAATACCGTTGCGATATTAACTGATGGCTCCAGAGTTCTTGGACTTGGTAATATTGGACCGGAGGCATCTCTTCCAGTAATGGAGGGAAAGGGGCTTATTTTCAAATATTTGGGGGGGGTAGATGCGATTCCAATCCCCATTAATGTTCATGATAAAGAAAAAATGGCAGAGGTTGCGTCAGCACTTGAACCGGCGTTTGGTGGTATTAACCTGGAGGACATTGAATCCCCAAAATGTTTCTACCTTTTGGAAACTCTGAGAGAGAGGATGAACATACCTGTCTGGCACGATGATCAACTGGGAACTGCTGGGGCAACATTGGCAGGATCTCTAAATGCAATCAAGATTACTGGGAGGAGCCCCAAAGACACAAATATAGTGATGTTTGGTTCCGGAGCAGCAAATGTGGCCACGGTCAGGTTATTCAAGGCTGCAGGATTTGACATAAAGAATATAGTTATGGTCGATTCTAAAGGGATATTGCACCCAGAAAGAGAGGACATGGACAGCCTTATGAGGGCCAATCCCTGGAAATACGAACTTGGGATAGCCACGAACGTTAGAAGGATTAGGGGAAACATACAGGACGCCCTCGAAGGGGCAGACTTACTTGTTGCAGCTTCTCGTCCTGGACCCGGGGTAATCAAAGGGGAATGGATCAAGAAGATGAATAAAAGAGCGATAGTATTCGCACTGGCAAATCCAGTTCCGGAAATATGGCCAAGTGAAGCAAAAGAAAATGGAGCGGAAATAGTAGCAACTGGAAGATCTGATTTCCCGAATCAGGTGAACAATAGCATGGTTTTCCCTGGAGTATTCAGGGGTGCCCTAGATTCGAGAACTAGGAAGATTACAGAAACGATGATAGTAAAGGCATCCGAAGAGCTTGCAAAATATGCAGAAGAACAAAATCTCACACAGGATCACATCATTCCAAGCATGGACGATTGGGAAGTGTTCCCACGAGTGGCGGCTACAATAGCAGATATTGCAGTGAAGGAAAATGTAGCAAGAAAGAAAATGTCAAAAAATGAGTTCTATGAGAGGGCAAGGGAACTGATATTGAAGAATAGAGGAATGATAGAAAAGCTCATGAAAGACAATCTGATAGAGGCGATGGGGAGATGAATATGGATATTAAAATAAGGGACTTAAAAGAAGATGATCTGAGGGAATCTGCTGCACTTATTGTGAGATTGAAAAAATTCAATTCAGAACATGATCCGCTTTTTTTGCTCAATGATAAAATAGAGGAGGCCGTGAATGCATACCTGAAAAGTTCACTCAGGCTTGAAAATAGGGATGCTCTCGTTGCAGAGCACTTGGGCAAGATAGTGGGAGTTGTAATGGCAGACATTGTCGATAGGATGTTCTATGAGCCACTGAAGGAGGCACGGATCACCGAACTGTACGTCCTTCCGGAATTCAGGAAAACTGGGCTAGGCAAGAAGCTGATTGAGGCTGTTGCGGAAAAGGAAAAGAAGAGAGGCTGTGCTATGATTTCGGTCGAATTCCCTACGGAGAATCTAGTTGCTCACAAGTTCTACACCGGCATAGGAATGAGGAGCGTAATATCGATATACGGGAAAAAGATAAATTGACGATGAAAGCAGTTCTCGTAAGAGAACCGGGGGGCTTCGAGAATACAAGAATTGATGATGTGCAGATCCCGAAGGGTGACATGCTCATAAGAGTGAAATATGCCGGCCTTAACCCAGTGGACATCAATACAATTAGGGGGCAGACAAATTATAGAATAGAGCCATATCCACATATTCCCGGTGCTGAATTTGTGGGGACCGTAGAGGAAAGGGGAAAGTCTAAAATTTTCGATGAGGGCGATCGGGTACTTGTTTACCCGAGACTGTTTGATGGTATCTGTGATCATTGCATCTCTGGGAGAGAGGAAATATGCAGAAGGGGTGGAGTCATTGGAGTTGCGTCAAATGGAGGGTTTGCAGAGTTCTATGCAACGGATGAAAAACATCTTTTCCAGATTCCCGATGAATTGGATTTCCTGGATGCGGTATCCCTTCCGGTGGGGGGGCTTACCGCCTACCATGCTCTGAAGGCCGCCAATCTCGAAAGAAAGGAACGAGTTCTTGTTGTTGGTGCATCCGGCAACACCGGGCAGTACGGGGTGATGCTTGCCAAAGCAATGGGTGCCGATGTATACTATATTTCAAGGAAATCATGGATAAAGAAACTTGGGGGAAAACCCTGGTCCGGAGAAACAGTAGACGTGCTGGTGAATTCTCTAGGAAGTGGATTTTGGGAGAAGTTCATGAATTATCTGGATACCGGAGGCAGGCTGGTCACTTTTGGCACACTTACTGGAACTGAAGGAGTTCTAAATATAGCGTTCCTTTACACTGGAGAAAGGAAGATAATTGGAAGCACAGGCGGCACTCCGCGAGAATTGTCAGAACTGATACAACTGGTGGTGAGAAAGAAATTGAAAAGCAAGTTGTGGAAGGTATATCCTGTTGATGAGTATTCAAGAGCAATTGCAAATTATGATAAAAGAGACGGAAGAATAGTCCTCAGATTCTCATGAAAGAAATCTCACAGTGTAAAGTGAAATCAGCAGTATTACGAATACTGTAGCTGCTATCACCGTAAATGCTCTGTCTTTCTCTCTCGCGAAAATCAGAATTTGCAAGAAAATCCTTCCAAATGGAGTAAACAGCAAGAGAATGACTCCTAGCTGTATGATTGCAAACGATTTAAGCTCAATTACCCCCCGGATAATTTGGATAGGATTGAATGGAAATATGAGAGAATTCCCACGTGCTGTCAGTAATTGAGGCAAAGAAATATTCTTATAACCACTATTTCCAGTGATAAGGAATTCTAATACCCCTGCCACAATAATCACTACTGCAATCAATGCGCTCCATATGAGGTAAAAGACCAGTATCCTGGATTCAATTTCAAGTTCCTCCCCTTTCATTTCTTCCAAGGTCCCGGTCATGTGTGCACCCCCATGCCTCTGAGGAGCATTTCAATGGCAACTGCCAGAATTATGACTGCAAATATTTTCCGTACGGTGGAACTCCTTATTCTTACAAGTATCTTGGTTCCCGCGACTGCACCAATAAGTACACCAACTGCTACGGGGGCTGCAATGAATGGGTTCACATCTCCGGTGAGGAAATAGATGCCTGCGCTTGCTGCTGCAGTAACTCCTATCATAAAATTTGAAGTCGTTGTTGAAACTTTAATTGGAAGTTTCATGGCAAGATCCATCGCTATAACTTTGAATGCACCTGAGCCGATTCCAAGAAGACCAGACAGAACTCCTGCAACAAACATCATTGCTGAACCGGATCTGGTCCCAGTAACATTGTATTTTATGTTCTTGCCTTGTTTTGCATCGTGGTACTCTGAGTTGAGCGAAAGCTTCTCGGCAATAGAATCATTCTTGAATTCTGCAGGTGTCTCTTCTCCCAGTTTCCTTACCATGGGAACAATAGATATCAGAAGCACAATTCCAAAAGTCAAGAAGAGAAATGCTGTAGGGACAATATGCTCAAGAAAAGCTCCAAAAATTGCCCCAGAGGTTGTGAAAAGAACCAGAAATGTCCCAATTCTAATATTGGAAATGCGATCCCTGACATAGGCTGCCGCAGAGCCGCTTGAGGTTGCAATTACTGAAACAATTGATGCGCCGATTGCCAACGGAATCGGGACTCCAATAAAAAGAGTGAGAAAAGGAACTATAAGGACCCCACCACCAAGTCCACCCAGGGCCCCTATTACTCCAGCTAAAAGAGAAAGCCCCACCAACATGAATAGGTAAACTACGATAGGGTCACTCACTTGAGTTAATTAAACTAAATTAAAATAATGTTTCGATAGTTTCACAGTGCTTCAAATGTAGATGATATTATCTATGAACCTTGATCTGTCGAGTACTTTCAACTTTGGTATCTCCTTCGGTACCTCCAATTTTTTTATGTTGATGAGGGAGGCAACATAATTCTCAAAATCATTCTCCGACAACCCTTTCAGCACTAGATGGTCTATATTCCTGAATGTTACTTTCCTGTTGTTGGCCCTCAGCTCCTCCCCCGTTATTTCGACAGTCTTTATGTTCTCAATAGTTTGTGATGCTGATTCCCTGAGACCCTTAATCAGTTCCTCTCCTGCTTTCTTCGTCTCATGGGCAGTCGCTATGAAAATCTTGTATGATTCGTTGGTTATCTCTCCAATTGTCCTTCCAGTTTCTCTTGCAAGTTCCTTTACCCTATCATACGTATTCTTCTGGACTCCCTTTATTGTTATGCTTTCTCCCTTTCCATTATCTTTGTCTTCGGCCATGGTCCTTCATGAAAACCATATTATTAGATTTTTGGTAATCTGGAAATATCTATTTCATGAAATCTATCATTGCCTTTGCGACCAGATCGGGCCTTTCTATATGCGGGACATGACCTGCTTTATTGATTACCGTAAGTATACTTCCAGAAATCAATGAGTTCATCCTCTCTCCATAAACTGGCTCAATAACTGTGTCTCTTTCCCCCCAGATTATGAGAGTTTTGACCTTTATTGCCTTAAGCTCATTTTCAGTCAGTTTCCACTTAGGATCAGTGTTGCTGGTAATGATGCTTTCAATAACCTCCCTTGAGTTGAGTTTGTTGTTTTCAAGCAAGGAGCTTACAATTCTGTCCCTCCTTTCTGGAGGCAATTCAGCAAATGTTACATTGATTCCTGCACTATCCTCTAAGATCAGGTGTGACGGCTCAATATGATCCAGGGTTAACCACAATGAAACCCATCCTCCATAGGAGTTCCCCATCAGTGTCACATCTTCCAACCCTTCACTCTCTACGAACTCCCTGATTACGATTCCCTGTTTTTCAATTGTGTATTCAATTTTTGGTCTTTCGGAACGTCCGTGTCCCAGTAGATCAATTAAGTACAACCCATATTTGTCTGGCAAATACGGGATTAATCTTGTCCAGCTGTTTCCGGTCCCACCTAATCCATGGAGGAATATTATCGGGATTTTCCCTGCCCTTTGGATATAGGAAATCTTTCCAAAAGAGGAGTTGTAATATTTCCTTTCCACTCTCATGCAGTGAATCGTTCAATATCCATTTATCCATCAGTAAGCTGTTTCTGATTTTCGCTTCTTTCTGAAGGTGACTGGAGGCTGGGGATGTCTGGCAGAGAATTTCCTGCAACTCCTTGCATTCTGCCGTATACCTCTGCCAGATCAATTACCGCCCTTTCTAACTCCATATTCCTTTTCGCCCATATCCTGTTCAATGCTTTCTTTTCATTTTCCAGATCCTCTTTTGCGTGGCTTATTGAATCCACAATTGATTGCACCCTATTCCTGAAATCATTGCTAGTTATGTAACCGTAAAGCATGCCCTCTTTTGTATGCCTGTCTGCTTGGGACAGTTTCGCCCTTTTTACGTTTATAAGATAAACTCTCATCAGAGATGAAACTGCAACAATATGAGGAAATTCGGTAACTACTATTCCATCAATCATTGTAAAACCCCGTGTGTTTTTTGGCATGGTCTTTGTAACTATGATACCGTAGTCGCAACTGCTGCGAGTCCTATCCTCTTTTAGCTTATCTATCCAGTCATCCTTCCACTGTTTGGTCCTCTTCGATTCCCAGAGTATCTTACCAGCTCCCTCCCCATTTGGCATGACAACTTCATGAATTATATCCCCTCCAAGCACTCCTCGCTGAACTGATATTATGTTGTCATGAGGGAAGCTTTCCTTCAACCTATCCTCAATGGCAATCTCCTGAGCCTCCCCCACCAGTTGGTTGGACTCATTGCTTAACCCTTTATTGAGTTCTTCCAGCTTTCTCTTAAGTGACTCTATCTGTTCCTTGTATTCCTTTTCCCTGATTTCGAATTCATCGTGCAGTTTCGATTCCTGTTCATTTCTAATTCTCTCTCTTTCCTGAGTGATCCTTTTTTGGATTTCTAGTTCCATCTCCCTTTCTCTCTGCTTAATGTCATCCTCCAGTTTGCTTAGCTCCAGCCTTGCCTTTACGTCAGAATTCCTAGACTCTTCAAGGGATTTCTTCAATTCATCAATCCTCTGATCCTTAAATTTTGATTCGCTGGCGATTCCCTCCCTGACTTGTTCCTCTATTTGCTTCCTCAGTTCATTGATTCTACTGTTCGCCAATTTTTCTGCCTGTTCCGGTATTTCGCTCTCCTTCTTCTTTAAGGCGAGTTCAATCTTTTCGATTTTTTCCTCCCTTTCTTTCAGTTCCTTTTCCACCGTCTCCTTTAGTCCCCTAACAATTTCAGTCTTCAGTCCTTCGTCCAACGGAAATGCGTGGCCACATCTGGGACAGGTAACTGTTTCCATATCGAATCAATGATTTCGGCGTATTATTTTTTTCTAGAATTCTATGCAGTAATTACTTTAATTTTTCAATAGCAGGAACATTCTGACCCTTAAGAAATATTTTTGTAGATGATTTTGAATTCACCCTTTGGTGGCAAAATGCTAAAACCGATTAAGCGAAGACCAGATGACGATGACGATTTCGACGATGACGATGATGATTTCTGAGGGGGGACTGAGATTTGCCTCAGAAATTGATCTAGACGGCATTGCAGAAGTCGAAAATAGGGCATTTGGAGAACATGCCTATGATTTTGTAACTTTGAAGTATATGGTTACGGAAGCTAATTCCGTAACAATTGTTTTTGATCTGAAGGGAAGAATTCTTGGATATGCGACCGTTTATTTCCGGAAGAATTCAAGAGTCGCACACCTGGAAAGCATTGCAGTTGATCCTTCACTGCAGGGAAAAGGAGTTGGGAAGTTGCTGCTTGATGAAATAGAAAAAATATCAGTTCTGAACGATTGCAATAGAATCATATTGGAAACTTTTGAAATGAATAAATCTGCCCTTTCTCTTTATCAAAAATCTGGTTACGTGGTTAGAGATGTACTGGTGAACTATTACACCATACCATTCGATGGGTCTAGGAATGCAATAAGGTTGGTTAAAAAACTGAAAAATAATTTAGAATAGTAATCAATGTCCCACCATGGTTAAAGTCATGGCAACTGGGGTGTTTGATATTTTGCACCCTGGCCACGTCCATTTTCTGAATGAGGCAAGGAAACTTGGGGATGAGCTGGTAGTGGTGGTTGCAAGAGACTCCGTCGCCGAAAAGATGAAAAGAAGACCGTTTATTCCTGAGAATATAAGGCTTGCAATGGTCTCCTCGCTGAAACCGGTGGATGCGGCTATCCTTGGCCTGGAAGGTAATATTTACGATATCCTGTACCTTATTAGGCCAGATATAATTGCTATAGGGTATGATCAGGACTTTGATGAGAAAAAGATTGTTGAGGAGGCAAAGGTCAGAGGATTAAAGGTAAGAGTGGTGAGAATCTCAAAATATTCTGATAGCGAGTTCAATGGCACGAGGAAAATAATAAAAATGTTGAAGGAAAAGGTGCAGGAAAACCTATAGCTCCAACTTCCAATCCAATGTCTCAAGCCTATGTGCTATGAAGGACATTGCCTCCTTCAAATTTTTATCATTATCAAATTCATTAATCTCATTTTTATTTTCATCAGGATTAAGTTTCAAAATATTCTCAAACGTTCTTTTGACGTCATCAACTATGGTCACATTTGCTGCCCTTGCACTTCTGCTTAGTGGATTAAGGTCTATCGCGATGACAAATTTCCCCATTCTTCTAAGCGCTTCAACCCTGTCCCCGTCCTCGAGTGGGACGATCACCGTATCTGCGGCGTATATACCATTCCTTTCACATCTTCCCCTATCGTGCTCTAATCCTGGAATCCTTTCCGTCTGGTTCTTACCAAGTATCTCCAGTCCTTTATCCCTGAAATGATCGACTATCTTCTCTATTCTCCCTTGGGACCAATGAAATATATTAGCCTCCACTTTGATCCCATATTTCTTAGCCACATCAATTATTGCATCGTCTGCAAGCGCTGTAACGTTTCCATTGACGGAAATAACTGGGCTTCTGGACCCAAGTACCTTCGCGAGAGAGACTTTCTCAGCAAGAATCGAAAAGGGTTGAGACTTCTCCCCTAATAAATAGTCAAAAGCCTCTCCCCTTCCGTGCGAAATCAAACCGGATATTGTCACGATCCCCTTGTAGTAAAATTGAACCAGCCTTTCCCTCTGCATCAGGTTGTCGTATCTAGGATGCGTTTTTGGAATTTCCAACCTGTTCACCAACTATTGAATCAAGTTTCATTAGAAAGAGGTTCTCACTATCAAGTGGAATCTCTCCCCCTGCGGCAATATTGTGTCCACCGCCATGCCCTCCCACTGCAGATGCCGCAGTTGCTACAGCAGTCGAGAGATCGACCCCTTTGCTGACCAAGTCCCGTGTTGCTCTGGTGGATATCTTGATCCCCTTGTTTTTGTAAATACCTACGGTTGGCTTGTTCTTTTTCAGAATATAAAGCATCACAATTCCTGATACCGTTCCCGTAAGGGACTCGTTCATCACGTTCAGCACCTGGATGTGATTCATCTCTTTCACAGTTTCTGCTGCGCGGGTCACTTCATTAATTAGTTCGTCCTTAAAGGAAAGCGCCGTTTTCTCTATCTTGTCAAAAGCTTCTTCGTCACCCATTTCCCATGCAACCGCCAAGCCCATATTTCCTGATCTGCCCGCATAATCCAGGTAAGAGGATAGTTCCTTTCCGCTGACTCCCAGAGAGTTGAAGAAGAACCTCTTGGAAACGAGATTTTCATACCCCTCCTTTGAGGTGTTTTCCTTTATCAGGATCAGCATGAGCTTATCCGCGAGCTTGGTCTTCTGTTCTTCTGAAAGTTTTTCTAGACTTGAATCTGGATCAATTTTCATCTCTTTCAGAAATTCTCTTACGGAGTCTCTATGACCGGTCAATCCGATGAAATACGGATCGGTGGAATAACAAATCGCATCTGTGACGCTTCTTCCATCAATGTTGATGTCCTGCTTTATTGGATATTTTTTGCCGAATTCCTCATTAAGTCTGAAATTGATTCCATAATAACCTCCGACGTCCTGCTTGTCCCCTATTGCACCACTGATGTAGTAGGGAAATAGATCATTGTTGCTGTCATCCACTGATATTGCCAGCAGGTACGCTACAGAGCTTGAACAGGCCTCTCTGCTTCCATCATAACCATATGTTCTTGGATTGAGGTCAATGATTTTCTTATCTTCTATGGGTGGAATTGAGTGGTGGTCTACAAGTATCACTCTCTCATCGTTGATCTCCGCGATCCCATCTGACCCAAGGTCGCTGAGTATTGTGATTTTGTCCTCATCTTCTTTTATTGCATTTATGTCGAATGATTTTAAAAATGAAAGATGGAATTTCTTGCCCTGTCTCCTCAGAATTTCTGATATGATAATAGCTGAAGAGACGCCATCGGCATCATAGTGACTGTAAACTCTGATGTCATCGTTGTTTCTAATTTTTTCTGCAGCCCTTTTCAGATTGGACAAATATTCGTTTTTTAAGTCTATCATTTGACTAATAGCTCTGCCTTGTCAATTGAATACGTCCAATTTCTTGGCAGCTTATTGTTTCTCTTATAATAATCTGCAAGCCTTTTTATCTTGGCTTCAATGAGTTGCAGTCCCCTCTTATTTTTTAAATCCTTTGGATTTGAGATAAGATGCTTTGATAGGTTGACTGCCTTCCTCATCAGTGCTATTATATCTTCTGGCATTTGATCCGTAATACTATTGGCCTCCAGGACTGACGATATTCTCTTTCCGGTCATGTCCTTAACTTTTGGTATACCGTATTGGTCTCTGAGAATCATACCAATTTTTGATTTTGTCATTCCCTCTTTTTTGAGCTTAACAACTAACTGCTCTATTTCTGAACTGCTTTGAGTTACCCACGAGGGCTTACCATCCCTCAGGGGTTGTTTTGAGCCAGATTTCCCTCTCTTTCTGGTATGCATTCTTGCCATCGCTGCACCTTCCCGTCCATGTAATTATAATACTTAAATGTTGATTCACTCCCGTGTTTGATGTGGTCGTCGTCGGTGCAGGTCCTGCGGGAACACACGTTTCAGATAACTTATCTTCAATTGGTTATAGAACCCTCCTAATAGATTTGAAGGAGAGTCTCGGAATCCCGAATCATTGTTCAGGTCTGGTCGATGAACGGGTTGTTAAAATTGTTGGTGACGACCTTGTAACTGATAAGTTATACCTAGCGGATGTCACAACACCGGCAGGTAACTTTACCTTGAGATCAGATAGAATGTTCATCGTGGATAGAGTAGCACTTGATAGAAAACTTGGAGAACTGGCTGAAGCCAACGGTTCAGACCTGAGACTGAGGACGAGGTTCATAGGTCTTTCAAAAGAGAATAAGACACTAAAAGTGACGATAAAGGGTGCGAGTGGATTCGAGACAATTGATACAAAATACCTGATTGGAGCTGACGGCCCTTCTAGCATGATTAGAAGACTTCTGGGAATTAAGTCTCCCAATCTTTTGCAATCCGTTCAGTTCGACGTCGAAGGGAGGGGGGATAGAGTATTTCTGCATATGGATAGAAAGATTACCCCTGATTTTTTTTCGTGGGAGATACCAAACAATAAGGAAACAGAAATTGGAGCGTCCGGTAGCGGTGCCCTTTCTGCAGTCAACCACCTGTCTAAAAATAAGAAGGTCATCCGGAAGAGGGGTGGATTAGTTCCACAGGGTCCCACCAGACTGGGGGAAGAGAGTATTTTCCTAATAGGTGATGCTGCTGGATTGAACAAAGCAACCACAGGAGGCGGCCTTTATGCTGCCCTCTCTTCCGGAGATTCCCTAACATCGGCAATCAGCATGGATGGGAACATTCTTCAAGATTACAATAGAATCTGGAAAGCATCATTCGGAAAAGAGATCTTGAGGGATTATTCCATAAGGAAAATCGTTGACAAATTTGAGAAATATTACGATTTGTGGGTACCTTTTGTAAAGGCAAATATAAATGGAATAAACAGTGTTGGGGACGTTGATTATCCCTCACGTGCGTTCCTGTATCTTTTGTCATCAGGCATTTTGAGGGTCCCAGTTCTTCTGAAATACCTCACTTCGACGTGAGATCAAATCCACAGTTGTAGCATATGAGGGCATCTTTCGAGATCATCGTGCCGCAATTTGGACACGGGATCATTTCCTCGCGCACTATCTCCTTCCCTTCAATTACCATTTTTATGTGGTCTTTGAGATCACGTATTAAAATATCAATATTCTTTCCATCAACGTCCATTTTTGTGATTCTTTCTGATAACTGACTCTTGAGTTTATTATTGTCTTCGGTGAGTTCATTTGCCTTCTTGAGTGATGCTTGAAGTTCTCTTTCCTTCATCTCCAGATCTTTCAGTTTCAGTTCTATCTCTCTTTTTTGCTTATCCATTTCGTCTTCTTTGGCTATAAGTTCCCGCTGCCTTCTGTTTAGAGACTCCGTCAAGTCGCTCAATGACTTATCTTTTTTGTTTAATTCTTCAGTTTTCTGGTTTAACGTAGACTCGTATTTCTTCAACTCCTCTTCTCTCTTTTTCAGCGTTGCAATATAACCTTGTACCTGTTCCAAAATTGATAAGTCTCCCGGGTTTGCCATGGATATCCGTCTGTTATTTCATTCTACATTAATATAATTTTCCCTTTGAAAACTTAAGTTGGCACTGTTTTGATTGACTTATTATCTCATTCTGAAAATACAATTTTATTGTCTACCCTTCCTTTGAATATTTGTGATTAAATAGATCCCAATTTTAAATGGGAAAGGATCAATCACCAAATTTCCTTTCCTGGCATTTAAAAAATCATAAACCATTTTGATAGACAAACTATTCTTTCACCGTTTGGAAAACTAAGTGTGAGAAAGTATTTTCTACTCCAGGAAATCCACGGATTTTCGTAATGACCTTGTCCCCAAGTTCCTTCAAATTTCTTGATCTCACTTTTACAAGTATGTCAAATTCTCCTGCGATTATGTGCACTTCTTCTACACCATCTATCTTCGAAATTCTTTCCGATAGTTCCTCCTGCGTGATTTCATTGTTCTTCTTGAATGAGATAAAGACATAAGCCAAAACATCTATCCCTAATTTCTCATAATTTAGTTTGACAGTGAATCTATCTATTGTTTGATTCTTAACCAATTTTTCAATTCTTTCAGCGGCAGTCACCCTGTTGATACCTAAATCATCTGCAATAGTTGTAACTCTTTCTCTACCCTTTTCCCGTAGATAATTTAATATTTGAATATCAACCTCATCAATGTCCTTCATAATGTTTGATAATCAGATGCAATATAACTATTTTGCTACTTTTTGTTAATATTTGACTTATAAAAATCTATATTTTACGTTCCTTTCTTAAATTTATGCTAAGTGCTGATCCAGTACGGTACTATCTAAGCAGGAACAAGAAGGTGATTGAGGCGTCTCTCAGGGTAAATACAATAGTGCGAGGATCCTTGAAAAAATTCCTCGACCTCAAGAATTTTATTGAGATAAACCCAGTGATTATTTCCCCCATATCAGATCCTCTGAACCACCCGGTTAAAGACCCAGTCATAGATTATTACGGGAACCCATACAGGCTGACTAAGTCTATGATATTTCACAAACAACTAGCCATGATCTATTTTGAGAGGATATATTCTTTTTCGCCAAATATTAGGATAGAACCGCTTGAGAGAAGAGTTACTGGTCGCCACTTGGCTGAATTCACGCAACTTGACCTTGAGGTTAGAAATGCAAGGAGAGAAGACGTTATGGACCTTGCTGAAGATATGATCAATAAGGTGGTTGAAGACGTGGGGGAGCACGTAGAGCCTGAATTCCTGAATCCCAAACTTGCTAAATTCAAAAAACCATTCAGGAAAATAAAGTTCCTAGATGCAAAGGAAGAATATGGAGATGATTTTGAATCTGCACTGAGCAACGAAGCGAAGGAACCATTTTGGATCATTGATATACCTCTTGATTCGCGGGAATTCTATGACAAGGAAACTGCCGCTGGATCTGGTATTCTGCGGGACATGGATCTAGTATACCCATACGGCTACGGAGAGGCTGTCAGTGGAGGCGAAAGGGAATACGAATATGAAAGAATCTGTGAAAGGATAAGGAAGAAGGGTCAGAACGAATCTGAATTCTCCATCTTGCTTGAGGCTTCCAAGATAGGTCTGAAGCCTTCTGCAGGATTTGGAATAGGCATTGAAAGGCTGGTAAGGTTCATAAGGGGACTCAGTGATATAACAGATACAACTCTCTTCCCGAAAACAATTGGTGATCTGGTCTTATAAATTATTTCATATTATTAAATATAAGCAAATAAAAAATTCAATTTTTTGAATTCAAGGGTGAAATAATGAGTGAACAAATATAAAAATAGCCATTTTGTATATAACTTCATAGCCTAAATTTATTAAGGAGAATATCATTAAGAGACACCGGTGATGATTGTTTGAAGTTATATGTCTACATAATAAGACGTCTACTCCTTATGATTCCGGTTTTGTTAGGAGTCATAGCAATTACATTTGCTTTGTCCCACGTCAACATTAACCTATTGATAAGTCAGTACTTAGGGAAAGTCCATAATCAAGTGGCTATAGATAATGTTCGTAAGGAACTTCATCTAAATGGACCTTTCTACGTTCAGTATTTTTACTACGTAGGCATCCTTTTTTCTGGTAACTGGGGATTCACTGCCCCGGGTGATGTACTAGGGGCAGGGAGATCGGTGGTTAGCGTATTTGAGATGAGATTCCCGCCGACGGCGGAGCTAGCCCTTATAGCAACAGTCATAACCATTTCTCTGGCTATTCCGGTAGGTGTGTTGAGCGCAGTCAAAAAAGACAAGCCTGCTGATCATATCACGAGATTAATAGCGCTTTTCTTTGTTTCTATACCGACATTCTGGTTCGGGTACTTGGTTTTATTAGCTCTGACTCCAGGAATCAGTATATTCCCACATATACTTCAAGATAACGGAGTGGGGCAGGTAGATTGGTCAAAATATGGTTTCACGGCAACGGGTGCGACTCAACCCTGGGTCATGACTGGTGTTTATTCTGGACTGACCAGGCCTACAGGATTTTTACTAATTGACACTCTGTTATATGGGGACATCCCAGCTTTTCTTGATGGGCTGAAGCAGGTGTTTTATCCTGCGTTAGTTGTTGGACTGACAAGTTTTGGTTACTTCGTGAGATTCATGAGATCAAGCATGTTAGAGGCACTTGGTCAGGACTATGTTAGGACGGCAAAATCAAAAGGAATTCCATTAAACTATGTGATTAAAAAGCACGCAAGAAGAAATTCATACGGTCCAACAACAACAATCATGGGGCTATTTTTTGCAGGACTCCTAGGTGGAGTTGTGGTAGTAGAGAATATCTTTGGGTGGCCAGGGATGGGGTCCTGGCTTTATCAGGCCGCTGTAACAGACGATCTCACTTCCATAGTTGCGACAACATTCATTTTTGCAATCATCATAGTATGCGCCAATCTGATAGTTGATATTCTGTACGCCTATTTGGATCCAAGGGTGAGATTAGAATGAGTGAAAACCAACCTGTTAGAATTGAAAGCTCCTTCAGGAGGAGCTTAAGGACAAGAATGGAGTCGTTTATACGTTCTTTCTACTTCCTCACGAGGAACCCTTTAGCGGTCTTCGGCTTGGCAGTCGCATTATTCTATTTGCTTGTAGCAATCTTTGGCCCAATTATCGTTGGAGGGGACCCAAATACGATGAAACAATACCTCATTATCAATGGAAGAAACGTTTACACCAATCCGCTCCCCCCCTCTCTGAGATTTCCATTTGGATTAACGTTTGGAGGATATGACCTGTTAAACGGGATAGTGAAAGGTGCTAGAACCGATTTAATGATTTCGGCCGTAATCATTCTGATAGGAGCAATTATTGGCATTGCATTAGGTGCACTCGCAGGCTATACCGGTGGAGTCGTTGATGATATAATTATGAGAGTTACCGATATATTTCTCTCTATTCCATTTCTGGTGCTTGCAATAGCAATGCTGGCAATCCTCGGAAGGACGCTGACAATCATGGTTGCTGCCTTCGTAATCGTGTGGTGGCCAACTTACACCAGAATTATTAGAGGACAAGTGCTGACTGTAAGGGAACTAAATTACGTTGAGGCATCTAGGGCTGCAGGAGCTGGATCATTAAGGGTAATTGGAAGACATATTCTACCAAACTCAATTTATCCTCTTTTCGTTCAAGGATCACTTGATTTCGGCAACGTAATAATTGGATTTGCAACTCTAAATTGGCTTGGTTTCGGATATGCAAATTATGCACTTGCCGAATGGGGAAGCATAATGAACTTGGCAACCTTAGAGGGTACTAACGCAGTATTCCATTACTCGTGGACACTCTTGATTCCAGGGTTCACCATACTGTTATTCGTCCTTGCTTTGAATTTCCTAGGCGACGGGCTCAGAGATGTGCTTGATCCCAAACTAAGGAGATAGATTAGCATGCAGGAAGTATTAGAAAAGGGAGCTGGAAAAACTGAGGAAGTCTTGAAAGTGAAACATCTCAAAACGCAGTTCTTCATATATGATGGAGTAGTGAAAGCATTAGAAGATGTTACATTTACGCTGCATAAGGGAGAGGTTCTTGGGCTGGTGGGAGAGACTGGTTGCGGGAAATCTGTAACTGCGTTCTCCATCACGAAATTGATCCAAGACCCTCCTGGAAGGGTTGTCAGTGGAGAGATATTGCTTAGGAATCTGAATTTGCTGAAAAATAACGAAAAAGAGGTATCGATCAGATTAAATAGAAAACGACCAAGGGTAAAAAGGTATGAGAGGCGTATAAAGAGAGATGAATTGTTCTACAACCAGATAAGAGGAAAAAGCATATCAATGATTTTTCAAGAGCCAATGGCTGCCTTGAATCCTGTATATACTGTTGAGGACCAGATAATCGAGACGGTCGTTCTTCACAGCAGGTGGAATCTTTTGAATGTCTCAAAAAATGCCCACCGGGATCTTGATCATTTAAAGAAACTTTATGAAGATGTCCGGAATACAATCAGCAAAGAGGAGTCGAAGGACCTACTGGATTACAGGGACCAGATTAATGAGTCATTCCCAGAGGGGTTGATAAAGGAGGAGCTCATCCGAATTTCAAATTCCAACAAAGGAATTGAATCACTTTCAAAACACCTAGAACTGTTGATTTCCGCAGGATCCATTTACGGAAGTAAGGCAGAAAAATATGATGTGATGATGTCTAAAGACGAAGAAATAAACAGGATTAGAGAACAGTTATTGCTAGAGACGGATGAAAACAAGGCAATTGCAATGGAAAAGGAGCTTGTGAAATATTCCAAAAAAGTGAATTTAGTAAAACTGTCCAAACAGCTGAAAAGAAATAAGAAAGATGCTGTAATTGTAGAGGCCAGAAGAGAGGCTTTGAAACTCCTTGAAACCGTTAACATAGCAGATGCCTACGGCATTCTCAAGAGATACCCACACGAATTGAGTGGAGGGATGCTTCAAAGAGTTGTTATATCCATAGCGCTGGCGAATGATCCAGAGATACTTATCGCTGACGAGCCAACGACTGCGTTGGATGTGACAGTTCAAGCTCAAATCCTGGGAATAATGAGGCAGCTTCAGAGAGAGAAAGGGACCTCGATACTTCTGATCACACACGATTTAGGTGTTATTGCAGAAATGTGCGATAGAGTTGCAGTAATGTATGCCGGGAACATTGCAGAATTAGGAACTGCGGACGAAATATTCCATAATCCAAAACATCCATACACCATTGGTCTTCTTTCTTCAATACCCAGAATTGATAACCCAGATAAGAAACTTAAGAGTATTTCTGGCACTGTGCCGAATCTAATTTCGCCACCATCTGGCTGCCGTTTCCACCCTAGGTGCCCGTTTGCCTTTGATAAATGCAGGACAGATGTACCTATTCACGTTGAAGTATCACCAAATCACATTGTAGCTTGCCATCTATTCAATGGAACAGAGGTGACTGATTATTAGTGATATACTGATGAGAGGAATTGGCCTGAGGAAGTATTTCCCTATAAAGGGAGGAGTGATGGGAACGACCAAGGGATACGTGTATGCTGTAGATGGAGTGAATATTACCATTTACAGAGGGGAAACCCTTGGACTGGTGGGTGAATCCGGATGTGGAAAGACTACCCTAGGCAGAATTTTGATAGACTTGATAGGTCATACAAGCGGGACATTGGTATTCAATGATGGAAAAGCGCTGGATACTAACTCACAAACTGTCCCGTGGGACGAACTGCAACGTGAATATGACAACATAAAGACTCAAAATATTGCTGAAATGAGGAAAATGGAAAAGGAACTTCTTAAGAAGTACAATGTCAGAGACGTATACAGGACAAAAGGAAAAAAGAAGAAAGAGTTCAGAAGGACTGTTCAAATCGTTTTTCAAGACCCAATTTCGTCGCTTGATCCAAGAATGCTTATTAAAGACATTGTGGCAGAACCTCTCATTGTCAATAGGTTGCCAAAAAGGAGTGAGATGGCTAAAGGAGAAGGAACGAGCCAAGGAACCTCCGTAAATTCTCAAAATGTGAAATCCGAATCTATAAGAGAAATAAGAAGAAAAATGGTTCTGGACCTAATCACTGAACTTGGACTTAATGAGGATCACATGTATAGATTCCCACACGAATTTAGTGGAGGTCAGAGACAGAGAATAGCATTTGCGAGGGCAATCATAACAAGGCCTAGCTTTATAGTCCTTGACGAGCCTTCCTCTGCTCTTGATGTTTCTGTTCAGGCGCAGATTCTAAATCTTTTGAAAGATATGCAGAAGAAGTATGGAATGACTTATCTATTCATATCTCACAATCTTGCGGTAGTGAGACTTATGAGCGACAGAGTTGCGGTAATGTATCTAGGGAAGATAGTTGAGCAGGCGCAAACTGATGAATTGTTCGAATTCCCGATACATCCCTACAGCCAGGCACTGCTTACGGCGATACCTATACCTGATCCGAAGCTGAAGAGAAACAGAATAGTGCTGTCTGGAGATGTCCCTTCCCCTGCGAATCCACCATCCGGCTGCAGATTCCATACAAGATGCAGATTTGCGACTAAGTTGTGCAGCGAAGAGGAACCTTTATTTAAGGAGGTTAGGCAGGGACATTTTGTTGCATGCCATTACGCAGAGGACATTCTCAAATCTGAATCCAAACTTTACGGTATCAAGAAGACCGCATATGATGCAGTTGACTCAACAGTAATTGCAAGAGAATCATCAGAAAAGGCAAATGAAGCTAAGTGAAGAAGAAAGGAAGAAACTTGTAAGGGACCCCGGCTTAAGCTGGAGTAAATGGGCAAGATTCGTATTACTGAGATACTGGTACGTATTCTTTTCACTTCTAATTGATTTGGGGATACCTGTACAATACCTGGAAAATTACGAGCTTGTAGGAAGTAGATTTTCGTACTACGAGTTTCTTGCGTCTTTGATCTCAATCCCAGTACTTATGTATATAGAAATTATTCTTTATAGGAAATTATTTTTAAACTTTGAGTAGTAAATACCCCTGAATGCCAGCTTTTCATTCAAGCGGCACTATAATCTATTCTCAGTGTCGCTATGGAGGTGGAAAAGAATGAAGAGAAGGAAAGTGAATAATGGAGACATGAACAACCATATGTTGGGTATAGACATCGGGGAGAGGGAGAGCGTGGCATCATGCATGTCTCCATCATGAGACATTATTGAAGATTCACATTTCCAGTGAATACCCATGGATATCTCAATGATGACCAAGACACTGATTTCTTTCTCGATAGAGTAAAAGAGAGGGAGTAGGGGAGAGGCGCCCAAGTTCTGTATGGACTTCCACGGGTGCTTCAGCTATTCCCATTACGGGAGATACGTATCCAGGAAGGAGGGTTTCCTGGATGGAATGAAGTACATCAGGTATTCCATAGGGGCAGTTCATTATAAGGATGAAAGCTAAGAGGAGGGGTACACGTGTACTGGGGCGGGGAGTTGTACCCAAGAGGGAAGAGAAGAAGAACTTGGGACAAAAACGACTTAGCTATTCATTAAACACAGCATTAAAATCGGAAACATTTAAGTATAAACTTTGTTTGAAGTGGTGTGGTTTTATGACACAGACCGAAAATTCATCACAGAGCCCGCAACCGCAGAAGAAATCTTCTGCTGTAAAGTGGATAGCTGTGATAATAATAATAGTGGTGATAGTATCAGCTATTGCCTACATTGCTACACGACCTACGACACCGACCCCTACTCATAAAAACGGACCACTTTCAGTCAGCCCTTCAGCAACTGCTATATACACAACCAGCGGGGCTCCTATAACATTCTCGCCAGGAATACCCAGCGGATCTTCGTTTACTAAAGTCGTTTGGAACTTTGGTAATGGAGTTAGCCAGAATACTACGGGCGGCACAGGACAAGTAACGTACACCTACAACACTCCTGGTAACTACCTGGTATCTGTAACCGCTTATAACTCGACTGGTGGAGTAGTCAACTCCAATCAAACCTTGATACCTGTTACGGTTACAACCGGCCCAGATGCAAACATAGCTGCTGTATATGGTCCTATCGAAATAATGGCAAACTCTGCAAATAACGTCAATCAGACAATCGCAGCCGGCGGATGGGTAAACATGACATTCGGTGGTACACAGGCAGCTGTTCCCATAGGAGTTGGATCGCCAGTACCTGGGGATACGAACTATCTGATAACTGGATATGAATGGAGTGTGGACAATACCTCTCTCAGCGTCAGCAACACGACAGCGACCATAAACGAAACTTTCAGTGCAGGAATTCACTATGTTACCCTGACCGTTACGTCTGCATATAATGGACAAACGGCTAGTGGTCAGTACATTGTGACTATTGCAGCTGGAAATTATCAGGTCAAAAAGGTCACTACAAAAATATCTCCGAACAAGAACGAGATTCTGGATGCAACCTGGATTCCGGGAGGGCCTAGAACTTTCGATCCATCAATAGCGTACGATACAGTGTCTTATGAGGCAATTTACGAAGTCTATCAACCGCTCGTTTACTATTCAGGAATTTCGACCGCTTTGTACAATCCTGTCATTGCAAAGAACGTTCCTACCTTCCAGAACGGTGGAATAACTGGAAATCAAACGAGCGGAGCACTGAATTACACATTCTATATCAATACGTCGCTCAAATTCTCGAACGGCGATAGCGTGAATGCCTACGACGTTTATGTGTCAATGGCAAGAGCGCTCCTATTCGCTAATGATGCTGGATCTCCTGGATGGTTACTGGCTCATGCTGTCCTGCCCGGATATTCTCTATACGGACCATTCAATAACAGTTTCTACTGGGTACATCATGCAGTCACTTGGAACAATGCTACTCAGAGCGTGACATTCCATCTTTTGCCAACCATTCCTGAGAACAACTCAATGAGTCCGGGACTGCCAGTCCAGAATTTCGGTGCGGGAACTTATTTCCTGCAGCTTATTTCTGGCCCAACGATCGGCAGGATAATGGACTATAACGTCCTTAAAGCTAACGGAGCAGCACCCCAGAACACAAGTGCGTCTTATGCTCAGTTTGCGAACACTACCAGCGGACCTGGAGTAGAAGGTTACTGGAATCAATATATGGAATTCAACATGATTGGTACTGGACCATACGAACTGAAACTGTTTGAACCTAACCAGGAAATAATATTCATGAAAAATCCGTATTACCAGCAGACTCCAGGACTGCTTGCACCATCGGCACTGGTACCAGAGGTTGTTATAGAATATCTTACTAACGAGGCGACAGCTCAACAGGCCTTTGCCACCGGATCTGCCCAGTTTGCTGAAGGCGCATATCCTGTTTCAGACACTGCAGCGCTTCTCAATCTGGTCAACCAAGGAATCGTGTCCACAACTTCTGTAGCGCAACTCTCAGTATTCAGTCTTTATTTCAACATGCAGGTAAACGTTACAGGAATGCAGGGTTATGACAAACAAGCCAACATTCCTTCTTACTTCTTCGCTGACCTGAATGTGAGGAAGGCATTCTCATATGCGTTCAACTACTCGTACTGGATTGACCAGGCATGGTCTGCAGATGGAATAGCATTTGCGGAAAATATTACTGGTGTGATTCCAAGAGGAATGCTTGAATATCCATCAAACATATCGACGCAATATCCTGAAACGACAAACTACGCCCTGGCAAAATACTACTGGTCACAGAGCCAGTTCGCGACAGGTGCAAATGCTAGCAAGAAATGGTACATACCGTTATTCAACAGTCAAGGAGTTCCAGAAGTGGACCAAATGTATTCAGAATACGGGAGTTACCTTTCGCAAATATCCAATGGACAGATAGTTACAACAATAGTGGATGTTTCATTTGCAGCTATAGTTGGAAATACTCTTGTTACAGCTGGAGCCAACCCGATGCCTCTGTATTTCTTGGGATGGATAGATGACTATCCTGATGCCTCTGACTTTGTCGCACCGTTCTACGAACCTGGTGGAAGCTATTCTTTGCCAGACGGACTTTATGCACAGAACCCTGGATTCAATGCATCTCAAGCTGCATTGGTAACGGAAATGCAGGATCTCCTGGTTAATGCATCTGAAACAACCAATGTCACACTTTCAACCGACCTTTACTACAAAGCAGAAGTAATCGCAACACAGCAGCTGTTCCTGTATGTGGGAACGTTCCAGAATCTTGGCCTATTTGCCTACAGCACCGAGATAAACCCGGCCGGGCTCGCGCAAACATATAATCCAGCAGTTGGCGGATCTTTCATAATATTCTACACAGTGCAGTACAATACTTAAAAAAACTTTATTTTTTATTTTTATTAATTTTTCATTTATAAATAAATATTTCTTCCCTCTTGAACGGTTATATATTGGGAAGGTGCTGGTTTTTTCAAAGCTCATTCGCCCCAGATATCTCTCCTTATCTCGCCATCCTTGATTCCTGATATCGTGAGTTCATCTACAATGTCCCTCACGAATTTGATTCCTCCGCAGATGTAGAAGGTTCTTTCTTTAAAGTCAAGCGCATGTTTCTTGATCATTTCAATATTGATCCTTCCTCTTTCTCCGTCCCAGCCATTGGATTGCTGGTCCCTTGTAACCGTAATGATCTCCCTGAGTCCCAGGCTTCTATAGGATTCTAACTCCGGAGCATTCAGTATATCCAGAGAATGTTTTACGCTATACAACAGAACGACGTCTCTTTCAAGCCCAAGGAATTTCGTATATCTCAGCATCGAAAAGAAAGGAGCTATACCTATCCCAGCGGCCAGGAAGATACTCTTTGTTGCCTTCTCTGGATCGTACACAAACGTTCCCTTCGGCTCCGTAAGAAAGAGGGTATCTCCCTCCTTTAATTTCGCAAGGATACTGGTGAGTTTGCCATTGACCAATTCAATCATCAATTCTATATTTTTTTCATGTGGGGAGGACGCGATTGAGTAGGACCTGAATAATTTATCTCCAGGACTAATGAAAATTGATGTGAACATGCCCGGCTTGAATCTGAAATTTTCTCCATCTACCGGACTCAAAGTGAAACTCCTTACCGGAAAACTGTCCGCTGCACCTGAGGTCAGGTTCTTTAATTCCGATATTTCAAATTCCTTCATGTTAAGTCGAGAGCCTAGCATGGTCACAAAGTGTCGGGTACTTTATAAATCTTTTTTGAGAATTAAAACATCAGGTTATTCTTTTTAGCAACTTACGCATCACAGACTGTTGAACGAAGGTACTGTTGAATCACAAATCAATTTGATACGAACCATACTGGTTAAGAAGGGCTTTTCCGATTTTACGGACCCTCAGAGAATTGCAATACCTGAGATTTTGAATGGAAACAACGTTCTGCTGACGTCTCCCACGGGGAGTGGAAAGACGGAGGCAGTTGTTCTTCCAATCTTTCTTTTGCTGGGGGAAAAGAAGAATTCCTTAAAGGGATTTGGGGCCATTTATATAACCCCCTTGAGAGCACTCAATAGAGATGTCCTTGGAAGGATTGAATTCTATGCCGAATCATTTGGACTTAGGGCCTCTGTCAGACATGGAGACAGTAGCAATAGTGAAAGAAGATATCAGGCTGAAAACCCGCCAGAAGTTATGATCACAACCCCTGAAACAATGCAGTTGATACTCAATGGAAAAGTGCTGCGAAATCATCTGAAGTCAGTGAAATACCTGATCATAGATGAAGTTCACGAATTATTGAATGATGAACGGGGCTGGCAGCTACTAGTTGCAATCTCGAGAATCAGGGAAATGGCACCTGAACTGAAGATAGCTGCCATTTCAGCTACTGTGGGGAATCCGGATGAAGTGGGAAAGGCAATTTTTGGTACGCTTCCATTCAAGACGCTGAAAGCGGGTGCATCAAAAGAATATTCCATAAGAGTTTCCATGCCAACAGGAGCTCCCGGCAGCTTCAAGGAAATAATTGGGGCAGAGGATAGCTATGCAGAGGCAATTCACTTCATATTAAGGATATATAATATCGGGAAGCAGTTCATCGTTTTTACCAATACGAGGTCAACTGCGGAAGATATAGTCATGCGTTTGCGCCTCTTCGACGATGACATTTCTGTTGACGTGCATCATGGCTCCCTTGGGAAAGATGTTAGGACTAAGATAGAGGATGAATTCAGGAAGGGTAGAATCAGGGGACTCATTTGCACCTCTAGCATGGAACTTGGGATAGATATCGGATCAGTGGACTTTGTAATACAGATGAACTCACCCAGACAGGTCATCAGGGTTGTACAACGCGTTGGGAGGGGAAGACACAGGTTGGGTGAGATATCTGAGGGGGAGATAGTTTGCGTGAATGAGATAGAGGCAGAGGAGGGATCGGTAATTGCAGAGTTTGCCCAAAATGGAAGAATTGAGAAAATAGAGATCAGGGATAGGCCGATAATTGTTCTGGTAAATCAGCTTGTATCTCTTGTCTATGCGGAAAGGGAAGTTCAACTGGATCGGGCATATAAACTGTTCAGGGCTGTTTACAATTTCCGGGATCTATCCTTTGATGAATTTGTGAAGTATGTGGAGTTTCTCAGCAATTTGAGGGTGATCTACTATGACGGGGAAAAAAATACAATAAGGAAAAGCGGTAGAACCATGAAACAGTTTCTTGAGAATATTTCTATGATTCCTGATGAGAAGAGATACGTTGTCAAAGAATCTTCCACCGCAAAAATTATTGGATTTCTTGATGAGGGTTACGTGGCAACTGAAATTGACATAGAAAGTACATTTGTTCTCAAGGGAAGTACCTGGAGAGTTGTGGGAATAAAGAATGATGTCATTTATGTTGATTTCATACAGGGTATATCGGTTCCTCCAAGCTGGTCTGGGGAAGAAATACCTGTCCCGTTTGAGATAGCATTTGAAGTGGGAAGGAAGAGAAGGAAAGGCGTCCTCAGTCCAAATTTAGACAAGAGGTCAGCCCAGATGGTGCAGAAATTTATAGAAGGGTCTGCCAATGATGAATTGATTCTTGTAGAGAAAGAGGGCAATACAACCCTCATACAATTGACTGGGGGAACCAAGACCAATTATACTATTGCCTTATTGTTGACCTATTCATTGGCTGATAAATATGGGGAATCTTTCCTGTTTGACATCTCGCCATACCATATAATGATCCAGGGAAACTTTCGTTACAGTGTGGATGAAATTGTTGAGGGACTAAGAAATATTCAGTCCCTTGTGCTTAACCTGGACAAGTATGTTATAAAGACAAGAATATTCAATTACAGTTTCATAAACGTGGGAAGGAAATTCGGCATCTTTTCTAAGGAAACTGATTTTACAAGGATCAGAATAGACAAGATAATCTCCCTTTATGAGGATACGATAATTTTTAAAGAAGCCGTGGAGAAATTCAAATGGGACTACATGGATGTACCGCACTCGCTGATAATCGGCAAGGCAATTGAAGAAGGTATGATGAATATATCCGTCGGGGGGAGATTTTCAACTTCTTCGAAACTGTACATGAATAATCTGAAGGAAAAGATGATGCCTATAAGACCAACCGCTCCCATACTTGCAGCCATAAGAAAGCGATTGCTTGCGGAAGAACTTGGTTTTTACTGTCTCAGCTGCAGGAGACATTTCAAGATGAAGATTTCAGATCTGAAAGAGAGAAGATGCATATTTTGCAGCAGTCCGAGAATCGCTCCTGTAAAGCCTTACGACCTCGATAAGCTTGATCCCCTATCGAAGGAGATGTTTAAGAGGGTCAATACCTCTTACCACCTCCTGAGGATGTATGAAGAGAAGGCCCTACTGGTTCTTTCTGCACATGGAATAGGCCCGGATAGTGCCTCCAGGATCCTTCAAGTACCCGTGAAAAGTGAAGAAGAATTGCTTGAACGAATTCTTCTCAACGAGGTGGAGTTCGCAAAAAATAGAAGATTCTGGAGCTGATCTCAATTCTCCTTAAGTTCTTTCCTGAAGTCTCCTAGCGTCCCTTTCTTTTCTGCGTACGCATTGTGTTTATGGATTGTCTCATAACTTTCACTTCTGACCTCGATCATTACAGTATCCGGAAAATCCTCAAATTTTTTGACGATCAATTTCACAACGTCCCTCACAACATCCTCGACGAATTTCGGATTCTTGTGGGCCTGAAGCACCAACATGCCCTCCTCTTCTCTCTTCAATAGCTCAAAGGTCGGTGCACTCATTGAGGCTTCAGCAATATCTATAAGCGTATCCACTTCCACATCCTTTCCATCTGGCACAGACATTATGATTGTGACATCATTTCTCTGGTTGTGCGAGATGAAAGGTGGTTCATCCGACATTCTTCCAGTCAAGGTGGAAACTGTTTTCATGGCAGAAGGACAGACTGAAATTCCAGTGGCAGTGGCTCCTATGTACCTGATGGTCTTTTCACCATCCTTCTTTCTTGCTATTCCCTGAATCTGGTATCTTTCCGTTGTCTTTCGTCCCTTCGGATTCTTCCTTTCCAGAAAATAGTCTGCCACAAGTTGGGCTTCAGCAGAAGTTGCATAAGGGTGCCTCTCTAGAAGCCTATCCACTATTAGTTCTGCTACATATTCAATCCCCTTAATTTTCCCGTCCACTTCCTGCCCAACTACGTCTTCAAGGGCTTCAATATCTCTCGAAAGATCGCTACCCTTCCTTGAGGGAGGCAGATCAACGAATACCCTGAAAGTTGGAATAAGTGTGACTGTCTTATTCCTGTGAACCTTAATGGGCCTTGCCACGTTTGTCAGACCGACTCTATCAAGACTGTAAGTGTTAATTGGGTTCTCCGATTGCACATCTTTGAATTTTTCCATACACCTGTAGTAATTTAACCTAAAGAAAATTTTCTTACGCCGTGGATTAAATTTCAAGAGATTTGAGGAAATCTTCAAGCAACTTTCCCAGGACAACAGGATCGATCTGTCTCTCTTCCCTTTTCCCAGGTTCTGGAGAATATCCAAAATAGAATCCTATTGGATGAAAGAACCATCTCGAAATGTCTCTCACATTCCTTTCCAGAATAGGCTTAAAGGAATTCAAATCAGGTACATTCAAACTCGCGGATCTGGTTACAGATACGTAAGCTCCCTCTGCCTTAACAAGCAATAGTGGTTCGAACTCTCTGAATATGAGGTCCTTGGGATAATCTCCCGAGACTACCAGGACTTTCCCCTTATCCTGCCCTCGGTACATAATTTTTCCTCTGATTTCTTCAATAAGGGAATAATCCTGCTCAAATTTTATTATCATTGAATCGAATATTACCTTGAAAATGTCCTCAATTTCATTGATATCCTTTCCTGCGGCGATAAAACTCCTAAGCACCAAATCAAGAAGGTTATCCATTCCTTCCCTTTGCAGTGATTTCCAGCCTGCATTGTCCTGCCAGCAGATTGCTTCAGCCAGTCTCTTCTCAGCTCTTCCCAGCGAAAACGACTCAACCACCTTTATCGCCGAACAGCTGTAAACTTTCTCTCCGTGATGATCAAATCTCTTAATTCTTGCCTTTCCATGTGGGGAATCCAATATGTAATCGGCCTCTTTTATTTCAATCTCGTTGTGTTCCAGATACTTGACCTCCAATTCCACCCCTCTTAACGCTCTTCTCAGTAAGTATACGGAACCAATAGAGTCAAGATCTGGGGGACTTGCTATTGCCGTTAGTTTACTCATTCCAACCTGAGTTTCCCTCTGTCAATCTTGTCCCAGTCATCAAGAAACCTCTTCAGCCCCTCATCAGTCTTTGGGTGACTCATGAGTTTCTTGAAAACGTCAAAGGGCATTGTGACAATATCAGCCCCTATCAGTGCTGATTCCCTTACGTGAACGGGATGCCTGATTGAGGCAACTATAATCTTTGCATTGATTCCATAGTTATCATAAGCAGTCCTTATGTCCTCTATCAGGGACATGCCATCTTCCCCGATGTCATCCAGCCTTCCAACAAATGGAGAGACATAGGTTGCACCTGCCTTGACCACCATCAGGGCCTGGCTCAGAGAGAAAACAAGAGTCGCATTGGTTTCGATGCCAATTTCCTTCAAAATTTTCAGCGCCTTCAATCCTTCAACTGTCGTAGGTATCTTTACAACTACGTTATCCCCAAGTTTCTTCAACCTCTTTGCCTCTTCTATCATTTCATCATGTTTGAGCGAAGTTACCTCCAGGGAGACTGGTCCTTTAACAAGATCTAGTATTGATGTGACAAGTTTCCTGAAGTTCATTTCCCCCTTCAGTTCCTTTGAAATAAGTGTTGGATTGGTTGTAATGCCATCTACTGCACCCCAGGAAACACCTTCCCTTATTTCTTCAATGTTCGCGGTATCCAAGAAGAATTTCATGATCTCGCCACCATTATTTCTTCGACCTTCTTAACTATTCCCAGCGGGTTCAGCCCATAAGCATCCATCAGTTCCCACGCCTTGCCTGATTCACCGAAAACGTCATTGACACCGAGCCTGTAGACAGTCACGGGATAACCTTCAGCCACTACCTCGGAGACCCTGCTTCCAAGCCCATTGTATATACTGTGCTCCTCAGCAGTCACAATCCTGCCTGTCTCTCTAGCAGCCTTTAGTATTCCTTCCCTGTCAATTGGCTTAATTGTGGCCATATTTAATACTTTCACGGATATTCCTTTTGATTTCAGATAATCAGATGCTATAAGGGCAGCACTGACGAGTATTCCCGTTGCTATGACTGTTACATCCGATCCATCTCTGAGCAGTTCAGACTTCCCGAAGGTGAAAGATTTCTCCTTGTGAACAACAGGTATTTTTTCCCTTGACAGCCGGACATAAAAAGGTCCCCTGTTTTCATATATGTATCCTATTATCTCTTCTGTTTCCATCGCGTCGGCAGGACAAAGAACTTTCATGTTTGGAAGACCCGTCATGAGCCCCATATCCTCTATAATCTGATGCGTGGCCCCGTCCTCGCCAACCGTCAGCCCAGCGTGAGTCGCGACGATCTTCACATTGCTGTCAGCATAGCACACACTTTGCCTTACGAAGTCATAGGACCTGCCGGTAGCAAAAACAGCAAATGAAGAGGCGAATACATTTTTGCCGCTGTTAGCCAATCCCGATGCCACTGCCATCATGTTGTTTTCCGAAATGCCCATGTTGAAGAACCTGTCGGGATATTTTTTCTGGAAAATTGTTGTATGGGTGGAAGTTGATAGGTCTGCATCCAGTACGACGACATTCCTATCTACCCCCAGTTTTTCTAAAGCGTTACCGTAGGCCTCCCTCTGGCTCTTTCTTTCCACGGAATTGATTAAATTTGGAAGCCATGTAAGATTTCCCGTAACCATCTAGAAACCCTCCTCAATTTCCTTCAATGCTTGCTCAAATTTCTTTTCGTCAGGCGGAGGCTTGCCGTGGTAATCGGGATTGTTTTCCATAAAACTTACCCCCTTGCCCTTTACCGTTTTGGCAATTATCATCTTGGGCCCGTTTTGATATTTAGCCCAATCCAGAACTTCAGCTATTTCCTCCATAGAATGCCCGTCAATGGTCCTGGTCGCCCAGCCGAAATATCTGAATTTTTCCTCTAAGTCACCTAGAGCAAGTATGCTCTCTGTAAAACCGTCCAGCTGTATCATGTTCCTGTCGAGGAATACAATCAGATTGGAAAGTTTCCAGTGGTTAGCTGAAAGTGCAGCCTCCCATATGCTCCCTTCATTGCTCTCCCCGTCCCCTATCATTGCAAAAACCCTGTAGCTCTTTCCATCAAGTCTTGCCGCAAGTGCCATGCCTATAGCATTTCCAAGCCCCTGCCCCAGAGACCCAGCAGTCATGTCCACCCCGGGGACGTGTCTGGTCACATGGCCCTGTAGGTCAGAACCGAGTTTCCTGAAAGTCATGAGATGATCAATTGGAAAGAAGCCCTTAAGTGCCAGTACGGCGTACAATCCAGGGGAAGCGTGCCCCTTTGAGAGAACGAATCTATCCCTGTCCGCCCAGTCTGGATTCCTTGGGTCTACATTCATTTCCCTGAAATAAAGGTAAGTAAGAATATCTGCTGCACTCAAGGATCCCCCGGGATGACCGCTCTTCGCCTCATATGTCATCCTTATAATCAGCTTTCTGACTTCCTTGGCTTTTTCCTTAATATGAACTATATCCAAAGCCTCTTGCACGGTTCCGATATACTGTTTCATTGTATTTATTTTATCTAATCTGAACAGCTAAATATATTACATATTATAATGTGAATATAAAACAACTTAATATAACCTTAATAATTTAGGTATGTGAAAGGCAGAGAAGATAGGGAAAAATATTTGGAAGCTATCGACTATTTTATAAAATTGCACGGGTACGCACGACCTCTGGAAATAGCGGAATATCTAAAGGTAACGCCTGCCTCAGTTTCACAAATGCTGAGAAAGCTGGCGGATGATGGACTTATAAACTACGAGAAATATAGGGGGATGACCCTTTCAGAAAAAGGGAAGAAACTGCTTGCGAATTTGAGCGAGAAGGAAGAATCCATCTATCAGCTATTCGTGATGATGGGATGCGACGAAAAGACGGCCTATGAAAAAGCGTGCGTATTTGAGCATTTGATAGACGACGACCTAGCATTCAGACTGAAGAATTTCGTAATAAAAATGAAAGAAAGAGAAGTAAAATCAAATGTGTAGGTAGGCGTTTACTTTTTCTACGCTCTCTTTTACGTGGGCTGCAGTTATATCCCAGAGTTTTCTTTCCTCTGGTTGGAAACTTAGCTTATAGATTTCTTCCACTCCATTCTTTCCGATTTTTACAGGTACTCCAACAAAGAATCCTTCCACTCCATAGTGCTTTCCTGTGTCTCCGGTCAGAAATGCAGGTGCTGTCACCACTCTCTTCTTGTCCTTAAGTATAGATTCAATCATCACTGTTATTGAAATTCCAGGGGCGAAATATGCTGATCCTGTCTTGAGGTATGACACAATCTCCCCTCCACCGTTTCTTGTCCTTGCGAGTATTGCGTCTATCTTTTCCTTTGAGAGAAGCTCGGTGAGTGGAATTCCGCCCACGGAACAGTATCTCACAAATGGGATCATGTCGTCTCCATGCCCGCCAACCACGAATGCTGTTACATCATCCACAGAGACCCCCAGTTCCTTGGCGACAAAAGTCCTGAATCTTCCGCTATCCAGAGTCCCTCCCATTCCCATTATCCTGTATTTTTCAGGACCTATGATCCTGTAAGCAGTGTAAGTCATTATGTCCATCGGATTCGTGACCACGATTATTATTGAGTTTGGACTGTATTTCTTGACGTTTTCGGCCGCACTCTTTACTATATCCACATTCTTGTACAACAGGTCATCCCTGCTCATACCAGGCTTTCTTGCTAGACCTGCAGTTATCACTATAATTTTTGATTCTTTCAGATTCTCATAGTTCTCTCCGTTTGGTCCCACCGTGTATCCTTCCAGAGTTGAGTCAGATTTCCAGTGAGGCATTGCTTCCATCATGTCAAGACTTTTACCTTTTGCTGCGCCATCCACCACATCGAATAGGTATACATCGGCAAGTTCCTTTATGGCAAGATGCTCAGCAACCATGGAGCCAACCTGTCCGGCCCCAATTACAGAAACCTTCGGTAACGACATACTAAATCACACATCTATATGAGTGTGAAGTGTAAAAACTTTGAGTCATTGCGTAACAGTTAAAATGTGGAAAACATACCCTGTGTTGAGGGCGCATGGCCTAGTTTGGATAGGGCAACGGCCTCCTAAGCCGTAGGTCAGGGGTTCAAATCCCCTTGCGCCCGTAGGGATCGTAGCTCCACCCGCATGTTTTTGAACCCTCCATCATTTCGACCTCCTAGTTACGAAATAATGCGTTATAGCGCTTCCTCACCTTGGAAGATCTTGACCTACATATTATGCAGAATTGAGAAAGAGTTACAGTTTAACACACCATCAATTAATTTTCAGATGTTCAAGAATTCAAAGTTATCATTCCCGGATATAACAGGAAAGAAGCATCTCACACACTGTTTCAGATAAATATATGCCTAACAAATATGAAAATAACCGGATCGAGTGTTTCTCCGGAACCAGCCTCTGAACTGGTCCCAGTGTCTCAACATGACGTTCAACACTACAAGTTTTGGGAACCAAGTTGAGAATGAGGCAAAAAAAAGACGGACGTGATAGAATATCTCGAAACCAGAAACTCCCTGACGAATAGCAGTTCTCAATATCTCAATACAAACGGCATATTGCAACTTTCGAATAATATCATGAAATCTCATGCAAGATATGTTTATGGTATTGAACATACTGCATCAGTAACGTGGAGTGATTAAATGGAAAAATCAAAAGTTTCTAAGACCGTTATAACTGTTTTCATAGTAGCGATTATACTACTGTCCGCAGGACTGGCATACAACTACTTATCCCTTGTATCTCAGAATACAAGGATTTCTGCATTGAACAATGAGCTATTCTCCAAGGATAGAATAATTTCAGGACAGAATACTACGATCGATTAGTTGAGAACAAATGAAACTAACCTGAACCTGACGCTTTCTGAGCTCGAATCAAGTTTGAAATCATCGGATGGAAATTATTCAAAAGTGAACCTTGTGCTTGGTATTGCGGAACAAAAATACGGAATCTCGACGAATATGTTGTTCTACAACTACACAATAACTGTCGATGCTAAAACGGATATGTTCTTTGTGAGAGAGATCAACCCAGTTAACAATACGACTTTATTCTTTATTTCACCGGCGGTTGCAAGTCCTGGAACAATTGGCTCTGTGAATAGCAGCGTCTACAACCTTACTCTTCTGTTAAACGCAACTGCTTCGACCGGGGCATCATTTAGCATACCGATAAGTGAACCAAACTATGCATTCTATATAAACAATGAGAACAGCTTTCCTGTCACGTTTTCCTTCGCCATGTTCTTGATGTGGAGCACAAAGTGATACCAAAGAATTCATTCTTTTATTTTATATTTTATTGATCAATCCGTCATTTTAAAATTTCTCTAGTCTTCATCTACTGCACGAACTAAGTCAAGATAACAGGCTTTCTAACAGGAAACAATTAAACTACAAAAATCGGAATTTAACTATAGAATTTCTTAAAAACTACAAAGCCGTGGACATAAGTAAGGCTTCGCTTTCTTTTCTTAAAGATATAATCGCAGCCATTGTGGACATGACAAGATTACTGATTGATGCTTTTGGTCCTCCCTTTGTAACTTTTGGTAGCGCCATATTCCTGATCCTAACGGGCATTCTCCCATACCTAGAAGTGAAAAGAACTGGCCCGTCAGCTTAACTGTCGATCTGAAATCTGAGTCCTGATTTGAACACTATAAATCCCTTATAAACGCACCCATAAGGTTTTGGGGGGGCATGGAGAATGTTGCAAGAAATTGTTTTTTTAAAAGACTGGAATCATTCTGTCCTCTCTTTAAAGTTCTACAGGATTTTTCTATCCTTATGCTCATATAGACAGCCTCAACAGGAAACCTGTATCACCTATACATCTAGGCGTAGGGGGACCCAGTTCCGGTATCAAGAAATCACGCCCATTGAAGAATGCAGTTTCGGTAGCGAGAAACTTCAGAGTTTGAAATTCGCACCTTAACACGAGAGTCCCCCCTTCTTGAGGACTCGATCCATATCCACTCAATTTATCCTTCCGATGGATGATAGCTCCATTGACAGTGTTGGATAATCAACCGCTAAATAAGGTTACAATTAAATAACATTGAATGGATCGTCTTCTTTAACTGAGTTGTCACTGCGGGCCATACCATCCTATTTGAGCATTTTTAAGAAATTTTCAGTTTTCAGGACTGGCATCAGCTTCCCCATATTCAACAAACTTCTTTCGTGCGCTTCTTTATCCATCGATGACACCGCGTCTGCTATTATTACAGGCAGTATTCCGAGTGCAAGCGAGTGCCTTGCAGTGGTTTCTATACCCATTTCTGTTGCAATTCCAGTCAGGAATAGTGTGGTTATGCCATAATTCCTGGCTAGGAGCTCAAAATTTGTTCCAACGAAGATGCTTGCGGTATTCTTGTTAATTACCATTTCTCCCTCGATCGGGTATACTTCCTTTATTATGTCTCCTGGCTCAAACCTACTCATCCCTGAATTCTTCCTTAGCGGCGACTCAAATTTCTCGGGTAATGGGGTGATGCGTGTGTAGAGAATAGGTACTCCTTTTTCTCTTCCGCTTTTGATAATTTTCTGTAGATTTGAAACAAATTCCTCTCTGTTGAAAATTCTTGAGACCAGAGCCTCCTGAACATCCCATACAATTATTGCGCCCTTTGTAAAGTCTATCATTTTTTCATAATTTGCAAACATAAGTATTGATGGAATGTTTCATTGATTAATTTTTCTATCTTTGTGAGAAGTTTAAATTTCGTCCCATTGTTTCATTAATATAGATTGCCATTTCCTGGCTTTGCAGTAGTGGTTGATCTAGTTTTACATTAAATCCACAGTGAAACCATGATCCTTCTTTCATGGTTCACACCCATTGCTAATGTTAGCCCTCCATTGTGGATTCATCAATCATTAGATCATTTTTGTCTCAATAAAATATCAGATAGAGGTAATCATTCTGACTACCCCATCTTCCTTTAGTCCCTAATTTCCTTCTCAACCAGGTAGTAAGTCATCAAGAGAAGACCTGCAGCGAGTGCCGCAAGAGCCCCAAGCCACCTCCCTTCCTGGACCCATTGAGAAGAGGTCAGATTTCCGTTTATTATCACTGTCCTTATTGCTTCCGCTGACCATGAGACAGGATTGTACTGTGCGACGTCCCCAAGCCAGTTTGCCATCATCTGCCTTGAAAACATTGCATAGCTCACAAACATCAATGGCAGATTCACCAGATTCACTATGCCAAATATAGACTGCATATTTGTCATCCTGGTGGCTATCACGCTGAATATGGATGAGAATATGAATGCTATCAGTATTATTGCAGTCGTCATTATCAGTGCATCAATTACCGTGAATCCATGGGGGAACTTCAGTCCATTTGGGATGAGGTATGCAGCCACGACCAGAATTACTGCCTGCGGCAGTATTCTGATTACAGAGGATATGATTTTTGAGAACACTATGGAACTTCTCCTTATTGGAGAGGAAAGGAATCTCCCCATTGGTCCGAGACTCCTGTCTAATATGATCTGGGTACCCGCAAACATGGCAGTGAATAGGCCCATGGTCGTGAGGACGCCACCCACGATGTAAGTAATGTAGTTCGGAGCTCCGTCAAGTATGTAACTCGCCGCCAAACCACCTTCTGGCCCGCTGAAGAACTTTGTTATGTCGAAGGCGCTCCCGAAGAGTGCTATCCAGAAAATTGGCTGGATCAGGCCTGTGAAAAAGAATGTCGGGTTCCTCACCCACTTCTTCAACTCCCTGACTGTCAGTGGCCATAACCCGCTCATTGTCTCGCCCTCCTCATGTTCATCGCAAGCTTCCTCGCTTCATCTCCTCCCTCTGCTTCCCGAATAGTCTTTCCAGTATATTCAAGGAACACTTCGTCCAGTGTTGGTTTCTGGACGGTCAGCTTCGTGATAGAGAGGCTGTGCTGTGATATGAAATTTATAATTTTTGGAAGAGATTCATCGGCACTTGCGACCTTTATTCTTAAAGTGTTGGGACCAACCTCATTTACTTCTACAATTCCCTGCATGGTCTTCATCAGCTCTGCGCTCTTCTGATCTGTCAACGTAACGGTCACTATATCACCATTGAGGGAGCCCTTTAGTTCCTCGGGACTCCCTGTTATCAGAACCTTTCCATGGTCAATTATAGAGACCCTATCAGCAAGCTCGTCTATTTCTTCCAAGTAGTGGGACGTAAGAATTATAGTGACGTTCAGTCTGGTCTGTATCTCCTTAACATAGTTCCACATCTGTGTCCTTGTCTGCACATCAAGGCCTAGAGTTGGTTCATCAAGGAATAGAATTCTGGGTTCATGGACCAGACCGAGGATCAGTTCGAGCCTCTTCCTCATTCCTCCTGAATATGTCCTTACAAGTCTGTCAGCTGCTTCTTCCAGATCGACGAGCTTGAAGAGAGTGTTGGAATTTTCTTGTGCCTTCTGCCTTGGTACATCATAAAACTGGGATACCATCATCATGTTCTCCCTTCCTGTGAGGTCCTCATCCGCGGTAAAGTCTTGCGGGACCACACCTATTAACCTGCGAACGTCAAGGGAATTCTTGACAATGTCATATCCGCCCACGATGGCTTCGCCTCCAGTCGGTGAGATCCGTGTTATCAGCATGTTAATTGTCGTAGTCTTTCCAGCTCCGTTGGGTCCAGCAAGTCCGTAGATCTCCCCCTCCTTCACTTCCAAATTCAGGTCAGAAACCGCCTTTATTTTCCCATTGTATATCTTTGTCAAATTTTTTGTCTCTATAATGGTTCCATTCATCATATCACCTCTTTTGATTGTAGAAGTTCCTTTCTCGCATCTGAGAGGATCTTGGTCAGCCTTTCGAGTTCAAGCTCAAATGTCATCAGGAACACTTCGTATTCCTTCTCATTCCTGAACCCGGAATGGATATTCTTCAGGTTGGTTTCAAGAGAGGAGCCCACGTTCTGTATCGAGTTCAGCAAGAATCTGGCCTTTGCTTCCGGATTCATGACGTCCATCCACAACTTTCCCATGAACTTCATCATAGGCGAGTTGTCTAGGTGCCCTTCTCCAATCTTTTTTATCAGAGAGAGGCCTTTATCTGTAAGCTTATACATAGCCTTGCCTCCCTCTTCGTATCGTTCAATCAAGCCTCTCCTGGCCAACCTATCTAATGCCGGGTATATGGAGCCAGCACTAGGTTTCCACGCACCATTCGTTCTCTCATAAATCAGGTTTGCTACCTGGTTTCCATATATAGGACCGTCTCGGGCCATAGTCAGTATTATGAAGAATACTATTCCCCTGCTCCATCGACCCTCTTCAGATTCCATAACCGTGATTTCAAGTCTCTATATAACGATATCGTAATCGATAATGATACTAAGAGAATCATCCCCAATTTACTATTTGCATCTTCATCGCCATCGCCAATATGAGGGTTGAAAAGTATTTAAAAGAATGTTCAGTTAACCTACAGTGTTAAAAGATCAAGGGTACCGGAGTATAGAATCTCACGGAGTGTTGCTTAACAATAGAACTGCTGCTCTTGTTTCCACTGATGGGACAATTGATTTTGCCTGCTTCCCAAATTTTGACTCACTGCCCACCTTTGTATCATTGCTTGACAGTAATAGGGGCGGTTTTTTTTCGATAACACCACTACTGGAAAGCTATGAGAGCAGGCAGGAGTACGAACCCGATACAAACGTACTAAGGACCAACTTCCATTCGAAAGGTGAAAATGTCCTGACCATTATAGATTTCCTTCCAATGACAAATCATCCAGCAGTATATTTTTCAGAGATCCACAGGATGATTAAATCTCTAGACAGTTTAGAACTAGAAGTCACTTTCGCACCATTTCTGAAGGAGGAAAGGAAGGATTTCAAAGAGTTCAAGAATGTTGGTTACCTAATAGGTACTGGGGGCAGGTCCGAGTTCCTTGCTACCGACTTTCATCTCGAAAGAGTGGGAAGCACTTTTCAGGGAAAGGTGAGAGTCAAACCTGGGGAGGAAAAATGGTTGGTGGCTGCATACAATCTCGATACCGCATTCTCATTGCGAAATTTCAGCAGCGAAAGAAGATTGCGAGAGACGAGATTTTTCTGGAAGGATTGGCTGTCAAGATCAAAGTACCAGGGGATTTTCTATGAGAGTGTCAACAGGTCTCTGTTACTGATGAAGGGGCTTTTTTTTGAACCTACAGGATTCATGGTTGCATCCCCCACAACATCCCTCCCGGAAACAATAGGAGGGGGGAGGAACTGGGACTACAGGTACATGTGGATCAGGGATACCGCATTCGTTATAGAGGCAATGACCAGGGTAGGATACATCGAAGAGGCCATGAAGTTCTATCTTTCCATCATTGACAGGTATGAGAAAGACGGAAGGCTTTTTTCTGTATATTCAATCAATGATGCTGCTCCGATAAATGAGATTGAAACTGACCTATCAGGGTATCTTGATTCCAGGCCAGTCAGGTACGGCAATGCTGCATACGGCCAGCTCCAGATTGACCAATTCGCGTCCCTCATTCACGGCCTCAGGATATTGATGGGAAATGGGGGATTCCTCAACCTTCATGCACTTGAAAAAATACTTTCAGTTGGAAACTTACTGTCGCAGATCTGGAGAGAACCGGATTCATCCATCTGGGAGATAAGAGGACCGAAGAAGAATTACGTCTATTCAAAAGTGGCAGCGTGGAGGGCCTTCAAGGATTTATCGTGGCTGTCATCATACCTTGGCATGAATGATCTTTCGATGAGATACGAGGCGGAGGCAAAGGATGTGAAGGATGAAGTAAATTCAAAGGGAATAAGCAAGGAAGGATACTATTCGCAAAGTTATGGTTCTGAGGATGTGGATGCTTCACTGCTGAGACTCCCACTTATAGGTTTTTCAGATATAAATGATCCAACTTACTCGAGAACACTGGATTCCATTGTTGAAAAACTTATGCGGGAGGAGTTCTTCTTCAAGAGATATACATCTGAGGATGGTCTCGGCGGTGATGATAATGCGTTCCTCATGCTTTCGTTCTGGTACATAAGGAACCTAATAATCAGGGGAGACCTAGAAAAGGCGTTCAAGGGCTTGAATAAGATCATCAAACTGGAGAATTCTCTTGGCCTCCTCCCAGAAGAGATAGATTTTGGAACAAAAAGATACTTGGGGAACTACCCGCAGGCACTCAGTCACCTTTCGTTGATTCTTGCGGTCGTAGAATATGACACTGCAATCCACAAGCGTGATGGGTATCTCGGTGATCTCTGAGACCAACAATCTCATATATCGTGATATACTGGTCCAACAATAGATTCCCACTATGGAATGGGTAGGATTGCAATAATAATCCTATATGTTTCCATGGTTGGGGTTGGAATCTCAGAGAGATGATTACCGTGACGAACAATCAAGTTGCCCCATCCATTGAGGTAAGTAATGTGACCAAGAAATATGGAAACGTTGTCGCCCTGAAAAATCTTAGTTTCAGGCTTGAACCTGGTGAAAGATGTGCCTTGCTGGGACCAAACGGTGCTGGAAAATCTACGACGCTTAAGATTCTGGTAGGCCTCCTGACTCCCGACCTTGGCGAAGCTAAGATCGGCAACATGGAACCAACGTCTGAAGAGGCCAGAAGAATTATTGGCTATCTGCCTGAAGATGCATCCCCCTACAGGACCCTGAGTGTAAGGGAGAATCTAGAGTACATAGGAGCGTTGAGAGGCATAGAAGACGTTGCACTGAAAACGGACAAACTCATTGACATGCTGAAACTGAGGGAATATGAAAAAGCAAAGGTCGGCAGGCTTTCAAGGGGGAATCTCCAAAAACTTGCACTTGCCCTATCGATAATTCACGACCCTCCTGTCATCTTCCTGGATGAACCTCTTAATTACCTAGATATCCCGACACAGGAGAACGTGATCTCCTACCTCAACGGTTTGAATTCCACTCAACTTGTGTCGACTCACATCATGGGGGTTGCAGGGAGGCTTGCAGACAAGGTGATAATGATATCTCACGGGGCGGTGATGTGGTCCGGTACCCTGATGGATTTAAAGAAGCTAGGACATGAGGATGAGCCAATTGAGAGCGTCGTAGCGAGGATGCTTGTAAATGTTGGGTAAAGTCATCAGATTCGTAATTGTATCAAGATTTTCTAAATCAATTCTCATCCTCCTAGTTCTGATGGGCTTTTATGTCATTCTGTTTGATCGTGTCAGTTCGGGTGCAAGCACATTTTCCTTGTACTATGGGCCAGCAATCACCGCTTTCGTTCTCGCACTGCCCACCCTGAATGGAGGGATAGCGGTGCTGAAATCAGACAAGGACTATCTATTTACGATGCCAATTAAGCGGGTTGATCTTGCGATTTCTCTGTACCTGGTACAGTTTCTAAGTTTTGGGTTGATGATATTCTATCTTTATGTTTACATGGCAGGTTATCTGAAGACCGTCTTCATTTCTGCCATAGTGGTTATCATAGCCACCGCACTTTCAGCCACCTCTCTTGGACCAGCAACTTATGCCTTGAACTTTAAATGGAGATTTCCTATTGCAATTGGCCTTGCAGCGTGGTCATTGTCATCACTTCTTGGGCTCCAGTATTCACCGGCTGCGATTTTCACTGGGCATCCTGTAACTTCTGCTCTGACTGCATCCGTCCTGGCGCTAGTAACAACCCCTTTGGCTTTCAGGTCACTCATGAGAGTTGACCTGGACTTGATGAAAAGAATGTCGCTTTCCACTTCAAAGGACGTCAAGAACAACAGAAACTTTGCTCGATTATCCTCTGTTGGAGCAATATTTTCGGAACATTTCAATATAGTAGAGATTTCAGGGAGAATGAATACCATTGGAGGAGGTTCTTCCTACAGATCTGGACGATTTCAGTTGAGGAACGGATTGTTTGTGACCGTGATTCTGGGGATCGTTTATTTCCTTATAGTTCAGACCATGATCTCAAAATCCTTGTTTCACGTGCTATCTGTGATTCTTTCTGAATATTCAATAATCATAGTGATGTTCGTTTCGATGGGCGTCTTGGCGAACGAAAGACTGTGGTTGGGATTCCTGTCAGTTGGTCCTGTCCGGTATCTGAGAATAGCGATTGGGGCTAGAGTCCTCTCTTTTTTGGTCCTCTTGTCGCCGATCGCCGTGTCGAATTTCATCCTTGCTTATTACGGGTTTCCAGGGGCGCTTGGATATGGGTTAGTACTGTTATGTGTATTTCCATCATTGCTCATAATGACGATTTATCTTTCCGCATTCCTTTCTCCAGTACAGATAAAGGAGGATATGCTGATGCCCGGACAATACAACCTTAGGCAAATGGCTCTGGCATTGCCCCTCATAATAGCAATGGTGGTGTCGTCCATCATAATTGGAGTGACCTATGTGACTGACAGCCCCATCCTGTTTGCCGAAGTTGCAACGATTGGAAGTGCCATAGTGGTAGTACCCTCAATTCTTTTACTTGCCAGCAAGAGAGTCGGAAAGAAGACCATTGAAAGTCTGGTCCGAAACGGGTTCGTCTGAATTTAACGACCTTTTTTACTGGATTCGATTGACCTCGGGCAATAGAACAGCACGGAGAGCTAAGCTGCCTGTGCAAGAAATGTTAATATACTCGAAAGTAATTACTACACAACAATAGGTTGGTAACCGGAGGTAGATAACATGGGAATACGAAGAATAAGGAAAAAGGATGATGACGAAGTTTGGGACAGCATCTATGACTTCCTTGAAAATGCCGACAGGGAATACAGGAGAATGTTCGAAAGGTGGTTCGATACGTTCGATGAAATGGAGAGTCTGAAGGGGCAACCTGGATCATACGTTTACGGGTTTACGTACAGGGTAGGTCCCGATGGCAAACCGGTGTTCCAGGAATTCGGTAACGTTCCGAAGGAGTATTCAAGCTTACCAAGTCCGGAATACAGGGAACCTGTCACGGATATTCAAGAAAGGGAAAACGAACTCGATATAACGATGGAGATACCGGGAGTCGACAAAAGTGATATCTCACTCGACGTGCAAAACAGCTCACTAGTGGTGAAGGTAGATAAAAATGACAGAAAATACTACAAAGAAATAGAGCTGGAGGAGGAAGTTGATCAGGAAAACATAAAGGCAACGTATTCCAATGGAGTACTGGACATAATTGTCAAAAAGGCATCCCCAAAGAAAAGTAAAGGGAAGAAGATTCCCATCTCATAAATATGACCGATTTGCTGGACCTGATAGATAATGACATTCGAAGGAAGATGCTCAGCATACTGTCTATCAGGCCTTCTTATACATTTGAGCTAGCACGTTCAGTCGGGACTTCCCAGCAACTCATTGCAAAACACCTAAAACTTCTGGAAAACAACGGGCTGGTGTACAGGGTGGGAAAGATAAACTCAGAGGAAGGTCCTCAGAGGATACTTTACCGTGCCAATGCACCTTTGCTATCTTTATTACAGTTTATTGAAAATATATCCAACTTCGAGGGAGGGAAAGAAGACATCAAGGATAACTACGAAGATCTGGAGGAGCTCATAAGAGAGCTAAGGGATACAAATGAACAGATATCTGCCATAGAGCTGGAACTCAGAAAGCTGATCACAAGACAGCAGAATATCCTAGTCCGGATTTACGAACTTGCAAATGCTGATGATTCCACCGAACTCTTCAAAGCGTTCGATAGCGCTTTGAGAGGTGGTGATTTCCGTACCCTCATGCAGTTCCTGAACAGAAGGGTATTCTGAGCTTATTGTGAGCAGATCAGACTGCCTGTCATTCATCATCATCAGTTAAGGCTGATGTCATCATCCTGCTCTGATGCTAAACCGGTTCTAACATAGAAATCTAACTACAGCAAATTGAATATTTAAGTCTGAATTATGTGAATTTTATTCCCAAAACAAATATACCAGATTTGGATGAAATTTTGTGTACAGCGGAAGAGGAGACAAGGGAATGACAGATACGTCCACAGGACAGAGAGTCAGCAAGAGTGATCAACTGATGGAATGGGAGGGAACACTGGACGAACTGATATCCCAGTTAGGGGTCAGCTGGTCGGATTGCGAATTTGAAGACATTAGAAATGATATTTACACTGTGCAGAGGGATCTTTTTGCACTTGGTGAGGAAATACTGACTGAAGGGCAAGGGAGATGTCTCAGAGCGGATGGAGTCTCCTGGCTAGAGGACAAGATCAAGGCCTACCAGAAAGAGATAGGAGAAATCAAACTATTTGTTATACCGGGAGGGTCAAAAACATCCTCCTCATTGCAACTATCGAGGGCCGTTACCAGGAGGGCGGAAAGAAGGCTCATCGAACTGAAACTTAGCAGGAAAATTAATGATCTCATTCCCCAGTACATGAATCGTCTATCTTCATTCCTCTTTTTCATTGCCCTGGCATCAAACAAACGGAACAATTTCAGGGAGAGATTGTGGGAATGGCCCAATCCTGAAAGGACCACGAAGAAAGAGTGACCAGACACTATTTACTCTTGCTGGCTTGACACCCTGTCCAGTGTCTGTTGCCTTTATCCTCTTTTTTAACGTTTCGCACACACATAAATCATTTAAGGATAGACCGGATGTCTGTATGTGACTGTTCAAGGTTATGCCAGGAAATTTGACGAGATTGAGGAAAAGGACCTCCAGGGGGGAGGGAAGATTAGGTGGCTTATCACACACAAGGATGGTGCACCAAATTTTTCAATGAGGCTTATCACTGTAAAGGCCTGGGGGAGTACGCCTGCTCACAGCCACGAGTATGAACATGAGATCTACGTAATTGAGGGGAAAGGAACTGCGACCATCGGCGCTAAAAAGTTTGAGGTATCAAAGGATAGTTTTCTTTTCATACCTGGAAATGAGTACCATACGATTAATGCGACTACAGACATGAAAATGATCTGTGTCGTGCCAATCAGTGCCGCAAAGGAAATTCTTGGTGAATAAAAAGAGAGAATTACGCCTCTGTGGCGTATTTCTCATTCAGTTTCTTCGGGTTTGTAAAATCAAAATAATAATCAAAAATTGGGTCAGCCTGTCCCTTGAGGGTCATCCAATATATCCTTGCCATTGACATCTTCATGATGTGTTTGATCCTGGTCGGGGGATAAGGAACAACTGGGTTTTCATAATCAGCAATCACAAACGTCGCTTTGCCATAAGCGGTGTCGAACGGACAGTTAATCCTTCCAGTGAATTCATCGTACACTCCCTGCAGTAGGTTTGAAACTACCTGTGCTTCCAGATGCGCGGTCACTCCTGTCTTGGAGGTTGGAACGGTGTTTACGTCCCCGATTGCAAACGCATTGTCATATCCCTCTATCCTCATGGTCTTTTTATCTGTGATTATGAACCTGTCAGGATTCTTGACTTTCTCTGGAACAATTCTGATCTTTGTTCCCTTGCAGGGAGGGACTATGATTGGCAGGTCATAATTGATGCTGTCCCCCTCGATCGAACTTATCACTTTGTTCTTCGTGTCAATTGTGTCGACGTCGAAGAATGTCATCACTTCTATTCCCCTCTCCTCTACCATGGGTTCCACTACCTTGTTCATTTGCTCTGCGGGATAGGCCCTTGGGAATGGAGTGAAGAACTTGATCTTTGTCTTGTCCTTAAGATTCTTTTTCTTCAGATATTCTTCCAGCTGGAATGCACCTTCAAGCAGTGATGGCGGGCATTTGCACACTGGACCTGCCTGTCCAAGTGCTACTGTCCCCCCCTTAAAGTTCTTTATATGCTCCCAGAGTTTCAGGGAATTTTGAACGTTGCTGTGGTAATCTCCGTATTCATTGTATATTTCCCTTAAACCGGGTATCGAGTCTGGATCGGGACTTGTTCCGGTGGCAATAATTATCTTATCGTAGTCGTAAGTTGTTTTTCTTGTACCGTATACCTTTCTTTCATCCAGATTTATCTCGCTTATTTCATCTTTGACGAATCTGATCCCCGGCTTCAGGAGTGAAGCTATCGGCTTCCATATTTTTCGTCTCGACCCCTGGAACGCAACGTAAAGGAACCATGGCTGGTAATAGTGGTATTCGTCCTTGTCTATTACTGTTACGTCAAAATCCTTCCTGGGGAGATGGTTCGCAAGAATCAGCCCTCCTCCACCGCCACCTATAATCAAGACCTTTTCCATGTTATATCCTGTTCCTCTTTCATCTTTTGTTGATCTTGATTTTTACCACAATCTTGTCTGGATCAACTTTCACTTCTAGAATCTCATTCCCCGTTTTCTTGGCCCATGCTGCCGTGTCGGCCTGGACTCCTTTGTCTGTCGCCCAGAGTTCCAGAAGATCTCCAACTTTTGAGTTCCTGTATGCCCTTGCCAGGTCAGTAATCGGGCCAGGACATGCCGAGCCCCTTGAGTCGATAATAGTTGCTTCTGTCATCTCAGATCACCTCATATAAATAGCATCTGTCCGCCTTCTGCGTCTGCCAGGAATTTCGCTGCTCCAACCATGTCGTCCACGATTGGGTCAAGATCTTCCCTCTTTATATTCATTACACCTGCCGCCATAGAGCATGCATATATTTTTGCCCCGAACTCTTTTGCTTCCTTCAGCATTTCATACCACGACTTCACGTGTTCCCTCTTCATTCCTTCCATCAGTGCAGGTCCCATCGCCTCAAATTCCTTGGGCATGATCATTTTCTTTTCTCCCTTGGTGAAACTTAGCAACCCCCAGAAGGTTACAAAAACTTCCACTTCCGTCCCCATGGCTGCAGCGGCCTGTGACAAAACCCCAGCGGAAAGCAGTTTATCGACTGTCCCGCTAAAAATTACTATAGATAGTTTAGACATAGTTCCATCGCCATTTAGGTAATCACAACCGCAGATATAATCATTCATTGAAATATTCTAAGGGCAATAAAAGATATTAATGGTACGAAACTAACGCTGGCATTTTCCTAACTATGAACTCAAGGGCAGCGTTGATAACATTGGGATAAATTCAATTCCTGTTTTTTGTAAGGACATCCGCAAATACTGCCGCCTGCGTCTTGGTACCAAGATAAAGCACTTTTTTATCATAGCAGGCCCTCCTCATGGTTTTCCCGTCACTTTCTGATCTGTAATTATCTGAGAGTATGTTAAGCACCGCTGCAATGTTCCCCTGCTTCAGTATGTCAAGGCTGTTTAGGCTCCCTTCATAGATTTTCTTTATCTTGATTGAGTTGATTCCATATTGCTTTAGATAATCGTAAGTGCCAGACGTACTGTAAATGACCTTGCCTGCATTGCTTATCATTTTCATTATCCCAAGGAATTCATTCCTCCTAGAACCGGGTATCGTGATTATCACCCCTTCCTTTGAAATGTCGAAACCCGCTGCCTGATATCCCTTCATTAGCGCTTCTTTGAGATTGGTCCCGATCCCAATTACCTCTCCGGTGCTTTTCATTTCAGGGCCCAAAATGACGTCAGAATTAGTGATCTTGTCAAATGGGAATATTGGAAATTTTACGCCTGTCATATTAGAACTGCTATTGATGGGTGGAATCTTCCCCGTGACAAGAACCTCAGTCGCCATTTCTGCAAGATTGATCCCTGTTATCTTTGATATAAATGGGAAAGTCCTTGAAGATCTTGGGTTTATTTCAATGATGTAGACCGTATCGTTCTTGACTGCAAACTGTATGTTCAGTGGGCCCTTTATCTTCAGCCTCTTGCATATCATTCTTGTATATTCCTTCATGGTTTCCTGAGTGTGATTGTGGATGTTGATTGCTGGAAATATGCTCGTAGAATCCCCCGAATGAATCCCTGCTTCTTCCACGTGCTCTATTATTCCTGGAATGAAAACTTCGTATCCATCGGATACAGCGTCAATTTCAGCCTCCTGTGAGTCCTCAAGGTATTTTTCGACGAGGAATTGTTCCACAAATCTCCCCTGGAATCCAAGGAATTCTTCAAGATCCTCCTCCCCCTTGAGTATCGCCATGTGAGATCCAGAGATTGTGTAAGAAGGCCTGACTATTACGGGAAAACCGATCTTTTTTGCAGTTTCGTGGAGATCCTTCTTGGTCGAGTATGTAAATTTCGGATAAGGGATTTTCATCTCGTTCATCAACCTTGCAAATTTCTCCCTGTCCTCAAGGACGTCCACCACCTCTATGTCTGTTCCCGGGATCCGTATAGCATCACCAAACGTCCTTTTCAGTTCATTGAGAATGTTTATGGGTCTCTGCCCCCCGAACCAGGGAATCACCGTCTTTATCTCTGAATTTCTGATAATGTTCGATACTGTTGAAAAGTCCACGGGGTCAAAGACAAGGTAGTCGCTTTCGTCGAAATCTGTTGAGACTGTCTCCGGGTTGTCATTAAGCATTACAACTTTTTCCCCCATCTTTCTCAATACTTTTGAAGCATGGACACAGCTGTAATCGAATTCTATCCCCTGACCGATTGTTATGGGGCCGCTTCCTATCACCAGGACATCTCCCCCTATTTTCTTTCCCTGGGAAGATCCATAGTAGTAAGGCGTTTTGACGTCGAATTCTCCTGCACAGGTGTCGACGATTGAGAAGCCGTTTTCTTCCTGTTCGGTCCCGAAAGCTCTTATCAATTCGTCAACAAATAAGGTATTCCACCCCGTCAGTTTGGAGATTTTTTCTACTGTGTATCCGCGCATGCTGGCCATGTATATTTGCAACATCCTGCTTGGATTTGGAATTTCCAGCAATGATTCGTTGAATGTTTCCTTCCTGTATAAGACACCTGTTGATCGGAGCATTTTTCTGAATGCCTGACTCAACGACTTGCCTATTGACATAACTTCGCCCGTACTTTTCATCTGGGTTCCTAGCCTGAAATCTGCGTCCTGGAATTTTTCTATTGGCCAGACTGGTGATTTGACAACAACATAATCTATTGCCGGTTCCCTTGCTGAATTCCTCTCACCTGTGACATTATTCTCTATCTCATCCAGATTCTTTCCCAGCGCAATGAGTGCCGCTACTCTAGCAATGGGATATCCTGTTGCCTTGGAAGCGAGTGCAGATGACCTGGACAATCGCGGATTAACCTCTATCACATAATATTCTCCTGTGTCATTATTAAATGCAAATTGAACATTGCATGCCCCAATTATTCCGATTCCCTCTGCGATCTTCAACGCAGACCTCCTTATTTTCTGGAAATTCATGTCATTCAGCGTTAGAAATGGCGTAACTACAACGCTGTCACCGGTATGGACACCCATTGGGTCCACATTCTCCATTGTGCAGACAGCAATCTTGTTCCCTCTAGAATCCCTTACAACCTCAACCTCGAGCTCGTTCCAGCCAATAACTGACTTCTCCAGCAAAACTCCATTAACTTTGGAAAGCTCCAGTCCTCTTTCCACTATCGATCTCAGCTCATTGATGTCGCGGGCGATTCCACCACCAGAGCCACCTAACGTGAATGATGGTCTTATCACCATTGGAAGACCTGATTGCTTGGCGTATTGAACCGCTTCCTGGACTGTTGAGCAGTAACGTGAATCGATTACCGGTTCTCCCAGTTCGTCTATCCTTTCCTTGAATTTCAGCCTGTCTTCACTTATCTCAATAGATTCCGGAGGAGTACCCAGTACCCTGACCTCCATTTCATCAAGAATCCCTGTTTTCCATAATTCCGTTACAAGGTTCAACCCAGTCTGCCCTCCAAATGTACCGAGAATGGCATCTGGTCTTTCCTTGGCTATGATCTCCCTTAGATTCTCCACATTCAATGGGGCCATCACAGGTATAACCCCATCTATCTTGTCTGTCTGGATGGTGGCAGGATTAGAATTCACCACCACTACTTCGACTCCTTCTGAAAGAAGTGCCTTTATTGCCTGGTTACCTGAATAGTCGAATTCTGCAGATTGCCCTATCATTATTGGGCCTGACCCGATCAGTAGTACTTTTTTGGGGAGTTCACCCATGGTTGACCATTCTCCTGAATTCCTCAAAAATGCCTAATTCGTCCATTGGTCCTGGTCCCCCTTCCGGATGAAACTGGACTGTCAGGAAATTGTCCCCCATGATCCCCTCATTACTCCCGTCGTTCAGTGAAATGAATCTTTCTTCGGCGCTCCCATTGTTTTCAAACACGACTGCAAACCCATGATTATGCGTCGTTATCCCGATTTTGCCGTTCCTTGTGTCCCGGACAGGATGGTTGATACTCCTGTGACCAAATTTCATCTTCTGGGTTCTCATACCAAGGGAGAGCGCAATAAGTTGATGCCCCAGGCATATTCCCAGCAAAGGCTTCCTTCCAATCTCTTCCCCAAGTTTTTTCCTGAAACCCTCAAGACCGGGATGAGATGGATCTCCCGGGCCATTGGATACAATAATTCCATCAAAATCATTGATATTGATTCGCCCGAATTCCGTGTATGGTATTACTGTTATCTGGTAATTCTTCAGGAAATTAATTATATTTCCCTTTACGCCAAGATCGACCAGCAGAATTCTATTGCCCGAATGGTTTCCCAGAGTGTATCTTTCGCCAACTACTTCATTGACGAGATTGAACTCGTATGGATTACCGGCGGCATTTGCATCCCCTATTGCCCCAATCCTGTTGCCGTTGATTCTGAGGAAATCTATAACTTCCCTGGTACCACTGAATTCAATGCCCGGTATTCGATGCACTTTCAGGTAGTCAGATAGTTCCTCTCTTAGGGAGGCTGGGACATTGTTTACCACGACCCCTCTGACCTGCGGCATCTTGCTTTCACCGGTCTCATCAATTTCATAAGCACCGATATATGGAAATGAGAATACCAAAATCTGCCCCCTGTAGCTTGGGTCAGTGATAGATTTTATGTACCCTGAAGGAGAAGTTGTAAAAACTAATTCACCAGATGCCCCTGTTTCGTAACCTAATAACTCACCTTCAAATCTTCCAAGGCCATCTACCGTGAGGTATCCTTTTCTCAATTCTACCTTTACCCGATATTTAACAAGAATAAAAATTACATGCTCAAGCAGCCAATTGCTGGTTGATGATTGCTCAATACCACTCTGATTCTCCAACTGGCAACATAACTTTCATCGCCATGCATGCCGGTTTGAAATTGTTTAGTATGGTCAGAAAACGTTGACCGGGGAGAAACTTCCAAATGAATTTATCATAACTCTGTAATCATTGCATACCGCACCCAAGAAATATCCTTGAAAATCTGTCATACCCAAAGCTACTCGTGTCGCAGTAGACAACTTGTCAGAACCGTCACTCACTGCACAGTTATGGTACCGTACATTTCTCCCTGCACATACATAGATGGACCACAGTTGCACATATCTCCCCAACTGTACGTGCCCGGGGAATTGAAGGTTATGTAACCAATCACTATGGAAGAGGGAGGTATCGGGATGTTCACTCCATTGCTTATTGAGAAAGTGTCAGAAATATCAGAAGAGTTCACTTGCATGACATATCTTCCTTGACCCTGATTGGGCACCTCATTTGCAGAAGTCACTCCGAGCACTTTGTTGAACAGAATAATTCTATTCATCTGGGTGCCCAGGACATTCTGTGCATAATCTACGAATGGTGGTGAAGGACCAGGATCGTGTTCAAATATAGTGACTTCTATCAGTGTATTGGAAGGCAAAACTATGTCGGAGGAAGAGGTCAGTTTCCCATTTGACAGAACATAGAATGCAAATTGATCGCTTGACCCATTTCCAGAATTTACCGGAGATACCACAAGAGTCAGGTTAAATGTACGAGAATTAGTGTATGCTAATCCAGATATCAGTGCTCCCGCCAGCATTATCAGAATTACGATTATGACCAGCACCGATTTTCTGTTCATTGTCTCCTTTCATCTCCTTCCTATTTTTATGATATATGAATTAATGAATTTTCCCTATATACTGACTGGGCGGCGGGAGTGTGTAGAGACAAAAATTTTCAAATGCGGAATTGAGGAATAATCAATAACATGATGAAAGGTCAAAGATAGGGATTTGTATTATACTTTTACATTTCTGGATTTTGGAAGAGTAATACTTGCGGTGGTCTTTACAAAGAGTTATGGGAGAGAACCTGGAGTTGTATTTTCCCTTGTCTGATCTTTAAGAATGACCGACCAATTAGGAAGACTTAAAAAAGTTTGGATTTACCAGTTCGTTCAATTTCTTGTGATAACGTTATTAATGAATTTTTGATTAAGGAACATGCCCTTTGATAATGAAAATACCTATATTAAAATGACAGAAAGTGGAAATGAAGAAAAATTTCATACTGAATATGAGAAGGCTCTGAAGACTGTTGAAAAATGGTTCAATGTTGAATACCCCAACCTTGTTGTTGAAGAGGTATACGAAAAGGACAAATTGTTCCATGTTTCACCCCTGGATGGAAAAACAAACCTCGGTACTTTCCAGATGTCTTCGAAGGAGACATCAGAGAGGGCAGCAGAAATCGCACACAAGAGTTACAAGAAGTGGTTTGAATTAGGTTATCTCGCCAGGGCCAGGATATTCCTTGCCGCAGCTGACATGTTGTCTGAAAGAAAATTTGAATTTGCTGCTGTTTTGAGTTATGAAAATGGTAAGAACAGATATGAAGCAATGGGGGACGTTGATGAGACGATTGATTTCATGAGGTACTATGCCCAACAGCTCATCAGCAATGAGGGGTATATTAAGTTCACTGGAACAGCTTACTATGGAGAGGATTCGAAGAGCGTGATGAAGCCCTACGGAGTGATTCTTGTCATCTCTCCATTCAATTTCTTCTCGATAACTGCGGGCATGGTAAGCGGCCCCCTAGTTGTTGGGAACAGCGTGATTTTGAAGCCTTCCTCTGATATCCCACTCTCTTCATACAAATTCATAGAACTGCTGCATGCGGCCGGGGTGCCAAAGGAGAACCTCATATATCTCTCAGGTTCTGGGGGGAGGGTAGGCAGAGCACTTTACACGAATGACTACGTGGAAGGGGTTGTATTTACTGGGAGCAGGGACATCGGGATGAAAATATTCAAGGAAGCGCAGGAAAAGAGACCCAAAGTCATGGTTACTGAGATGGGTGGCAAGGACACCATTGTCGTGACTGCAAAGTGCGACATTGACAAGGCAGTGGAAGGAGTGGCCAGATCGGCCTTCGGATATTCTGGCCAGAAGTGCTCTGCATGTAGTCTCGCCCTTATCGAAGAGCCAATATACGACATATTCAAGAAAAAACTTGTTGAATTTACGTCCAAACTATCCGTGGACGACCCGAGAAAGAAAGGAACATTTACGGGACCAGTGGTCAACAAGGATGCTTACGTGAAGTTCCAGGAGGTTATGAAGACGGTGCCAGATCAGAAGATACTTTATGGAGGTTCAATCAAGAAAATGGATGGGTACTACGTTGAAAATACGATACTGGACAATGTAAACGACCCAAATATAGAAAGGGTAGAATTATTCCTTCCCATCCTTGCAATTAAGCCGGTCAGATCGCTCCATGAAGCGGTGCAGTTCATAAACATGAGTGAATATGGACTTACGGGTGGGATTTTCAGCGAGGACAGGAAGGAAATAGATTACTACTTTAAGAATGCAGAAGTGGGAGTGGTCTATGCTAACAGACGAAGAGGAGGTTCAACGGGAGCGATGGTTGGATCTCAGCCATTTGTAGGATGGAAGATGAGCGGGACCACTGGAAAAGGGACGGGTTCTTTCTACTACCTTCCACAGTTCCTCAGAGAGCAGGCCCAAACCATAGTCAGGGAGTAATTATCTTTTCCACTATTTTATTTACGTTGCTAACGAATTCTTTCTCTTTTCCCATACTTATAAGGGCGCCTGCTGCATTTCTATGACCCCCTCCTGATCCACCTACGCTCTCAGCTGCTTCCCTGAATATCAGTGAAAGATCAAGTACTTCGGATAGTAAAGGAGAAATCCTTCCTGAAATTTTCTTGCTCCCTTCCAGATTCGCCATCACTATCACTATTGACTTTCGAGGCAATCTTTTGTGTGTGATGATCCTGGTCGCTATAGTACCGGTAATATTGTTTTCGAGATTTGAACCGAAGTCATAATAATGAATCAACCCCATGACGCTCTCATTCATCCCGTCAAGAATCTTCGATGCCTTTCGCAGCGTTTCTGTATGATTGTTATATAGCTGCATGGCCTCGTCAAGAGTTGGCCCACGTTCGAATAGGCATAGCCGTATTCCCACCTCTGGATGTGATTTTCTGGAGGTGGCATTTATTATCGATGAGAAGTCTCTTGCGTCCTTCAGAATGGAAGTGACAGGTTCTGATTTGATCTCATAAACCTCCCCGGTGAGCCTTGCTACCTCTCCACCCTCATTTTCAAGCCTGTGCTTGAGTTCGTTGATTATGTTCTCCCTCTCTTGCTCCTTCAAATCGACCCATCTGGTTGAATTTGCAGACCTCCTGTCTATTCCGAGACTTTCAAAGAACCTGTATACCTCATCTGGGCGATCGTACAACGAGTTGATCTTCGGGTCATTACCAAACCTTATCATGTAGGAGATAGGTTTAGAACTCCTCCCAAAATACCTGATATCATTTTTCATTTCTACCAGACCATTTTCATTCGCTAGAAGCATTACCTGCCTGTCCATGTCAACAAGTCTTGTAAATTTCTTGTCGTGGAGGTCTCCAACTGAACCGATCACCGGCAAATGGGAAATCGCAAAGACTTCGGGGAGAAGATTCATTGAGAATAGGAATGTGGTCGTGGATCCAGATTGTGAAATACTTCCATCAAGACCTTCAAGATGAGGGTTGAATTGGTAGATGTTATTGCCATTGTTGGTGATGTGCGATTCCAGAATCGCAGGGTTGTGATGGTCTGTTATCACTGCAGAGACTTTTCTCATTTCGCCTGTCTTGGAAGAGCCCATGTCATTGAACCAATAGACGTCTTCTGTATCACTGAATTCTAGCGGATCCAGTTGGTTTTTAATTCTCAACTCGTAATTCAATCCCAGCCTCTTTGCGACAAAAACAGCTATGGCAGCAGAGGCAATTCCGTCTGAGTCGTGATGAGAGTATATTACTAATTTCTTTGCGTTCTTGATGAGATCCATGGCATCAGAAATCACTGAATACCACCTCGTTAAGCTCTGTTGGTATTTTGCCCTCGACTTCAGTAAATCTACTCCACATTTCCCTGCACTCACAGGTTAAATCTTCAAGGTAATCAAAATTCAAAGTCTCGCTGTACTTTCTGATTCCATTGGAGAACTTCTTGTCACATTCGTGACCATTGTGCGCCCCTCTCTTCTTCCCTGAACCGCTGATAAGTGAAACGACGGGCACATTTAGATCCTTCAATGACAGGAGCACCTCCCTGACGCTCCACAGCCAAGGAGGTCTGTAGTTACCTTCCTTGTACATTTTTTCTACCAGAGTCCCTCGCTGGACATTCAGCGGGTTTATGGAAATGAAATCCGCAAACTGCGCTACTTCCCTCGCAGATTTTACTGTGTCCTGTATTGCCTCATTTTCTTTTACATAGGGAGGTTTGAGCAAAAGATATGCACGAACGGAAATGGATTTCGCGTGCAGTGTTTCTGCAGCTTTTTTAAAATCATCGAAAGTATAATTCTTATTTATGGAAAATTTGAGCATTTCTGAATTTGTACTTTCCATACCCATGGCGACCTGGAGCCTTCCAGCAAATTTTTCCAGAGCGGGCGCAATTTTCTCTACATATTCCGGCCTGCTTTCCACTATTAGAAAATCATATCCCGTTAGAATTTTCTCTATAATGGGGACCTGTATCTCCTTGTCTATTTCAACCGGGTCAAAAAATGAGCCTGATGTGAATATTTTCAGAACTTCTCCCTTGGGGTATTGTTTCATGAATTGTTCTATCTGGGCTACTACCTCTTTTTTTCCAATTCTAGGGTTTGTATCTTCATAAAAGCCGCACATTGAGCACCCTGAATGATAGAACCAGCTGCACCCCCTCGTTCTCAAGATCAACACTCTCTCCTCTCTTGTCCTCCCATTCAGGTATTCCCTTTCAGTATAGGTAGTTACAAAATCCGTACGTTCGCTCCTCTCGGTATTCTGTCTTAGAGATCTAATTTCCCCGGCGATGACGGGGTCTATATTATTCATTGCTTCCTCATATGAATATTGTTAATAATTTATTGCATGCCCATCTTTGCAACTTGATCCTTCCCCTGAAAAGAGCTCTTCCATAGCCATTTTTCGGCTTACATTGAAAGTCAGTTAAGGTTTTTAATGCGTATATTATCATATGATATGTGCAGGATGCTCCTCACAACAGGCAGGAATTCAGATCTGTCACCTTACCTGGATTTCGTTTACGAGATGGCATACAGAGGAAATAAGGCACCTCACACCGATGGATTCGGGTACGCAGTTTACACTAAGAATCAGGTATATGTTAAGAAGAGCATTCCTCCCGAAAATGCTGAACGCCCGGTTATTGGTGAAAATGAATTGTTCGGTGAGACTCTCATTGCTCATGCGAGGAAAATAAGTTCATCATCGAAGACGATAAACAACACTCAACCCCTCCTCAGAGGAATGATGTCGTTTGCTCACAATGGGACCATCAAGGAACTCGGGAATGAGAAGTCCAGTGACAGTTCACAGTACTTCAAGATGATTTTCAAGAGTTTCCCTGAAGCTATTGAAAATGTCAGAACAATGAACTTCACCAGCTTGAACTTCATTATGACTGATGGGTCTTTTGCTGTCGCATACAGGGAGGTCAGGGAAGACAGGGGTTACTACACCCTTTTTTACAGGCTGGAAAATGATAGATTTACTGTTTCAACAGAGGTAATGGATGGTAAATGGTTCGAAATAGAGAATCAGACTCTTGTGGTTTATAGAAATGGTCACGTCAAGGAATACCCAACCAAGGGAACGGTCCCTCACGTCCTTTAGCTTTTTCTTGGGATAGTCGATGCAAGTCTTTCAACGAATGCAGAAAAAATAGATTCGTAGACCACTTCCCACCTTTCCATTTTTCCTTGCGAGAAATGGTAAATCGCACCCTTGCTTTCACCCGATTTTTGAGCGGAAACGAGGAAGTCCGTTGCCTCCTCCAAATTCAAGCCGTTCTTCAACAGTTGAATTAGGTTCCCATCCAGTGGAAGACCGCTAGAGAATCCATACGTTACGTAACCGCTTATGTCCCTGATGGCTGTGGTGTGAACATCTGAATAATGCCCTTTGACAGATGTGACCCCAGCTTCTATGCCGAATGCAAAATCAAAATCCTGGGGAACTGATTTGAGCCTTTCAATTGCTCCTGACAGTATCTCGTTTCCGAATGGCTGTTCAGTTTTTCCTCCTCCCTCGAACTTGTGTATTTCATAATTCTTAAACCATTTAATTGCGAAGTTCTCTAGTCCCTTTATTTTTTCTGGGTTTTTACTTGCAATTCCCAGTCTAATAGGGGTCAGTCTCTCTCCATTTTCATTGATAACCCCTTTTGAAATTCTTTCCGACTTTATTGGCAGATAATCATCTCCCAGGACCGTTCCAATATTTTCTAATGCCAGTGGTCTGATACCCCTGCTCTTTCTTATAAAATTAATTTTGGCAGCAAAATCGAACGTCTCGTTGCTTATCACCATCGCGTCGAATTCCCTTTCCAATGTGGAACCGTATTGATCATTTAATTGAGATATCTTGGCCTCGATTCCTCTCTCCTGCAGGTAGTTCTCAAGTTTTTTCTTTCTAATGTCATAGGGTGGGACTTGATAATTCTTGATTCTTTCAAAATTGTTGCCTGTCAATCCAATATAAAGGTCGCCTATTCTGCTGCCTCTTTCAATCATTTCCTTGTGGGCTTTATGCAGGAAACTGAACGTACCCCCAAGCAGGACTTTCATCATTCTTGAATATTACTGGGCTAATAATCACTACTATTCCTCCATCCTTGATGTATTGCTCATTTTATACTGGAATACTGGGAATGATTTAGTTGAGGTTAAAACATCACACTTAAATTTCAGATTTGGCCTCAGTGTTATGAAAGTGGCAGTCGTCCATACCAAAGATAATGTTCTCTCTCCACTTGACTTGGGAGAGGTCATCAGTGTGGTTGATACCGAGAGCAAGGAGATAGAGCAGTACGAGAATCCCGGATTTGAGAGAGTTCCTGGAGGAAAAGAGATCGCAACTGCTACGATTATTAGATTGAAGGTTGATGCACTTGCGGTTAAAAGCGGTGGCATGTGCCCAGGTTCCTACAGGATGTCACAGGGAAGGATCAAATACATTGTGTCACCATTCAATGAGCTGGAGGAATTTGTCGAGAAAATCGATTCTCTGGACCTGACAGACGAGCTGGAACCAGAAGTATATGCCGAGTATGAGTGACCTTATGTGATATCTGGTTGACTCAGATTGATGGTTTTATCTCGCCTTAATCTGGATGTTGGCACTCAATGCCTTCCATATAGATTGTGACTATAGATTATCATCTTCCACTCTCCATTTTTGATTTCAGGATTACGTTACCATCGATCCCAGAGTTGTTTACCTTAGCCAATGGCAATCTATGGGACCTTCAAAGAAAAGATGGACTCCAGCTTGTGCATCCTTTTGAAATTCGCAGTTTGTTCTTCTAAATTCTTCTGAAAGATTAAGTCAAATGCTTGGCAAATTTGACTACTTATACATTTATATCGAGTCGCATTACAAGTTGAATGTCTGATCTTTCCCACCTGCGAAAGAATTCGATTGGGATTTTTGGATTGATATTCCAGAGTCTGACCGCCATTGCACCTCTCATGGACATGATAGCGCTTATTACAACTGCAGCCATATTTGCGCTGGCCTCGATGCCACTTGCATTCCTTCTTGCCTTTATACTCACATTCTTGACAATAAATACAATTTTCCAATTCTCAAAAAAGATTGCCAGCAGCGGTGGATACTACAGCTTTGTTGGCCATGGTCTTGGTCCGAGAGCCGGACTTTTCACTGGATGGATCTATTTACTCTATACGACACTTGTAACCCCGAATGCAGCACTTTTCTTTGGTGCGATATTTGTGCCTGCTGCCTTCCAGTTGATCACCGGAATGATGCTACCTGCGTATTCATGGATAGTTTTAAGTCTGGTGCTGATAATGTTTGTCGCTGGAATGTCTTATTGGGGAATTAAACCGTCGCTTAAGTATAGCATAATAACTGGTTTGGCTGAAATTTCAATAATGATTTTTTTCAGCGTATTTGTCATAGCTAAGTCTGGAACTTCCAACACCCTGCTCGTATTTACCCCGAAATTTGCTCCAGGTGGAATGTCTGGAGTTGCGCTCGGGATGATCTTTTCAATCACTTCTTTCGCTGGAGCAGGTTCTCCGGTTATCCTGGGGGAAGAGGCAAAAGGTCCACGTAAGACGATAGGAAAGGCAGTGATTATATCGGTATTGCTAGCTGGAGTCACAATCCTTCTTTCTGCATATGCCCTTGCAATCGGTTGGGGGACTTCTGATATGTCTGGGTTCGGAAATGAACTGATCCCTGGAGTAATTGAGGCTAGAACCTATCTTGGATTGGCGGGAGCAGCGGTGATAGTCATCTTCGGGATCAACAGTTTCCTCAATCTGGGTCTTTCTTATTTCAATGCTGGAATCAGGGGAATGTATGCAATGGCCAGGGATGGAGTGATCCTCCCTAAAAGACTTTCTTCCATCAACTTGAAGCACGGAACACCACATGTGGCAATTGCGGTTGATGCAACAGTTGCTGTCCTGCTTTCAGTTCCAATGGCTTTCTGGATGGGCCCGTTCAACGCATTCGTCATAGAGCTGACTGGTGTAACTGTAGGATATCTGATCGTGCATATTCTTGCGAATATTTCCCTGAGTGTTTTTTTCAGGAAAATTGGAGAGTTCAATATTGTGAAGCATTTGATAATACCATTTGCATCAACACTGATCTTTCTTGTGACGCTTTATTATTCAATAGTTCCAATAAAATTCCCGGTGAGTTACGGTGTTTTGGCAGTGTTTGTATGGGCAGCTATTGGTGGAGGATTCGTTTATTCGCTCGGTGAAGAGAAGGTAAAGGGAAAGGCACAGTTTAACCTTCCACATGAACGAGATGTCACGTGAGAATTGCCAAAGTCCACATGGGATTGAGCCTTGTTGAAATGTGCATCCATGCCGCGAGCCGGGATCGAACCGGCGACTTCAAGCTCTTCAGGCTTGCACTCTCCCAGCTGAGTTATCGCGGCTTGCTTCTTTCGTTTATAACCATCCATTAGAAATACTTTAACATCCCCCGCCCCCCTTAATTTCGAGTGCAAGACTAACGTTATTAACACAGCTGTAATCATGAATCATGAGGACCTCATTGTTTGAAGAACATGTTAAACTTAATGCAAAGATGGTAGATTTTCACGGCTGGGAAATGCCAATCCAGTATTCCAGCATAATAGAGGAACACAGGCAAGTTAGACAGAAGGCAGGATTGTTTGACGTTTCTCATATGGGAGACATAATGATCGAAGGAAAAGATGCACAGGACTTCCTTTCCTATCTCCTTCCAACTGATCTATCAAAATCAAGGATTGGGAAAGCAATTTATTCTGCATACCTGAATGAAAATGCTGCAATGATAGACGATACTATTGCAAACAAGATCAGTGAAGAAAAGTTCTTAGTCGTACCAAATGCAGCTACGACAGACAAGATATATGCTTGGCTTGTAAAGAACAAGAAGGATTTCAAGGTAAAAATCTCCAACATTTCATCAAAAATGTCATGCCTTGCACTTCAGGGTCCCCTCTCCCACGAAGTGATGAAAAATTTGCATCCGGAAGCAAACAATCTTGACCATTTCGCCCTGACAAACGTCTCTGAAATGTATCCATCACCGGGATTAGAAGATGCAACCATTGTATCCAGTACCGGATACACCGGTGAGGAGGGATTCGAATTTATCATTCCCAATGAATACGCTGTGGCCACATGGAAAAAACTGTTGAGCAATGCGAATGTGAAACCGATTGGTCTTGGAGCCAGAGATACACTTAGGATGGAGAAAGGACTCCTGCTTTCGGGACAGGATTTCAATGAAGACAGAGACCCAATTGAAGCCGGGGTATCTTGGATACTGGACTGGGATCATGATTTCATCGGGAAGAAAAATCTTGAAATAAGGAAAGACAACATAAAAAGAAGGTTCAGGGGAGTTGTGGCAGAAGACAAGGTGATTCCGAGAAATGGATCAATCGTGAAATTGAACGGTAAGGAGGTTGGTATCCTGACTTCCGGAACATTCTCTCCATCTCTTTCCAAGGGGATTGGTCTTGGATATTTTGATTCCGACTTAAAAGTTGGGATGAATGTCGTGGTTTCGACTGGTAAGACCGAAGGAAAATGTCTCTTATCAAAACCAAGAATGGTGTAAAATTCTTCTAATTCCATTCCTTCTTTACCTGTGATCGTACTGAAATAGGTATGAGGACATAGGAATAAATAAATTCTTCAAATTTCTATATTGAATCAATGAACATTCTGTGAATCCTTCCGTCTCCAAATATTTCAGGGTGAAAGGTCATTCCCAGATGTTTCCCTTCGGAGACAATTATCGGAGAATTTTCATATTGAGACAACACCCTACCTTTTTTGACCTTCACAATTATTGGTGCCCTTATGAAAACTCCGTGGAATTGGCCAATTCCTTCAATGTTTAAGTCTGTTTCAAAACTTTCCCTCTGACTCCCATAACCGTTTCTCTTTACTTCAATGTCCAACAGAGGAAGGAGGCCTTTTCCTCCATCTACGTTCTCTGACATCAATATGAGTCCTGCACAGGTACCCATCACAGGAAGCTTTTTCTTCATTATCAATTCAACAAGGCCTCGTTCTTTCATGACTTTTCCAATAACGGTGCTCTCTCCTCCAGGCAATATCAGTCCATCAACATTTTCCAGATCTGGGCTTTTCCTGATCCTGACGGGATCTGCTCCCAGAGATGATAAGATATTAACATGTTCAGAAACATCTCCCTGAATGTCAAGCACTCCTATTCGCACACACCTGTATTGCCAGCAAATATCTATTTCTTGCTATTATGTTATATGTATGAAATTAATTATAGGATGAAATGAGAGTCCTTGCAGCAGAAGTTAAGAATCATTTGAACACTGAAGTGGAGGTCAAGGGATGGGTACAGGCGATTAGAACAGGCGGTTCGATCGCATTCATAGACCTGAGAGATGTCTCTGGGCACGTACAGTGCGTAGTGGCTAAGAAAGAAAACGCATCTATTTTTGAAGAGTTAAGAACTCTTTCTAGGGAGAGTGTCATTGAAGCTAAAGGCAAAGCGGTTGAAAGTCAGGCAAAACAAGGTTACGAGATACAGGTGAATAAGTTCAAAATCCTGAATAAATCCCTTGCACCTCTTCCTTTGGGGGTTGTGGACATGGTGGATTCTGATATTGAAACCAGGCTCGAAAACAGATTTCTGGATCTAAGAAAGCCAAAGATACTTTCCATTTTCAAGGTACAGGACACCATATCAAGGGCGGTCAGGCAATATTTCCATCAGAATGGATTCATCGAAGTCCGGACGCCAAAAATAGTAGCAGCTGCTACGGAAGGAGGCACAGAGTTGTTTCCTGTCAAATACTTTGATAGGAGTGCATATTTGAGTCAAAGTCCCCAGCTCTACAAGGAAATCATGATGTCAGCAGGATTTGACAGGGTATTTGAAATTGCACCCGCCTTCAGGGCTGAGGAACACAATACAACACGGCATCTTAATGAATTTACCTCCATAGATATTGAGATGAGTTTTGTCGACGACGAAGAGGCGATGAGAGTCCTTGAAGAAGTAATCAAGGTGAGTTCAAAGATGGTTATCGAGGAGAACTCTAAGGAGTTGGAGCTTCTTGGAATAACGTCTCCAAAAACTGATTACTCCTTCAAGAAGATTAGCTATGCCGAATGCGTTAAAATCGCAAACGACAAAGGAATAAAGGTAGACGATGGAGAGGATCTATCAACACCTGCCCTCAAGGCAATAGGCGAAGGATTGAATGAATTTTACTTTATCACCAGATGGCCCAGGAAATTGAAACCTTTCTATGTTCAGCCTTTTGATGAAAAATATTCAAGAGGGTTCGATTTACAATTTGGCGAAGTCGAGATTACAAGTGGGGCGCAGAGGGTGCACAATCCTGAAATTCTCATAAAGAATCTGGAAGCAAAGGGGCTGAATGTGGAATCGTTCGAATTTTATATCAAGGCCTTCCAGTATGGCATGCCACCGCATGCAGGATGGGCAATTGGGCTAGAAAGACTGACAATGGTGCTGCTGAACCTGCAGAACATAAGGGAAGCCACACTATTCCCAAGAGACAGGACAAGGATTACTCCATGAAGTTCCAGTCGAAACGAGGGGGCGGGGATGTTACATAATTTCATCGACGAAGAGATGATTGTGATCGAAACCGAGGTATCAAGGAAGCTAGAGGTCACTGATATCTCTTTAAAATACAAAGAGAGGCCAGTACTTCTAACCAACCTTGAGGGGAAAAGGGCTTTTGTTAATCTCTGGGCAAGCAGGGAGAGAATTTACAGGGAGTTGAGGATGGACCGACAGGAATTCCTCAAGATATACCAGGATTCCCTGAATGATGCCTCTCCCATTAAGGAGGGCGAGAAATTATTTACCGAGAAGGTCGGGATGGATGAGGTACCGACGTGTCAGTTCTACAAGGGAGACGCAGGCTATTACATTACGTCAGGCATATTTGTGGCGGAGAAGGGTAGGAAGAGAAATCTTTCCATTCACAGGGTGTGGGTAAGAAACAGTCAGGAAGGACTCGTAAGGCTTGTCCCCAGGGACCTTTTCAGGATGTATAATGAAAGCATTGATCACGGAGAAGAATTGAAGGTTTCCATTGTCATAGGTTCCCCCCTAGAGTTTTTGCTTGCCTCTGCAACCAGCATTCCCTTTGAAAGAGACGAGTCGGCCGTGGCGAATTCATTGTACAGGAAATCGAAAGGCAAAGACATGACTTTCTCCAGGAGTGCCAATGGTATAATGGTGCCATCACATTCAGAATATGTCATAAATGCGGTCTTCTCCTCTCACAAGGAAAGGGAAGGTCCGTTCAAGGATGTCACTGGCACTTATGACATACAGGAAAACCAGCCCCAAATATTCTTCGAATCAGTTGAAACGGTCAAGGACCCAATTTACCACGCTCTGGTACCTGCAACTTTAGAGCACTTCAACCTGATGGGTCTTCCCAGGGAACCTACCATATTTAACGAGATCAGGAAGGAGGGTGTAAATGTGATCGACGTGAGGCTCCCCGAAGGCGGTGCAAGCTGGTTACACGGAGTCGTAAAAATCCAAAAAGCATCCAGTGACGATTTCAGAAAAACTGTTGAAGCGTCCTTCAGGGGGCACAAGAGCCTGAAGAGGGTAATAGTGGTGGATAAAGACATTGATATCTACAATGATAATGATGTGGAGTGGGCACTGGCTACCAGGTTCCAGGCAGATAGAGGAATCATTGTCAAGAATGAAAGGGGGTCTTCCCTTGATCCAAGCAGCTATAAGGACAACATAACCTCAAAAATGGGAATGGACGCTACGATGCCGCTCGGTGGCGGAAGGAAGTTTGTGAGGGACTAATTGATCCTATCGACCATTCTTTTGGCCATCTCTTCCAGTTCCTTGACTTTCATTGAATCATCTGTCAGCTCCGGGATAGAGGAAATCGCCTTGTTATAATAACTCAACGCTAGTTCCTTGGTTTTGGCAAGGGCTCCAGACGACTTTATTATATTTCTCACTTCTTCAAAATCACTTTGGCTGATGCCAGGTTTGCCTAGAAATTTTTTTATGAATTTTATGTCATTTTCACTTGCCAGATCGAATGCATTTAGAATCAGGTGTGTCATCTTCCCTTCTTCAAAGTCGCTGGTCACCGGCTTCCCCAGAGTCTTTTCATCACCATACATCCCGAGAATGTCATCCTGAATCTGGAATGCAATGCCGAGAGGGATGCCATAATGGTCAATGAGTCCGACATTGGGATAGCCAGACAAATACGCCCCCATCTTCATAGGTCCATTTACTGTGTAATGAGCGGTTTTCATGACGTGTACTTTCGTCACCTCACCCAGAGTCACTTTATCTTTGAGAGGCATTGTGATATCCATCAACTGGCCAATCCCCGTCATTTCGACCGTTTCTGACATTGCCATCATTGCCCTGTTAAGATTTTCAGGCGGGAAATCATTCGAAAGAAGAATTTCGTGTGAATATGCATCTGCCAGATCAGCTGCCACAATTGATATTCCTTCATTCATTCTTTCTTCATAATTCCACATCTTATGGAAGGAAGGCCCGCCTCTCCTCGTCGGGCTCTGATCAATTATGTCATCATGAATCAGGAGGTAGGATTGCATCAGTTCCAGGCTAATTGAGGCTCTTATGATTCTCTCATCAATATCAGAGTTCAGCCAGTACCCGAGTATCATAAAAAGAGGTCGAACCCTTTTACCTCCTCTCATAGTGAATTCTTTCAGAGCGGAAATGACCCGAAGCTCGATTCCATCCTTGCCCAGCTCTCTTCCAGTAAAGAATCTCCCGAGCTCCTCGTCCACTTGCGACTTGTACTGCGCTACAACAGACACGCGTCCTAATCATTATTCGTTATTTTAACCTTTGACAAGGTGGTCTGTTTTTTTATCTCCCCATTTGAGCAGTTAGAGAATGAACCTTTGTTCCGGCGTTGAAAAAACGATGGCCTAGAACTATCCTCAAAATTAAAAAATGTTTAGAATATAACAACAAATCCGCAAATTGTTAAAATATTTAAGGCGCCGTCGCATTAGGGATAGTTTATGAATAAAATCAAAGTAGTTAATGATGTGGGTGAATTAGTCACAGTTTTTACGATATCGAATACCGAAGTGAAAAGGTCTCTGCTCAAAATGCTGAACGAAAAATGGCTCAGCGAGGAAGAGGTAGTTGAGAAACTCGGTACTGAGGCAATAGAAATATTGAGATACCTTGAAAAGATAAAATTCATAGAATCTCAATGGAGTTCAACTCCAAAGGGGCCGAAGAAAGTATACCACAACTATTACACTTCGATCCAGATCAACATTTTGATTTTGACAGAAGAAACAGCAGATGTGATCTATGTTGCGTCCTTGGACGACAAGGCAATTGAAGATTTCAGCAAGAAAATAGAGGATCTCATTTCAAATGGGATACAGTACATAGCAGAGATTCAGGAAAAGCTCAACGTCACCTCTACCTACTTAAGGGTCATGATCAAAAGAAGCAAGACCCTCACAATCAAGGGAATGAAGGTGGAGAGAATATAGTTGTTAACAGTGATGAGAATCGGGCACAGACCCGAAAGAGATAAGCGGATAACCACACACGTCGCCCTGGTATCGAGAGCATTTGGTGCGGATAAAATTGTAGTGGATAAGGAAGATCAGAAGCTCAGGCACACCATAGAAAAAGTTACTGAGAAATTCGGAGGAGAGTTCAAAATCGAATTCCACTCACTGAAAGAGGAAATGAAGACATTCGACGGCATAAAAGTCCACCTCACAATGTACGGTATACCATACCAGCGGAAAATTGGGGAAATCCGGAGGAATGAGAATATACTGATTGTGGTGGGAGCTGAAAAAGTTCCCAGGGATGTCTATGAAATCGTCGATTACAACATTGCAGTTGAGAACCAGCCTCACTCAGAGGTCTCCGCCCTTGCCATATTCCTGGAACATCTGGGCAGGAAGAGGAAATTGGAGGGAGAGCTGAAAATAGTTCCTCAAGCAAGAGGCAAGAAGGTTCTCAGGATTCCGGGAAGAGAAGAATGCCTTGACTTGCTGAGGAAATATGGTGCGGATGAGAACCTTATAGCACACTCCGTAATGTGCGCAAAAGTTGCCGGAAAGATGTCAGAAGGGTGCGAGGTCGACCTGCGATTGCTCGAGGCGGGTGCGCTCCTCCACGATATAGGAAAGACTGTCACAATGGGGATAGCACATGGTGCCGAAGGTTACTCAATTTTGAGAAAGGAAGGATACGACGAGAGGATTGCCAGGTTCTGCAGTACTCACGTGGGGGCAGGGCTTCTTAAAAAGACCGCAAGACATTTCCATCTCCCGGACATGGATTATATACCCAGGACTACTGAAGAGAAAATAGTATGCCATTCAGATACTCTCCTGAAGGGCACAAGGGTGACAAGGGTGGAAGAAATAATGGAGGACTACAGACAGAAGGGGCTGGGAGATGAAGCAATTAGATTGAAAAAACTGGATGTGTACCTCCAAAAGAAATGTGGCTACAACATTGACGTTATACTGAAATTAAATCAATAAAAAGATATCGAATAGAGTTTTTTAACTGGACAGTGTTTGACCTCTGTGAGAATAGTTCCTACCTCATATACCGAAGGGCTCACCTCGAAATTATCCTCTGCAATTCAAATCCCCATGGCAAGAGTTACTAGGAGAAGATTTGCGGACGGTGAACTGTATGTTAAGATGGAAGAGCAGTTTTCAGAGGCAATCCTAGTGGGAAATACTTACCCGGACCAAAGTATAATAGATATACTACTCACTCACGACGCAATCAAAAACGCAGGAGCGAAGAGGCAGATACTGGTGGTGCCCTATTTTGGATATGCAAGACAGGACTCCATGTTTCAACCTTATGAAGCGATCAGCGCAAAAGTAATTTCAGAGCTGCTATACAGCAGGTTTGAAAAGATATTCGTTGTGAACATGCACTCTCCAGAGGGGCTCGTGTTTCTGAAGGACAAGGGGGCAGAGATCAGGGCTGAATCAATCCTGGGGGAACAGGTAAAGAAGGACGAGAATGATCTTGTAGTCTCTCCAGACGGAGGATTTATGGAGGAGGCCAAGAACGTGGGTAGAGTTTCTGGCCTGGAGACGATAGCGCTGATGAAAACAAGGATTTCAGATACAAAAGTCAAAATCGAGGTACCGGATGATTTCCAAATCAAGGGGAAGAAAGTTGCACTGGTGGACGACCTTATATCTACGGGAGGCACGGTACTCGAGGCATCCAAAATATTGAAGGAGAAAGGTGCTTCTAAAATTAACGTATATTGCGTTCACGGGTTGTTTGTTGGCGGAACATCAAAGTACACTGGTTTTGTCGATGAGATAATTACCACTGATACAATCGAGGGGCCATTCTCAAAAATGAGTGTTTCCAATTTGGTCTCTTCAAAGTTAAGGGAGTATCTGCTTCTTTAACTGGTTGAACCAATCCTCATCCTTGAAATTCTTGAATCTTCCTATATAGTTCTCCTTGAGTATTTTTGGTTCCAGTCTTAGTGCCATATTCAGGAAATTCCTGGTGCCTAACTCGTTTCCCTTGTAATCTGCGATAATGCTCTTTACCACCCACGCAAACGGATCCTTCTGGTTGTTTGCAACGTATGCATTCATTTCCCTTTCCGCTTCATCGACATCAGTTTCCGCTAGAACGAGACATCTGTAGGCAGTTGGATTATGAAAAGATGATGCAAGTTTGAGCGAATAATCGTAATCCCCCCCATTTAATGCGATAAAGAAAATGTCCTCGTTACTTAGGCCAGCTTTCCTTGCGATCTCAATAGCATCACCAATATTCCCCTTATTTATCATTTTTGATATTCTAAGTTCAATAGGTTGTTCTTCCGGTGATATGCTATCCAGCACCTCAATGTATTCCTCCAGCATATTTCCCTCGACGCTGTCCGGGTCCATTGAAAGAATTTCCTTGATCTTTGCCTTGGCCAGATCAATTTTTCCATCATCTATCAGCATCTTTGCCTCTATTGAATATAACCTGGGCTCATTAGGGAGGACGTTCTTTGCCTCTTCGAGCATCTCGAGCCTCCCCTCATTTATCATGTGGATGTACGCTTCAAGGATCCTCTCTCTATCTCCAGTTTTCCTAAGTAATTCCAAATATTTTTTCTGACTTATTTCATCTCCTTCATAGAAGTTCATCAGTCTTTCTGCTATCTCCGCGTTGTTCGGATTTAGTTCAAGGGCCTTATTATAAGCGTTTATGGCATCTTCCCTCTTACCATTTCTTTCATAAACTTCTCCTAGCGCAACCTGAAGTTCATCGCTGCCTGGATTACCCTCAATCGCCTCCTTCAGTAACTTTTCAAGGGAAAGTGTATCTTCTCCTCTCTCAAGAAAAAGTTTAGCATACGAATAAATTCCCTTAGAGTTTGACGGATCAAACTTTAAAGCAAGTTCAAAACTCGATCTAGACAGTTCAATATTTTCAAGCATGACTAGAGTATTGCTGATTGAATATAAAATGTCAGAAATATTTTTTCTCTCTGTTTCAGGGACTTGGTCAGCATTAAGGTTCGCTAGAGAATCAAGTGCTTTTTTATATAAGGTAACGGCCTCCTCTTTTTTCCCGTCCTTTTCTACGTTCTTTGCATGGGCGTAAGCAGAGGAGAAAGAGTCAACTACTGCCTTTATACTGCGCGGTGCAGTTGTCTTGTCAGTACTTCTTCTAAATAACGGCACGTCCAGCCACTTTTTCCTTATCTATTCTTTCCTTTAAGAATGTTATCATGTTTTTAGGTGTATCTTCTAAACACTTCTGCTAGTCTCTTCACACCTTCAACAATGTCCTCATCGGTGCTGTATGTGAAATTCAGTCTCATTGATTCGTGATTGCTTTCGTCAAAATAAAATGCCGAACCGACGACATAAGCTACCTTCATCTCCATGGCCTTCTGGAACAGTTTGTCCGTATTCGCCCCCTTCTTTGTCACCCAAGTGAACATACCCCCCTTAGGCCTGGTATACTCTACGTCACCCGGGAAGTATTCTTCAAATGATTCTATCATCATATCTCTCTTATGCCTGTAAAGGGAGATGATCTTCGGTATCTGCCTGTCCATATACCCCTTCGTAACATATCCTTCTGCAATGTATTCCGAAATGGTACTGGATGCAAGGTCCACTGCCTGTTTTGCGAGATTCAACTTCTCCACGATGTCCTTGGTTGCTATCACATACCCAAGCCTGAATCCAGGTGCGAGTACCTTAGAGAACGTACTGAGGTAGACGACGCTCCCATCTCTGTCCATAGACTTGATTGATGGAATCTTGCTACCTTCGAACCTGAGATTTCCATAAGGATCATCCTCTATGATGATTATACCTCTCTCACTCGCTATCTCCAGCAGCTCTCTCCTCCTTTCATAGCTCATTGTAATGCCCGTTGGATTCTGGAAATTCGGAATCACGTATATGAATCTGGGATCAGGGTAGTCCTTCAACGTTTTCCTCAGTTCATCCACAATGATTCCATCATCATCCATAGGAACTCCGATCATGTTGATGTTGGAAGCCCTAAGGGCAGTGATAGTTCCCGTGTATGTCGGCGCCTCGCTTATAACGTACTCACCCGGATTCGCAAATATCTTTCCAAGCATGTACAGTGCCTCCTGCGACCCGGTGGTCTGGAGAATTTCTTCGGGCAAACAGTCAATGTCTTCCTTGATCCTCATTCTTTCAGCGAGTGCCCTGTTCAGGGATTTCAGGCCTTCTGTAGCCCCGTATTGCAGCATCTTCTTTCCATTAATTTTCAGCTGCTCCTCGAAGATTTCTTTCAACTCTTCCAGCGGGAACGATTCAGGGTTTGGCAGTCCGCCTCCAAAGGATATAATGTCCGGGCTCTCTGTAACCCTGAGAAGCATTCTTATAGCTGACGGTTTCATCGTCCCAGCCAGATCTGAAAACTTCTTGTTAAGGGGATTATTCATGGCCATGCCCCTGAATTCCAGCGTTATGTAAAAATGTTTTGCAATGGACCGTTATCATAAGTCATTCATTTTGTCCAGAACTGGCCTCAGAATCGTAGCAGAGTGAAATTTCTCCCCGTAGATTACCTTCTTTATTACGCCACCTATGACTTTCATTTCTTGGGGCCTCAACCCCCTCATTGTTGCCTCATTGAGGCCAACCCGCCCGATCCTGTCGATCAATATGTGGTGTCTCTCCAGTTTTCTTGACAACTCTGCGGGATTCTCGTGATCGAGCATGAACATGCAACTTTCGGTTACCTCTGGTTCATTCACAAAATGTACCTGAAACTCCCGAAGAGTCTTGATCAGTGCCTCTGTGTTCTTGATGCAACGCACGCCATAATCACTTCTCTCTAGAAACTCAAAGGAAATTCCCAGTGCAGCTATCCTCGCCAGATGAAAATTATCGTAATATTTCCAGATGACTTGTTCCTTTATCTTGTTCTCAAACTCACCCTTGCCGATTATAATGCCCCCTTGCGGACCCGGGAAATTCTTATGGGTGCTACCATACAGGATATCCACCAGGTCCAGGTCTTTCTGGAATAATCCTTGAGACAATAGCCCCAGAACGTGGGATGCATCATAAAGGATCAATGAATCTGGGAAAAACTTCCTTAATTTTTTCAGGTCATATGGATGGAAGAAGACGCTGGCTCCCAGAACCAGGGCGGCATAGTCAGTTTCAATCCCGCCCAATTTTTCGTAATCTATCTTCCAGTTCTTCATTGGAAATTTTCTTCCCTTGAGGCCGAACATTCTTGGAAGATAAATGGACTCGTAGCCGTCATATCCACCCCATTCCTGCGGGATGTAAAGGAAACTGTCTCCTTTCTTTAACAAATTTCCCAAAACTTGCATTGCAGCAAGATGTCCTGAAATTGGCCTCACATCAGCAAAATCCATTTTAAATGACAATGCTGCAAGTTTCTCTGTTCTCTCAATCAATTCCTCTGAAAATCTTGTGCCCGCATAAGCGTTGTCCATCTTACTTCCCCTGTACTCAGAATCCATGCTGAGAGAATACCTGTGGTTGAAATCTGAAGATAGCGCCATTGTGGCATTCCTGGTCATAACGTTCTCGGATGGTTGCAGGGGAACCACAGATCTTCTTAGATTTTCTTGTTTCTTAAGCAAATCAGAGATGGAGGGCATACACCATGATCGTTTCATTAGAAATATATGTGTTTGTTATCTCGTAATTCCTTTTTCATTAACCTTGTGCAATATTCACATAACATTTAGAACAGCGTCGAAAATGGCTCGATTGAAAATTCGGGGGGTCCAGGTACAAATTAGAAAAAGAAGGGAATTGTTAGCCTTAAGCCAATGGAAATGGATGATAGATAGAGGATAAATGTGGACAAATGACAGCCCATTACTGGTCAGACTTGCATTTATTTTTATTGACATAAATATCGTATACCATGTGGTTTGTAGAAGGGGAATAGCTTTTTACCTTTCTGGACTCATACTTGACGACCTCCTTCAGTTGATCCAGTTTCCTCCCTATTAGCTCGCTATTTCTTCTTTCGGCTGCGTGCAGGTGGATTGTTCCCTCATTTTTGAGAATCCTGAAGGCTTTGGCCAGGAACTGGAGCGAATCAAAGTGACCCATTATGACTCTATCAGCGACATTCTCATATGGAAAGTCGCCGGAATTTCCAAAGTACGGGAAGAGATTCTCCGCGTGGTTCAGTTTCTTGTTCATTATTAAATAGTGGAACGACACCGGATTTATTTCGCAGGAGTATATTCTTTTGACCCTGGGCGCTATCGGGATTGAGAAGTATCCAATTCCTGCAAACATATCAACTACTGTTTCTCCCAACCTCACCTTTCCTGTCAATCTGTGGCGTTCAAATTTGTTTCCCTTTGAAAACATGATAACAGACGGGTCAAATCTGTAGATTATTCCGTCCTCCACGTTAGTCATCGGGGTTCTCACCCCTGCCAACAGTTCTGTGGAAGGAATCCTCATAGCGTCATCAATTCTGCCAATTTCGTAAACAGACCATAATTTCAGGGTAGCCAGATAAGCTTTGGCAATTTTCCCTTTATTTTCAGGAGAATTATTCCTAAAGTTTATAATGATAGATTTACCTATAATCTGGAAATTTCGGGGAAGGTCCTTCTCAGGAATACCTGTAATGGTGGATATCTTGTCATATAGATCAACTCTTCTCATAAGGTCTCACCTTAAGGAGTATCCATAAAATTCCTGCAATAAGCGAAAGAAACGAGAAATAAAGGAACATTGAGTTGAGTCCAACAAGCGATGCAATGGAGGCAGTGGCAAAAGGGGCCGCAATGCCACCAAGATTCCCCCATGAATTCATCCATCCGCCAACAAGTGCCGAGCTATCTTTTCCAGCTAACCTTGTAGAATATCTCCACGAAGAGAGAAGAATTGGATTAAGGAGAGATAAGATCACTGTCACCATTATGAGGAAGATGTACTGGTTATGGAAGAATGCGATCGAAATCATGGAGAAGAAAAGGACGAAATAGGATGCCACAGTTATAACTGCATCTCTTTTGGCTCTATCTAAAATGTAGCCTGAGATGATGGCGGTAAAACCCATCAGGATCCAGGGGGCAGAATAGAACACAAAGTTCCCTTGCTCAATTCCATATCTGTCGACAAGAAATGATGGATACCATGTCAGGAAGACGTAGAAGAGGAAGTCATAGAGAAAAAATGTAACTCCAAATATCCACAAATTAGGGTTCCGCAGAATTGACCATCTGGCTTTTTGCTCTATCTTTTTGAATTCTGTCTTCAGGAATGTGAGGATCGTCCCAGTTATTATTCCCGCAACTACGAAGATCGCGATTGGAAAGATGAGGACTGGCTCCAACTTGAACAGTGAAAATGCAACAAACGGCACCACGGCTGGTGACATATCTGCAAGGAATGAAACATACCCAGTTGCCTTACCATATTCTTCGTCGTCGTAATGCAGTCTTACAAGGAACATGATGGATGGGAATATCGGCCCCTGGGATAAGCCCATAAGAAATGCGAGAACCACTGCCTCCCCAAAGGATCTCTCCTCCGTCAGCAGTAATAGGAATATAGACCATAGAACGAGGGAAATCCCTGATATTCTTGCAGGGCCAAATCTCTCAGAAAGCTTTCCTCCAGGTATTTGCATTATGGTGTAGCCGATGTAGAATGATGAGAAAAGGATTGAAAATATGACTTTTGAACTTATTCCATAATTTGTCATGAACTGGGTATACATCACCGAAATTGCATATCTGTCCCCCAGAGCGAAAAAACCGGCAAGGGCTGCGAGGACGATAATGGGGACTCTCTTCATATAGTCCCAATCTCTCTCAGTTTTTCCGGAAGGTATTTGTCGGTAACGAAATCAAGGCCATACTTGGCGAGCGCCTGTTGTTCAGCCTTTCTTCCAAGTCTCAGCATTTCAGTTATCTCCCCCTTCCAGAATGGAATGTTAAATCTAGGGTCTTCCAATTCTGCATTTAGTGCCTCTACGTCCTTATCACTCAGCTTATCTGTAGGGAGATCATATCTCGTGATGTCGGTGGCAGTGATCCCAACAAACTCGGAACTCGGTGTTGCCAGAATATCGGATATGTGCGCGGTCTTTATTGCGCCATAGGCAATTGAAGCAAATATCCTGAAGCTCCAAGGGTCCCCATCCGTGAATACCACTATGGGAACGTTCAGCTCTTTGTTTAATCTGTTGATCAATCTCTTGGTGCTCCTAGAAGGCTGTCCCTTCACGTGAACGAGAAGACTTCTCATCTTTTCGTCAAACCTATTTTCAACAAGTCTGTCAAACATACCTCCTGTTTCGATTGCCAGCACAAAATCAACGTCATGTGACTCAAATTGTATTTTCTCGGGCTCAACATTGTAGGGTATTGTGTAACCAGCATCCCCCACATCATCCCTGCAGTTAAGTCTCTTCCATTCACCTTTCCTGTTCATTTCCTTCAGGGTGATGTTTCCAATAACCGAAGCACCGCTCTCTTCAGGCCTGAGCCTCATCTCCTCCCTTAGAAGGCTCGTTATCACCTCCAGATCCTCGGTCATCAGGTCAGACTCATCCTGGCTCTCAAACTTCCCCAGATTCCATCCCTCGGAGATATAATACATCTCTCTCAGAGTTGAGGTCTTTCCACCAGCATCCATTTCATCAATGAAGTCCATGATGTAAAGCATTTTCAGGATGCTTTTTGCAGAACTTGCTTTGGACGCATATCTGCTAACAATGTTATTTCCATATTTCCAGACCCCAGATAAATTGTCAAACACAATATTTTCCTTATTCCTGGATTTCAACTCAACTTTTGGCACCTGTCCTGCTGCCATTTCATCGTATATTTTCTTCACCAAATCCTTTAGTTTCTCATTCATTCTTGAACACCTCCGGCAAAGAATAAGCTCCAAGGAGAAGTTTATCAGGAAGTCCGGCATAAATTTCTGACGAATCAATCATTTCTCTTGAGAATCTCAGCGTTATTTTTTCAAAAGGCCTAAGGTTCTTCACATTTTCCCTTTCTTCTCTCTCCCCCTTTAGGACTACAGCAAAGCTCTTTTGAGTCTCTGTGAAGTTAGTCACTGTAAGTTTTCCCTCCTCTTCCCTGAAAGCAATCACTCCCATGACTTTTGAGATGATGGGACGGATATCTGGTTCTTCCAGTTTTAGTATTGATGCAGCCTTGGAACCTATGGCAGGCAGGATTTGCTCTATAAGGGAGAATTTCTCTTCGATGTGACTTTTGTGCTCCTCTTTCCTCCTCATTGCCCTGATCTGTCTTCCAATTCCCTTTAGCACGATATCAAGTGCTTCAAGTATCTCAGGAACAGGGGCAATGGCTTCTTTTGCCTCGGACGTGTAGGGGATCTTTGTGCTGGCAATGTGAACAACAATTATTACCGGTCCAATTGGGAGCTGGTCCTTCACAGGTTGCGACAATCCATATTGGTTCCACGCTACGGTCGAAATTGCCTTGGTAATCGCACAACTACCTGGTTGATATAGAAGGGGGACCCTGTTTGCGAATCTCATAACCTTTACTGGCTCTTCTTTTGGTATATTCCCACCATAGACAGCAATGGCTTCTATGGTGAATGGATGCCCAGAAAAAACGAATGGCCCCTTAGTCACCGGCATCGAGAAGTAAGCAGGGTGAAGATCATCGAAAGCATTTGATACGCTCTTGTAAAGCGCCTCCTCACCAATAGGAGAAAGGCATTCCTTATTGGGTTCCATGAACTGGTAGTTTCTCATTACGTTCCACAGAATCTCAAATTCCTTCTGGGTCATCGATGATATTTTTGCAGACTTGAGGTTTGCCAGCCCTATTATCTCCTTTGCTGTCTGCGAAGTCACCCTGGAAAAATTCTCAGACAGCACCTTTTCAATCGGCGCATCCTCGTTTTCCCTGAATATGGACATCAGCTCGCCCAGCTCCACTCCATGTGGGTGTGGCTTGACTGCAACAGGAATGACGGGGCTCTCATTCACGCTTCTGATCAGGTCTATTTTCTTATCCGGGAGAGAGAGATGGAATGTAGCGTGGGGGTTTGCAATTGCTGTTTCCCTGATGTATTCCTCCACTGACTGCTTCCCGGAAACCAACTTCCCTTTCAAAATAAGAGAAATCCTGAGCCCTGTTTCAACATTCCAAACAAAAGGTTCAACTTTGTGTACGTCTGGCTCATTCCTTTTTATGTTTATTTCCATAACAAAATGAAATCCGGTTAGGTCATCTTTTGTTTTTGTCCAGATTTCTGTTGGCTGGCCTGTAGTCTTCTGGGCGTACATTATGGCGGCCGAAATCCCTAACCCCTGTTGGCCCCTAGTCTGTCTCACAATATGAAAACGGGAACCGTAGAGCATTTTTCCAAAGGAATCAGCAACTTCCCTTCTCGGGATTCCAGGACCATTGTCAGCGACGGTCACCCTAAATTTATCGTTCTCAACATTCTCAACTACCACGGTAATTTCAGGCATTATGCCAAAGTCTCCGCAGGCGTCTAGAGAGTTGTCTACCGCCTCTTTTACAGTCATAAACAGAGCTTTTTGCGGGGAGTCAAAACCCAGCATCTGCTTATTCTTGTCAAAGAATTCTGAGATGCTTACAGCTTTTCTTTCCGGGATTACCTGTTTCATATTTCAACGGATTTGGGATTAATTCTGTATTTATTTACATTTGCTGCCATTTTCTGGAAGAAAAAGCTTGCCATTTCCTGGGAGTACACCAGCAAAGAATTCATCCCCTTGACCGATCCTTCAATGCATGTCTCAACAGGCGCAAGTATATTGGAGCCTAAATTTGCCCTATCGCAAAATGTTTTTGCTGTTATTCCAAATGAGCCTATAACGGTAATATCATTTTTTTCAACGAATTTTTTAATTCTCCTCAATTTTTCGTCATTATGATAATCGGAGATGTCTACGTGGAGGAAGTAGAAATATCCTCTTTTGACTTCGATGATTCCTTCGAGATTACTGACTATGAGTGGATCCCCCTTTGCTGCATCTTGCGTCGAGATTCCAGAGGATGATGATTTTACATCCTTGGATGCGATAAGCATTCCATCTTCCATTCTTAGGAACACTCTGTCTTTTTTGTTGATCTTCCCTGAGGCGATCGCCTCGCAACTTGATATAATTCCAGTCTCTCCGTAGGCTTCATCCACGAAATTTGACAGATTGGCAAGAAACTTCTGAATAAAGGCAACTCCGTGAGTGGTTGGATCAAGTTTTTTGTCAACCAGTCCTTCTTTTTGGAGATTCTTGATGTATAACGACGTTCCCTGAGGAGTTATATTCAGTGAACTGGAAATTTCCTTTAATCTCTTTTTCCCCTTGAGCAGTTCAATCAGTACGAGGACCCTGGTAAATGCCCCTTTATCTCTCAGCTCAAGAATATTTCTCATATGAGAATATAATCAATTAACTAATATACTTAGACCCAGTTCAGCCTCTCAATCTTCCTGTCTTCCTTTGTTTCCTTCTTGAACTTCTTGTAATGCTCTTTGCATAGGTGGACTTTTGTCTTTGAAGTTCCCAGTGAGAATAGCTTATCAGCTTCCTTACGACTCACAGTCTTAAATTTTGGGTTGATGCACCCTGTTACGTCGCACTTTTCTTCCACTTCCAATTATTTATTCTACGTTTATAATCTTTTATACTCTCAAGTGACGAGAATAAAATTTTAATACAAGTGCACCATTACGTCCGAGGAGGGGCAGTGAACATGAAAATGTTAAGCATACTGCTAATAGCAGTATTAGCAGTCTCTATGCCTGTTACAATTGTGCATGGCCAGGCGAATTTGGACATAAAAGCACCAGCTGTTACTAATAACTCCACTCAAATAAATGGCATCGTACAAAGAGCATTTGGATTGGTGGCGGGAGTTTCTGGGCTTATAATTGCCATCTTGTGGGTTCCTATAGCGGTCGGGTACTTTTCCAAGGACCTTGACAGAAAGGCAGATGCAAAGGAGAGGACCAAGGACGCCTTAATCGGTACCGTACTTTTCGTGATGGCGATCAGCGGAGTGCTCTACGCAGTGGTGCATTTCATAGTGGTCGGATAGCGAAGATCTGATATGGATATCGTTGGGACAATAGTATCAGCAATAGTCAAGGCTCTAGGCTACGTTATTTCTGCAGTAGTCCTGGCAGCAAGGCCAATACTCGTCTCACTCTATAACCAGTTCATATCTAGGGATCTATTGCGCCCAGGTGAAGCATACCCCAATATCACCTCGGGAACTCTTGGAAGCGGGGTGCAGTATCTTTACTATTACACATTATTCCAGATATATGACCCGGTACTGACGCTGATACTGGTGGCACTTGGGATATTAATACTTTTGAACAGCAGCCTGAATCTGGGGTACAATCTGAAACATATTTGGATTAAAATTCTACTTATAATTATTGTTTCAAACCTGGCCTTCTTTCTGGCAGAGGACTTGATATTCTTGGCAGGAATCATATATTCCACTCTTTGGACCTATGGGGGGAGCAATCACAATTTTGCAAATGGTAACAACATTCTGGGAGGCTTACAACTCGGTGGTAGTGCTGGCGCCGATGTAAGTTTCCTGATTCTTGTTATATTCATTTTTCTTATGCTTTTCCTCCTAATCTACCTTGCATTCAGACTGGCGATTCTTTACACATTTCCCATCATTCTTCCAATCTTCTCCATTTTCTACTTACTTCCACAGACACAGGAGCTTGCTAAGAGAAGCTGGGATATATTCATTGATTCCGTATTTGCCCCAGTTCTGATGGCCTTTCCCCTGATTCTATCAACTTATGTCAAAAATAACAGCATGTTGACATTGGGTTTCCTGGCGCTGACAGACGCTATTCCTATACTTTTGTCTAAATCTGGTTCCTCAAAGATTGCAGGACTATTTCTCGGTCAATCTGTCTCAACCGCTGCCCAAAAGTCAATGAGTTATGCCAAAACAGGCTACAGAACGGCAATGACTGCAGCGACTACTGCTTATGGCGGAGGAGCTCAGCTGATCAGTCAGATTTCGGCTTCAAAAAAAGAGACCTCTGGAACGATCAGACAATTTTCGGATAGGCTCTCAAGCACCAAGCAGCAGAGTTACTCCGAATCAATGTTTTTCAAACCAATTGCAAATGGAAATCCAAAGGAACCACTTTTTCACGAAGATAATTCACATTCTTCCACGTTAGGGAAGGCATCCTGATGACAAGACTTCTTAAGTTCAAGACGAGCTCCCTGAAAATAGGGCCACTGAGTGATGCTATATTATTCAGAGCTCTCCTGCTGGCTGGAATTCTGATAATATCCCTTTTTATTTTCGGAATGTGGGGTGCAGTAGTCACTTTATTAGCTCCTGTATTACTGCTACGCATCGGGGATGATTTCCTCGATGAGTATCTCTTCAAGAAAATAAAGGGTGGAGAGGAAGTTATACTTACCACTTTAAGCAAGGAATACGATCTTTACGAACTGTTTACCATGACTTTCAGCTTCTCTGAACCCCAGGATAAGGGGATACTTGAACAATGGATCACCCTGCTGAACAATTTCAAAAATGATCTTCTTCTCATAAGGTTCCCCTACAGATTCCCGGTCGAAAGATATATTGTTGGAAGGGGGGAATATGATAGTCTATTCAACGAAGAGGAATTTTACGTTGACGCTTATTTCATCGCCGTAAAGAAAAATCATTCAGAGGATTTCGAGAAGTCAGTAGGTGCTGCTGGCCTTACTTACAGGAAAGTGAGTGAAGAGGAGGAAGAATATATTGGAAGCTCAATCTAGCACCGTCATAAAGTCGTTCCAGAAGGAAGATTACTTAGTCAGGAAAGGCAAGGCGATAACGTACATTGAAATCAAAGATATGCCATTCGAACTGAGGGATAATTTCAAGCTTAAATTGGCGACTGAAAATCCACAGGTGGGACAGATAATACAGATACATCCTGTTCCTGAAAGAAACACCTGGAATTTGCTGAATAGGGAATTGGAGAAACTCTTCCTGAATCTTACTGGAAAGCAGAGAATTGGTGACAGGGAGACAGAGAATCATAAGATAATGCTGGATAACCTCAATAGATTGAAGGAGGACGTTGCATCAGGGAAAGAAACCATTGTGAAGTATTCCATGGCTTATTTCATACGGGGGGAACCAATTAAACTCAGACGTACGAAGAAATTATCTATCAACTATCTCAGGAACATTGGAGTAAGGCCTGTGGTTAAGATATCTTGCGATAGCAGGGTCAGGAATCAAATAATAGAGGGCAAATTGGATGGAATATACTTGAATGTTGCCTCTGCGGCACACATAATTCCTTTTAATAACGGGTACCTTTTCCAAAGTGGGGGGACATTTTATGGGATTGACGAATTGACAAATGCCCCCGTATTCATTGAAAGGAGCAAATTTCCTTCTTCACACGAATTGGTCGTTGGAATGACCGGTTTTGGGAAATCCTTCTTCGTCAAGACTACCATGTTTAGGGAAAAAGTGTCAAGGAAGGTCAGAATAAAGATCATCGACCCACTTGATGAGTACAAAAGCCTTGGAGAGGCACTTGGTTCAACTAATGTGGATCTAATGAACCTAAAAATGAGCATGCTTGAAAAGGTGGAATTTCTTACGGTAAAGGAAAATGTAGATCGCTCTCTGGCCCTGCTGATGTCACTTTTTGAATTAAAAACAGAAGATAGAGGGGTGATAGACACAGCACTTACTATAATGTATGAGAAGGGGGAGAACCTGCAATTCCTACAGGATTATATCAGGAAACAAAGAATTGAAACTTACAACATTATTTCACCACTATTTGAAGGGTCGTTAAGGAAGTTCATTTCTGGAGAAAACCCAGACCTCACTGGAGACATCGTGATGAATCTGGGGAATGTGCCTAAGAGGTTGCTACCGTTCTACATGCTGCTCTCTTTAGATCTGATTATGAGATCGCATGACTCAGACATTACGAATCTCGTGATAGACGAGGCACATTATCTATTGCAGGATGATACCGTCGGCACCCTGGAGAGATACCTGAGACACGCGAGGCATGGAAACGTATCAATGATCCTCATATCACAGTCCGCAAACGATTTCACCAGATCAAAATCTACCGTTTCTGTCCTCGAAAACTGCTCAATACACGTTTTGTTAAAACACCAGAACATAACAAGGGAGATGGCAGAATTTTACAACATTGACGAGAAACTTGATGACTTCCTCAGAAATGGTGCGGGCTTTAACGGGAAAGATTCTCTTGCCATGCTGAAGATGCCGGGATACAATTCTATATTGAGAATCAGGTCAAATCCGGAGGAGATGAGAATAGTCAATGGCTTACGCAAGGATTGAGAGTTCCACACGAATCGTTCAGGGAAATCCATTTCTAATTTCATATCTCAAAAGCGGCAAGGTGCTGAAATTGCTATTTTTAAAGGAGAAGGGTTGCCCGTCCAGATTCTACGTAAATGAGGAAAGTGCAGGAGTTTTCCAAAGCAGCGGATTCATAATCGGAAATAAAATCGACTTCAAAAGGAAGGGGAGGAAGATCGTGGTAAATGGCGACTCAAGGTTTCTCATCCTACCAGAACAAAACATAGGAGACAGAATTTCAGAGCTTCTTAATGAGGAAGAGGCAGGTTACATTGAATTTGTTTTCAGGTCGCACCATTTCACATCTTCAAAGAAACATGACAAGTTGGTATTTGACGAAAACTTCCAGAAGATGAGGGAGAGACATGGTTGGAAAGTTATAGCAAAATTCGAGAATGCAGCACTAGGAGGGTACCTGAAACACATTTTCTCTGGCCCTTCCATCCGCACTAAAGCAACTAAATGGGGGTTCAATCACCCAGTCCTTGCCATATGGGAAATAAACTATTTTCTGCCGTCAAAGGTGAACCCGTCCGGGCAGAATGGAATAAAGATAGGAACTACAAAGAAGGCTGGAGACATATATCTTGATCATGAGAAAAATTTCCACTCACTGCTGGTTGGCTCGACCGGGAGTGGCAAGAGCACAATGGTTGTGAACATAATATCAGAAATAGTCAAGAATAAACTCGGAAAGGTCATTCTGATAGACCCTCATGGTGATACTTCAAGGCAGGTGGAAAAAATTGAAGCGAAGAAGTTCACAATCTCTCCCCAGTCAGGTACAGGCGTCAACGTATTGAAAACGAGTGAGAGCAAAGGAGTGAACTACAGAGTGGCAGAGGATTTCGTTTCAATATTGAAATCAACGAGAGAAATGCAGTACACGGAGTCATTTGTGGGCCCCAGAATGGAGGACCTGATCTCGAGGGGCATTTATTCCATGACGGAAGTTAAAAAGGTTACGATAAGCGACTTTTATAATGCAATAAAAAACGAAGACTCCAGAAGCAAATTAAGAGAGCTGGCATCTGAAGACAGCACAAGAGATTTCCTGGATGAACTGGAGACCCTACCAAGGGAGGAGATCATAGGGACGGAAAGGGCTCTAGGAAGAATAGCTTTGGATCCATTTATCAGGTCATATATTTGCAACCCTGAGGACAATGGAATTCTGAACGGGGCGCTGGACGAAGACGACTTGATCTTGATCAATTTAGACAGGGGGATAATAGGTTATGAAGACTCCAGAATACTGTCAAACATATTTGCAGTATACATATGGTTCCTTCTTTCGACGCGGAGAACTGGAAACTATTTCTTCTTCCTTGAAGAAGCCCAGGACTACCAATCTAGGCTCATCTCCGACATGATTTCTTCAGGTAGAAAATTTGGTTTGAGAATATTCTTTGTGACAACGTCATTCAAGGGAATTTCATCAAACCTTGAGGCAATGTTCTTTTCGAATATATCAAATTACATTATTTTCAGGATGACAGAGCCGGACAAGAATGAATTTGTCAATTTCATGGGGGAGAAGTTTCAATTTCCTTCAGAGCCGCGCAAATTCATCCTGCTCTCTGGAGGCATGCAATTAAGCGGGGAGACTGATGCCGTCAGTTTTTCGCCAGGTAAAAGCGGCTTCACGGTATCTAATTACAAGTTTGTGACAGAACAAAGCTCAGACGAACTTAGAGGGAAACTGCAAGGGATATTCGAACTGTTCGATGAATGCGAGAATTTATTTTTCGTTTTTGAAGTGTTTGCAAAATACCTGAACACATATGAAAAGAAGGTAGTAATCCAGGAAGTCAAGGAAATGTCAAGAAACAACCCAAAGGTACATTATGTCGGAAGAACGAGACTTGACACGGAGGGGATCACCGGCAGATTCGAGATCTTTGAGTACAGCGGAAGCGGCAAGGGCACCAACCGATTGCCAGATATTTTCCTCAGGGTAAGCGAAGGAATAGAAAAGGAACTAAAAAAGAAATGACTTTATTTCTAGAATATATAGACAGCAAATGAAAGGGGACATTAACAGGAATTTCCTCAATTCAATGGTTAGACTGGAGATAAAGAATATAGAGCTCACAGAGGTTCCCTCCACCTTCTATAAGGACGTTAAGAACTATCTTGATGACCTAAGGACAAGAATAGAGACAGAAACAATAAAGAAGAATTCGAGGACCGCCTCAAGGCTTAACCAGGAAATGGAGGACTCAGAAGGATTCCTTAAGCGAATAGTGGAACAGAGGATATCAAAAATATTGCAAGCAAGAGCATTGAGTGACAAGGAGATGATAGAGGGGAAATTAACCCCTGAAGAACAGATATTTTATGAAAACCTCTCCAATGCTGTTTCTGATTTTTCTGAGGAGCTGCTAAAAGGGGAAATAATACTGGAGAAGAACGAACAGAAAGAGAAAACGGAAAAGCCCGAGGTGACTGACACGAAAGAAGAAAAAGAGGAAGAAAAATTCTCAATAGTCCATATTCTTCAGGATATCCCAGACGTTTCCATCATGGGACGCAAACTTATTTTAAGGAAGGAAGACATAGTTACTTTACCGGAAAAATATGCTGACATAATTAACAAGCAGGGACTAGGAAAAAAGCTGACCTGAACCTGATAAGAAATCTATATATACAGTGTATTGCTATAGTTGTTTTGCTCATTGTGCACCTGGTGAATATATCATCAGGGAAGGACTGAAATCCAATTTTGGATTAATGAAGGTCAGCATAGGATTAAGATATAGAGATTGGAGTGTAACAGTAAACAGGCCACTTGGGGGATGGCTCGGCTCGAGCGCTGAGGAAGACCGTGCCAAGCTGCGATATGCTTCGGGGAGGCGCATGGAGCCTAAGATCCGAAGATCGTCGAATGGGAATTCCTTCCCCGCAAGGGGAACTCCCGAAAGGGAGAGGGAACCCCGGGAATTGAAACATCTTAGTACCGGGTGGAAAAGAAACCAATAGGGATGCCGTTAGTAAGGGCGACCGAAAGCGGCAGAGGGCAAACCGAATAGCCTATTGAAAAATAGGAAAGATGTGGAGTTCGGAGTCAAACTAATGCCCTGAATCAAAAGTTCAAACCTTCTGGAAAGAAGTACCTTAGAGGGTGATAGTCCCGTGAACGCAATGATTCGAGCTACAAGTTTGAATTTCCAGAGTACCGTGCGTCGGTTTCCGCGCGGGAATAAGGGTCTCACTAAGATCCAACCCTAAATACGTCCCGAGTCCGATAGCATACTAGTACCGCGAGGGAAAGCTGAAAAGTAGCCCGAAAGGGTGATGAAAAGGACCTGAAACCAAGTGGCTATAAACTTGCAAGGCATGAAAGAGATGAAGTCTTTGACAGATCAGTGTCTTGCTATCCGTGTTGAAGAACGGGCCAGGGAGTTCTAATCAGCGGCGAGGCTAATTCCATAATGGAAGGAGCCGGAGCGAAAGCAACATGCCCGCACCGAAAGGGAGGGGCGACGTGGGCTCGCGTGAAGTCGCTGGTGGGAGACCCGAAGCCGGTCGATCTAATCCTGGGCAGGTTGAAGCCTAGCGAAAGCTGGGTGGAGGACCGAGCTGGTTCTGATGTGCAAATCGTTCAGTTGACCTGGGATTAGGGGTTAAAGGCTAATCTAGGCCGGTATTAGCGGGTTCCCCTCGAGACTACCCGCAGGTAGACCTGGACGGAGACGTCTGGTGGAGTAGAGAAATGTATAGGGTAAGCTAACCCGAAAGGGTTGGCCCTCTTAACAAACTCCGAAACTGCCAGAGTCGTAGAAGTCCGGTGCTAGGGGATCGGGATAAGCTTGATCCCCGAGAGGAAAAGAATCCAGACGAAGGTTAAGGTCCCCAAATTATAGTTAAGTGTAACCTAAAGGATGTCCGTAACCCAAGACAGTTGGGAGGTTGGCTTAGAAGCAGCCATCCTTTAAAGAGTGCGTAACAGCTCACCCACCGAGGTTATGGGCTCCGAAGATGGACGGGACTAAACTATATACCGATACCTTCGGACACCGAGAGGTGATTCGGTAGAGGGGCGTGCTGCCGGGGCAGAAGTATCTTCGAGAGAAGGTATGGACCCGACAGTATCGCGGATCCTGGTGAAAGTAGCAGCATAGAGTCGTGAGAATCGACTCCGTCGAAAGGGCTAAGGGTTCCTCGGCAACGTTCGTCAGCCGAGGGTTAGCCGGTCCTAAGGTAATCCCTAACTCGAGATTACCGAAAGGGAAAACGATTAATATTTCGTTGCCTCGACTGTTTTGCCTAAACAATGACACTTCGGGATAGGCTGAATGGCCCCGTCAGGTCATTTATGATTATAATTCCATGGAGTACCGTAATGGTGAGAAGTGGAGGAAGAATCACGAGCTGCCCTAGTGGTGGTTCAGCTAATTCCGGGAGTCAGTGAAAAGTTGTTTAGGGTCAAGGTTGAGTCCGTACCAAGAACCGACACTGGTGCCCCTGGGTGAGAAGCCCAAGACGTATGGGACAAATCTACGCGAGGGAACTCGGCAAACTAGCTTCGTATCTTCGGTAGAAGGAGTGCCTACTTCGTGAAGAAGTAGGTCGCAGTGGCTAGGGGACTCCGACTGTTTAACAAAAACACAGATCGCAGCTAGCCCGAAAGGGTGAGTATTGCGGTTGAAGCCTGCCCAGTGGCGGTACCTGAAAACCCGGTACAACGGGGAGAAGGGCCGCTAAACGGCGGGGGTAACTATGACCCTCTTAAGGTAGCGTAATACCTAGCCGCTTAATTGGCGGCTTGCATGAAGGTCCAACGAGGGTCCCACTGTCCCCGCGTTGAGTCCCGTGAAATTGATGTACTGGTGCACAATCCAGTCTCTCCCACGTGAAAGCGAAGTCCCCGTGGAGCTTTACTGCAGCCTGTCGTTGTGATATGGTCCTGGATGTGTAGGGTAGGCGGGAACCGTCGAAGGATGCTCGTCAGGGCATCTGGAGGTACCGATGAAACACCGCCCTTCTGGGGTTATGTCACTAACCTGATGAAGGGACACCGATAGGTGGGCAGTTTGGGTGGGGCGCCACGCCCTCGAAAAGATAACAAGGGCCCCCAAAGGTTGGCTCAGAAGGGTCAGCAATCCTTCGTAGAGTGTAAGGGCAAAAGCCAGCTTGACTGGTTCACACACAATAAGGGAACCAGATACGAAAGTAAGGCCTAGCGAACCACCCAGTCCTCCTTAGTGGGGGCGGGTGATAAGAGAGAAGTTACCCCAGGGATAACTGAGTCGTCTCCGGCAAGAGTTCATATCGACCCGGAGGTTTGCTACTTCGATGTCGTCTGTTCCTATCCTGGCGGTGCAGCAGCTGCCAAGGGTGGGGCTGTTCGCCCATTAAAAGGGATCCTGAGATGGGTTCACTACGTTGCGAGACAGTAGGGTTGCTTCTCCGTGGGAGTGCGTCGATGCCTGAAGGGAAGGACCCTTTAGTACGAGAGGAACGGGGGTTCGTGGTCTCTAGTTTACCGGTTGTCTGACAAGGCATTCGCCGGGCAGCCACGTCATATGCGGATAAGAGCTGAAAGCATCTAAGCTCGAAGCCGTCCCCGAAAAGAGGCATCGTCATTAGATCTCTCCTAAAAGAGGAGGTTGATAGGATCGGGATGTAAGCATCAAGCCGCAAGGCGAGATGTTCAGTCCGCGATTACTAACGATCGAAACAAACTGTTCTCTCCATCAATCTTAATCCTTGCTGATTGTGAGCATTTTTATTTTTGTTTTATCGTTCTCACAATGGCTTGTGTGCAGAAGGTTAGCGGAATGATGAGGTGATAGTGTCATAGGACTTCATGTGCAAAGGAAGCCAGGTAAAATCACAGAGTTTCAAGCAAACTACTCTCTTGATCTATTAGAATGAAAAAACATTGCCGTTATTCCGAGACCGAAAGGTCAGGAGTGTGAATTAAGTCCCGCGTAGACGGCCGATAAATTCTTGACAAACACAACCTTGTTCACATGTTTAGACCTTGATTTTTCATTCCAGTGTTTTCTGAGCCCCACAAGGAATTCCCATTCCATGCTCTTATTCATTATGTAAAAATTATTGACTGCTCCCTTCCCATTCGAATATCCCCAGTAAAAAAAAGAACCGTTGATGTTACTTATCACATCCCTGAAGAAATCGTGAAACCACTTCGACCTGTATTCGAATATGACATCTTTAGCATAATCACCTTCTTGTATTATGGTAAAGGGGGCATCTCCCCCGATACCAGATTTCTCCGTCCTGTTGTGCAGATTGGCAAAAATTGCAGGTGTATCCATCGCGAGGTATTTTGGGATGAATGTCATCTCATTCTGGAATATACCTCCTGTCTCCGACTTAAGTTCTTCATCATTCAGGTTCCACTCAGTCTTGATGAGTATGAGTTTTGTGAGGTCTATGTTGCCAAACTGGTTGAACCTGAAAAATCCCGGGATCCTTTCATCCCTGTCATTATCCAGGCTTAGAATGTCCATCGGTATCCTTGACAATACAATCCTGTCCATTACCAGTTTAGTAACAGTCTCAGAGGAGGAATCAGGGTATTTGAATGCATACAGGGTGTTACTGGAACCCAGAAGGGAAAAGGAATAGATGACGACCCCCTTGATCTCCGCCAGAGAATTAAGCAGATCGTTTACCTCTTCCGACACGTCCACCACTATGATGCCATCCCTCAATCTCGCAAGGGCCCCGAAGCCCTTTCTTGTGAACTCATTATTCATCTTCGTGACTATCTCCGATAACTCGTGAGGATTAAGATGCTTGAACTGGTTCAGGAACAATGACCATTTATTCCCTTCGTTCGCAAGTCCCGCACTTAAAAGCGTTCCGGGACCACTATAGACCAGGTCATGGTATTTTTCTGGGATCGGGTTTGGTATGAAAGTCTCTATAACGCAGAGAAAATCGTTGGAGGGTTCAAACCTTAAATCATCCATAAGCTAAAATTTGAGTGATATTATAAATTTTCGGATTCCCTTCCACACTGTGTCATTGCGATGAATGTGATTCCGTATCATTTAGTGAAAACATTTTTATCAAGTCAGGATGAGGTGGAAGAGAATGGAAATGAAAAATAGATGTGCATGGGTGAATGTGAGCGACCCGCTTATGACCAGCTACCATGACTTGGAATGGGGGAAACCCGTACACGACGATTCCGTGCTGCTTGAGTTCATCATACTCGAAGGTGCACAGGCTGGCCTCAACTGGAGAACGGTACTCCTGAAGAGGGAGAACTACAGGGCAGCCTTCGACTCGTTTGACCCAGTGAAAATTGCGGATTATGACGTGACCAAGATAAAGGAACTTATGACTAATCCTGGAATAATAAGGAACGAACTGAAGATAAGAAGCGCAATAAATAATGCAATGGCATTTCTAAAGGTGCAACGGGAATTTGGATCATTCGACTCATTCTTATGGAATACTGACAGGAGATTCCCAATAGTCAATGGCTGGAAGGAGTCCAGTGATATTCCTTCCAGATCAGTTGAGTCTGACAAGATCAGCAGGGACCTAGAAAGCAGAGGATTCACATTTGTAGGGACAAAGATAGTCTACTCGTTCATGCAGGCAGTGGGGCTTGTGAATGACCACACGATAGATTGTTTCAGGTACTCTGAACTCACAAGGTGAGCATGGCATCTTATGAGGTCATTGGTACAAGCATCTACATCAGATATCGCAATCAATTGACCTGACTTAATGATCATAGATCTAGGAAGGACAAAGCAACGATAGATAGAAATATTGTTTTTGTGATATATTTTTATGGATATCGGGTCCCTCAGCATCACAGGAAGAACCAGGAAGAATAATCAGGATTCCACGCTCATAAAATTCTATCAGTTGAGAGTGGAAGAGGGAACGTCTGAGTGGCTGCTTTGTGCAGTTGCAGACGGAATGGGGGGTCTGATCAATGGAGAAATGGCAAGCAGGATCTGCATTGAGTCCATAGACAGGGAGTTTGCAAACATGGAAGGAACTCCAGACAAGTTCGAAAGAAAGCTCTCCTTTGCACTGAAGGAAGCAAACTCAAGGATCTGGAAGAGGGGAATGGAGCTGAAGGGAGCAATGGGGACAACCGTTTCCACGGCACTAATCTCGAGGGAAGAATTGATCATGGCAAACGTTGGAGATTCCCGAATCTACATCTTGCACGCAGATGGAACAGCCTTCCATACGAAGGATGACAGCGAAGCGTTCAGCCTTCTGGAAAAGGGAGAAATTGGAGAATCAGATTTAAGAAAGAATCCTTCAAGGAACTATCTGGCCAAAGCAATAGGGATACAACAGGCTGTTGATGTAAAAATCGAACGTTTCACCCTCAAGAAGGGAGACAGGATTTTAATCGCTTCAGACGGTCTCTGGGGGGCGCTGGAGGAGGACCAAATTCTAAAGATTGTAGGAAGCAATGCCTCAGCCAATTCCATCACGGAAACACTGGTAAGAGAGGCCAATGAACGTGATGGGTCCGACAATATATCCTGCATATTCATACAGGATTTAATTTGAAATAATGAAGTCTGATTTATAAGAATCGAATTCATTTAATCCTGACGCGATAGAACCAACCATAACTGTTTGATTCTCCTTGTCTCGAGGGAATTACAGTTCCGACAGAATTTTGCTCTGAAATTATGAGAAGCCTGCGAGTAGAATTGAATAAATTGGTTGCCCAGTGGAGGGGTCTAAATCATTTTGGACGACCCATTTTGCTTTTTTCCAGTTCTATCAGATACCTTTTTTTCTCAGTTCCAAAACCATAGCCTCCCAGATCTCCGCTCCTCCTGATCACGCGATGGCAAGGGATGACAAGGGGCACCGGATTGCGGGCACAGGCATTTGCTACTGCCCTGCTTGAATTAGGGGAGCCTATTGCGTGGGCTATGTCGCTGTAAGACCTAGTTTCTCCATAAGGAATCGACAGGAGTGCGGTCCAGACCCTCCTCTGGAATTCAGTCCCGCCGATGTCAACTGGAAGAGCCAAAAGTTGCCCCTTGAAATAAGAAAGGATGGCATCAAGACTTCCCCTCACCAGCTCTGACTTTACCGGGTTTGCCTTTGGAAACTCTTTATTCAGATCCGAAATCAGCATGCCCTCATCGTCAGCAAGATTCACGGAACAAATTCCATGGGCAGTCGAGGCGACCAGCACATAACCAAGATCACATTTGGAGGTCAGGTAAAAAATATCAATTCCCTTCCCCCCATTCCTATAGGCTGAGGGAGTCATGCCAAGTTTGGATGACGAATCTTCGTATAGCCAGCTCTGGGACTGGTATCCCGCCCCATAAATTGCTCGTGGAATTGATTCTCCTCCCTTAATGTTTCGTTTAAGCAGGTATATCCTGCATTCTTCTATGTATTTCCTTGGGGAAATACCCATTATTTCCTTGAATGTTTTCTGAAGAGTGAAACGGCTCATCCCGAATTCGTGTTCCAGGGTGCCAAGGGTCAGTTCGGAATCCAGATGAGCACGAATGTAATTGCAGATGCTTTCGACAGTCTCTGTCCTTTCTTTACTCTTCCTTCTTCTTTCAGAATTTGCACTCCTGGAGTCATTTTTCATTATTGGCAAATGCCCTTGAAAGGTATAGAGATTTTGTCGATTTCTTGATTCAACTGGAGCGGTTTCATTCACATCACCCTGACAAATGTGAGTTCAAGACGGAAGACACAGAAGACATGGGAGCGGGTCAATTTCAGTCAACGTAAAGGCAAGAGACGCCTCAAAGCACTTAAAATGGAACAACTAAGTGTCAAGGTATTATTCTAAATTCAAAATCTATCACATAATGCAGGGGAACTTTTTTAGAACTCTCCTGATATCGAGGGAGGTAAGAATCGCAATACGGTTGGCTGACTTGATTATTTTGTAACCACAACAACAGAGTTTTCCCGACTAGTAGAAGAAGAGGCTTCCGAAAGCTCTTCATCTTTGGAACGAAGTAGCAAGAATAGGAACAATGTGAGTCTTAAATTTACAGTCCCATTAGGTAAGGTATCTCAGGTCATGGGTATGATGAACTTTCTTCAGAACAAGTTCAAAATACTGAGGATTACAATAAATGCAATTGAAGGTTCAATTTCGAATGAAGAATATGAAAGTAAGATAAAGGAAACCTTAAGACAACTCGGTTTGGAGGAAGACAAGTAGTGATCACAGTAACCGTAGTAACTTGAATCTTTATTTTAGAGGACGATGAAGTTGCATTTTACGACGCACTTACAGACAAAGAGAGTGCTGTGCAGGTGCGGAAGATAAGACTCTCAGAACAACAGCGAGGGAGTTGGTTCAAACTGTCAGGAATAACGTTACCATCAACTGGACGCAGAGCGAAAGCGTTCAGACAAAGCTAAGGCTCATGATAAAGAAGATACTAAAGAAATGTGGTTGTCTTCCGGACAAACGTGAAAATGACACTCTGACAGTGCTTAAACAGACCAAGCTGCTGGGATTTGAGTGGGTAAGTAAATGAATTTAATTGAGTCAGTAATATTCACTATACTAGGCGGTTTGGTTGTGGGTAGAATTGGATACTTTGCCACGATACTTAGTCTGATAGAGCAGAGAAAGGAGATGGGCGTTGAGAAATACAAAACGAACCACAAGCCTGTAAGTATATCCCTTGATCAAATGTTTGCTGATACTTGGATTTTTGTATTCGGCCCAAGGCAACTAAAATTTCCAACCCACGGTCAGGAAATGAGAAGAGCATCCGTCTCACGAAATATATATATACGGTAGTAATGTTGTATTAATTGACGCCAAAAGAGATGAAAGAATGAAGGATAATCTTCTGTGGCTAACGTTTGAAGGTCTTGATAAGGTAGAAATTCTTAAAGGAATAGGATTTGAGATAAGTAGCAATGGATCCTTACTTCTTGAAGGGAAGGAAGTAAAATCGATAGATGGCTCGGAAAACGTTAAGGTAGACGAGGTTAGGGCGGTTGTACCAGGTTCACTTAGGGTAGTCACCGATATCTCAGAAATGGAACCTTTATTTGATTAAACGGAAAGATCAATGTCTGCGACCACCTTTTTTGCATTTTTGGCAAAAATTCTGGGAGTCGCAAGTGACTGGATAAAAGTTATTTTCAAATCAAAAAATGGAGAGATTAGGGAAGCATCACCAAATAACATAGTTAAACTGGCAAAGAACGCCAGTGCCAGAGATATAAATTTTAACTACTATGACGATATTGGGACAGAAGTCCCCTAGCCATGTAGAAGCATTAGATTATGGATGAGCCCCTTGCAGAATCCTGATGTTTCTTTCCTGTCCTTCCTCCTCTGATAGATCAGGCCTCCCATCGCTCTCTTGTCTGATGAAAAGCCTGATTCAGAAGCATTCCTCTTGAAGTATTCCCTGAGATAGTTCATCGGGTCATCCATGAAGCGCCTGATTATTTCCCTCCAGTTCCTTCTTCCCCTTATCCTGGAGTTGCTCTCAGGGATGAGGAATATCATTGTGTTTTCATTGAAGTCTTCGAGGATGCTCTGTCCCGAGTAATATTTGTCCAGTCTGATGCTTTTGAGATCTATGCGCATCTTACCTATCATCTCTAATGCCTTATGATATGCATCCTTCTCCGATTTAACGGAAACTGCATATCCAACATACATCCTTGTTTCCAGATCCATCAGGGCAAAGGAGTAGACGAACTTGCCTTCCTTGACTGTCTCGCCGTTCCTCTCCCTCAGGGAACGGTAGTGCTTCGTGACGGTGAGGGAATAACCTGTTCCATCGCCAGATGCATCCACAGAAGCAACACCCTTCCTCTTCAGCGAATTCATGAAGAGGTTGTTCAATATTATCAGGACGAGGGGATCGGAATATAGCCTCTCGATGGTCTTGTAACTGATGTCCTTGCTAATTCCGAGAAGGGGGAGGAGGTAAGCTGCCTTCCTGTTGCTCAGTCGGAATATCTCCTTCACAAGGATAATGAAGACCTTCTCCCTTGCTTCCAGCAAAGATGGCCTTCCGAACTCCTCTACCACGAAGGAAGAAGACTCGTCTATCATTGCTCTAAACTCCAGAGCCATGCCCTTCATCCTCTGCCTGTAGAAAAACTCGTAATCCCTCCAGTTTGTTGTCACTGGTATGGAGAACTCCTCCCTGTAGCGGGACATGAGTTCTTCAATGGAGTCACGGAAATACTCATAGTCCAGCTGGGTGATCCTCATTACGAAAGTATAATATATACTGAGTATATATACATTTGTGCGCAAGGTACAGATAAAGGAAGGGAACCAGATCACTGTGAAGAACATTCAGGCTTACATGGAGAGGACAGTCACAAAATTTGGATCTGGTGCCAAAGTTGACTGTCCTAAGGAGTTTCTGGGGAAGAAGGCCTTCCTGATCATAAAGAAGGATGAAGATTAG
>JAKAUZ010000081.1 GCA_021817415.1 Thermoplasmata archaeon | reverse complement strand
CTCTAAAATGTATTAAGAGTCTGCTGGAGGAAGGGTATTACGATATTACTGCTTTCGATCCAATGGCTATGGTTAACTTTGCAAGAGCGAATCCTGAACTCAAGATCTCCTACGTAGACAGTGCCAGCAAGGTGATTGAGGATTCACAAGCTATTTTTATCTTAACTGCATGGAAAGAGTTTTCGGGACTAAATTTTAAGAATAAAGCGGTTTATAATCTGAGATATATACCCATTAACAACGAAAGTCATTAACATTGAATCTATTGCGTCAATAATCCTAGACTGTCTTTGAACGAAGGAGTATTGGCAGAAATTTTGTTCTGCGTTTGCCTATCCTAAAAGCTTAAATTTTCCCAGACATGTTAATGCTTCAATGGGCAAACAATCTTCATTAAACGGAAGTCGTCTTTACTGCTCTATACAGACTTACATAGATGAGGTTTTCTTCAGCCTTGTGGATTATCGCAACTCACGTTTTACTAGCGAAAATCCCGATAAAATCATCGAATTCTATGACAGCTTCAAAAATAGGGACGATCTCATTGAATGGATGAAGGAGAGGCCCAAGGGCGTTGCCAATATATATGAGGTAGATGGAGACAAAGAAATCATAGTGATAATACCAACTGCAGATTTCAATGGCAAATATGTAAAAGAGTGCAAAGAGAATATATTCAATGGATTGCATATGATTTTTGTTGAGAGTGGTGGAAAGGGAGACTTTTATTTTAATTATGCACACAATTGTAATGTAGGCATAAAGAAGGCATTAGAATACAATCCGAAGTGGGTCGTGGTTTCAAACGACGATATGTATAAAATAGACGAAAAAGAAGTTCTTATAAAAGATCTTTCGAGAATTCAGCAAGATAAAGAGATTGTTTTTTCACCTTACGGAGACCTCATTGTAGAAGCATCTAAGATGGCCCGACTTTCTACCGTGGGAAGGATACTTACACGCATACTTCTCAATTTAAAGATCAAGACCATTGACCTTAGAGTAATTGAGAATCGTATAAAGTTTAAAGCAATTTATACTAGACGAAAAGCAAGGTTTGCTTTAACCGACATTTTTTTTTCCAAAGAGGAGGGGGTTTTTATGATTAGTGGTGTTTTCAATATATTTAGAGCAGATTTCTGTAAACGTTTTAATGGAATGATGTTTGATGAAACATTTATAAATGGCGACGAGGATACCGATTTGTACCTACAGATTAACACGAATGGTATAAGAGCTGGAATCATCAACTATAAAATTGGGAATCTACTAGGCAAATCATTAGGACAAGGTAAAGATAGACGCCTGAGGAGTGTTGCGAGTGAGGCGTATCTCAATTATAAAAGATTCAAATAATAAAGGGAGCACATCACAGAGGTATCCTTAAATGTACACAAGACCTGTGACACTATTTTAAGCGACTACGTCACAAATTATGTGTAAGCTCATGGATCCTGCCTTTGCCCTGTTATATCACTACGTTTTTCAGTTGAACTAGTGTTTTACCAGTTCTGGTATGAAAAAATATTCCATAGATTTCATTGTTATTATCATTACACGACCTTCACAAGGAAGGTAGTGAAGAACGGTCACATCTACCTGTATGAGGTGAGATCATACAGGGAGAAGGGAAGGGCAAGACAGGCCGTTAAGTACCTGGGAAAGGAGATAGAGAAAGATGGAAAGAGAGAGGTTCTTCCCCCCAGGTACAGGAGGGAGATAAGGAAGGTGCTTGATTCATCTGCATACGTTATGTTCCGTGTTGCAGAGGATAATGGTTTCACCATGGAGTATGAGGATGCCCTTCGGGGATTGACAAACATTCCACAGGCAGCAATGAAGATAGTGATGCTCGCTGCAGAACTCATTGCAGGAAGGGAGCACTCCATCCACATCCCTTATCTCCTTGTCACTCATCTCCACGCCCGTGTGTAGGGGAATGGAATGTCCTGGGCCTACGACTGTTTCAGCAGCAAGCATCAGTACCTTCTTTGCAGCATCCCTTATCCTTGTGTACTGCTGCAGCACCTCGTCATACTGGAAGAGGAAACCCTCTTCCACTGCAGTGTAATACATCACATACCCGGCAAAGTCCAGAACCCGTCTTACGGAATACCTGTCCCTGGGAGGCTGCAGCACCTTCTCCCCGTTTTTTCCACCTCCCTCCCCAGGTATTTCACCTCCTGCTTTACCTTCCCAGTATCCCTGTCCCTGAATGTCCTCGCTTCATAGAGATATATCTTTCCGTTCCTTACCTGCCTCCTTACATGTGTCACGTAGTAGGAATGCTACTACAACAATACAATCTTTCTTGCTACCAGAATTGGTAAATACAGTGTCAACGGAAAAGTGTAGTAGTACTAAAGGGCGAAGTCAGGTTATAAATCGATATAATAATCGGAAGATTTATCTTTAAAAGAACATTTAGGAAAGGTATGGGAAGGAATAAGGGAGATAGAACAAAACTCAGTTCCGCCAAAACTATGACAGACTCTCTGAGAACAACAGTTCCGAGCTCTATAGTGAGGCAGATGAAGCTCAATGCGGGGGATCAGCTGGAGTGGCAGATAGAGTCTCTCAACCCAGGGACAGTAAAAGTCTCGATATTGCGCTCGGAGAAAAAGCCGTCAGATTAAAAGAGGCGCATTCTGGCCGACTGGTACGCAACATCATTCGAAACAGCTTGAAAACTTGGACAAGATAGTAATGGCCGATCCCAGTGGACTCTATCGTGCGATCCTGGACAGGACATCACAAGAAGAAGTCGTATCGTACCTTTACATGAAACTTTATGACCGGAATCCTGATAAGTCTCCAGAGTTTCGAGTTGCAGGCAGTGTGAGATGTTACAGGCATAACGATCACCTGCTCCCTCCCCCTAGTGCTGCTACCGCTATTCAATAACGGCCTTTTCATCGTAATAGGATGAGTAACGGGTTACGCCTTTCCATCGGTATCGTACCCGCTGATCATACTCTGGAGGGCTAGGTGTGCAAAGAGATGCTTGGGTGGGATCAGAGTGAGCAGAATATTAAGCCATGCACTCCCTGTACTCATTGCACCACTCATATGCGACTGTGCAGGCTGCATTGATAGATTCACCGCATCTTATATGCGCCCATTTCAGCTTGAACATTATAATAAAATTTGATGGCCTCCGTCCCATGAAAATGCGTTCTTGTTTCTCGCTTACAGGTGAATGAAGTCACTTCACAACAAGCTTCCTCAGTATTGCTTTGATGTTCAAAGCCTTTGGAAGGAGTTTCATGAACATTTCGACGTCCTCTCCGCTGAATGTACCCAGCAGCCTAATGAGCAATACGTAAATCGCAAAGCCGAGAAGAATGTAGACTATCATCTTCAAGGGAGAATACCAGTAGTACATCTGCAATGCGAAAACAACGGAGAACATTATTGCCCCTGAGAGCATTATCTTAGCGATCTTCCCCTTCTCAAAATATGCAGTTTCATATTTCCTAGAATAGTAGTACGTAACTGCAAAGCCCATGATGTAAATGGAAGAGAAGCCAACCGCTGCTCCGTTTATTCCGAACCTCGGGATGAGCAGTATGGAAATGATGAAATTGGAAATGAGTGCAAGGGATGATGATAGGAGAAATATCCTCGTCTTCCTGACGGCCTGCAGCGAAACTGCCAGAATGCTGGATGATATGAAAAGTGCATTGGTTACCGTTATCACAGTTATTGGTATAAACCCTGAAAGGTATGATGGATTTGCGAGGAAAAGGAGTATTGATGGGGATATGGCAGCAACCACGAGAGAGAACGGGACGTAGATCGCCATAAGGAGTTCTATGGCCTTTGAACTGTACAGACGAAGACTTTCAATATCACCCCTGCCGTAGAGCTCTGAAAGCTTGGGAAGGAGGATTGTGCCGAAGGGGCCTATGAGTATCCCAAGTGCAGAGACAATAAGAAGAGAAAAGTTGTATATGCCCATCTCTGAAAGGTTCAGAAAGAAAGATACGACGAATCTGTCCACGTACGTCGCACTATACCCCAGAAGGGAGGATATGAAGAGGGGGAGAGAATAATCGATTATTGTCCTCACTGAAACAGCCTTTGCGCTTGATTTCATCCCCCTTATCCTTCTTGCTACATGAATAGAAAATAACAAGGCACCGAGGGAATAGCCTGCAGTCCATCCCACGACCACCACAAGTGGGCTGACGATGAACTGCAGTAGAATCACTATGGCGGAATACATTGCGACTACATACGCAATGCTGATCAGCGCATTCACCCTGAATTTCTGGAGTCCGAGGACCATACCCCCGGTCACGCTCGCACCGAGGTTTGCAACCACTGCGAATCCCATTATTCTTATGATATCGAGGTAACGGTATGTGTGAAAGAACAGGTATGCGAATGCGGGGGAAGAAAACCACATGAAGACAATTGCCAGTATGGACACAATTATCAGGACGA
>JAKAUZ010000035.1 GCA_021817415.1 Thermoplasmata archaeon | reverse complement strand
TTCCACGGAGGATAAATGGATCCTTGTTCAAGCACGAACCTCCTACCCCGGGGCCAGGAAGCAGAAGCCCAGAATTTCTGGGATAATTGTCCTTGGCCGATTTAATGACCTCAAGGACATCTACTCCAATTCTCTCGCAGACCAAGGCAAGTTCATTAGTCAAGCCCAGAAATACGTAGCGTGAATAGTTATCCACCATCTTTATAGTTTCCGCAGTTTCAGGGTTTGAGACCCTAATAATCTTTCCTCCAAGGCTCCCGATAACCTGTTCAGCGACGAAACCGGATCTCTCGTCAGATGCACCGATTATCTTTGGAAGAACCTGAAAATCCTTTACCGCTTGTCCCTCGACCATTCTTTCAGGTGAGAACACTAATCCTATTTCCTGTGGGACCTTCAAGCCTGAGGACTCTATTCTATTTTTCACCAGCCCCATCGTTGTACCCGGCGGAACCGTCGACTTGAGTATTACCACATCCCCAATGTTTAGGTTTGGGATAATTAGGTCAAGCGAACTTTCCAGTTGGCCATAATCCACAGAATCACTCTTTTCATTGAATGGGGTCCCCACAGTTATAATCTTTACACTGGTCTCTCTCAGTTTGGTCGGGTCCGAGGTGACCTGTAATTTCCGGCTCTTCAAGGATTCGGTTAAAATATCGTGGAGGCCAGGTTCGTCAATTGGAACCTGTCCACGAGCAATCATGGCTACCTTGCTTTTTTCTACTTCAAACCCTATAACCTCAAAGTTGCGGGCGATAAGAGAAGAGAGAGGCAGTCCTACATATCCAAGCCCAATTACTGATACTTTCAACCTGATCACCTATGGAGGGATTATTCCCTGACCGTTGATAAAGAAATGCTCCGCTTTTAGATATGAGGACATCGTCCCAACATCCCACCAGTAGTTAATCTTCATCGGCAGGCCGTAAAGCAGATGATTCTTTGCCAGATCAGGAAAAAGTTCTGTTTCCAGCTTAAACCTGTGTGGCCTAAAATATTCAAGATTTCTGCTCAAGAAATCCTTTCCGAAAATGTAGAAACCAACATTTACCAGGTTTGACTTTCTCGCTAATTTCTCGTTCTTCTCAAGGAATTCCGATATTGAACAATCATTTTGTAAATATATCTGGCCAAATCTTTTGGCCTCCTCTTGATCGTTCAGCTCGAAGAGTGCCATGCTGACCGGTGCTTTCTTTTCAAGATGAAAATCATAGAGCTCAGACAGTTTTACGTCGGTTATAATGTCACCATTCATGACAACAATGTCCTGATTTTTACCGATTTCTTCAAGGGATATAGATAGATCGCCTCCTGTTTCCCACCCCAATCCCTTTATGACAGAAACATTGTCCATGCCAGTCTTTTCCAGATAAGTTTGAACTATGTCATACTGTTCTGATACAACAACATAGTGATGCTCAATATCCAGAGTTTCAAGATTTGCCAACAGGTAATCGAGAACAGGTTTTCCCCTAACTGGAAGCAATACCTTTGGTATTATGTACGACAATGGTCTCATTCTTGTTCCTTGACCAGCAGCAAGAATTACGGATTTCACAGGTAGCTAATGTTATTCCATACATATTTTTTGTCATTTTGAAGCATGAGTGCCTCTAAATCGCTTTGTCGATAGCTTCGAGACCATGTATAATTCCTTCAGGAGTACCACCTGAGAAAATGTTTATATTGAATTTTGCAGTTTACTGTGTGTTGAGAAAGGCTTCTGGCATATATTTTGTAATGGACCCTTTCAGTGGAGGGGGGCCACGTAACGTTTTCATGCTTTCACGACTTTTGAAGAATTCCGGTACGGAAAGCGGTGTGCTTTCTTTCAAATCTCTTGATTTACGTGACAGAATCCTCAGAAGAAAGCCTCACCGAACCTTTTTTGGCGAAGAGCGTCTTGAGCCAGGAGTCATATTTTCGTTCGTAAACGCAATGATACCTGGCAGAGATAATATAAACTATTCTAACTATTTTTTTTTCCTGGTCCAGCAGAATTTGTTGGACCCATTGACTCTTTTTAGATATGTGACTCCAGATGTCTATATAGCTACTAACTGGCAAAGTTTTAGGCCAACAAAAATAGCTGCAAGAGATAGAAAGATACCCATGATGTATTTTGTGCAGGCAGATGAAACTGAGTTCAGCAGCAGCACTATTTACAAACGTCAAGCCGAAAAAACATACATCAATGAGGTGCCGAAATTTACCCAGAGCAGATGGCTCGTAGACCTTCTTAAAGAAAAATTCGATGCAGAATTGGAGTACATTGGCCTTGGCATTGATCACAGAGCGTTCTACCCAAGGTCTGATAGCTTTTCCAACACCATATTTACAATTGCAAGAACTGAATTGACCAAGGGGTTTCCGGTCTTTGTCAAAGCGCTGAACATGTTATGGGAAAGGAGAAAGGACTTCAATGTGGTAATTGCAGGCAACATTATAGCGGTGAATAGAGAAGATATCAGGTTTCCTCATGAGTTCATTGGCTGGATCCATGATGATGACACATTAGCGAAACTCTACAGTAGTTCTATTTTCGTAAACACCGGCCTCAACGAAGCTTTACCAATGCCCTCGCTTGAGGCAATGGCATGCGGAGGAACCGTCGTTATGACTAATGGTGGTGGATCCGTTGAATATGTAAATGATAACAAGAACTGCTTTGTTACCAAAGCAGGAGATTACGAAGAGTTGTGCCGAAAGCTTGATTTTGTACTTTCCTCCCCAGAATCAAGAAAGGATATGAGAAAAGAAGCATTTTTGACTGCCGGTAGATATAATTGGGCTGATGTACTTAAAAGATTCTCTGCTCTCGTAGAGAAAGAAACGGGATTCAAATGAAGCTAGCCATAGTCACGACACGTTTCATCGATGGTGATATGCGTGGGGGGGAGGAGATGTCGAGAACCCTTTTTTATTTCCTGAAGGAGAAAACTCGAGTGAGTCTTCTGGCCTCGGATATGCTATCAGAGTCCTACAACCTCAAAGATCGTAGAAGAAATTCATGCAGTGGTTTGGTTGAAGGGGATGGAGACGTTATCCTTTTTAAGACTCATTTCTCCAGTCAAAGAGCGATACAGATCTTGGGTCAAAGAGCGGTACGGGTCTTGGAAAGAGGAATACCAAATGGCATCTCCCGTAAATCCCTTTTTGCAGAGATCGCCAAATCTTTCGCGTGGGGGCCTTTTGCTCCAGGGATATATAACGCTATTAAAGGGAGTGATTATGATGTGGTCTTCTCCTCCATCTTCCCCACGGCAACTGCCCTTTTCTCGCTCAAGGCCTCTGTCGATTCAGGCAAACCCTTTGTCTTCACTCCCTACTTTCACTATGCAGTCCCAGAGCATAGAAACAGTACGCTTATTCATTTTTATACGAAACGTTCGAGTGCTTTAATCGCTTGCACTGAATCAGAAAAAAAGGCTCTTATTGATACAGGAGCAATCGGTGAAAAAATATACGTTATTCCCCTCTCATTTGATGTTTCAACGATCCCACTAGATTTGCCGCCTCAGGAGTCTCTGAAAGAAAGCATGGGGTTGAAAGATTATTTTGTTGTACTGACGCACCCATGGATTCAAAAAGGTGCCATCGAGGTTCTTAAGTCCGTATCGATGCTGGTTGATCGTGGTAAGAAGGTCGCCGTTATTTCCATTGGCAAACCAGACAAGGAATATGTCGCTGAGGAAACAAGGCTTGTATCTAGGAACCTAAATTTGAAAATACTCGACCTTGGTTGGCTTCAGGGAAGAAAGAAGTGGGAAGCTTTCTCAGCATGTGATGTTTTTGCACTGCCTAGCAGATCAGATGCATTTGGAATATCGTACCTAAATGCGTGGGCATTGAAGAAGACGGTTTTGGCAGCTAAGAATACACCTGCTGGGGAAATAGTAGATGATGGAATCAATGGTATGCTTGTGGACCCGGGAAACCCCGAAAACCTTGCACTGACACTTGACAATCTGATAAATTCCGATATTAGAGATATGGGAAAAAGTGGATACCAAAAACTACTTGCGTCCTACTCTCCAAATGATATGTCAGAAAGATATCTGAGAGTGTTTGAAAGTGTTATTAGATAAATATTTCATGTAAATAGATTCTGTTTCTCGTATTTGTGGCCATACGAAGATTGGTTCTTCATTTATTCTTCTTTACCTTAATATGTTCCCACTGTTGAACGGAAGTCCCATGAAAAATAGAAGAAAGAATCCCCCAGATATATCGTATTTTAGTGCTTCTTCCGCTTGAGTTCCAGTTTCTTCCGGCTGGCTATCTCAATGCCTCTTGACCGTATGGCATCGGGCAGCTTGATGGGTCGTGTAGATGGCAAGCGCAGTTCCTTCAAGCGACCTGATATGATTCTGACGAGATGTCAGGACAGTTTCCTGAAGGTCTGTTTCCGGCTCACTCTAAAATTCCGAACAGGCTCGTTTCAAGCATCCGGCTTCAAGTCTGG
>JAKAUZ010000048.1 GCA_021817415.1 Thermoplasmata archaeon | reverse complement strand
CTGCTGGGTAAGATGTACTGTTGAATGGGAGACTGATATTCCCAGTTCCCTGCCCTAATGTGACGACGCGTTTTTGCAAATCCAGATACAGTCCAGTAGCAGTGTCTTCCATGACCCAATCAGAAAGGACGCTTATGTCTGGCGTTGTGACAAAGTAGAAGGAAGTGCCACTGCTCCCGTTGACGGATGAGTAGGGATGAAACGCATTATAAATGCCTCCTGATGTGTACCCCATATCGTTGGGGATGTTAGAAAATGCAGGATATATTATGGCGAACGATAAGCCTGAGAATATTATTATGCCACCAAGGAAAACAGCGGTGACTACCTTAAGTCTTTTTTTGAGGTGCTTAGGTCTCTTGTGCCGCCTTCGTATGTTTATGATGAATACGATTATGAAGATTATGGAAACGGAGAAATAGAAAACGTTCAATATAACTTGCCAGAACACCGTTATGTTCATATAAAGGAAATGTGTCACTGCGGGATAAATATCCATATAATACATATTGAAGTTATAAAAGGTTGCATAGACGGAAAGAAGAATCGTGAAAAGGGAAACGAATGCGGAGGCTACTATGAGGGAAACCCTCTTCTGCATAAGGGATAGGATAATAACGAACGGCATCACTGCCTGAAAATACTGCGGAGAAGAGGCTGAAGAGAGGAGGGCGAATGCTGTTCCCAAGTAAAGCAGAACAACGATGACTGCATAGAAATCCTTGTTCTTCCTCATAAAGAAGCGCATCAAAAGGAATGAGGGCACGATCGCAAGAACTAAAAAAATGACTTCATAATCCACGAGGTTTATAGAAAATCCGAGAAAATGTTGTGGAACCCAATATAGTGAGAAAGTTGGAGGAAGATAAACACTGGACGTGGTGCTGAGGGCTGCCCACGAATTCGGTGCGATGATGGACCCCTCAGCTGTGAATGGAGAAAGATGATAGTAATAGTAAGGTAGGAAATCTCCGGCTAGCCCGACGAGTGCAGTAAGAACATATATGAATATCACCTTCAGCGAGCGGATCATATCGAGGCGCTTCAAAAGAAAGTATGCAACGGGAATGAAGAAGAGGAGTGGATAGAGGTAAAGCGATCCCGCAATAGCGAAGGGTATCATGGACATCTCATACTTCTTCATCTGGAAAAGGTAGAGGCCGATGAGAAGAAACATGAGTGTAAAGCTCATTTCATTCCCGTGGAAAAATGCGAACCAGAAAATTTCCGGATTAAGCATGTATATATATGCCCCTATTCTGGAGAATTTCTCTTCCATACCTATGGATGTGAGAATTTTATAGAGAATAATTCCTCCAGCGTAAACGGCGAAATCTATCGGGAGCTTAATGCCCATTTCTATGGTTATTATGTTCTTTATACCAAATAGAGCAAGGAGCATTGATGGAAACGAACCAGCAATAACAATCAGCGGGTAGAAACTGCCTTTCTGTAGAAAGTAAAAGGGGTTGAATCCATAGTAGTAGTAATAGGCAAATCTATAATAAACTGTAGCTTCATCAAAGGAATACCCGAAGAATAAGGAAAATGCGAACAGCGTGATGAAAATTATAGTGAAGTACAGGTAGAACCTATTTCCCTTGAATTCCGATGCAATACTGCGAAATGAAGCTTTTATGTCTGATAACATTAAATCTTCACTCCGAAGTTGGAGTCAGCACGACCCATTTAATCGATACAAGGAGTGCTACTACTAAACATTTTCCAGTTTAAGTAACTGGTCAGTTCCGTGTGCCTGATGATGTTATACAAAACCTGGTATCAGAAACATGAATATCCAAGGTGTTGTATGTGTGTCATGGCTCGATTTCTTGCAGAAATTCCGAGAGATTGGGGGGAGATAGACCGTCCCGCTAAGGAGAACAGGAAACTCAAGGAGAAGAATGATCGCCTCAAGAGGGAAATGGAAGAGTACAAGAAACGCTATCCAACAACCGTGGGTATCAAGAACGGAAAGACGTACTTCATAATTGAGGAGCATCCACAGAAGGAGAAGAGCACCACGAATCTTGGAGCACGTCAGTCCTATGAGAAGAAGAAACAGACATTGTAGATGGCTTAGTAATATTTTTTCCATAAGGTCGAAGAGAAAATAAATATTTTGAATGTCAATACATTGCACATGAGAGTTCTCTGGCTTGCACATCGTGATCCTTTAAATCCAAGATCGGGTGGGGCGGAGAGAACTATTTTTGAGGTGGCGCTGAGACTCATTGGTTGGGGTAATGAGGTGACTCTGGTAACGGCTGGGTTTAAAGGGAGTAAGCCTAGGCAAGACGTTAATGGAATAAACGTGATACGATTGGGCAACAGTATAACTTTGCACCTTCTGTTGCCACTTTTTTTGCTTTTCAATAGATTTGACGTCATTATCAACGACCTAGGTCATGCAGTTCCATGGGCTTCCGCTTCCTTCCACTATAAGAATAATATAGTCTTCTTCCACCATCTTCATGCGAAGTCTCTACCTGGACAAGTAAACCCTGTTCTAGCAAAGATTATAACTGCAGTGGAGAAGAGCTATGCTACGTTATATAGGGGGAACATGTTCGTGACGGAATCCAAAACTTCTGTAGATGATCTCGTCGGACTTGGAATAGAGAGATCCATGATAGTGAAGATACCACCAGGAGTGGAATCATCAATATTTCATCCTTCAGAAAAGACTCCATATCCCTCGATTGTTTATTTTGGAGGGATGAGGAGGTACAAGAGACCCGAGGAATGCATCTACGTTGTAGAAAATTTGAAGGATAAGATCCCAGGGCTTAAACTGTACATCGTTGGTGAAGGACCGGAACTTGAGAATCTATTAGATTTGGTTAAGACAAGAGGTTTAGACAGTGTCGTAACGTTCTTAGGGAGACTAGACTATTCTGAGCTAGGAAGGATAGTTGCATCAAGCTGGCTCAATATTCATTCTTCAGTTACTGAAGGCTGGGGGTTTTCCATATTGGAAGCTTCTTCTGCTGGTACACCGACGGTAGCATATGAAGTTCCAGGCGTGGTCGAAACCATTGAGAATGGGGTGAACGGTTTAAAAGTTAAGGACGGTGACAGGGAAGCACTCATAGAGGCGGCACTTTCCATACTACGAAACCCGGAAAGGTGGTGGTCCTCATCCACGGAAATGGCAAAGAAATACTCATGGGATACTACGGCAGAACTGTGGGATAAGTTAATCCAAGAAGTTGTGGGGATACAACGTTAGACTATCTATTTTCAATGTGAAATTTTAATATATACGATTCTATCTTCAACTATAAAGGCGATAGTAACTGGAATATCTGGCCAGGACGGGTATTTCCTTTCTCAACTTCTGTTGTCCAAGGGATACGAAGTTCACGGAATTCTCGGAAGGAACAGTTCGATGAATTAAGGTACGATTGACCTCCTGCCTCTGGGTGTAAGAAAGGACATAATTATTCATTAAGGCGATATCACAGATGAGAATTTTCTCTCAAAGATACTTAAAGACGAAAAACCAAACGAACTCTATCACCTTGCTGCACAAAGTTTCGTAGGTTACAGTTTTGAAAATGCTCAGTCGACCTATGACGTCAACATTGGTGGGACGCTGAATGTACGTAACGCTATCAGGTCATCATCACCCGATACAAGAATGTATTTTGCAGCGACCTCCGAACTCTTCGGGAAACCAATAGAAACACCACAGAATGAAAAAACACCATTCCAAGAAGCCCATATGCAATATCGAAACTGGCAGGTCTGTGGACCGTAAGAACGTACAGGGATGTGTATAAGCTGTTTATGAGCAACGGTATTCTCCTCAACCATGAGCCTGAGGTACGGGGACCGGAATTTGTTACCAGAAAAATATCCATGGAGGTAGCAAGGATACATCAGGGGTCAACCGAGCCCTTAATTCTGGGGAATCTAAGTGCAGTGAAGGATTGGGGTTACGCAAAGGACTATGTGGAAGGGATGTGGAAGATGTTACAGTACGACATCCCGGATGACTTTGTGATGGGAACTGGAGAATCACATACCGTTAGAGATTTTGTTGATGAGGCCTTCAGCGTTGTAGGAATGAATGTTAAACGGATAGGGACCGGGGTCAATGAAGTCGGTCTTTCCGACGAAGAGAAAGTTTTAGTCAAGGTAAGTAGGGATCTTTATAGACCACTGGAGTCAGACAACTATAGAGCGGATTACACCAAGGCACGCGAAAAACTCGGATGGGAACCAAGGGTCAAGTTTAAAGAGCTTGTGAGGTTAATGGTAGAAAGTGATATAAAGGCGTTAAATTCACAATAAATTATAAATACGTTTAATCTATCAAAAAGAACAGTGCAATCTATTGAACTCCAGAATATTATGATGCCTTCAACAACGATAATTATTCCCGCGTACGATGAAGAGAAGAGGATAGGCAGAGTTCTGGAGGAGATCGCAGATTTTGTAACTGTAAACAATCTGAAATGGGATGTGATTGTATCAATCGACGGGAGCGATAATACCGAAGAAATAGTCAAAGGCTTATCCAAGGAGTATT
>JAKAUZ010000041.1 GCA_021817415.1 Thermoplasmata archaeon | reverse complement strand
CTGAGGAATGAACTGATCCATTTCGGATTCAGCGGAAAAATAACAACAATCCATTTGCCTTTCGAAATGTCTTTTAGAAAGTTAGAAGCATCCAAGGATGCACTCAGGAATTTGCTGGGACTGCCTCCTTCGAAGAAGCTCCTCCTTTCGGTTTCATCTGATTCACCCCGCAAAAACCTGAAGACTGTCGAGGCGGTGATGAAAATTTTGGGCGATGAATACCTGTTGATCAGGGTGGGAAGCGAAATCCCCGGTAGCATCACTTTCAAGAAAGTGGATGACGAAACATTAAATAAAATTTACAACGCATGCGATGTCCTCCTCTTCCCGTCAATATATGAAGGGTTCGGCCTTCCAATAGTTGAAGCATTTGCCGCTGGTCTCCCCGTGGTGACATCCGACATACCCACAATCAGGGAAGTTGCAGGGGGCGCAGCGATCCTTGTCGACCCGACGAATGCAGAAGAAATAGCAAGCACAGTAGAGCTTGCAATAAGGGAGAGCGATAGATATTCTCAACTAGGTATTGAAAGGGCAGGGGAATTTACGTTAGAAAAGTTCAAATCCAGAATATTAGACCTCTATGATTTCGTCCTCTCATGACGAGGATGATGTATCGAAAATTTTTGATAAATGGTATAGCTCCTTCCTCATTTCTGCACCCCTTTTTCAAAAATTAGTGACCACCATTCTGAACTGAAGGAGCGTGATCTACGTTCTTAACTCTATATGGAGAAACATAGAATGGATGTCGGGTGACTTGCCTGGGATGAACGGACAATCTAGCTACTCCTTCGACCTACCTCTCTTAAACCTCTTTATGTATCCAAAAATCTTGACCCTTACGGGTTCTATTATTGCAAGCGCGGGGAAGAGGATGATAAATATGTAAATGAATATGAACCCGTAGACGATGAAATCGCTTCCAAGCAGTATTGTCTTTGCATTCTTAGCGTAGGGTGCCATAAACACTTCCTGTCCAGTAAGGGTATAATATGCTCTGTAATAGTGACCATCTTCTACCATCCTTGACTCCCTGCTATATGGAATATCTGAAACTGTGTAATTACCCATCAGAGACTGTATGCTCGTTGAATTTACGTAAATGGCCCCCCCAAGAGACAGATTTCCAGTGAAATTCACCTCCCCTGAATCTGGCGACACCCAGGTGCCGTTGACGGTATCTATGTCCTCCCCATTGATTGTTCCATTTCCGTAAAGGTTGAGATAGAATCTGCCCGTTGCAGGAATGCTCAGCGACCTGTTCCCCAGCGGAAATTTGTATGCATACGGGCTCGATATGTTGTATGTCGGGTACGATCCCCAGGTAACATTGACATCCCTCAGATATACCGTTCCAGATGTACCGTTCATGCCTATCACAGGGTCGAACCAACCAGTGAATTGTGGGAATGTGGTCAGATATGATGCGTTTTCCCATTCCTGCGAAGGTGGGAATGATTCTGCAGCCGTAGAGGAGGCGTATGTCCTCCCCGAGCTGTAATAGATGTAACCGAAATTTGATGATATGTTGCCAGTGAAGTTTGACGAAGTCTTGTACTGGAACGTTATCCTTGCGGAGGCAGAAACATTCATTGCGTTCTCAATCGGTATTTCGATGTAATTTCCAGGGCCTGTCACGTTCCCGTAAAAGAGCCCAATCCCTGTGCCTTTCCTAACGTTCCAGTGTAGCGTTCCGTTTGATATTGAGACAGTAGTCGTCGATGGTGAGTTTCGAAAAATGAACCAGTGATACCCTATATTGTTGACACCCAGGTAGCCCAGCGTGATATTCCTTGGCGTTGAGAGGAGGGCGGTTGAATTCACATAATACTCTGCAAGGAAAGGCCTGAAGTATGATGATGGAAGCACGTCTATCTTATCTCGAGGCGTGCCAAAGCCCAGTGTGTTATTCCCGGCATTGGAAATGACAGGAGTGATGTTCATGGATTCAAGGAACTTGTATGCGAAGAGATAGCTTTCATTCACCGACGAATAATTGAGCAGAATGTCGGCGCCGTACGTGGTGCCGAGAACATTGCTGTTGATGTAGAGATAGGAAGAGGGCCCCAGGAACTCGTGCCGGAGGCCAGAAGCGTTCAGTGCAGAGAGTATTTGCGGGCTGTCCTTGTACGTCACGATATACCTTATGCTCTCCGTCCTAAGGAATGCCGGAATTGCGAAGGAGTAATTGTTCATTATGAGGTAATTGAGGTTTTCATCGAAAAATCCTCCATTATTGTTGGGGAATGTGGGGGAGTAGAAAACTGTGTAGTAGGAGCTTGAGGAGCTAAGGGCACTGTATGTGTTCACCACATAGCTTGGTATGTACTCAGGGCTGAGCGGGCTGTATGCTAAATTCTCTGTCGTGAGTATGCCGACCGAATTTCCGGAATATGACCTTGGGGGGAAGAAGGAACCGTTGAAAGCCTGCCACCCTGAGAAAAGAACTATGAATACTATTATAACAGTTACTGCAACCCTGAGTGCTTTCGGTCTCCTTCTGACTCCGTGAGACAATGATGCAAGTGCATGGCCTTTCTTCCTTATGATGTTGGCAGCATAGACTATAATTGTAATGGCGACTATTGAAGCAAAAATACCGTATACTGGTACCCTGAAAGTGAGCGAAAACCCTGGTACCATCATTGTATACCATGAAGTGACGATGAATGCCGCAGCCATAGCAACTATGAATAAATATCCCCCCTTCCTGACGAAACTGTATACTTCGTGCTTGTCTGACCACACATTGGCTATCAGTATGAAGATCAATGCTGCCTCGCATATGGCCATGATGTTCATGTAGTGACCTGGCAGAGAGACAGCAGTCCCGAATGCAGGACCAATCAAGGGTATCTTAGCAGTGCGATAGAATAAATCGTTCAAATACGGTATTCGCCACCATTGAGAGAGAACAAAGGCAGCAGACCAGGCAGTAACGATTGGGATGACGACCTTCCTCGTAGCCCTAAACGCAAGGGACCCAAGGGCCAACAGAGGATATACGGAGAGTGATAGTACCCATACATCCGTTATGAAGGATCTCGGAAGGAGCACTATGTTCCCGAAGAATGGTATTGGGATATTCCTATTTATGAATAGAAGTATGGACGGGGGACTTATGGAATAGATGCTCCAGGAATGAGCCAAGAGAAGGATGAATGCAAACGGATTGTAGTGAGAGTACGCTGCTACATTAATTATTGATCTCACCGCTAAAGGGTTACTTATACCAGTAGCGGTGATTATAGTTCCTTCAACAAAGTAAAAGAGAGCAGGCAAAGAGAGGACAACCGATAAAATCGGCAGTGCGAGCCTCTCCCAAATTTTATACCTATAATTCACCAAAAATGAGAAAAAAAGGACAATCACGAATCCAAAGTAGTAGTCAGGATTAATCATGATGGAGAGCGATAGCAGTGATGCTGCGACCGCTATCGCTCTTATCTTGCTTTTCGCTACTAGCGAGTAAACAATTGTTATAGCAATGAGGAGCATGATAAATCCATCTGCAAAGGTACCTCCATCAACGTTGAGATTCATTATCGCTATGTTGCTGTATATTGTGAGGACTAGAAACGCCTTCATCAACTCCTTCCATATTGAATTAAGTTTTAGCTGGAGAAAATCATCGAGGAGGCGGTAAAGCAGCTCTGAAAGCACCCAGGCTGCAGCCAGAAAGATGACAAATGTATAGACTGTGAATATCTTATCCTGTGCAGCAGGGGATGTAGAAAGACCCATGAGCAAAATACCAGGCCATGTAATCATTTCCTTCCCCATGCTGAGAGTAGTGACGTAAGAACCACCGTACATAAACGAAAAAGGAGGGAGCCTATTAAGAGCAGGATTCCAGAACTGGTCCGCATAGTCATAAAATCCATTTCCGAAAATGTAGGTATGAAGGGAGATGAGAAGAACTACTCCTGAAATTAATGCCTCAAAAACGAAAGTATAAATTATGGTTCTAAAGTCAAGATTTGATCCCCGCTTCACTATTTTTCGAATTCCTAGCGCATTTAAAAGGTTTTTTATATCGTTTCGCAGTAACGTTCTAACAATTTTCGAGGCAAGGAGCGTATTCTCAATCCGATTAGATAATGCTGAAGTCTTCCCCTCTGACACATCCAGACTTTCGGTTCGACTTTGAAGCCCCTTCAACCAGACTATAGTCGGTACTGACTGTTTAACCTTCTATTCAGGTGCCTTGACCGGTTAGGTGTTATTATCGGCAATCACTTTTATATTCACTTTTACTTTCGAGGCGACTAATATTATATTTCAACGATTTATCCAAGCAACTTTAGAATTATCTCTCACCTTACCCTCCTTCCAGTGTATGTACTGAAATGGCATTATTTGGTTATTGGATATTGCCTTGATTGATTTTTATGAGTTTTGTCCTGCTGAATCGTTTACTTCATCTTCGATACTTAAAGTGATGTTCATCGTACATTTAATCGGATCTGATCTTGTATATTCTTTTTAGCCAGATATAATCCCTTGTCTGGCCAGGGATACGCGAAGTTGATCTTGAGGGCAATTCCTCGGGTAGCAGCATGCGTCTCCCTTCCCGCATTCAGTACCCGAATAG
>JAKAUZ010000051.1 GCA_021817415.1 Thermoplasmata archaeon | reverse complement strand
AGGGCTGAGAGGGCACTCAGGCCAGCAGTCATATACAGGAAGACGTCCGGCGGATCAAGGTCCAATCACGGTGCGAATGCATATGCACGATTGCACTCCATATTCTACACAACCAAGCTCAGAAAGAGGAGTTTCATAAGGGACGTTCCTAGAATGGTAGGAAGTAGGGAGTCACATCCGGGTTAAGGTGCACGTTAAACTGACCAGTTACCACTTCATCCTTCACCCTCTTAATTTCAAGGAATTTCATCTCATTTTCATCATATTCTTCCCTGCTGACAAACTTAATTTTCAATTTTTCTCCATTTACTTTAGCTTCTCCCCAATAGTAGTACGGGTCAACCATCTTGTTGAATATCATGGAGATAAGCTCTTTCTCGATACGAGTGGGTTTTCTCTCTCCAGATATAATAGACTTTATTTTTTGATATTTGCCCCTGGCCATCTCTATGTAACTCTTATCTATATCACTATTCGCAGTTATCCCCTTTCCTTGGATTCCTCCCGGTGGGGTTTTCTCATACTTCTCTAGACAAATCCTTTCGACTCCATATTGCTCCAGACCAACCACGGATGTTGGTGAACCCGTACCCTTCTCCCTTGTCAGCTTACCGAATAGAGCTAGCATTTTTTCGCCTCATACTGACATGCGAATTCGATATATTAATCTATCGAGTTTTATATCGAATAATATACTTATAAACTTATTCGAAACAATAATAGGAAGACTTATCATACAATTGAATATACCTAGATATATGGGACGGAATAGAGGAGACAGGACAAAACTTACCCTAGCCAAGACTAAAACGGATTCTCTGAGAACGACAGTTCCAAGTTCCATAGTTAGGCAGATGAAACTTAATGCGGGAGACGAGCTAGAATGGCAGATAGAATCTCTCAACCCAGGATTAATCAAGGTCACAATAGTAAGACCCCAAAGATACTTCTCGGAGTAAGGATGCGTTTTCTGGTTGACCTGCGCTCGACGACGTTCGGAAGCAGCTTGGATATAATAATAAAATATGAGGACCATCATTCCTTAAAGACAAGTTCTGTTTTCTCGCCTAGGGGGAAATGAGGTCACTTCACAACAAGCTTCCTTAGTAAAGCCTTGATGTTCATCGTCCTGGGAAGGAGCTTCATGAACATTTCTATGTCCTCGTAACTGAATGTGCCCAGCAACCTTATGAGCAATATGTAGATCACAAAGCCGAGAAGTATGTAGGCCACCATCTTCAAAGGAGAATACCAGTAGTACATCTGCAGTGCGAAAACAGCGGAGAACATTATTGCCCCTGAGATCATTATCTTTGCGATCTTCCTCTTCTCAAAGTATGCCGTCCCATATTTCCTTGAATAGTAGTACGTAACCGCAAAGCCCATGATGTAAATGGACGAAAAGCCCATGGCTGCCCCGTTTATTCCGAACCTCGGAATGAGAAGTATGGAAATGATGAAATTGGAAATGAGCGCAAGGGATGATGATAGGAGAAATATTCTCGTTTTCCTGACGGCCTGCAGCGAAACTCCCAGAATGTTGGATGATATGAAAAGTGCATTGGTTATCGTTATCACCGTTATCGGAATGTACCCTGGAAGGTATGATGGGTTTGCGAGGAAGAGAAGTATGGATGGGGAGATGGCTGCAACTACGAGGGAGACTGGGATGTAGAACGCAAGAAGGAGTTCTATGGCCTTTGAGCTATATATACGGAGATTTTCAATATCGCCTCTGCCATACAGCTCGGAAAGCTTGGGAAGGAGAATTGTGCCGAATGGTGTTATGAGTATCGCAAGTGCCGTGACAATTAAAAGAGAGAAGTTATATATGCCCATCTCCGAGAGGCTCAGGAAGAATGATACAACGAACCTGTCCACGTACGTCGCACCGTATCCCAGAAGGGAGGATATGAAGAGGGGGAGAGAGTAATCGATGATCGTCCTCACTGATACAGCTTTTGTACTTGATTTCATCCCCCCTATCCGCCTTATCACGTGAATGGAAAATAGCAATGCAGCGAGGGAATAGCCTGCAGTCCATCCCACGACTACCACCAGAGGACTGACACTGAACTGCAGTAGAATTACTATGGCTGAATACATAGCCACTGTATACGCTATGTTGATGAGTCCATTTGCCCCGAATTTTTGGAGCCCGAGGACCATGCCACCGGTGACGTTCGCACCGAGACTTGCAACCACTGCGAATCCCATTATTCTTATGATATCGAGATAACGGTATGTGTGAAAGAACAGGTATGCGAATGCGGGGGAAGAAAACCACATGAAGACAATTGCCAGTATGGACACAAGTATCAGGACGATAGAAATCTCCTTAACGACGGCCCTCAATGATTCAGGATCATTCTTCCCCATATAGTATGAGATGAAATGCTGTACGCCGAAGTTCAGGCCGACGCCGAAAATAGTTGAAAAAAGGATCATCATTGCTGAAAGAAGCGCTACGACACCAACAACTTCTGTAGTGAACACCCTGACAATATATATATAGAAGAGGAAACCTGAGAGGACGCTCACAATTGCGGAGAGATACTGATATATGACACTCTTCCCTATTTCGTCCCCTGTTTCCAGAACTTCCATTCACTGGCATAACTTCAACACCTATTTTACTGTTCCTTTCCTTCTGAAACGCCTCAATTCATAAGGAGATCTATTGCATCATTTTATCTGAAGGTCATTTTATTGGAATTCCAAGAATAAGAAGGTGGTGATGGATGATAGGACTTCGGTATACCCGATAATGCTCATTTTCGTTGCCCTCTTGGCACTGGGTTGCGCAAAGAAGACACTTGATTAGGCAAGAGATATCCAGAGAGTCTGATGCTTCTGTTGGAATGTGAGAGAAAAGATCAAAATATGCTCAGTATTTGACCAGGCATTCTCCGGTATCCCTTGAATCCTTCATCGGTTGGGGGAAAGCTACGTCCATAGAATCAGAACTTTATATCTCCTAACTTCTCCCTACCCGGCATTTACAACCTTGCTTTACTAATAAACTCTGCTGTAATATTCATCATCTGACCATTTGCCACAATTCTTTTCCCAAAGCTATCAAAGATGTACGGTCTTAGCAAGAAGGATGAGATAAGGAGCTACGTAGCTAAAGGGATAGAACTGATAATCACAGTCTGTGCCCCAGTTGCGATGCTAGTGGCGCCACTCTCTTCATCAAATCCCCCTTTTCCTCTCCAGCAGCTCGTATCTGCCTGCCTCATAACCAGTGATGATAATTCTGGTAGTCAGTTCATTATTCGTATCAGGAAACATTGTCTCCGTTTCCTTGCAGGGTATTAGGAAGACAAGGATATTTTTATCACTTCCTCTCTGACCCTGCTGTCAAACTTCATCATATCAATACTTCTTATTCCAAGATATAAGATGAAAGGTGCATCAATTAGTACTCTTCTATAACAGCGGTATCCTTCTTCACTATGTACTATTATGCAAAGAAGTTCAAAATACTGAAATTCAAATTGGCAAAAATAGCCGAAATATATGCGTCTGGCTTCGTCATGTCTTTTGTAATTGTCGCGTTGCAAAGAATGCCCCCCTACTCCCCGCTGAAACTTTTTGGATACATGGTGCGCAAATTTGCAGCATAATCTGGAATGATAAAGGTCCTGAGAACTTTCAACAGGGAGGGTATTGACTTCATAATGCTTCTCATACCTTAGTGGCTGCAAAGGATAAGAGGAATAATATCTGCACTGTTTCTTTGAAGATGGTACTGACAGAACATCGACCTTCAATGGTTCAGTGAAATTTATTTCCTGAAGCTTTATAGGATTACTATGTCACAATTCTCCCTTTGTTATCGTTCTCCAATATGCCATTTACGATTTGTTATTTCGCTTTCTTTTTCGTGAAAAATGAAAGAAAATACCTAGGAAAACTAAGATAACTAGAACGGAAATCCCTATCTCGAGTCCTAAGTGAGAAGAGGCGCTTACAATTATTACTGAATTATTCCAGTTTGCTTCTCCTGTTCTCGGTTTGGCGGAGTAACCAGACGGTAGTATGATTGTGTAGGAGTAAGTTCCGTTATTCAGGTTTACCACTATTAGACTCGAAGAGGAATTGTAATAGGTCCCATTGATTTTAACTCCCCAGTGAGAGTTCGTAGGCAATCCGGTCTCAATAAATGTTATCTGGATTGTTGTGACAAACTTCAATGGAATGCTTACGTTACCTCCGCTCACTACAACATTGCCACTTGGAGTTGAAACGTTCGCCCCAATTGCATTTGATACTTGGTAGGCATATGTTCCGTTTACTACAGAAAATGAAATTGAGGAGTTGTACGAGTTCTTTGTTGTGTTCCCCAACGTAACATTCCATTCTGAATCGACCGGAAGACCTGATTCTACAAACGTTACATTATAACGGGGAGGCCCGAAGTTGATTGAGTAAGATACGTTGTGGCCCGCCACAGCAACCGATAGGCTTTCTGGCAGGGGCCACAAACCGTTGACCTTTGCTACCTTAATGCTGTAGCTTCCGTTTTCGGCTAAAAAGACAATCGTGGAATTGTTTGACGATAGGTTAGCGCCATTTACGTATATTACCCAATCGGTTCCACTTGGAAGACCTAATTCTGAAACTGTTACTGAGTAGTATTTAGAATCCTGTGCATATGCTGTGAAAGGAACGAAAATGAGGGATATTG
>JAKAUZ010000020.1 GCA_021817415.1 Thermoplasmata archaeon | reverse complement strand
TCCCCTGCATCAGCAAACCTCTTGGGATTGTAACTGGAGGGGTAATCTTCAGAACATTATTGTTTTCGCCCGTGAGGGTGCAAACGACGCCTTTCCTAGCTAGTTTGTTTCTAAGCGCCAATGCGTATCCCTGGTCAGGATTCCCATCTTCATCGCCGAGATCGACTCCAATCATGAACCCCATCCCTCTCACTTCCCTTATTCTCTTACTATCAACGTCATTTAATGCGCTCATGATCTCCTTGCTCGAGTCTTTCACAAATCTGATCCTCTTCTCCGTGATCTTGCCAAGCACTTTCAATGCCACTCTCGCAGTGAACATTGTTGCCGCCTGCATGCTTACTAGATTATTCTTGTACAAGGGATAATCCCCATTGTACAAAACCGCACCCAGTGGGAAGCCTGCTCCTAATGCCTTTCCTAGACACAAGTAATCAGGCCTGAGTCCATACTTCCTGGATAGAAACATCTCCCCTGACCTTCCTAATGCTGTATAGACCTCGTCAACAATGAGCCGCAGCCCATAATCAGCAATGCCTTCCTTGAGAGAGCGGGAGAACTCATCTGTCATGACATTTATTCCGCCGTCAGACTGTATCAGCTCTGTGATGAGCGCCCCTCCTTCAAGATCAAACTTTCTTGATGCCATTCTAAGCATCTTTTCATTATATTCTATGGCAGCATCATCTCTCAGACCGTACTTTGGAAATTTGAGGTGTATTATCTTGTTCCTTACATCTATGCCTGTCCCGTTAGACACAAGATTGGTAATAAAATCGAGCCCGTGATATGCTCCTTCAAAAGAAATATAAGGTCTTCCATAGTTCATTTCCAGGGCAGCATCACACGCTTCCGTCCCTGAAGTTGTGAATGCGACATCATTGAACCCAGATAGCTTCTTTAGAGTGCTTATCAGGCGCTCGGTGTAAGTGTTCCTGTATATAAGGTAGGTCAGGGGGGTGATAAGCTCCTCCGGCCTGACAAAATTATGCCCCACAGCCATCGCTGCACCGGAGAAATCCAAGAATTCGCGTTTGCCAATCCTTACGGTAAATCTATCGGTGGAAGTAACCCTACCCTTGAGTTGCTTGAACTCTGGAGTGACCATTGGCGATCCTACTCTTACCGCATCAGTTCCTGGACGCTATCAACCTTCAGCTTATCTCTCCTTATGTATATTATTATGATGCTCAGTATTATCCACACGACGATCATGAAATCAGCGACAAGCAACGGGCCGGACAACCCAGCTAGAGAGTAGTAAATTGCAATTGCCATGATCACGCTTGCAATTGCAGGACCAACAATGTGGAACGGGATATTGATCTTCTCCTTCGTTCTCCTCAGGAAGAGAGCAAGCGATTGATTTGTTACAATGTGGTACAGTAGTGTGAACACCGTTATGGCAGTAAACCACGCTGAGAATCCGTAGAAAAGGCCATTTGCAACGCCCAGTGCAGCTACAAATCCCCCAAGGGTTGCAACTATCCCGACAACGAGTACGATGAACAACCATACCGTCGCAATGTGGGGGCTCTGGTATTTCTTGTGGACCTTTGCAAGGCTTTTCGGAAGCACTCCATCCCTTGCCAGAGCAAATATAGTTCTTGCACCGCTGTTACCGAATATTACTGGCGACGATATCTGGGCAAATATCACTATGATGAATGCCAGTAGAGCGACGTCCAGTCCCATATACTGCTGGGAAAGGTATATCCCGGGAGCAAAAGACCCTACGACGGTTCCGAAATTAGAACCTGAGGATGCAACGATTGCATAAACAACAAAGGTATCGAACGCAACCATTATCAGTAATGCAGTAACTATAGCCTTCTTAAGACTCGTCTTTGGCAGATGAGCCTCCTCACCAAGCGATACGACTGATCCATACCCTCCGTACGCTAAGAAAGCACCTACCACCATGGCCAGGAAGAATCCGTACAGACCATTAGTGGAATTTGCTATGTTGAAAGGTGCAAGGCTATGATGGTGGCTCAGTATAAGCAGCCCTGTGCTTATAATGACGAAAAATACAATCTGTAGCAGTCCTATGAACAAGGCAGTTCTGGCCGCGACCTTTATCCCAAGGTATCCAACTATCAGGTACAATATAGGGACTATCAGGCTCAGCAATACCACTGCGTAGAAGGGAAGCGTATAGTTGAACAGTGCTATGAGGCTGACGTATACGAACCATCCAACGACGATGCTTGCACCAACAATATCACCTACGACCCAGAAAAGATGCCAGAAACCGACGCTCTTAGAAACGTATTTGTTACCGGTACCAGCTTCAACATATTTGAAATAGCCGCCTGCATTCGCTATCTTTTCACTGAACACGTACACGGCTATTATTGCCAGAAATAGCGTTATTCCTGCTATCAGGAACGCAAGAGGTGCAGTTACTCCCCCAAAGACCATTGCAGTAACCCCTGTTACAGCAAAAGCACCAGCAGGGAATATTATCGAAACTGCATAAAATACAAGCCCCCAAAACCTTACTGCATCCTTCTTCAGACCAGGAGCAGCTTGAGCGGAGCTAGATGTGTTATTATCTCCCATATAGATCTCCTATCTTATGTAAATCTTGGAACGTTAAAAGCGTTTCTATCAAATAAACCGTTTTCACCGCTCTTTTAGTCAAAATGAAATGGTTCATAGAAAATAAAATCGAGGTCTAAGGAAAATCGATTCAACTTAAATATTCATGGAACTCCTAGTGAACATTACGTACAAACCTTAAATAAGGACTCAATTTAACAGGTGGACTCTATTGTAAGGGTCCTCGAGTGAATTTATGACGGTATCCAGAAACAGAGAGATAGAGCTTGACGTAAGAATTGGGGACGTGAATATAAGGGGCGCTAAGGTCAATCTGCTTCAGATTCCACTGACAGAACCATTCAGGATATCCCTTGGGACAGTTTATGACTATTCAGGCACAATTCTGGAGCTGAAATCTGAAGGACCTTCGGGTTTTGGAGAAGGATCTACCATTCAGGAGATTACCGGGGAGGCGCCCACAGCTGTCTATGAGACTGTCATTGACATCCTGCTTAGGGTAAAAGGAAATAGATACACAGGACTGGAAGATTTTCTAGATGATATTTACAGATCTATATATTCAAGCCCAACTGCAAAGAATGCGATAGACATTGCAACACACGATCTTCTTTCCAAATCGTATGGCATTCATGCGACTACCTTCCTGGGAGGAGGACTCAAGGCCATGGCTACAAGCCTAACGATCGGTCTTGGGAGCGTTGAGGAGAGCTTGAAATCGCTTGAAAAGCTGAAGAGCGTGCACGTTCGCCTGATCAAAGTGAAGGTGGGAAAGGATGTCGAGATGGACATTAGGAGGATAAAGGCAATATCAGAAAAACTGGATGGTAGACCTTTCTTTGTGGATGCCAATCAGGGGTACAAACTTAAGGATGCAGTCAAGGTCGCAAAAGTTTTGGGGGATACAGGAGGAATATTTTTTGAACAGCCTCTTTGGAAGCATGATTTGCAGAATCTGCGTCTCCTGAGGATGCAGAGTTCAGTTCCCATAATGCTGGATGAATCCATAAGCGAGCCAATGGACGTCATTGAGGCAATTCTAACAGAAAGCGCCGACATGGTAAATGTCAAACTTACAAAGAGCGGTGGAATAAGGAAGGCATTCAAGACTCTAGTTACGGCACAGTCATATGGGATTGAATCCATGGTAGGCTGCATGATAGAGAGTAAACTAGGAATTGCAGCCTCGCTTTCATTAGCCTCATCATTGTCAAATGTGAAGTATTCTGACCTTGATGGTTTTCATACTATTACGAAGCAGCCGTTCTTAGGTGGAATAGAGTACAAGTCCGGCATCAATAACCCCGTCAGTGGAACTGGATTTGCATGCACCCCAGTAAGGGAGATCTGGTAACATCACCTCAAATATCAGGGGATTTCTATAATTGATCGTTGCCTGAATTTACATCCGATCTATGACTCAAAATAAGATGCCAGGATGGGAAATAGATTTCCAGACATCGATAATTCCTGCCCCTCTGTATTAATGGTTTGGGTAGTCGTAGTTATCAATAAGGATGGAAGGGATAATTGTGCATTGGTGCATAAGTTGACTACTGAATTCAGCTGATCGAACTAGGAGATACTTCATCTCCATGCGACGACTGTAATTTCCTGAGACGATCTATCTCTGCGCTTATTTCTTCCTTCACTTTCAACGGAGTAGTCGAAATGCCTTCATATATTTCCTTGATCCTTTCGTCCTTCTCTATCAATTTCGAGACCCTTATCTTGAACTGTTCTTCATACTGCTCCTTTTTATATTCTTTCCCAAGGAGGCTCCTGAATAACGGCGCAAGGTCTTCATACTTCGGTATGTACCCGATTGGCGTGGTTATAGCATCCACTTCCCCATGAACGCGCTTCTCCATCCATTTCAGCCAGACCGCCTTGTCCACCTTTTCGTTAAGGTACTTCCCATTCTCCGTCAGGAAGTAGTTAACAGCAAAAATGTGCGGCTTCTTTTTCAGTTTTGTGCCGAAATCAAGATAGTTCTTCAGGTACTTGCCTAGGTCTACAGAAAGGAATTCCATTATTGACATTGCATTGAAAGTTCTCACCCCCGTTTTCCCCAGTGAAGCAGCTGTTGTTTCAGATTCGATGCTCCCACCCTTGTTAATCACGCCATGATCCCAGTTCAGGG
>JAKAUZ010000078.1 GCA_021817415.1 Thermoplasmata archaeon | reverse complement strand
GTCAACCAGTACGGATAGAACTGATATATTCCTTAAATTCCTCTAACCCCTTCGGTGAGCCTATCTCATAAAAGCGCTGCGTTGCTTCAAATACCCCAAGTTCTTTGGATAAAATCAGTTTCTTGTACACGTCCCCCAGATCAAATGCTACACCATCGGGCCAATGGTTAAATACTTCCTTATTCAATACGCTAAGACCGTAGTCTATATATTCCATTCCGTGACTTTGTACCTTACTGTACTTCAATATTTCGCCATTTTTGAAGGTAACATTGCTCCTATCAAAATTGTTTCTATTATGGTATATGGTCAAGATTGCTAATTTGTTAATATTTTTAAATTGTTTCAATACTTTGCCAAAATCAACATTGAGGTAAGAATCGCCATAAATGATAAAAAAAACAGAGGGAAGGCCAGGTAATGCATTCTTTATTGCTCCTCCTGTGCCTAATTGCTTGTCACCGTCATACGAATACATAACTTTTATTTCCCATTTACTTCCGTCGCCTACATAATCTTTTATCCGATACCCTAGATTTCCTATACATAGCAGTACATCAGATATTCCGTTCTTCTTGAGCATCAAAAGCTGGTAATGTATGAAAGGCTTACCAGCTATCTCAACCATTGATTTGGGAATATTGCGTGTCAATGGGTACAGCCTAGTTGCAAAACCACCTGCAAGTATTACAACAGGAGGGAGTTTCATTGAAAAATCACTTTCGTACCTTCAAAATCAAAGTTGAAAGGTAGCTCCCTGAGCCCCTCGCTAGACATTGCACGCCTCAGTTTCATATTCTCATTTGTATAGAACATCAGGAAACCCCCCCCTCCCGCACCGACAAGTTTCCCTCCCAGGGCGCCGTTTTTCTTGGCAATGTCGTACAATTTATCTATTCTGTCGTTACTCATAGAGCTACCCCGTTGTTTCTTATATTCCCAATGGACATTCATCAACTCGGCAAACTTATCTAGATCACCGGATTTTAGAGCACTCTTGCTTTTTAGGCCGAGTTCCTTAATGAAATGAAGATTGTCTATCATAGACTTATCCTCCTCTCGGGTTCTCGTATCCTGTTCCCTAAGAACTTCAGCTGAAGATCTAGAATAATCAGTAAAGAACAACAATAAATTGTCCTGAAGGCTATTCAGAACCTCCTCTTTAAGCATTAAGGGTTCCACATCCACTTTTCCGTTCTTATAGAACTTGAATTCATTTATCCCACCGAATGCTGACACGTACGGGTCCTGCTTTCCAACTGGGTCCTTCAGCAAGTCAATTTCTATGTGACACGCTTCTTCGGCAAGAACCTCTCTAGAAATGAATCTCTTATTGTAAGAATGAATGGCCAAGAGCAGAGCACAACTAAAACTGCCAGATGAGCCCAGACCAGTTCCAGAAGGTACATCGGCGACGCTTGTTATTTCGATATTGGGATCACTGTCAAATGCAATACTCAGTGCTTCTCTGATTATGGGATGTTGGACTTCCTCTATGGATTGAACATGTTCCATTTTTGAATACTTCAGGATAATCTCTCTTCCGAATGTTCTCTGCAACATTATGTACACATATTTGTTAATAGCCGCTGCTATCAAGAAACCTTCGTGATTGGAGTAGTAAGATGGTAGGTCGGTACCCCCTCCTCCTAAGGAGATCCGCAGAGGACTTCGAACTATTATCATGACAGCCTCATTGGAGTAGGACGATAGTGAAATACAACAGAGATCATATCCTGTAACCAGCCGCCATGGCATCGGAATAGAACATCCTTACCGTATCCAGTGATAACTCTTCCAGGTCCTTGTCAATCATCGTTATCTTCTTGAGAATATCGTTAGTGATAGTTATTATGTGACAACCAGCGCGGTCAGCTTGAATGATGTTCAAAAGTTCCCTTGAACTGGCCCAAAGAAGTTCTGCTTTCGGTAGATGCGTCAATATCTTTAGAGATTCCTCCATTATTGGAACTGGGTCCCTTCCGGTATCTGCTATACGACCGGCAAACACTGACACGATTGAGGGCGTATCGGGAAATAGTGCCTTAGAAATATTCCGTACCTGACCCGTAGTTAATATGGCTGTCACATTAAGCTTGATACCCTCTTCCGATAGCTTCGTGACCAATTCACTTGAACTTTCCCCCTTGGTGTTAGTGATAGGTATTTTGACGTATACATTATCGCCCCAGGCAGATATCTTTCTTGCCTCTCTTTCCATACTAGGAAAATCGTCAGAGAAAACTTCGAAGGAAATAGGCAGGTCATTTATGCTCTTCAACAGTTCCCTTGCGAATTCTTCGTAATCTCTTATGCCGGCTTTCCTCATGAGCGTTGGATTAGTTGTAAAGCCACTAACGAACCCCTGGCCGTATACCGACATAATTTCATTTATATTAGCTCCATCTGCGAAAAGTTTCACTTTGAGCTTCATTCTGTTTCCCATGTTTGTACTGCCCCGTATGATTAGTATCGATGATGATATCGATTGCCTTATTTAAGTCTTTTACTTCATAGTCCGGGTTGCTAGAAGTTCTTTGCTTTGATGATAATTCGTAATCCAGCAATATAGTTCTCACCCCTGCTGCTCTGCCGCTTCCTATGTCCTTGTCTGTATCTCCGATCATCCACGAGGCAGAAATGTCTATGTTATAGTCAATGCTTGCCTTAATCAGGAAGAACGGTTTTGGCTTTCTGCAGTCACATTCGAATGAGTATCTCGGGACAACACCATTTGGATGATGATAGCAGTAATAGTATTTTTTGAATTGCACACCTCCCCGCCGCATTATTCTGGCAAATTCTGTATGCACAAGCTTAAGGGCACCCATTTTTGTTTTTCCTAGGGCATAGTCCGGCTGGTTAGAGACTAGGAACAGCGAGTACCCTGCGGCCTGCAATCTCTTCAAACTTGATATGACGCCAGGTAAGATCGTAAGTTCCTCAGGTTTGTGTGGGGGCTCATAGTCGTTCCTCTCAGCGTTAAGCACAAGTGCATCAAGTACGCCGTCCCTATCCAGAAAGACAGCTCTTATTCTTGGGACCAGCTTTATTTTGTGTTTTCCCATTTCATCTCATTCATCTTCACGCTTGGGATTGATACGAGCAAATGCCACAGCACGGCCTGGAAACTCTCTGTTAGGGTGGTTACGTTTTCCGGATCTACATTTGGAATGATAATGCATACATCGGCGACCTTTGCAGTATATCCTCCGTCTCTACCAACAACACCCATTATTCTCACTCCAATTTGCTTAGCGTACTTTAAAGCCCTTACCAAATTCACGCTGATGTTTTTCTCTTCGTTCCCACCTCCTACTGAGAAAATAAAGATTCCGTCATTCTGATTGAGCCTGCTTACCCTGAGCCAGTTTGAAAAGACGGTTTCCCAGCCATCGTCGTTAACTCTCGCAGTAATCTCGCTTATGTTGTCAGTAGGGGCATAGGATTCTATCCCAGCTATCTTTCTAAAATCACAAACGGCGTGCGACGCGTTACCAGCACCTCCCCCAACACCAATGACGAACAGCCTACCTCCCCTGAACCGGATATCTAGCAAGAGCCTCGCCATCTTTATTATCTTCTCCTCATCAAGTTCTTTCGCAATACTTACACAACTACTGATGAACTTATGTACGTATTCTTCATCCGTCATTGAACCACCTCATTCATAAGAAGATTTCCAATAACCCTATGAATTTTTCTACGAATTGCATCTTTGTCTGTGTGAGGTATTAGAAAATACCGTTACGGCACTATTTGTCCATTATTTCTTGCGTATTTCCCTCTAATTTTCAGATGATTGCGATAGCTGCAGCTATCTTTCTCCAATTTGTCAGGGACAATAAGTTGAAAAGATTGTGTCCAAGGCACAGGAACATCGCCTTGACCCTCACCCTTGGAACAGTTGTCACATAAGTATGACTTCCACGGAAAGTTCTCTTCATAACTGAATATGGTCTCTCTCCCCTAGACCTCTTCCTGGTGATCCTCAGATTCCTCCTTATGGATTCTATAGGCAGCTTGTATCCCTTCAGAGCCTTGTCCATTGCTGCATCAATACCCCTGCCCTCTACTCCGAAATACGCTTTGTCCTTGTAGTTCACTACTCCTGGAATTGAGAGATCTATCTGTGAATCGTGTAAGGATGCAGTTGTTACGGAATAGTTTGCTATCATGTCGTTCTCCACCCCCTGGATTGTGTGCAGCTTGTAACCGAAGTATGATCTGTTGTTCTTTTTAGTCCAGCTTCCGTCCTTGGACCTTCTTGTCAATGAATGCCTCCTTTCGTCTATCGAGGCAGACTTCAATACATCCTTTGTCTTCTTTTCAGGATTGGGATAATCATTCCCACTGCTGACAGTAGGCATCTGCGGATCGACCATATCCTGCTTGTCCTTCCTCCTGTGACCGGGATCGGAAGTGATGAATGTTGCGTCCTGTATCGTTCCATTCCTGACAGTTATCCCCTTCTCTTTAAA
>JAKAUZ010000061.1 GCA_021817415.1 Thermoplasmata archaeon | reverse complement strand
TGTCTGATCATTCAGGAACTTACTCCTGAAATCCCCAGGAAGAAGATAATCTATGGATGAATGCGGCCTGCATTCATTGTAATCAGAGAATGCCCTCCCTATCTCAACGGAGGCCTCATGGAAGTCCCTGAATTCATTATGCCAGATGTAGTCTGTTTTGATTGAATTGTGGAAGGATTCGATGTCTCCGTTGTCATCAGGAGTATGCTTCTGTATGTATTCCAGCTTTATTCCAAGAAGTTTCATGGCACTCCTGAACTCGTGTGATATGTACTGGGGGCCATTGTCTGTCCTGAGCACCAGACCTTTGGGAACTGATCCGTTGAATGCCATCAGAACAGCATTCTCCATGGATCGTATGGCATCCCTTGCCATACATGACATGGAATAATGAAAACCCTGCCATTCCTTTGTGAAACAGTCCTTTATTGTAAATGCCGGTCAGGATTTGTGCAAAATCGCTGGTGTAAAAGTGATCCACCCCATATAACTTTTCACTCATTCTTTTCACCTCTTCTTTCTGTCTGCAAAGAATTCTTTCTCCTGTCCTTCAGCCTGTATGACTCGCCCTTTATGTTAATGACAGTGCAGTGATGGAGTATCCTGTCAAGGACAGCTGAAGCCATCACTGAATCGCCAAGTATCTCGCCCCATTCGCTGAATGACTTGTTGGATGTGTATATGGTGGAACGCTTCTCATAACGTGAGGAAACGAACTGGAAGAACAGGTTGGATTCCTCCCTTGTCAATGGCAGGTAACCGATCTCGTCCACTATCATCAGCCTGAACCTGGAATACGTCTTTATCCTGTATTCCAGCCTTTTCAGATCATAGTCTCTCTTAAGTGTCTGCACAAGCTTCATGGCGGATGTGTAATACACGGGAATATCGGACATGATTGCACGCATTCCCAGTGCAATGGACAGGTGTGTCTTCCCCACGCCTGGTGGACCAAGGAATACAACGTTCTCGGTGTTGTGCATGAACCTCAGTGTCATCAGGTCGTCCATGACGGATCTGTCAATGGAGGGCTGGAAGGAGAAATCGAAATCATCCACTGTCTTCCTAAAGGGAAAACCGGACCAGTTCAGCATGTTCTCCGTCTTCCTTGAAAGCTTGTGCTTCAGCTCTTCGGAGAGGAGATGATCCAGTATGTCCATGACCGGCCTGTCATGGGATGTTTCAAGGTATGAGTCAATGATGCTTTCCATTGTGGTCATGCCCAGCCTGCTGAGGTATTCATGAACCCTCCCGTATGAATCCATCATGACACCTCCTCGTATCTCTTCAGGTCACGTGTTTCCACCATCTGCCCGTACACTGCGGAATTCTCCTCCCTTATGGCCTTCAGCAATCCCTCAAAATGCTCCTTCTTCCTTGATATCCTTCCTGTTCCGGGTATCAGGGAATGTTCAGCAACAATGGTGGAATCGACCTGTATCTTCAACGTTGCTGATTCCTCAATGATCCTGCATTCCCTGCCTGCATATTTCCATGGAACGGAATACCTGTTCCCCTTATACGAAACATAGCAGTCCCTGGATATCTTTCTGGATTCCTCCTTCCTTGTCATGTATGCCGGTACTGATGAAAGTGGGTTGAGAGTTTCATCTTTCAATCTCTGCAGGGGTACCTCATGCGTTGTTCCATGTACCTGGGAATTGACCTTCCTGAGCCATTCCCGGCACTGGACATTGATGTCTGATAGCGACTCAAATGTCCTGCCTGCCCAGAAGTTATTTCTCACATACTTTATTGTGTTCTCGATCTTCCCCTTCGTTTCAGGCCTGTATGGGTAACATAACCTTATCACAATACCATAGTACTCTGCGAAATCCATGAACTTCTGGTTGAACCTGGATTCTGAGGCTTTCGGTTTTCTGTCGATAACAACCTGCTTCATGTTGTCATACAGGATTGTGTCCGTGAACCCGCCGAAGAAGGAGAATGCGTTGAGGTGCATCCTTATGACATTCTCGGTGGATATGTATGTGGTGAATTCCACATAACGCATACGGGAATATCCCAGGATCATGGAGAAGGCGTATAGTTTCCTGCTCTTTCCGTCCATATCTATGTACCCAAACTCCCCGAAGTCAACCTGTGACTGTTTTCCCGGATCTGTCTCATAGCGGTATACTGCCTGTATCCTCCGATCCTTTCGCAGTTCATGGCAGTAATGCTTCAGTATTGTGTATCCCCCATCGTATCCCATCTTCCTGATCTCCTCCAGTATCCTGACAGCCGAAAGGTTGTGCTCATCTATGAGTGCCCTGATCTTCTCCCTGTATGGATCAAGCTTTGATCCCCTCTCCCTTTTCCTGTGATCCGCCAGTCTGGTTGTTCTCAGCAGTTTACTGACTGTGTTCCTTGATATGCCAAGATCCCTTGCGATCTCCCTGTTGCTCATTCCCCTATCCTTCATGTCCCTGATCATTCTCCACACCTCCAGCCGGTACAACTCAGACCCTCTTCCACATGAGGAAATGGATCAGAATTAAACCGGCGATCTGGACCACTTTTATTCCGGCGAAAATGCACAAAAATCAACCGGCGATTACAATTATGCACATCAGATAAGTCATTCCAGACTCTGTTGGAATGTATGTGATGTCAGTTTCCCAGAGCTGATCGGGTCCCTTTGGCTTGTACAGATTCCTGGTCTTTGTTCTACCTCTGTGTTTTGATGCAGGAAGGCTCAGATTACTATTCTTCAATACCTTCCTGACGGTCTTCCGGTTCACCTTCGTACCTTGATTCCTCAATATTGCCCACACTCTCCTGTATCCGTATGTCGGTCTTTCTGATGCAATGTCCTTGATCCTTTCCCTTGTTGAAGGGTCAAGCCTCTGAACGTGCCTCTTCCTGGGTCTGTAATAATATCCGGACAGCGAGATTCCGGATATTCTTGAGATCTCCCTGAGAGGAATCTGATCCTTCAGATCATCAAGAACCATCATTTTGTTCTCTTGATCGTTTTTTAAAAGCGTCTATGACCATTGACTGATCTCCTATGATCTTCTTCAGGTCATCGATCTCCTCATCCCTTGAATCAGAATTCCTACTCTGAGCAAGTGCTGACTTTCCGCCCTGGATGAACTGTTCCCTCCACTTGCTCAATTGAACAGGATATATGCCGTGCCTCCGGCATATCTCCGCCTGTGTCACATTGTCAGTGAAGGATTCCATGACTATCTGGAACTTCTCTTCCGCTGAATATTTGGACTTCATGAAGAAACCTCCATGATCTGGACAACCGCTTTTCGCACGATCTTTATGTATCTGTTCTTCTCTATAATATTATTATCATAGTGTTCCGGTTCTGTGATGGCTCGGGTCATCTTGGAGGAATATATGATAATGAAACAGTGCATCAAGCTCCCATAGTCCAATTTTAAAATCAAGGGCAAATTTATGTAAAAGTGAATTGACTTCCTGATACAGTTGACCATTTGTCATAGATCTGTTCTGAAGTAAATTAAAATCAATAAAAAATTTGTCAGTTTTAGAGTTCCATACTCCGTATTCTTTTTCATTAAACATCATTAGCATAGGTGTTAAAATCCCCAGCCCCAAGCCTTTGACATGAGACGTTCTGTCTATTCTTTGATCGAGTGGAATGGTCTGATCTGTCATATTAAACAATGTTTGTCTCAGTTTATCCATTTCAGAAACTAAATTTGTAGTTTGCCTGTCAAGCATTGTCCAGTGATGATTATTCCTTTCATGCAAAAACTTTTCTAGCTCACTTTGTTTTAGTGAGAGGACGTGTGAATGAGAGAAAATTGGTTGAAATCTCTTCAGAACTAAATCCTTTGAGGTAAATACAACGGCATTACGATTTACCTTAGATAATAGAAATTTAAGTCTTTCTAGAGCTTCAGAATAGTTTTTATTGTTGACCATATAAGAACATGCTGAAACTTAAATTAACATTATGGTGATCCATTTCTGTGATGGTTCGGATCACCCCTAACGATCCGGCCTACAATTCTTCAAGGGGGGAGGGCAAGAAATCACCTTTCCTTACATTTTGTTCCATGCTGCATTTGGGTTTAACTCCTATCATAGGACTTAAACCTTTTTAGATCATATCGTGTGAAATTCATTATCTTACCAAGGGAAAACTTGGAGAAAAGTATAAGTTAAATTTTAAGTTAAACCATAAGAATGGAGCCCATAGTCATAGAATACTTGGATCCAAAGAAGGAAAGCGAGAGACCAAACGTGGTAAGGATGAGATCCAGAATCCTTCGGCCGGGTGAATACATTAAACTCAGAACAGAGGCAGGGCCTTTCTACAGGTCGCTTTTCGATGCTGCTCTTCTGACAGGCATGAGGGTGGTGGAGCTGAAATTATTCCTTCAGAATCCGGACTGGTTTGACGGAACATTCATCCACATACCGCGCATCGCAATAAAGAAGCGCAAGGCAACTGTAACGCAGAGGTGGGTACACCTCAGCATCAAGGGAAGGACCATAATTGAGAACCTTCACAGATCAATAAATCATGATGATATTCCAACGGAACAGGGACTTATAAAATACCTGAAGGCCTGTGCGGAAAGAGCTGGCATCGGTTCTGCAGGGATTAACATGAAGATGTTCAGGAAGACGTATGAATCCTGGCTGATCTCCTCATATCCGGAGAGAAAGGAGGAGGTATTCCTTTCTCAGGGGCACAATTCGCTCACGGCGCTCAGACATTACGTCAACCTGCCGTTCACGGAGAGTGACCGAATGGAAATGAAGGAATACGTGGACGGGTGGAAATGACAGACAACACTGCCTATGAAATACCTGAAGTTAAAGACTGCATGGGTTACGAAACTCTCGGTTCTATTGAAATAAGGCTAGGTGACTTAGACTCGTTTATAGAGTACACAAATAAGTGCAAGCCTGAAACAATCTGGTCATGTTATGCCCCAATTTGCAATAAGTTTAAGACGGCAGATGGAAAGTCTCCGGATTTTGAAAGGGAAAAGCCACATTCTGAGATATTCTTTTTCACGGCGGAAAACGTGATTTATTCAGCGGAGTCTGACGGGTACAGACTGCTCTATGACTATATCTATGCCAAGGAAATGGGTTTTTTGGATTATAGATCTGACAGTCTCCTTAGATACATATCAGAAAAGTATAAAGTGGAGTCCGTTGCATCACTGTATTACGATGCAGTAAGCCATGGTTACAAAGACTTTGAGGAATTTAACAACTCTTACAGGTTTTATGATGAATTTGAACAAGCCTCAAGGTACAGGGCGGAGAGCTATTTATCAAGAGAACTGGGGTTTAAAAAGTATGCAGACTGGCAAATGGCAAAATTGAAAGGATTCGAAAAAGGTGCAGAATATTATGAAGCTGCTTCATTGGGTATTGATAATCCCTGCGAGTTTCAAGATTACAGGATACTATTCATAAAAAGGTTCGATTATGATTTTGAGACACCTTTTGAATTTCATATTTTTCACATTATCAGCCGTCTAAGAGGGGGCCAGAGTATAAAACTAAAGGAAATGGAGAGAAAATTACGCCGTGAGTCACATAACTACAGCAGAGACTGGTACGGGCAAGATAGGCATGAAATAACGGTAGAATTGCTAAAATATTTTCTTTCCAGCAATAGCAAATTCAGCAAAATCGGCAAGCTGATCTCAGTTTCCGAAGACGTCGAGTTTTCTTTATACAGGAATGATACTATTTATGTAGATGGGAGCAACGTAGCCTGGAACAATGGGTCCAGGGAACGCGGAGACGTTCCTCATGCCAGGAACATCAAAGCAGTGATAAATAAATTGGGAGAAATTGGGTTTAACAGGGTCCTGGTTCTCTGTGACAATAATTTATATGATGAAGTCGACGACAATGACGTCTACAAAGAATTATCGAGAACAGGGTATCTACAAGCCGTCGCAAAGGGAAATGTTGCCGATGAATGGCTTCTAAGGTTTAAAGAGGACAAAGATCGCTTCATAATCACTAATGATAAATACACAGAATATAGAGAAAATTACCCTGACATTAAGACACAAAGAGTAAGCTTCCAGGTAATCGGGAATGAAGCCAGATTTGAAGACAAGATATACAAAGTTGTGGATGGCATTCTTCCTAGGAATGAATTGCCAAGACTATGTCACCAATTTGAAGGCAAAGAGCCAGCTCATACCCCCTAGTCACTTGAGAAAAGCTGGATATGCTTGCTGGGAATACACAGTACATACGTTCTTAAGAATTTGAAATCACAGGGCATATCAGTGGGTTTCATGATAAATGTTGTGCTAGTCCAGGAACTCGTTGATTAAATTCAATGACTCACATATATGTGATGTGTCCAACTCTACTTTTGCTGTCCGAAAAAATTTCCCATTCGGACACTAAATATTGACTGACGAGAAGGGAATGAAGAATTCATTGATGCTCTATATTATTTTCTTGCCTAAATAGAAGTTTGAATGTTAAAACGAAAAAGTTTGTTATTTATCAATTCACGCTTTTCAAGGCATTATGACAGTAATTAGAAATAAATCCAGACCCTATCCTACAGCATGAAGGACATTGGCATTTTTGCTAAAAAGGTTCGTGATCAATTCTCTGCTGACCCCGGATTAAGAAAAGATGAAACTGAGGTGATTAAGGAATTTGGGGAATATTTCAGGTCTGGCGAGTTTAATTGGGACACCTTTGATAGATTTTTGAAAAAAGATTATAATAAACACTGGACAGGCATAGACCGAAATGAAGAAAAATTGAGACGAAACTTTATCGCGGTAAAAAATGCTGTTAGCAGACTTCTTGATGAGTCACTGCCAATTCAGGATAGAATACGTGATGTAATAAGGGGCAAATACAGGGTAAAATATCTCAATATAGCAGTATTTACCGCAATTTTGCTAGTGTCATACCCTCGAAAATACGCGGTATGGAACGGGACAAGTAAGAATGCAGTGAATAGTATTCTGGGAGACAGCGAGGAAAAGTTTCGGGATCCGGCGGAAGAATATGAGAGATTCAGCAATTTTGTAAGAAAAATAGCAGAAAATAATGGGTTAACACTGTGGGAAATTGACTGGCTCTGGTATAAAATCAACCAAAACGGGACTGTTTCCGGGTCGGCAGATTCATTTCATTGGTGGATTGAAAAAACGGCCAGGAAAACACACATAATACCAGTGTCATTTAATTCTGGATTGGGGGAGGCTCTTTGGAGCTCTGAAACAGACAAATCTGATAGGGATATATATGCCAATATGAGGGAAGTGAGAGAGAATGACCTTGTCATTCACCTGGTGATGGACGATGATAAGAGTATTGCAGGGGTTTCAAGAGTTGACCAGACTTATAAGCAGTTTAACGTCCGTCCGGGTGGAACGCTGCCCTCAACCGGAAAGACGAAAGGATTCTACGTAACACTAAAGGGCTACACCAGCCTTTCCAGCCCTATAAAGTGGGATGATCTCTCAGAAAAATACTTGAAAGAGCTCGAGAACATTCGGATAAAAGAAAATGAAGTGTTTTATGATAAAAACATGAATCTGCGTCAGGGAGCATATCTTACATCGGCCCCACCGGGCCTTGTTAAAATCATCAACGATGAGTATCTTCTCAGGACAAAAAAGAATCTACCTTACTATGAAGATGGAATATCATCAGGGACCGGGAGTATCATAAGTGACTCTGAATCAGATATCCCGGCTATTGCAAAGAATATTATCCTGCATGGCCCCGTAGGTACAGGTAAGACCTATCTGGCTCAGATTATCGCAGCTGGAATCATTAACGGAAACATCAAGACTATAGGCGAAATAGAAAGCTTGATTGCAGGAGACGGGCAGACCGTTAATACGATGCCACCATCAGAGGTGGATAAGGATAAGTTAGTAAAAGTTACCTTCCATCAGTCATATGGATATGAGGACTTTATCGGAGGTATCAGGGCAAAAGTAGCTGGAGGCCAGATAGAATACAAGTCTGAGCCCGGTATATTCAAGACCATTTGCGACCGCTCAAGGAATGATTTAAAGTCAGCGTATGTGATCATAATTGATGAAATCAACAGAGGAGACATTTCAAGGATATTCGGAGAGCTGATAACCCTCATAGAGGAGGATAAAAGATTCCGCGCCCCGTCTAAAGGTATGGCGCTTAAAATTCCAAATTTTGACGAGGAATTTTCAGTTCCAGAAAATGTGTACATCATAGGAACCATGAATGATTCTGACAGGAGCATTGCCTTACTGGATATTGCGTTAAGGAGACGGTTTTTGTTTTTCCTGGTCCCTCCAAGCGATGAAATTATTAAAAGGTGGATAAGTGACAACCAATCGATAAGCGACACACAATTTCAAGATACAGTTATAGAACTCTTCAAGATGCTTAACAAAAAGATATTAGAAACCAAGGGCGAAGATTTTCTGATCGGCCACGCTTTCTTCAAAGATCTTAAAGATTCAAGTGGGAACCCATACGAGACCCTTCGCCAGATATTCGTGTATAAGATAATCCCGCTTCTTAAGGAGATATACTATGGCAGAGATGAGATCCTTTACAAAACAGTTTTGAACGGAAAATTCTTCTCAAAAAATGGAGGCGACGGAAACACATACTACGTGCCCAAAGGTACATTACTCTCCAATGCTGAGAACTTCAAATCGGAGCTCAAAGGGTTTGTAGGTAACACTGATGCCCAGTCCTAAGGATATTTTACAGGTTTCTGAATACGATCATATTACAAACGATCGGCTGTTGAAGGAGCTTACGAGTTTGTACCTGAAAGATGAGAAATGGTCAAAATTCCTCAAGGTGCAAAATTCTTTTGCCTATTTTAAGCACTTTGTTGGCACTGTTCAGACAGGACAATTTACTGTATCTATCCTCCCAAAAGTATGGGCAAAGGACGATCAGATTCAAGAGGGAACTATGAAAAATCTTCTTAGGATACTTCTTTACACATACCTGACCCCCTCTCTTTTTAATCCGGAAACTATGATATCTCCACGGTATGAGAGGAATGATTTGTTTGAGTTACTCATCATGTTCTATTCCATTACGCTGGAGAAGGAACTGAATCAGGGAATGTATCGAAGATACGTAAGGAGAGAGGAGGAAAGCAGATACCTTAGAGGAAAACTGAATTTGGAGAGGCAGTTAAACCGGCTGGACAAGTCAGTCTTTGATATTACAGACTTTAGATTTTCAGCCGATAACGAGATGAACAGATACTTCGCCTATGCTACTAACCTATTCTCAACCTTCACACAGGACTTTAGGAGTCTTCATTTACTTACATCAATTGAACTGCTCTTTCAGTCTGAAGCTGTTGCAAATCACACATTGCCGATCCCTGTCAGCTTCAACCGCCTTAACGACAGGTTCCAGATACCGTATAATTACGCGGACCTGATAATAAAACATCTGAGACCAGACCCTGGAAATGGTAAACAGGCAATGATGATGCTATTCGATATGAACAGGGTATTTCAGGAGTTCTTTGTTAAATTCATTAAGAAAAACGAATCAGTTATCTTCCCGGAGTGGGCAGTAAGGATAGAACCTCAGTACGAAAATAAGAATTTTATTTTCAACCGGTCAAGTGCCCTAAGGTTCACAATACCTGATTTGTGGATAGAAGTTCAGAAAGAAGGTGTTAAAAAAAGCTTCATACTTGATACGAAGTATAAGATAATACAGGATATTAAAATTGAAGAGGGATCAGAAGACCCGGATGATGATGTCTTCAAGATAGCTCAATCAGACTTGTATCAGATGTTTACATATTCAGACCTCTATAAAGCCAATGGAACTATACTGGTATTCCCCGGGGGGAAGACCCAGATTAGCGAACCTTATAATTTCAAGAAAGACGGGCTTCTGCTTTGGGTCTGCATGCTGCGCTTGGATTTCAACAAAGACACCTGGGAGAAGGATCTCGCAGAAGAATTCAGAAAAGTATTCAACAAAGTTGCCAGCTGCTGACTGACAGAACGATATTTTAAATGATCCTGAGCAGTTTCTCGGTCTCGCTCTCTGACAGGCGTTTGTTAGTCTGGAAATATGGTAGACCGGCATCGTCAAAGGATACTGATATTATGGGGTGGAAATCAGAAAGGATAATGCAAGTTATGGCATGGTTCTGGTTCGCAGATTTGTCACCAAGAACCTCTGATATGCGCTGAATCATGGCAAATAGTCCGGGAGCGCCGTTGCCTGTGCCATACCTATCCCAGGCATCCTTTATTGCGACACCTTTTTCCACACGTTTCACTCTTGCCATGCCTATAAAACGCCTGTTGTTCTTCATGAAGAATAACTCTCCTGGAAACAGGTTGATGTTTCTGTCTGTAATCCAGAAGTTTATCTCGTCCGTGATACCGGAATTCTTAATGTTTTCAAACCAGCCAAGGTCGGTGTGATAAGCGAAACTCTCTGACATCATCAGAAGTTAACATTCGATCATAGATTAAGTTTACAATATTTAATGAGCAAGGCAATCTATATCCACAATTTAAAATCTATAAACTCTCAACCAGTTTGTCTCATAGCTTAGAAATTTAAATGCATGAAAACCATAACTGTATGTAAAAGCTGACCTGTTTATTTATATGCCCATTATTCAAGTTTTTTTAATACATGAAGAAGAAATCTTTGCTGGACATCAGTGCGGAGAGAAAGTAAAAAGAGGGAGAACCAAGTTGAGAAGTCAGTATTTCAGAGCGAGTTCCCGGCAAAACAGAGGAGCAATATACTCGGATATCAGGATTTGTCAATTATATTTCTAACAATTCCTGCCAACTCTTCATCTATTGGGATATCGCTGTTCATTACTCTATCAGCTGTTTTTAGAGCTTCTTCAAGCTTATACTTCATGCCCGAATGCTCCGAGTGAAAATACTGCTCAATTTCCCCTTTAGACAGGACATAAATGCCTTTCGCAGAAAGAGTTGATATGAGTTCATCCTTTTTATCTCTACATTCTGGTTTAAAGGTTGTGTATCTGTTCTTAATATACTCTGATAATTCCTTCAGTTGCCGGCAACTCACCTCATCATCCTGACGACAACCCGTCTCAATGAAGTGATCAAGCATTTTAAAGAGTGAATTCCCATCCTTGCTGTTTCTTTGGTGCATATTTTCCATCGCTTTATTTGAATCAAAGTCTGTGCAACCAGCCATCTCGGCCATGTCTATAATGTAATCCAGATCAGCTATTATATAAGCATTAATGCGGAAACCGGCCAATATTTCTCCGAATTTGTTTAGATTTTTCTTGCCTCCTACGTCGAATATTTCTATGCTCTTCATTACGTTTTTACCGGTTTCAGACAGCAGCCTGTCAACTATTCCTCTAAAAATTATTCTGTCTGTCTGGCCCTCCACAAGAATGACAGCGTTAGAAAATAAGGCTGTTTGAAACCCCAGCGTGTTCATGACCCGATACAGGTCCAAGTCATCGGAGTTTTGAGGATTATGACTGAATTTTCCAACTTTACTGGCGCCCTCACTCCGGAAAACCCTGAATGTGTTCTTTACGGTATTTTCAGTTATGAAACTTGCGGAATGTGTTACCATTATAATCTGTATTTTCCTATCTTTCTGTACCTGTTCGAGCAAAACTGCCATCCTCTTTTGCCATGTGGGATGTATGTGAAGCTCAGGTTCATCAAGTATAAGCAATCCATTCATCAGCCCGAAGGCGTATATCGAAAGCAAAATATTTAGCATCTCCTTTTCACCCGAACTCATTGATAAGGGAGGCAATTCTCGCCCCTCTTCCTTTGCTGTAATCTCATACTTGTTTGTCTGTTTATCAATGCAGCTTACGGTCAGTCCCTCATATCCGAGATCCTTCATTCTTTCTTCAATAAGCTTAATTTCCATGTCTCCGTGGAATTTCACAGGGTCGTCACCAGCTGAACGCATTTTCATTGCTAAGTAGTACGAAATGAAGTCCCATGTTTTCTCAAGCGTTCTAGAGGTGTTTTTTACAAACTCCTTCAAAACGTCATTCGTTTTTATTCCGGCCAGATTGACATTTTCGCTGCCAAAAGTGTTGTCCCTGTTAGGGGAAAAATACTGAAAAGGCGGCGGGAGAGAGTTGATTTTCTCATCTTCTTTTACCCCGGAGTTATATTCTTCAATCAAAATTGAAAAAAGTTCGTAATTGCGCGTGTAACTTAGATAATTTTTTGAAGACTGCTGGACCGGTTCGATGTTTGCCCAGTCCTTCACTTCAATCTCAACAACTGACCCAACATCAGGGAGGTCCCCGTCCACATTTATTCCTGTTGTTGAACTAGAATTAAAAAACTTTGATCTTTCAATTTCATTGAGTTTAGTCATATTGTTCCTGACCACTTCCAAACCTCTTACATCGTCTTCTGTGACCTTGATCCGCAGTTTTATTTCTTGAGGGCCAGCGCTATCACCAAAAAATCTGTCTAGATATCTGCCAGGGGGGTCATACATGATTTGTCGTACTATTTGATGTTCGAGATGTATTGGATTGCCTACATTAACATCATTAACAGTCCAGTTGTATAAGACGTATCTTTTCAGAACCACCACGATGATGTCCAGCAGATTGCTCTTACCGCCTTTGTTTGCACCTATAAAAACATTAAAACCCTCATCGAATGTTATGTCTGCTTCCTCGTGAAAGCTCCTAACGTTTCTGATTGAAATACTTTCTAATTTCATTAATATCGCCGTTTCCCTCAGGAAAATCGTTCCAAATGCACGCACTGAGTAATGTCTTTAAGAGAGTGCTTTTCAGGTGGCTGTCATCCTCCGATAGAGAGGTCTGCTTTATAGGGGCAAAGTAATCTGAAATCACAGGCATCACATTTACTTTTACCGGGTTTCGGAATGAAGTTCCTGTCCATTATTGACCTGACGGAATTTTCTATTTCCATTCTCGTCTCTTCCAGTTTGCCGTCAGAGATGTCAACATCATCCGTCTTTCCGGTGTCCAGATGATGAATGACTGCCTTCTGCGGATGCAGATTCAGAGACCTTATGCAGGCCAGTGCATAGTATCTCAGCTGCTTCTGGTAATCGGTGTCATACAGTCCGATTTTGTCATCATCGCCTCCACTGCTGTCACCGCTTCTGTCGGCCTTGAAATCTATGATCTCGACGGCAGCAAGATTTCCATCCGCGTCAATTCTCTTCAGGAGGTCTATCTGTCCGTTTATAAGGGCATTTCCAATTACAAATTCAAATCTCTTCTCGGTTTCGAGGATCCTGCCGAAATCCGATCCGTTGACCCTTACGTAATTCTGTACAACCTTGATAGCTGCCTCTCTGAAACGTTCAGCAATTTTGTCCGTGGCATATCTCATCTTGAAGAATGTCTCAAAGATGGCCCTGATATCATTATCGCCGGGCACTGTTCCGCTCCTTATGAATTCGCGGTGTATCATGTTCAGCACATTGTGTATGTTTGTACCGTATCCGAATGCCGTAGGCACCCCCGCATTGTAGCCGTACACAACCCTTAAAAGGAAATCGTTGGGGCAGCGGTCAAAACTGACAAGTTCGCTGTAGGAGGAGTTATAGGTCCCCTCGGTTTTGAGCCTCGCAGGAAATCCTGTTCTCTTCCTGACAAGAGAACCTGCCTCCGCGACAAACTCCCCCTGCAGCTCTTCCAGAAAATGGTGCGGCACCCTTGGCCGGCTTCTTCCCTCGAGATTCCGGGATCCTGTAAGGAACAGATATTTCTCAGAGCGCGTTATTGCAGTGTAGTACACTCTTCTGGCATCCTCCTCATTCCCGCGATACTTGGCGACATCGTAGAGGTTTTCATCAACATAGGTGCCACTCCACGCCGGATCCTTTTTTTCTATGAAATATGGAATGAACACGACCGGAAATTCAAGCCCCTTTGATTTGTGCATTGTCATCACCCTGACTGCATCCAGCACTGTTGAGTCCTGGTGCTGGGTATCTGAATACTGGGATCTGCCGTATGCATTCAGAAAAGTGAAGAAGTGCCTTATCTCCTTGGCTCTCAGCCTTATCCAGACCGACTCGTAGTCGGATATTGCCTGGCTGAGGCGTGCAAGATTGTAGTTGTAAGTGTCACCAAATGAGAAAATGTCAGCCCCGAATGAATTTAGAACCCGGTGATATATCCCCTGAAAGCCGAGACCTGGCAGATAGTCCCTTTTCGGGTCAGCGCGGATTTTTTGCACATCGGAACGGATTTCCTGAAGCTTGTCAGCAAAAAATTCTGATGAGGAGGAAGGATAGGCGGCTGGGCTGAAGACCTCAGAATATGAGAGAACCAGATCCTTCAGCGTGATCTGTTTCTGTGTCCCCGAGGTTCTGTCATATGTTTCCAGATCAAAGATGTAGCGTATGCAGTCAAGGGCAAGATTCACCTCGGGAGCCTCAAAAATACTCTCCCCGCTTGTTGCGATGACAGGGATTCCTCTTTCAGAGAGATATCTCACTATCTTTGACGCCCATTCGTTTGTTCTCACAAGAAGTGCAAAGTCGCCATAACCGATTGAGCAGCTGTTGTTTGACTTGTCGATGTAATCTGTGCCGTGAAGCTCCTTTATCCTGGAGAATATGAAATTCATCTCCTTTTCCTCATTGCCGAACATTCCGAACTGGATATCCCCCCTTTCGTATTTTCTCCTGAGATCCCGGTTGTGCTCCATTGACTTCATGACCCTTTCACTGTTGTGCTCTATAAATCTCCTGGAAAGTTCAACGATCGCAGACGTGCTCCTGAAGTTTCTCCCGATCTCCACTTCACTTGTGTTATAGATCCTCCCGTATTCCCTGACAAAATCCCTTATAATGGAAACTTCAGTCCCCCTCCAGTGATATATCCCTTGGTCATCGTCACCCACGACGCATACGGATTTGGCTGTTTTCGAAAGATGATCCAGAAGTTTTTTCTGCAGTCTGTCCACATCCTGATACTCATCCACAATGATGTGTCTCAGCCTGTCGGAAACCGACCTCAGGCTGTCAGGATCCTTTTCAATATGCTTGACGAGCCTGTATACGAGACCCGGAAAATCAAAATACCTGTCCCTTTCAAGGGATTCAAGGTATCTGGTGAAGCTCTTCCTGAAATCCTCGCTGGTGAGCGCTTCCGGATCCACGTCCTCCAGAAGCATTATGTCCACACTTCTGAGGAACCTCTCAATAATTTTGTAATACTCGCCACGGGCGCCGGTTTCAAAGCTCCGCAGCCCGATACCATAGTATATCTCCCCCTTGGACACATATGCAACCCTCTTCGGGTCGTCAAGCACATCATATGTTCTGTAAATCGGGTTTATCTCTTTCAGCAGATACAGACAGAATGCGTGTATTGTGCCAACAAACATATCACCGAAATCGGATCTTTCAGGGCATAATCTGTCAAGATTGCGTCTTATTCTGGTCTTCAGTTCCTCCGCAGCTTTCTCTGTAAAGGTTATTGCAACGATGCCGGCCGGCTTTTCCCCCATCGTTATCAGGTTGGCCACCCTTTGTGCAAGGACCTCGGTTTTTCCTGAACCCGGACATGCTATTACTCTGAGGTGGCCACTCTCATGCTTTGCAGCTTTCAGCTGTTCCGGAGTTAGTGTAATCCCGGGGGAGTACATGGGAAAACATATACAGCAGTTTAAAAAACATACCGGTCACAGCTGTGAATATGCTGATAAGGATTCACAGTTTTTCCGGATTTGAACCCTCATTTTTTTCCTCTCTGCCAGTATATTCGCTGGAAAGCGTTTCTGCCAGAGGGTGAAGAGCATAGCTGATGTCCTTCTCAATTTCACATTCCCATATTGTGAAAACCCTCCATCCCATGGTTTTCAGGATGTTCCTGACATCACTGTCCCTCCTGCTGTTTCCCGTCAGCTTCGCCTCCCAGAACTCCCTCCGTGCTGACGGTGTCTTTGAAAGGCGGCACCCGTGCATATGCCAGAAGCAGCCGTTGACAAACACCGCGATCCTTTTTCCGGGAAACACGATGTCCGGCTTTCCGGGCAGAGGATAGTTCAGTCTGTATCTGAAACCCTTTGAGAAAAGGTGCCTTCTCACAGCAAGCTCTATGGACGTGTCACTGCTGCGGATTCTGGACATGTTCCAGCTTCTTCTCTCCCTGGATATCCTGTCCGTTTCCCATCACCTCGAGAACCTTCCCCGCAACCGCTCTCACAACGGCGGGGACAACAGCGTTTCCGAACTGCCGGTATGCCTGTGTGTCAGACACCGGTATGGAAAACCCTTCGGGAAAACCCATGAGCCCCCTGCACTCCTCCGGCGTCAGTCTTCTGGGGTTCCTGCCCTCCTGCCTGATGAGGATCTCAGAACCGTCCTTGTGATACCTGGCGCTCAGAGTTCTGGTGATTCTGTCCCTCCCCGGATCTATGAGACCGTACCCGAAACCGTTCCCCTTTGCCCTGTGCTTTTTTGCGTAGTTCTGCAGATATTCCCATAGATGATCCGAGAGCGTGTATTTCGGATCCGGGTTCTGATCCAGAACTGCAGCGATCTGCGGGCCACGGGCAGGCGGTTCAGGGAACATGAACTGCGGATCCACGTAGATGTCCCCCCTGAAACCCACAATGATTATCCTCTCCCGGTGCTGGGGGACGTACGCGGAGGCGTCAATAACGCTCCAGAATATGACATACCCGAGTTCAGCGGTCAGGGTCCTCCTTATGATCATGAATGTCCTGCCGCGATCATGATGCACTAGGTTCTTCACGTTCTCCAGAATGAAGGCCTTCGGGCGCTTTGCAGCAATTATTCTGGCTATGTCAAAGAACAGGTTCCCCTGAAGCTCGTCCATGAAGCCATGGGGTCTCCCCAGGCTGTTCTTCTTCGACACGCCGGCGATGGAGAACGGCTGGCACGGAAACCCCGCGGCCAGGATGTCATGATCGGGTATTGTCCTCTCATCTATCTTGGTTATGTCACCGGCGGGGTCCTCCCCGAAGTTGGCCCTGTAGGTCTCCCTTGAAAATCTGTTCCACTCGGATGAGAAGACGCACCTGCCCCCCAGACTCTCGAGTGCAATTCTGAATCCCCCGATTCCCGCAAAAAGGTCTATGAATGTGAATCTGCTCAAATAACACCCTTCCTTCTCCAGACCGCCATCCTCGGATCAAGATGATCACGGAAGAACTCCGCAAATGATATGACATTCTCCCTCCCGCTGTACATCTCCCCCCTGACACCGGCAGGGACAACAAGGTAAATCCTGTGCGACATCATCTCCGCAAGCTGCTCCACGGAAACGTCCGCGTCAATTGTGGCAAGATAGAACCCCAGACCTCTGGTGCCCTCCGTGACTATCTGCCTCCATCTCTCCCTGATCGTCCTCTTTGCAGTGAATATTATGCTGTCCATGGGATTCTTGCGGTAATACTCCACCGAAGGCATGATGAAATCCGGCTTCCCGTTTATCACAGCCTGAGACGTGAAAGGGTACCCCAGCATGGAGAAGAGGCGGTTGTGTATATCCTCGAACCCTCTCCCGGCTCTTGATTTCCTCGACTGGGCCAGAGACAGATAGAAACGGTCAAGGGAACTGAAGTGATCGCCGAGGACCGTTCCGAAATCCTCCACCGTTCTGATCTCGCCCGCTGACGAGAGGTAGCGTGCAAATGCTGAAAACACCCTTCTTCCGTATTCGGCCTCCTTCTCGAGGTATATATCGTATGCAAGGCTTTCGGAAAGGGACACTGCATCGTCAAAATTCGCCTTGAGGACTGCCGGATCGCTCCCGTATCCTGAAATAATCCTGCTGAGTGCCTCCTCAACAATCTCGCTCTGCGGGGATATGACAATACCCCTGCCTTCGGCAAACCCTTTCAGATCAGCGACAGGCACACACGCACCCCCTGAGTTCCGCTGGCATACACTGATGATTGCAACCTCCTATTAGCCTTTTCAGACAGGGGCAAGTCATAATATTTCTATTGCCATATACTGTCCGGAGTATATATGAGTTGCCCGGATTCACAGTTCAGCACAGGCATTCTCATTTATAAAAGCGCCCGGGGTTATGAGTCAACTTTTTAATTCATACCAATAATACCCAAAGATGCCACAATTGATTGAAGTGACACATGTATCAAAGAGAGGGACATCCTTAAGGATCACGCTGCCAAAGAAAGCCGCTGAAGCACTGAAAGCAAATGCCGGAGATATAATAGGATTCTACAAGGAAGACGACAGGGTGTTCCTTAAAAGGATAAAGTAGACCTGAGCCTAACCTGCTTAGGAAATGGTTGAACTACAACTGCAAGTTTTTTTTGCACTCTGCACCATGTGAGTAAACGTTGAGGATCTTCGACCTCTTAACAAACCTTAGCATAATCATTCTTTGATGTTTCGGGATAATGTTTGCTTCTATTATGTAGAGTTCTACTATTCAAGGTTAAAGCCTGTTTTTGGAGATCATTCAACCATTTCATGGGATCTAGGTTTTTATGTATTTAAATTCCTAAATTCCCATGAGTGGTCAGCGAAACTTCTCAAGACATTCACCTAAACCATTGCAACAAAAATTGATGAATCAATAAATCGTCCTTTCTAAGTGCTCTACTGTCTTCGGCCACTTAGAAAGCCACTCTTCAAATTCGGTTTGACTTATAGATGGGGCGTTAGTCAAATCGATGCGATAGTGAGTTTGAGAGACTCCCGAGGGCTCAGCCATCGTAAAATGAGGAACTTCTTTAGCCCAGAAAAGGGTAAGAGAGTTCTCAGCTTCAATGTCGTCAAAACAGGGTCCAAGTTCGCTGTTGTCCATTCCCGCAATTCTCTCCGATCTTGCAAGTTTAATAAGTTCTTCCTCGGTGGATATAACATCTCTTGCTGAGTCAATAAGTTTCCTTAGGCTAAGCCCTGAGTCTTCTTTCCTTAGCAGAATTGAGGCTAAAGCTATCTCCTCTCCTCCAAATGAGTACACTTGACGATGTGCGAATTGATGAACTCGCTCGTTTCCAATTGAAGTCTTGACTTCAAGTCTTTTCGTTCCCCCTGAGAAATCAAACTTTCTTGTTGGCTCACTATGCCAGAATGGAAACCAGAAACCGAATCCCTTGACTTTAGCCATGAAGAAAAGTTCCCCCCATAACCCCTGCCTCTCAGATTCAAGATCCTTAGCCTGGGTAATTGAGAAAAGCTTGGAAACAGAAAGAAAAAAAGTAATCAAGTTTGCCCTTTTTATCTCACCTTTTCCAATTGTATTCAAGAATCCATCGACAAGCGAGATAAAAGTTCGTTCATCAAGTTCTTCATCAGATTCGCAGAGCAAAGAATCTAGTTGCATTACCCGCGGTGTACACCCAGATACCGAAACTGTATAGTCAACACCCAAGCCTAGCGTGATGTGAGATGTCTTCATACTGGGTTCCTGCAATTTGTCTTCGCCACTATCAATAAATAGACATGGCCTTCCGGAAGAACTAACGCCTAAGTATACCCCATGGAAATTAGGAACTAAGATAGTATTGAAAGCATACTCAGAACTCTTGCCCCTAAGTTCATTATATATTTGAGTTATTTTCATTTTCTTGCCCTCTTACTACAAAGTCAAGATTGAACCTCGGGTCATTTTTCGGTAGATATAAAGCAAATGAACTCGTAGTTACGCTTATTGGATCACCTTCTCTATCTCTCAAACCAATTATGTGAACCTGAAATTGTGGCAGGTTGTCGTGAATGTATTGGTCGCCAGGGTAATTGTCTTTGCTACTTCCCACAAATGGGTTTATTTCTCCACCTTCTTCTTTCTTTCGTCCCTCAGTTCTCCCATTTCGCATTAGTAGTACATTTAGAGATGGTAGCAACCCCGCAAGGTACAAACGAGTCAGGTATTCTTTAAAATATGAATTATCCCAATCTGAACCATCGGTCTTTACGTTCTTAAAAAGTTCTGATATAACTGCATCAGTTGGGCAATTTTCTATTACTGTATGTTCTGTTCCACCCTCCGATTTCCCATAAACTTTCGGCTGGGCACGATGCTTTACAAAGAACTCCCGAATATATTTTAGGTTATTTTCGGCTATGGTTGGGTCCTCGACTGGCCTTCGCTGCGTTTTCCAGCCCGTTACCCGGAAAAGTCTGTAGCTAGCAACGCTTTGCCTAGTAGGATTTATGCCCATTTCTGGGTCTAACACAAACATTCGAGGCCAGTCTCTTATGGGGATACCTTGTCTCATATTTCTGGAAAGAGCCTCCCAAAAGTCGTCTTCATGTCGTAGCAATTCAGCATAGTTGCTCTTCAACTCTTCTGTAAGGTAAATTCGACATGTATCTAGATACTTCTCCTTGTATCCGAACCACCGCGCTCTTTGCTCTAGCGTGTCAGCATTTGTCTCTTTCTTGGCTCTCCGAGTAATGTAAGTCACAGCTAGCCCCTTGATAGTAAGACCCCTTCCGAGCATATTCCCACCTACAAAAATGTTGTTAGGAAGTCTCATTGAAGTAGTCATCGGATCCCTTCCAGAAGGGAGGCTGTTGACAATCCAGACCTCCACCTGCCATATCTCTCGTGCCAGATCGTCCTTCAAATTGTCCCAATTTGGAATGTTTACGACGGTAAGACTTAGGTCATCGTATGCCGATTTAAAAAGCGAGAGCAGAGCCAGTTTCTCAGGGTCAGAATCAATGTAACCTATCTTAGTCTTCCACGATGAAATAAGCAGTTTGACCGCATCATATGCCTGACTATGCTCTATTTTGAGGCTGCTATTGTGGATAAGCATAGAGTGCCAGTCGCTTTCTCCCCTCTTATGACGTATAGCTGCTCCTACAAGGAATATTGCGATAGCCTTTGCCATAGATCCAGTTATGATGCCACTCTCCGCGACTCCATCCTGCGGAGGCACAGGGCGCACAAATTCGTCCATTCTTTCTCCGAAGAAAACAGAGCCACCACAGTAACTGCTTCCTGGATAGATTAGGGCTCCAAAGTCTGGCGACAAGCCATCGATCCCGCCGAGGAGAAGGTTAGCTTCAGGTGTGGCAGTGTATGCTATATATGAGTGGCTTCTAAAAACAGATCTGAGAGACATTATGCTTCTGTATACTGCTGACTGCTTTCCTTTCCTGAACTGTGTATTGAGAGAAGCCTCATCTCCCTCGTCATCGATTATAATGACAGGTTTTCCATTTAAACTTGGTTGTTTGAAAATTTCCTTTACTTGCGAAATTCTGCTACTTCCCTTTAGCATTACAATGAGTGCATGCCTTTGGTTATGCAGGATACTTTCAAGCACATCAGAGTCTGTCACAGTCGGATTCTTAAATGGAGTGACGTTCGGACTACCCCCTACTAGATCTACTGTGAGTCTTGAAAATGTCTGCTCAAGAAGTGGGGTTTTTGTTCCTGCAAGAACCAGCACAACACCATATCCGTTGTCGAATGCAAGAGCAGAGAGAGCGGAATAAGAGAGGGTCTTTCCACTTTGAACTTTGCCAATTGCAAGCCCTGTCGTTACCGTATTCAAAGAGTTCACCCTGGGGCATTTCCCGAGCAGGTAAGCAGCAGTTCTTACAACCTCGTTCCACTCCTGATCAGCAATGTCCATATACCTGCTTCTAAGTCGGTTCAACTCTTCCCCCTCAATATCCAGAGCCAACAACTGACTGCCCTGACCGCCAAGTGGGTCTATGCCAACCCGATCAGGATTCATCGTTTCTCACCAATTCCGAGGCTTTTCTAAGCACTGAGTTCATTTTTGTGCGCACTTCACCAGGAGAAACTAGTCCATCGGGTGCAACGGACCACGCAAGTTTCTCAGCTAGAGCAAAAGCTATTACAAACTTCTGAAGAACTTGCAGACTCGCCCCGTTTTCATGGAATTCAGATAGGAAGGAGTTAGTCATATTTAGATAAATGTTGACTTCGTTGTCTTGAGGGTAATCTACAGTCATCCAAGGAGCATCGCTAATCAGGTTTTGCCAGTGAAGCCTAAAGATCCAACTTGTTTTGCCAAAGTTGAGTGTAAATACTATTGGACCTTCACTAGATTCTCCTAGCATTTTCGCGTCCATCTCGATCTGGTCCGGGGTTTTCTGAGGAGTAGGAATCTCTATTTCCTCCTTAATTGCCTCTTCAAACTTTTTCTCAGAGAATATTTCCTTTATGGGCTCAGAACTGTGTTCCATTTCACCACGGCTCACTGGCTTTGTCCGTTCTCTGTGCCCTTCAGCTTTGTCCATATAGTCCTGACATACTTTTTTTAATTCATTGATAAATGCCTCTTCAAGGTCTCCCGACCAGTCAAAGGCATCTTTTGCTTGCGTTACTGGCCATTCATCCAAATTTAGCTCCCCCACGAGTCGCTGTGACCTGAAGGTGTTTCCCTGTCCAAACACCTCTACTGGTTTGTAACCCTCGCCTGGTCCTCCTAATATTACTCTTCCTCTCCTTAGTAAAGCGAATCCGGCATCCCGTTGGCTCCCAGGTATCATTATACCTACCCATCCACCAGCACTTAGTGTTGACCCCAAAATAGAGTTAGGAACGCTAAAAGAAATCTCTCGCTTCCATACAGTCTCTTGACCATTTCCATGGCTTTCTCTTAGGAACTTAGGATCTTGGAATATTACGGGTTCACCGTCCCATAGTATCTCTATTTCTTTCGACCTTAAATCGACCCTATAGAGACTCCCAAGTTGATCCTTGATACGTCCAAGAGTTCTTCCCTTTAGGGGTCTGTACAACTGTTCTATATTGATTTCTGTAAAATGAGCAGCCTCGTCAACACGGCGCTCAAAGACTTCTATCTCCTCTGTCTTATTAATTGCCAAATCTGGCACGTGAACTGTAACCTGTAGTTTCCTTCCAGAGCCTAACTTTGTGGTATTAATGCTCCACTTTCTTCCAAACCAGCAAGCTGCAGTCTTTAGGCCCATTCCAAATTCGCATCTACCACTTGTATTCGGCGGAGGCCTATTTAATGTTACTGCTCTTCTTAGCTCTTCTATTTCCATTCCATTCGCGTTATCATGGATCTTTAAAATATTCTTTATCGCATCGTAGTTGATTTCAATTTTTAACTTCCTACCTGTTCCTTCCGTTTCATACGCTTTTTTCAGGTTTTCCCTGTTTTCATAGTAATTCTGGGTCGAGTTATCAACAAATTCAGCAATTGCATACCATGGCCTATAGCTTAATCTCTGGTATGTGGCATATACCCCAGAATCAGGCCTAACATTTATTGTTTGCGCATGAATCCTTTCTACATCATCCATTATGCTCTTCACCTCTCCATTATCCGCTCTTCAATTCCCGCACTCTCTAACTGACCGTTCACCATTGAATGTCCAGTTCCTGCTTGCCTTTCGTGTGCTCTGCCCACTACCGCAAGGGCGACTCTTCGAGCAACCGCTACGTTAACCGCATTACCAAGGGAAGAGTAAGCCTTGGTCCAAGAGTTTGGAAGATACTTCAACTTGCCCATGCTCTGAAGTCGTTTGCATTCCGACGGTGAAATGTACCTTTTCTCCCACATAATAATTGGCACCTGCGTCATGTTCATGGCAACAAGTGCTGGTGAAGTACTCGGGCGCTTGACCCTTATTCCTGAAGGTCTTAATTGGACTACATAGTTTGAAAGTTCTCTGTCTTCATCAAGAGGGTTCTTTTCATGGCAGTTCCACTCGAATTTCTGATAACTTGAATTAAACTTCTCTATTTTCTTGGACCACTCTGACAACAGGTCTTTATGCTTTGAGAAAAAATCCCTGCTATTTCTAATGTATTTCACCTTCCATTCAGGAAATCTTTCCTGAGAAGTCCTAGCGTAGGAGGGTAGCATGCTCAAAGCTTCACTTTTATCAGAGGCTGCTATTATCTTATGACCAAAAGAACCCCTATAAGACCTTAGTTCCTCAAGCGACATTATGAATGGTGTGGTATCTTCAAACGGATATGTTGCTCCAAACTCCATTCCCCATAGAGGAAGAGGAAAACTCTCTTCTTTCGGAATCAGGTCTAAAAACTCCTGCCATGCATCTATTTTTTCCATCAGTTCCATTGGAACGGGCCTATAATCTGGGGGAGAAGTCAACAATACCGACTTCAAATCTATTTTTTTTGGTCTTCTTCCTAATTTTAACCTCTTGGAGATATCCTCCAGTGGTTTAAGACTAGCAACTATGTATACTCTGTATCTTATCTGAGGAATTCCGTATTGGTGTGGAGATATCTCCTTGATGTCGACGTTATATCCTTCTTCCTCCAGCATTTTTTTTATGATTGCCCAACTCCTTCCGTTTCCATGGTTTTTTAGATTAGGAACGTTTTCAAGGAGCACATAGCTAGGCTTGTGAACTCTTATCACTTTTAATATTTGAAGGTAGAGTTTCCCTAACTTAGGATGATCCAGTCCCTCCTGTCGGCCGGCTTTTGAAAAGGGCTGACAAGGAAATCCAGCGCACAAAATATCGTGATGCGGAATGTCCCGAGGATCAACTAGGTTTATATCTCCAGAACAACTCATGCCAAAATTCATTTGGTAAAGTTCCCTCAAATCTTTGTCAATCTCAGAGGCAAACACACATTCATGACCTAGTTCATCAAGAGCTAGGTGAAAACCGCCTAGCCCAGCGAAAAGATCTACATATCGCACAACTACACGAACGTCTTGTAACTTATATAATTTGCCTAATTATATTATATGACCTAATAGTGAACATTTCCACCTCAGTATCGACACTTTTCAAAGCCAAGTGTCGTCGGAGTCACTTTCGAATATACTGAAGGAGATAGGCATCGACAGGAAATCAGTGACAGAGTTCATGAAGGGATTCCCTGAAAGACGACAGGTATCTTGCCCCAGGATTTTTTGAAATTCGTAAAGGACTACAATTTAACGGACATATACGTGGTGGATAAGGACGATCCGTTCGTGGTCGGGAAGAACGTAGTCATGAAGTCCAAATGCGGTTATTTTTTTGCTGTAACCTACGACAATGCCATATGTTTCCTTGA
>JAKAUZ010000034.1 GCA_021817415.1 Thermoplasmata archaeon | reverse complement strand
AGTATTCAACACAGTCTCAGAGGCAATGAATGAGGAACCAAATGCGACCTTTATATCAGTAGCTGCACCATATGTAATGGATGCTGCAAAGGAGGCCATGTACAACGGGATTGACTTGATTTACATACTGACGGAAAAAGTGCCATATCAAGATACCATGAAGATCGTTAGCCTTGCCAAGAAACTTGGAAAGACTGTTGTTGGCCCTAATGGACCTGGAATCACCTCACCTTTTTCCAGCAAACTTGGTATAATGCCAAATCAGATATTTAAAAGCGGAAACGTTGGTGTGATATCAAGAAGTGGAACACTGACATACGAAATAGTGAACCAGATTACGTTGGCTGGATTTGGTGAGTCTACGGTGATAGGACTCGGGGGGGATCCAGTGACCGGTCTGAATTACATTGATTGCCTGGAGAAATTCAAGAATGATGACCAGACAGAAGCTGTCGCTCTGGTTGGCGAAATTGGAGGTACTGCGGAAGAGGAAGCTGCAGAATACATTCGATCTAAATTCAACAAGCCAGTAGTAAGCTACATAACGGGAAGGAGTGCACCGAAGGGGAAGAGGATGGGACATGCTGGTGCAATCATAACAAGAGGAAAAGGAACAGCAGACTCGAAAATTAAGGCGCTCGAGGAAGCAGGGGTCAAAGTCGCATCCTACCCGTACGAAGTGCCCACGCTGCTTAAAGAGGTGTTGAAATGAAGAGGGATCTAGTATCGGTACTGGACATGGAGAAAGATTTTGAAGATTTCATCATGGATGGTATTGAACTGAAAAAAAGGTTCAAGAGAGGGGAAATGAATTTTTCCCTCACTGGAAAGACTCTTGCGATGATTTTTGAGAAACCATCCACAAGAACCAGGGTAAGTTTCGAGACTGCAATGACTCAACTAGGCGGTCACGCCATCTACCTTTCGCCGAGGGATATGCAGATGGGGAGGGGAGAGACAGTCGCAGACACGGCTCGGGTACTGTCAGGTATGGTAGACGGAATAATGTACAGAGCCTTCGACAATAAGAATGTCAAAGAATTGGCCAGGCACGCAACTGTTTCTGTGATCAATGGGCTGGACGACATAGAACATCCAACGCAGATCGTGGCAGATTTCATGACAGTTTTTGAGCACAAAGGGAAATTCAAGGGTCTCAAGATGGCTTACATCGGGGATGGAAACAACACCTGCAACTCACTCATGCTAGGAGCCGCTTTGCTTGGGGTGGACTTCTATGCCGCCACGCCTAAGGGGTTTGAGCCCATGAAGGATTTTGTCAGGAAGGCACGGGAAATTGCCAAAAGGAATGGCTCGCAGGTTATCATAACTAATGATCCAAAGGAAGGGGCGAAGGACGCAGACATCATCTATACGGACGTATGGATATCGATGGGGCAGGAAAAGGAAGGGGATGAAAAAGAGAAGAAATTCAAGGCATTCCAGATAAACAAGGAGCTGGTTTCGAAGGCCAAGAAGAATTACATTTTCATGCACTGCCTTCCCGCTCATAGAGGATTAGAGGTAACTGATGAGGTTGCAGACTCCAAGAACAGCGTCATATTTGATGAAGCAGAGAACAGGTTGCACGCTGAAAAAATCATACTCCTGAAAACAATAGCTGGCTTTTGATTATAATATTTTCATAATCTTTTTATTCATGAGTATGATAAGTACACAATAAACATGAATATTTACCAAAGACTAAGGAGAGAGGGGGAATACGTCCCCGGTTTCTTGATAAAGCTGTGGCAAATACGCATAAAGGAGAAGTTCGGAGTTGAGGTGGACAGTGATATTGCAGAAGTTATCGTCAAAATTGTCCACGAGAGAAGTACCTGGAAAACCTCAAGAGCTGAAAAATACATTGCAGCCCTCCTTAAGGCCAAAGGAGAGCCAAAGGAAAGGGCAGAAAACGAAGCAAAGGATCTCGTAAGGACGATACTAGAATAAAGAAGTACAATGAAGCAGAAAGAGCTTGAATTGGAGCTTTCTCGCCTAGGAGTCTTAACGGAACAGAGGGAGTATCTTGAGCAGTACAGGACTCCTGCTGATGTTGCGTCCCATGTGCTTTACAAGGCACTTGGTGAGGGTGACATTTCTGGGCGAAAGGTTGCCGATCTGGGTACTGGCAATGGAATATTTGCAATTGGCGCATCGATGCTTGGAGCAGAGCATGTTTTCGCAGTAGACATAGACAGCAGGATGATACAATTGGCTGAAGAGAATGCGAGGAATGCCGGGGTCGAAGTGGAATTTATCAACGATTCTGTTATCAATTTTAGCAAGTTTGTTGACACAGTCATAATGAACCCTCCATTTGGAAGTCAGGTACGAGATTCTGATCTTCCATTTATTGAAAAGGCTCTTGAAATCTCTAAAAACTTTTATATCTTGTTTAACTACAAAACTAGTGATTTCCTGAACGGATTTATTGGAGGAAGGGGGAGCATAGTATGGAGCGAGATGTTCAAGATGCCTTTACCTTATTCCTATGGATTCCACAGGAAGGAAGTCAAGAAAATAGATGTTTGCCTTTCAAAGGTGATGACCAATGAAGTACGTAGTGCCAGGACAGTTCCTAGGGACAGCTGAGGAGTACATTCCGGGTGAGGGTGCATATGAAGATAACGGTAGGATATTTTCCAGCTGTGCTGGTGACATGAGTGTGGATGAAAAGAACTACAGGATCAACGTCTTATCAAAAGAGAAACCGATACACGCAGAGGTTGGCGACGAAATAATTGGGGTTATATCGGAAATCAATGAGCCCATAGTGGTGGTAATGTCAGAGTATCTTATAAGGAACGGTGAAATTCATGAATACCACGATAGGACCTTGATTCACGCAAGCCGGATTACTGGACATTTCTTGGATCAGGCGTCCAGGGCCATAAAGATGCGTGATGTAGTTAAGGCAAGGGTGGTTTCTACAAGAGGAAAGATTGATCTTTCACTTGAAAGACCTGAGGACGGAGTCATATATGGTTTCTGCTCCAGGTGTCGTAAGCCTTTGGAAAAAGTTAATAATGCCCTTTACTGTAAGTACTGCCAGAGAACAGAAATGAGAAAGACCTCCTCGAAATACGGAGAAATCTCATTGGGTTTAAAGAGGTGAAGTTGGATGGATAACAAGGTAAGTGTGGAAAAGTTGGATATGGAAGTGAAGCACCTCAAATCAGAGGTAGAGAACATGAAGGTCATTTTAAGGGGATTGCTCCAGGTTGTCATGGAAAACGAAGAAGATGAAGATTATTATGAGTATACGTAGGTGATTTAAAATGGTAGTACCGATGGCTGTAATGCAGAATATGCTGCAGAAGAGCGTCTCTCTATTACTGAAAGACAATTCAGTACTGGAAGGAACGCTGGAAAGTTATGATGACTACATGAACATAGTTCTCTCCAATACGGAAGAGATGACAGAGAACAACAAGAGAAAACTCGGGACTGTCATCCTTCGTGGAAACAACGTTGTGAGGATTTCCCCCAAGTGATCTTGGGAAGAGTTCAAATGACAGAAGAAGCTCCATCAAAAAGCGGAAACGAAGGCAAGGATACCGCCAGTATCATAAAGGAGATATCCAATTTCCTTTCCATAGACGATTCATATTCTCAGGAGGAACAACTGGAGAAGATTTTCGAATACGTGATCCTCTCAAAGAATCTGGAAGGGTTCAAAGCCGGGGAAGGTGGAGATTCCGAGAATCTTAAGATACGGTTGGAAGTTAAGCAGAAACTTCTGGATCTGAAAGAAAAATTAATGGCAAAGAGGGGGGATTTAAGCCAAACCGATATTGCTGCTATAAGAGACAACGTGGACAACATAATGAGGGACATGGATTCCAGGGAAGCATCACTCAGAGCAAAAGAGACGGATATTTTGGACAGGGAAAGAAAGCTTGGTGCGATGCAAAAGTCAATTGAAGAAGAGAAAACAAAACTACTGACTCTCGCACAGGTGCAGAGAGACGAATATCTAAAGGTACTTGAGACTGAAACGAAAGAAAAAGAAAATGCGGTAAACAGAAGAAAAAAACTTCTTGACATAAAGGAGCAGGAAATAAAGGAAAGGCAAAAATCCATCCTGAAACAGGAGATAGATATACTGGAAGAGCAACTTAAGTCTGAATTCGAGGAAAGGAAGGTCAAGACTGGTGTTAAGAAACTGGATGATTTGTTAACAGGGGGCGTTCCTGTTCCTTCAAACATTATGATCTATGGACCTGCATTTGCAGGGAAGGAGGAAATGGTGTACAACATAATTACCTCATCCATACAGAGGGGGTTGCCCTCAATAATTCTGACTTTTGACAGAACGAGTGCGTCAATACTGAAGAATCTATCATACTTTTCGCCACTTGTTGCAGGCTATCTGGATCTAGAAATGTTGCATGTCATAGACACATTTACCAGGACCACCAATGAGGAAGCAGAATCGTCCGGAGGGATCACATATTTAGAAAGCCAAACAGACCTTGAGGGAGTAAACAAGGAGCTCAACAAAATATCGAAGGAATTGATGAAGAAGTCGGGGAGCGTTGTCGTCGCTATGTTCGGTTTTTCGTCCATATTGAATTTCCTGGACAGAAGCCAGACTCTCAAGTTCCTCCAATCTTTTGCCAACGAAAGAAGGGACCAGAATAACATTGCATTTTATCTGGTAGAAAAGGGGCTCAGGGACGAGTCAGAAATACAAGCAATTGCCCATTTTATGGACGGTATAGCCGAATTCAAAATCGAAGGCAGCAAGAGCTATATCATGGTCAAGGGACTCACATCAGTTATGTCGAGGGACTGGATAGAGGTGGATTTCTCGAAGAATAATTTTAATCTCAAGTCGTTTTCACTTTCCAAGATAAAATGAGAGTCCTTGGAATTGAATCTACGGCACACACTGCGTCTGTGGGCCTTGTGGAGGATGGGAGGATAATAGGTTTCAGGTCGCACACCCACATCCCCAAGGAAGGTGGAATCAAGCCAAAGGAGGCAGCTGACCATCACAGGGAATATTTTCCAGAATTGCTTAGGCAACTGCTGGATGAGCACTCGCTCAACCCACAGGGATTGGACAGGATCGCATTCTCAATTGGACCCGGTCTTGGCCCCTCACTCAAGACTGGAGCATCACTTGCCAGATTCCTGTCCTTGAAATATGGAAAGCCAATTGTGCCTATAAACCACGGAGTAGGTCACTTGGAGATATCAAGATCTTTATCGCGTCTTAAAAACCCCCTGTTCCTATATATATCGGGCGGGAACACTCAACTTGTTTCCAGAGGGAGCGGTCGGTACCTTGTTCTTGGAGAGACACTGGATATTGGTATAGGCAATTTTCTAGACAAGGTCGCGAGGGAGATGGGCATTCCCTTCCCCGGTGCTCCCGTGCTCGAGAAACTTGCACTGAATGGCAGTAAAGTACTGGACTGCCCCTATACGGTCAAAGGTATGGATGTTTCCTATTCGGGCCTTTTTACATATCTGAAGAACAAGATTGGAGAGGAGCGTAAAGAGGACATAGCATTCAATGCCCAGGAATTTTCCTTTACTGCACTTGCTGAAATACTGGAAAGAGGAATGGCACATTTCGGGTTTAGCGAATTTACAATTACAGGTGGGGTTGCACGAAACGGAAGGCTTAGGGAAATGCTTTCGGAGATGGCTAAAATGAGGAAATATGACTATTTTTTTCCTCCAGACCAATATCTGTCAGATAATGGCGCAATGATTGCCCTCGCTGGTTATTATAGCAGTAACGTAGGAAGTCTTGAGGAGGAAATAAACCAGAGAGATAGACTGGATTCCAGGGATTCACCATGGATCGGGAAATCCAGCATAAGCTCTGTTGAAATGGTAGGAGGGGAGAGCGTCGTAACTCCCTCCAATCTTTTTGACTTATTCGCATTATCCAAGAGAAGACTCAAGAAGGATTATAGGGTGGACCGTATAGACAGGAGCATTTCCATACAGCGTATGAAAAAGGAAATCAGGATATTGAATTCATTGAGGGAGTTGGGAATAAATGTCCCAATGATATACTATGCTGATTTTGAAGAAAGAGAAATAGTGATGGAGAGAATTGTGGGGACAAAATTATCCTCAGCATTGAGTTCTGGTGGTGTAGAAAAGATCGTCTCCGAAGCGGGAAAGATGGTAGGAAAGATGCATGCGCACCACATAAGCCACGGGGACCTGACTCCCGGAAACATTCTAGTTGGTGATAAAATATACCTGATAGATGCTTCAATGGGCGAACTGAATGCAGAAATAGAAGACATGGGGGTTGACATCCACCTAATGAAAGAATCACTGAAGAGTTTAGGTGCAGAAGAGCTCTTTCAGGCATTCATCAAGGGGTACCTATCCTCAAATGAAGAAGGGAAGCTAGTGGTTGAAAAGGTGAAAGAAATTGAGGGGAGGAGAAGATACGTATGATGTTGGTGACTTCGAACGATGGTAAGTATGAAGAGTACAGGGAAATTTTCAGGGAAAATAATGAAGAGCTGAGCCTGTTCAAGAAGAAATACCCGGAGGAACAGCTGGATTCATTGAGAAAAGTAGTGGAACGATCTTTGTACTATCTGACCGGAATTATGCAAGAGGAATTTTTCATCGATGATTCCGGTCTTTTCATCGAATCACTGAACGGTTTTCCTGGTCCATATTCGTCTTATGTCTTCAAGACGTTAGGGAATGATGGAATATTGAAATTGATGGATAAAATGGAGAGGAGGAATGCAACATTCCAGACGGTCATTGCCTTTTACGACAGTTCTCCACATTTCTTTGCCGGGGAGGTCAAGGGGACAATAGCTACTTCAAAGAGGGGGGACAATGGGTTCGGATTTGATCCCATATTCATGCCAAGCGGAAGTTATCTCACATTCGCAGAAATGAGCAGGTCTGAGAAGAATGCATCATCGCACAGGGCAAATGCTGCATCGCAATTTATGGCTTTTCTAAAGAAAAGAAAATTATAGGAGTAAAAACTCTCGGTGTATGGAAAAGGGCAGGCTCAGGGAATTCACCATTCCCATCTCACTTGTACTCCTTGCAATTTCAATATTTGTCACAATCATCTCACTGATATATTTCTTCAACCTTGCAGTTCTTCCAGTTCAGTTTTCAGACTTCATCAATTTCACAGGAAATTACATTTACTATATTTTCGCACTTTCTGTAGCTGGAGACTTGTATTTCATCTATATTTTTGTCTCAACCCTTGAGGCAAGGAGGAAGTTTGAAGAGCTCATGAGCACGGACAGCAAGCTTGCATTTGTGAACAATGTGAGGGAGCTTGAAAAGATGGCCAAAAAACTCGGCCCCACCTTCAGGGGAAGGCTGAACAGGAAAAAAGAAGAGCTAAAAGTGAAATTCTAAGCCTTGGAAAGAAGTTCTCTTACAAATTGAGGAAGCATCTGGGAACCTTTGAATACATCACCATTTATGTACCTTCCCACAAATTCACTCTTCATTTCCAGAGGAGAATTTGAGGCCATTACATATGACCACATCCCAGATGGATAGGTTGGCATGAATGAAACGTATGGCCTCAGTTCAGAGAAATATTGTTTCATTCCCTTGAACGCTTTGGTTATGTAGCCCGGGTTCATGAAAGGGGAACCAGATTGGGTGCTAATTATCCCTCCTCTGTTCAATGTTTCTTTCGCCTTCATGTAGAACACGTCAGAAAAAAGGGATGCCGCAAATCCTACCGGATCAGTGGAATCCACCAGAATCACATCATATTTGCGCTTTCCATCAACAAAGTCGAAAGCGTCTTGGTTATAGATGGTCAGCCTCTTGTCACTGAAGGAAGAAGACATTTCCGGAAGGTACTCTCTCGCAGCCTGTATCACATCTTCGTCTATCTCCACCAGGTCCACTTTTTCAACGTCATGTTTCAGTACCTCTCGGGCTATTCCACCATCTCCGCCTCCTATTATCAGCACGCTTCTTGGGTCCCTGTGAGCCATAAGCGGTGGATGTGCAAGCATCTCCTGATACATGAATTCATCCTTGTACGTGACCATGAAGCAACCGTCAAGAATTAAGATCCTCCCCAGAGCATCAGTGTCGAAAATATCTATTCTCTGGTACTTTGATTCTTTCGTGAAAACGTGTGATTTTATCCGGACACTCAGTTTAATGTCCTCGTTTTGATTCTCTGAAAACCACTGTTCGATTTTCATGAAGTGTGATAAAAGGGAGTCACATAATCCTTTTCGTGGATAAGACTGTTTCTAAGATATATTTAATAAAACTGGTGCAATGTCGGGTCTGCCATAGAGGTGACATATGTGGTAGAGGAATTAAACCCATTTAAAATCGCCCAATCTCAATTGGACGCAGCTGCCAAGATTATGAATCTGGACCCTCACGCACTAGCAATACTGAGGGAACCAAAGGAGATAATGGAAGTTCGCCTTCCAATTATAATGGATGATGGAAACGTCCAGGTTTTCAAGGGATTCAGGGTCCATTATAACAATGCTAGAGGACCTATGAAAGGGGGGATCAGGTTTCATCCGCAGGAGACACTAGACACGGTAAAGGCGCTTGCTGCATGGATGACTTGGAAAACCTCGCTGGCAGACATTCCATATGGAGGAGCCAAGGGGGGGATCATCTGCGATCCAGAGAAATTAAGCAAGAATGAGTTGCAAAGACTGTCCAGAGAGTACATCAGAGCAATTTACAAATTCATGGGTCCGGATATTGATATTCCGGCACCTGACGTCTTCACGAATCCTCAAATTATGGCGTGGATGGTAGATGAATATGAAAGGATTGTGGGTCACAGTGCACAGGGGGTTATCACCGGAAAGCCTCTTGAAATAGGTGGTTCGCTTGGAAGAACTGAAGCAACTGGTCTAGGGGGAATGTACGTCCTAAGGGAAGCAGCAAAGGAAATTGGTCTTGACCTGAGTAAGTCGAAAATCGCGATCCAGGGCCACGGGAACGTCGGCCAGTATGCCCACAAGCTTGCAATTGAATTATTCGGAGCTAAAGTGGTTGCGGTAAGCGATGTTTACGGGGCCATTTACAATGAAGACGGAATTGACTACAATGAGTTGATGAAGCATAAGGAGAAGACGGGATCAGTAATAAAGTTCGATGGATGCAAGAGCATTTCAAATGAAGAGTTGCTTGAGCTGAAGGTGGACGTTTTGATACCGGCCGCAGTGGAGAACCAGATCACTGGGAAAAATGCGGATAAAATCAAAGCAAAGCTTATTCTGGAATTAGCAAACGGTCCTACTACTCCCGATGCTGATCTCATACTGCACAGGAAGGGTATACCCGTAATCCCAGATTTCCTCGCGAATTCGGGTGGTGTCATTGTTTCATATTTCGAATGGGTCCAGAACATAAACGGATTCTACTGGGACCTAGAACAGGTTCACGAGAGGCTGGACAAGAACATGACACAGAGTTATCACGACACCATAGAAACTGCAAAGAAATACAACACTTACCCGAGAATGGGAGCATACATTCTGGCAATTGATAGAGTCGCCGGAGCAATGAAGGTCCGGGGCTGGTATTAAGTCAATTTCCTTATTTTATTTTTATTTTCAAGTACCCCTGAGGACTTTTTAAAAACCATATTTCCGTTCAATCCTTTTCACCGCCCTGTATTTGCATGGAAATGCAATGACAAGTATCCAGTGTGATCTTCGCGTGTGTTTGATAGGTCGAAATATCCATCAATTTATCATACAAAATTAAGGAGGAAGATATATGTTCTGACCCCGAGAGGGATAGTTCACTGTTTAGCCTTCTTTTGGAATTCTGGAGCAGGTCATTTCAGTGATCTGGGAAGTCAGAACGAAAAGTCATAAACTACGTTCCTCATTCACATCGAAACACTTTTCTCAACTTTTTCCAAACCTGAGTTTCCCGACATAAGTTATAACCCAGGCCACCAGGTCACTATACGTTTTTGACCCCTTCTCTGTAGCTGCCAGAGTGCCATTATCATCCCTTATCAGCTCTTTTGAAGCCATCCACTCAGCATATCTGGCAAGGTTGTCGTAAGAAAGTCCAGTCTTTGTCGAGAGGGCTGTCTTCTTCTGTGGTCCATCCTCTACCAGAGTCTTTATAATTCTAGATATAACATAAAGGTCTGGTTTAAAATTCTCTCTGGTCGATTTCAAGATGGAACCTCCTCAGCTCGTCGATCAGAATATCGGCATTCCAAATTCTTTTGTAGAGTTTAGCCAGTGTTTTGTCTCCGAGTATGAGCGTGATAATCAATCCAGCAAATAGGATATAGTAACCGTTTGCGTTGGTCTGTAGAATTATCGCCATGAGAGTGGCCATACTCAAAAACAGCAAAGCTACAGTTAATAAAAAGACAAGTAGGAGCTGAAGGACGGATACAAGTATGAATCCCTGTTTTGCATATTTCAATTCCTCGAGTATCTTCTCCCAATCATATCTAGACATGATTTTTATTATGCCTATTGGCCCTTCCTCTAGATCCTCATTCCATTTCAGTTCATGCGGTCTATTGTACGCGCGCCTCATAACGATATAAACGGATACAATTCCTGCAATCCACGCTATGCCCGCGATCAGCCACCCCCGATACTTACGTTGCTGATCATAATGTTTCCCGGGAAAGAGACAGTCAGGAAATCATATACGTCAATTAGCGCTACAATCACAAAAGACGACAGAACCGAAACCAGGGTGATGATGACCAGTAGAGGTAAAGTCTTTCTTACGTTGCTGAATCTGTTTATGGAGTCGACTGAGGCCATAAGTTCTCTCATCTTCTCCACTGCATTCTCTGTTGTCATTCTGGCATCGCCACAGCCCTAATATAATAAAGGGAATAATTGAAGACAAATATTGCGTAGTAGCCGGGCCCGAGAATTTTTGAATGAAGGTATTGAGAATTGAAGTTAGAATACGAGAAATAATTCACCATCGATATTTCCACCGGGTTTTCGTATGAGGATTTGCTCGCGTTATAATAATATGTGCCGGACCCAGAAGGTGAAAATAATTTACCCAAAATCACTCCAGTAACGTAGACGTTAGGATGAGAATTGTTCAGCACATATCTGGTCCCATTTTCAAGTATTATCTCCGCGGGACCATTTGCATTTCCGGTAAAGCTGAACGAAGCATTGAACCTCACATTTACGCTTGGCCACCCCTCAATAATTACTAGAGTCCCGCTTTCATTGCTTCCATTAGGAAATGAGGCTCATTCAATGGAATAGCAGTGAAATCCCTGTATGAAGAAAGATACTCCTGTTATCAGCAGTACCAGCACGATAGACGCAACTTTCCAGAGCTTAGTGTTCATCGATTATCAATGATACACTCAATATATCATTAACTCATTTGGGATGAGTCCTAGTCCAATTTCAAACATTATCACGTCTTTTCGGGAATCCGATGTAATAGTTGTAGTCTTGCCCGGATACCTCTTTTTAGCCTCCATGATCTGTTCCCCTCTTTACAGGATGAAAATACTGGTATGATCCATGTTCTGAACAATTCATTTTTTCATTTTTTTCATTTTTCACGGGAGGGTCTAAAGCTCAAATACCCAACATTGGATTTTAGTGTTATGTTTAGAGTAAAGGGAAATCATGCTTATCTCCTGGAAATGGAAGAATTCAATTCAATGCTGCTAGAGGATTTTGTTGATAGCTACGGTAAAACACTCTTACTCCTCGGGGATGGGGTGTTTGTAGATGCTTATGCTCTGAAAAAGAAGTTTCAGGATCAACTGTACGTTCAACGTATCCTGAACATGTATCAGATGCAGAAAACATTGTTGGAGGATCTATATGAAGAAGATTTTTCAATATTTCTTGTTATAAGACTCTCTGAACTGAAGGATTGGAAGGAAGGGGTGGTATTGAATATATCAAACGCGATGGAAGGCCTTGCCAAACTCTCAGGGAAACCGAATGTCTTTTATCTCATACAGGACGAAGAGTATATACCGACAGCATTGAGAAGTTCATTCAAGAGAAAAATAGTGGAGGCACCTGTCACATGGGAAGAAACACCCCAAGTCTTAGAATGGAAATAGAGAGGATAGTGGAAGAATTAAGGAAAACGGAAAAAATAATGAGGCCTGAGGACGGCCGAATATTAGAGAATTTAATAAAGAAGGGAAAGGTGCACACTCCAGAATCATCATATGCAGCAATAGATCCCCAATTTTCTTTCCTTATCTCCATATTAATCGAAATTTTAAAGGAAAACAATGATCATTGATGCCTGGGGCAGAGACAGAATTTATACCATAGATGAAAGGAAGCATATTAACTCGCATGATTACACACATACAATATTCATCTCCGGTGATTACCTCTCTAAAATTGTAGATGAGATAGATGCAGTCCCATGGGTGAGGTGGTCCTATGCTACAAGAAGAGACATGTATTCTGAGAAGAAGGTGCTGGAGATAAGGTTACCTCCAAGCAAAATAGAAGAAATGATCATGGCAGTAGAAAAGATTGGGAATTACAGGGACTATCAAATATACAATGCAGACATAAACATCGTCCAGTCATTCATGGTAGAGAATAAATTGAATTTTTTCAACGACGACACAGATGGATTCAGGAGGGATTTCTCGATACCAGATCTGAACATTCTTAATGTAAAGTTCTGGGGTTCTATCGAGGAGATCGAGATAGACGGGGAATTGTTTAGCGACATAGACGCCTCACTGGACTATTTTTTCTCTCATATTGAGGACGCCAATATGGTCATATCCTATGGAGGAGACACATTCTTTCAAGAATTATTCAAGATGGCGAGGAGAAAAGGATACTCAATTAAAACCGGTAGGAGCAGAGAAAGAGTGTTCACATCATACGGAAGGATACAGCACAGGAAAAGCGGCTTCATTATCAGCGGCGTGCCACATGTGGATGCGGAGACATCATTCATGTTCAACGAGGGGGGCCTCGAGGGCGTAGTTACAATATCAAGCATGACCAGTCTTCCACTGTTCAACGCATCAAGAATCACTCCCGGTACGGCCGTCTCTTCTTATGAAGTCAGGAGGGCTCTTGAGAGAGGGATAATGATACCCCTTTACAAGGGGGATCATGAAACAATGAAGAGTATGGATCAGTTTGTTCAGGCGGACAGGGGCGGATTGTACCTCCAACCTGTGCCCGGGATCTACGAGAACGTATACGAGATAGATTTCAGTTCCATGTACCCATCAATCATAGTCAACTACAACCTTTCTCCCGAGACCGTCAACGGAAAATGCAACAAATTTGAAACGATACAGTTTCTGGGTTACAATATTTGCAATGACAGGAAGGGATTGCTTTCTGACTTCCTCTCCGAACTTCTGGACATACGGTTATATTACAAGAGTATGAAGAGAATGGATGAAAGATATGCGATGCGTGACAGGGTATTGAAGTGGCTACTGCTCACGTCATTCGGTTATACCGGGTACAAGAACGCCAAATTCGGCAAAATAGAGGTACACGAGGCGATAACTGCAATAGGAAGAAACATACTTGCAGAAAGTTACAGAATCGCCCAGGAAGAAGGGTTCGACGTGATACACGGCATTGTAGATTCACTCTGGCTACAGGGGAATGGTGATATCAAGAGGGTGATGAGAAGAATAGAAGACTTCAGTAGGCTCAAGATATCTCTGGAAGGGCATTACAATTGGATAGCATTTCTTCCATCAAGCGAAGGAGACGGAGCTCTGAACAGATATTTTGGCTTAATGGACGACGGATCATTCAAGATAAGGGGAATAGAGTTGAGACGAAGCGACTTCCCGCTTGTATGCAAAAAGATGCAACAGGAGGTCATTGACCTGTATGCAAATGTATCTTCTGTAGAGGGTTTCAGGAAAATATATTTTAGAGCATCAGGGATATATGAAAGTTACAAGGAAAGCGTTATCGCAGGGAGGGTAAACGACGATGATCTGAGAGTTTCTTTCGTGATGACCAGATATCCGGAGTATTACAAAGTCAGGGGATTGAGAAAGAAGGCTGCGGAGTTATCAAGAGACAAAAAACCGGGAGACAAGATATCAATATTTGTCACCAACGAAAAGAAAGGGAACGTAAGCATTGATAATTTAGAGTACAGATATGACAAAAACTTTTACTTAAGGAAACTTGCCCTTGCCTGGGAGAGCGTATCCTTCCCACTAAGGGAAACTGGTGGAATCAACCAAAAAAGCATAGAAGAATATGGGCGTTAGAACGGCAATCCTATACATGCAATTCGTAAATTAGGAGATAAGAACCCTTTCTCTTTTCCCTAATATCATTTTCATCAGATTCAACTATTGCGGATCCAATACTCTTCCCGCGTAAGTCCTTTATCACTACCGGGAATTTAGTTCTGATCTCACCCTCAATCTGTTTTATTCCAACAGAATACAACTTGGCCCCATTCTTAATTCTTTCAAGAGCACCATCGTCAATTGTAACCGAAGGGAAATTCTTAGCAATCATAACCTTCAAGGTTGGAAGCCATGTATCCTCAAATTTCAGCAACACCGGGTTTTTGTCAATATAAATGATGTTCACATCATTCTCTTCCAGTTCTACTGTCCTGGAGTCGGCATCAATGCCAAACCTATTGAGAATTTCAAAGAATTCCTTAGAATCTCTCTTGGAGAGAAAATGTCTCTTCACATCTTTGTAATATCATCATTCTTTAATAATTTCCGTATGAAATTTCGTTAGAAAATCAGAGTAATAATTTTTGTTGTTCCAATCGACCGCTTGTTAATTCAAATCAATATGTAGTCACTTTGAAGACAAAATAATGATTACGCCATAATTGGAAATACCAACCGTTCCTTAGATAGATTTATAAAAAGGTGAGCATTATAATTAACACCGAGGTTGGAATTATGATAGAAGAATTAGACCCTTTTAAAAATGCCCAAAAACAACTTGACGAGGCCGCCAAAATAATGGGACTTGACCCAGATGCGCATGCTTTGCTGAGGGAGCCAATGAGCATATTGCAGGTACAAATACCTGTGAAGATGGATAATGGCAGAACAAAAGCATTCACTGGTTTCAGGGTACATTACAACGATGCTCGGGGACCCACAAAGGGAGGCATAAGGTTTCATCCAGCTGAAAACTTATCTACGGTCAAGGCTCTGGCTGCTTGGATGACATGGAAGACCTCTCTGGCAGATATCCCCTATGGTGGGGCAAAAGGAGGAGTAATATGCGATCCAAAGGCGTTAAGTCCCGGGGAGATGGAAAGACTTTCCAGAGGATATGTGAGAGCCATTGGAGAATACATTGGCCCCGAAATTGACATTCCGGCACCAGATGTCTATACAACCCCTCAGATTATGGCCTGGATGATGGATGAATACTCGAGACTTGCTGGATTCAACGAATTCGGGGTCATAACGGGGAAGCCTTTGGAGATTGGGGGCTCGCTTGGGAGAGGAGATGCAACTGCAAAAGGAGGGATGTTCGTTCTCAGGGAGGCAGCAAAGAAATTGAAAATAGACATGAAAAAGGCGACTGTTGCGATCCAGGGCTACGGGAACGCAGGAGAATTTACTCACAAGCTTGTTGAGGAGATGTTTGGCTCAAAAGTGGTAGCTGTTTCAGATAGTAAGGGAGGTATCTATTCTAAGGATGGACTGGATTTTAAGAAGGTCAAGGCACACAAGGAGAAAACGGGCAATGTAAAAGGATTCAAGGGGGCGAAAAACATAACAAATGCTGAATTACTTGAGCTTCCTGTGGATGTGCTCATTCCAGCTGCTTTAGAGAATCAGATAACTTCGAAGAACGCAAAGAATGTCAAGGCAAAAATACTTCTAGAGCTTGCAAATGGCCCAACGACACCCGATGCAGATCCAATACTTCTTAAGAATAACGTGTTCGATGTTCCGGATTTCCTGTCAAATTCTGGTGGCGTGATTGTTTCTTATTTCGAGTGGGTCCAGAATATAGGAGGGTTATACTGGGACATAGATGAGGTGTATAACAGGCTTGATAAGAAGATCTCTACAAGCTTCTGGGAAATGGTATCCACGATGGAAAAATACAAAACATCGCCAAGAATGGCAGCATACATTCTTGCCGTGGAACGGGTAGCAAAAGCAATGAAGACCCGTGGATGGTATTGAAATATAACTTCTTTTGTTTATATCGTAATTTATTTTTTATATCAAAGAAAGCTTCTTTGGTCATCCTTGGGGTCGTATATAACTTTGCTCATGCAATTATAATTGAAAACTACAAAACATCATTTCTCCTTTCAGAGAATCAGCTTTACTTTTGAAACGGAAAAATGGGGTTTATTAATAATAAAATAAGTTTCATACCGGCTTGCGAATCCAAGAATCGTTCTTCCGGTAATCGGTTCCACTCTCTACACCAATTGCATCTCTCCTCTGACTTCCATTTCTTCCCTTTTTTCCCCATTCCCTAACAATGTTACAGGGACTTTAAGATCATCCTCTATGAACTGAATGAATTTTTCAAGATTCTTTTTATTTTCACTCCATGGCTCGAACTGAACGTAATTTACCTTATCAACCTTTAAATTAGGATCGTATGTGTTTATTTCGTTTCCATCTTTTTCATAGCTAGTTGCTATTCTGATGTCTTTGCACTTTCCAAGTACGTCGGTCTTTGTGAGTGCAATGTAGTCCAGGGAATTGAGCTTCACAGCCATCCGCAGCATTGGCAGGTCCAGGAACCCGACTCTCCTGGGTCTTCCAGTAGTTGACCCAAATTCATTCCCAAGTTTCCGCAAAGACTCAGCCTGTTCTCCTGTCAGTTCAGTCGGGAAATAACCTTCTCCCACTCTTGTCGTATATGCCTTTGCAACGCCAAGAAACTTGCTGAAATATCTGGGTGACAGCCCGGTCCCAACGGTTACACCAGCACTCACGGTGTGTGATGACGTCACGAATGGATAGGTACCAAATTCCACGTCTATGAAGGTACCCTGGGCCGTCTCGAACAATGCAGACTTTCCATCATTAAGTTCATTTTGCAGGTAACCAACGGTATCTGTCACGTACTCATTGACGTCCGCATATCTTTTCAGAAGCTGGTCGATTTCAGAATGATCATATTCAAGGTGGTACATTTTAGCCAAGAAATCCATTTTTTCTGTGAGAAGATAGGGGTCCTCAAGGTCCATCATTCTTATTCCGTACCTTCCGAATTTTGATTCATAAGCTGGTCCAATTCCTTTCAGAGTCGTGCCTATATTTCTTGACCCTCGGAGTTCCTCCTGGAATCTATCTCTTTTCACGTGAAGATCAGTTACAACGTGGGCGAGATTTGAAATTTTCAGATCAAATTTATTTCTCATTACTGAAAGGAACTTCAGCTCCTCGACAAGTGTTTTCAGGTTAATTACTACTCCATTTGCAATGACCGATGTCCGTGCTCTGAGAAAACCTGCAGGCACCAGATGGTATTTTATGATCTGATGATCCGCAACAACAGTGTGGCCAGCATTCTCGCCGCCATTGAATCTTATACTCAGGTCGAAATCATTTGACAGGAAATCTATAATTTTCCCCTTCCCTTCATCCCCGAATTGGCAACCCACTATTGTAAGTGTCTCCATTCTCACCTTTTGTAATAGTTATATGCACGATAATAATTTTATGGAATTTGATTGAGATTTCCACTGTTTCCATAAAATCGGTCACAGAAATTTCGGTCAGATCAAACATACAAGCGATCGCAGCTTGATTAACGTTATTAACATGGAGAAAATACTTCCAGCAATGAGTGCCAGTGGAAAGTTCAGGGCAATAGCTACAGGTTTAAAATTCTACCCAAGAATCAGATATCTGAAGTATTACCGGAGAATTCTCGAAAATACCGGTAAGCCTCCGCCTGCAGAAAGAAGCAGGGCTGAGGCAAGAAAATTGAGAGATTTGCTGATTAAGTCAGGTCCATTATTTATAAAACTGGGCCAGATGCTATCTTCTAGAAGGGACATCGTACCTGAGGAATATTTGGATATACTGTCAGAGCTTCAAGACGACGTTCCAATGCCTGAATTCTCTGAGGTCAAGAAGGAACTGGAGGATGAGATAGGGAGGATTGGAGAAGTTTTTGACGAATTCGACGTTAAGGGAATTTCAGGTGCGAGCCTGGGATTAGTTTACAGGGCAAAGTATAAGGGGAATTGGGTCGCTGTAAAGATAAATAGGCCCAATATCAGGGAAATCATCAGGCGGGACAGGCCAAAAATTTTAGAGTTTATAAATCTCTTGAGTTCAAATACGGGGCGTTCATTCGCACTTGGCCCGTTCTTTGAGGAATTTCTCGCATCAATAGATCTCGAGCTGGATTACAAGAGGGAGGCTGAATCCATAGAAATAATAAAGGATAAGATAAGTGATCTTGAGCTGGAGATTCCTGTCAAGGTCCCGAAGGTATACAAGGAGATATCCACCAAGAGAGTCCTCGTGATGGAATTCCTTGAATTCATAAAGATAACAGACCTGGAAGAGTTAAAGAAGAATCGGGTGAATCTAAGGAGACTTGCAGTAACCGTAGATAAATTGTTCCTTAGTCTGGCCCTCAGGGAAGGGAGGTTCCATGCAGACCCTCACCCGGGAAATCTGGGATGGACCAAAGACGGAAAGATTGCGCTGATGGACTACGGAATGACATCTGAACTTTCCGATGAAGTCAGGACTAAACTGATAATGGCTTACTATTACCTTGCCAAACTTGACGCAAGAAATTTGTTGAGGGTATTGGTGGACATGGGTATAGTTGACCCTCTTGCTGATAGAACAGTCATGGAGGCCGGAATTCAGATGGTCCTAAAAGATTTTCAGGGGAAGGAACTGGACCAAATGGAATTTCATGAACTTATGAGCAGAGCCGATGCCTTGTTGATCCGGTTTCCTTTCAGGCTCCCGAACAATCTTGCTATGTTCGCAAGAATGTCGGTGATACTCGAAGGAGTCTGCAAAACATTAGATGAAAAATTCAATTTCGTATCTGTCGTGATGGAAATAATGGAAGAGGAGAGAAGTTCCTGGCAGGTACTGAAGAATAGAATACTGGGGATGCCAGAGGCAATAGAAAAGGTTTTCAGAGATTTCCTTGACATACCTGAACTGCTAAGGTCAATAAACAGAAGAGAAAATAAGGAAAAGAAAGGTAATATTACTAGCCCTATAATTGCCTCCGGATTCCTGATTTCCGGCTCTATTCTCCTGCAAAGACCTCTCTACTCCGCAATAATGTTTGCTGGAGCTCTGATCTTTATCGTTATTTCATTTAGGCGATATTGATTGTTTTGATTTCTTTTCGAGTCACCACAATTTCCAGAATTCCTTCCTGCATCTTTGCTGTGACTGAGTCAGGGTCGAATTCTCCTGCTATTCTGACAAACTTCGAGAATTCAGTGACACGTTCTTCATATATCATGGTGCCACTGTATTCCTTCTCCCTCTTCCCTGATACCCTGAGGCCACCCTTTGCACTCAGGATCCTGACATCATCTTTTTTGAAACCCGGAAGATCCAGATATATGTGGAGCATCTCCCCATCCTCTGAAATATCCATGGCTGGGTAGAAAATCTCTGAGATATCCTTTATTCTCTTACCTGCCTTCTTCATGATTCCCTCCACAGGAATTTCCATGGCCAAAAATAAGTTGTGTTGATATAATCTTTTTGTCACTTCTCTCCAAGAAATTTTGTAATTTCTCTTTCTCTGGAATTGATCCACTCATCGTCTGTACTGCTTATGTAAATCCTGATTATCGGCTCAGTACCAGACTTCCTTGCCAGTATGAAGCTCTCATGATCAATCAGCCTTATCCCGTCCAACCTTTCTTCTTTAAATCCAGGATAATTTTCCTGGAGCTTTCTGGCAAAAGAATCAAATTCATTTGTCATCGGAAGTCTGAGTCTCTTGATTTTGAAATTTGGTAGCTCTTTCACCATCTGGGAGAGACTCTCACCTTTCTTAGCCATTATGTCAAGCAGGATGGCGAGAGAGAAAGCTCCGTCCCTTGCATTAAGGTGCTTCGGATAAATAACTCCACCATTCTCTTCCCCACCGAAAACACCACCTATCTTCTCCAGTGTTTCGGAAACTATAGGGGCGCCCACTTTTGTCCTGACCACTTCCACCTTATGTTTTTCTGCGATTCTGTCAATCAGGAAACTTGAAGAAATAGGGACTACTATCTTGCCTTTAGTATTTTCCAGTATGTGATCGGCAATGAGTGCTACAACTTTGTCACCGTCCACGAAATCCCCATTCTCATCCAGATAGACTGCCCTATCCCCGTCGCCATCGTGAGCCACAGACAGATCAAATTCTCCGGATTTGGCGAGAATCACGAGTTGCTTAAGGTTCTCTTCCGTAGGCTCAGGATTTCTACCCGGGAAAAAACCGTCCGGATTCGCGTTCAGTGTAGTATAATGCACACCCAACTCCCTCAATAGCAAAGGAGTGGTCATCAATGTTGATGAATTTGCGCAGTCTGCTGCAACCCTGAACCTTTTTCCCCTTATTGCATTTTGATGTACGTTTTTGAGAATTTCGCCAACATAAAGGCCGGAGCCTGAATCCGTGAGTGATTTTCCCACAAAGTCCCACGTAGTTCTAAGATAGTGTTCTTTCAGAATTATATCCTCCAGTTTTGCTTCGCCATCTTTTGAAGGGTGGGAACCATTTGGCTCAATCACTTTCAGCCCGTTGAATTCTGGGGGGTTATGTGAAGCGGTTATCATTATTCCTGCAATGCCTTTCAGTTTGCAGTATACCTGAATGGCAGGTATTGGAATGAGACCCAGCCTGATAACGTTCTTGCCAGAATTCATGACACCTGCGGCCACCATTCCTTCCAATAATTCATTGCTCGTCCTGCTATCATAACCAACTGCCACTGACTGGGTATCGTAATAAGTTGAAACACTCATTCCAAGCTTAAAAGCCATATCTGGATCAAGAGTCTCATTCAATACCCCTCTGATCCCGTTTGTCCCAAACAATCCCATACAGGCACATCAATTCTTCAATAAAAATACTTTATCATTTCAGAAACCAGCTTCAAAGTAGACCATTGAGACGTATTTTTTATGATGCGCAGGCTAAGAGGTTTAAAGAATATTCTGATTGTTGTGATTCCTGTGACGCCCTCGGCAGGTTACATTCTAGCCCCACATGGATACACTCAGTTATATGACATCGTTTCCAGCTGTAACGAAAGGGACGATTCCAACTAGAGCATATTTTTGCAAATTTCACTTCAAATGTATCGAGAGAACTGCACCGAATAGATTCCTCTGATAATAACATCGATCTTTCAATTAAAGCCCATCAGTTCATTGACGAGATGGTTCTGGATCGAAATTTATTTAGTAATGGGCCTTCACATTATTGCAATGCATGAAGCACTACTCTTTGAGCAAGTAATGCACTCAGATATTGGATATGGATTGCTCTGAGAACTTCTATTCCAATCTGTGTGCTCTACCATTCTCCGACAGCACTGAACTTGGTCAACAGTGTACCATGAATGCACTCAGACAGTGTTGCGTCCAAGGGAAGCACTGATACCTCCTCCACAAGAAACAGAACAGGGGCCGGAAACAACCTCAAACCTACGTCATAGGTTCCTGCAAAACCGTCAGGAGTGAGGAGGAAATAAATGAAAAAGCAGGAACACCACGAATTTATTCGTGGGAGGTTGTCAGTAGACGTATTGCTTAGGGTCTGAAGAGTTTGACTAAATTGCGGGAAAAAGAGAGGTTGAAATATTAAATTCTGTTAACAGGTCAGTGAAGATAAAGGTCATATTGGTAACTCTAGTCATAATAGTTTCTGGGATCGCCTTAGTGGGCGTGGGAGCGGAGCAATTGAAAAATCAATACATCCCCTCAACTACTAGCACTAGGCTTAACTTCACACTGGTAGGAAATGATGAATACGTCAGTCAGGTCATTATGTTTAGTGGAAACACATCTTTGACCATTTTCTTTAATGCAACCAGTATCTATCTCATTCAGGCATCAAACAACACAAATTATTCCATTGAACACATAAAGAACGTTTCGATTAAGCCAAAATATCCAAATTCTGGCGAGTATTTTTATGTGAACGTCAGGGGTGCTTTCGTTGTTGTGGCCCTGAGTTCGTCGACTCCCACTGCACTCTATGCAACCGGGCAACAAAATTATCAGAATTCAAATATGATCTGGCTGGTTTACCTAGGCATTTTAATTATGATGATTGGAGCAGTTGCACTGTTTTTCGTAATAATGTCACCTGAACCGGAATCCTAATGCACAATCCGTTCCTTCTTTATGGGCCCGGAAATATTCACCTCATTTATAGAAATTGTTTTGTTAGTTAGCCCGAAATAGTCCCTAATCACATTTTCCCTGACTCTATCAACAGTTGGCCCGTCAGCAAATAAAAGCACCGATCCCGAGAATTCTGAGATGTTAAAACAGAATGAATTTGCATTGTATTTCCTGAGCAATCCTGCAATATTGTGTTGAAAAGGTGAAATTACATTCAAGTTGAATTCTACTGATTCGTTCATTTTTGCAACGTATTCAACGAAACTGGTCAGATCATTTTTATCTATTGCGCTGCTCAACTTCTCAAAATAATCACCCTCGTGGGAGAAATGAGAATGGTAACTGTTGAATGGAAAATTCAGGGAATTCGGGTCCTTCTTCAACATGCTATTTGTGTTGAATTTTCTAAAATTCCTTTCAAAAATTTTAAAGTTAGGATTCTCAGAAAGAGCGTTCTCTTCTATCAGGTATAAGGAATATGGTTCCTGGCTCCATATTTCGTTCCTGAATCCTTTTCCTGGACCTTCTGAGATCATTATGCTATTCGGTCTACCCTCTATTTGCGTATGGACCTCCAGTCTGTTTGAAGTTTTCGTCATTTTTTCTTGAATCTCAGTACTGATCTGCATCATTTCTGAGGACGAGAGGGTAATATCATTAATTGAGGAAAATGACATTATCAACGAAATTATGAATGCTGAAATATACCCTATTCCTGCATTGAAATTGACATTCTCAATGGCCATTATTTCGGGTGGATTCGTCCAACCCCTTTGAAGTGAAATAGTAGTCATTTCCCTTATAGGGTCAGACCAACTTCCGTTTGTAGGAAGCGAAGTGTAATTCTGTTCGTACTCCTTCTTCCCCTTCCAGGATACGTGATCGCCCCTTTTTGCCAAAACTTCTATACTTCTGGAAATGGGAACCGATATAAATTTCTCAGATACGGAAATAGCTGGATTACCAAACAGGGTGACAACGGACGGTATCTCAAATCTAAATCCTCCATCAAATGCATTCAAGGTTTCGCTGTCAAACACTTTTCAACAAAGGTTTTTAACATAAAAGTTTTCTTGACTTTGTGATACTCTCTGACGGTACTATCTTGGAACTTATACAAAATGGCTCAATTAAGATAGATCCATTTTCAAACGAAAGGCTCACTCCAAACGGCTACGACTTTGGGCTCCCCGAAGAAACAACAATATTATCGCATGAAGGGAAGATGCTTGAAACGCTGGAAGCAGTATATTTACCCGATTTTATCGGGGCAATGATGTACTTAAGATCCTCTTACTCAAGAAGAGGATTGATGGCTAGTTTTGGGTACGTCGATGCAGGATTCAGGGGAAAGATACGGTTCTATGTGATGAACCAGGGGAACGAAGACGTAAAAATTGTTAAGGAAAAGGGAGTTTTTCAAATGATTTTCATGAATCTCGACAAACACGCACTCAAGAATTATGAGTTAAGATCAGGTCATTATCAGAATCAGGGAATAAAATGAAAGAATGACTTTTCGATTGCTCAAGAAAATATCACATTTCACCAGAATTGTAAATGATGAGTTCTCAACGAATTCACTGAACTGTTACTCTGGAACCTTCCTTATCATAATTGCTGTCAGGAAATAGAAACTTCGGAATTCAGTAATGCGGGCCGTGTCCCATTTTTCCATTCCGAATTTTGAAACGGAAATGGGGAGGCTGAAAGATATCGTGCATCCACATTAAAAAAATATTGTTCACGTTTAATTTTAAATATTCATGGGTTATTGGTGGGGTCAGAAGTTTAGAAAAACAAAGTTACGCAAGTGGTCTTAAAAAAATGAATACAAAAGAGGGTAGGAAATCATTCCACTGTCAATGAAATCTCTAAGGATATTTCCTCTCCCTGGGTGACATCTTGAATTTTATCTTCGATCGTGACCTCAGGCCTTGTCGTCTCAATTATATCTGTCCTACCTGCATCTTTCAGGAATCTAAGTAGACCATTCAGGTATATGTCCTTTAGTTTCTTCTGTGTTTTTTTGAGCTTTTCGTTTACTTTTTCTGTAACATCCTTGTCCGTCTCATTCAAGTTGGCATAGCTATTATTGTCAAATTCCGTTACGTAATCTGAGTCTTTCCTAATCTCCGATAATACTTGCTCTGCAATCTTGCATCTCGATTCCTCAAATGAGTAAGGTTTAACTGCATAGACATGGAATGGAATTGACCTTTCCTTGCACATTCTGAGCATTTCTATGGTGCCAGCTGATCCAGTTCCTCCTCCGAGGCCAGCTACCATTATGACTACATCCGCACCATTGAGGACGTTTTCATTTATCAGTGGCTTATCGACTTTTATCGCCCTTTTGGCTACGGGGAGAAATCCTCCTGAATCCCTGTTATCCAGAATTACCTGTCGTCCAACAGTGATTGGAAAAATTCCGTCTCTCTTTGCATTTGATATTTGGTCAGTATTGATGCAAACTATTTTGACCCCAGGGATTTTTCTGTCTAGGTTGGAGACTATATTGCAGCCTCCACCTCCTATACCAACACAGACTATGGTGGGGTCAGGTGCAATTCTCTTCTTCCTAAAATCCTTTGCAATCTCGAAAAGCAAGCCATCATCTAAACTCTCTGTCATTGCTTTCACCTCTATTCTTGCGTTTATCGTCTGGAGGAGTGGGGATGTCATTCAGATTCAGAGTGTTAAAATTGTCCATATAGGCTCTTTCTTCCTTGCTTATCCATTGAGGAATTACTCTTTCGTAATTTGATATCTGTATTATCTTCTCTATTGCATCGTCTCTGTCAATTGCAATTCCCTTGAGAACCATTTGGTCAAGAAGCTTTAGGGAAGCTTTTGACAGTTTGTATTGTTGATTTTCTGCCGCGGTTTGTATTTCCTCTGGGTTTCTGATGTATGCGTAAATTGCAGCTCTAATCAGTTCAGACTTGGTTTTGAATCTAAGGGTGGAGCTCAAGAAGTCATTCACTTCATCGTCCTCCTGCCGGGTTAGACGAAGTGCGATTCTTCTTGTACCACTTTCTTTCATCAATAACCATTCCTCTGGAATTACATATGAAGATAACACTATTTAAATCTTTTTATCCAAGTAATTTTTTAAAAAATTAGTTCCCAAAAATAAAATATTATAGAAATAAATTACAAACTACGC
>JAKAUZ010000008.1 GCA_021817415.1 Thermoplasmata archaeon | reverse complement strand
TAATAGACCAAGCGTTACCATTTTGGGGCTCGTGGTCTAGCGGTTATGACATCGCTCTCACACAGCGAAGGCCGCCGGTTCAAATCCGGCCGAGCCCATTTGGAAATGGTCGTGGAAGGGAGAAAAGTCTCATTAAAAAGCACCACGAACTTGATCCGGCTAGGAATTGACCTGTACGATGAGAGATTTCTCAATGAATTCAATATGCTCCCGGCGCTTCTGGACCCTGATATTTTCTTAGTATCCTTCTTTTCTGTGGACCTAAGGTAAGCGATGGTAATCAACTCCCATATATTCATTCTCTTCGTACTTCTCCAGGAGTTGATAGTGCAGTGAATAAATGAAAATGATCCTAAATCAAAATTTTACCGGTTATATCTCATCTTCCTTTTTTCTTTTCCAAGTGACCACAAATGCCGCACCTATAAGACCTGACCCATACAATAGAAAATTGTTGAAACTCCACGTGATGAGTCCCAGCATGACAGAGGTAAAAATCATTATTCCAAACATAAACAAGCCATATTCCTTCAAGTTCATGTCATCCTGATTATAGTAAATCCAAGTTACAACAATAAAACAAAAGGCCAATACAATGATTCCATAAGTGAGCTGCTCCCCAAATGGAATCTGCAAGATAAAAGAAGAGAATAATGGAATCATCATCACTCACCTAGCCTTTATGTCCAATTAAATGAGGCTCTCTATAAAATCTTTCTTCTCTCGATGCTGTGTTGAATGAAGGACAGATTGATTTAATCCTCACTTTTGTGATCTGCCAGCGCTTCTGCCACCCTCGCTGACAGTTCGATCGACTGGGAGTGCACCTTTGCCCTGTTGGACTTGAGGGACCTCTTCATCCTATTGCCATTCTTACTGCCCACAACTATCACACCGTTTGCATACTTTATGTGCATTACCCCATCCAGAAAACCTGGAATCCTGAAATGATATTTGCCGTAAGAAGGGGAGTTGATGTATCCGTATAGCTTCCTGTAGAACTTGGAATAGGAAGCAGCCGTAATTCCCTTCCTGTTCCTCTCAATACCGGACACTATCAGAATGCCCTTCACCATTCTTCAACTATTTCTGGGATATAAGTGCATAACTGTATGTACATACAGTATTGATGTCCAGGTGGGGGAGTAAATGCCTCGATAGGAAGGATTGGAGGTAATACAACGAAGAGTTGGTGAAAAGGGGGGAGTTTTACTCGACCTTACGTTCGGAGAGGAGTGGTTTAGTGAGTTGGGGAAGATGAATCGTTCGAAGAAGGGAAGGCAGTTCAAATTCCCTGGTTCCCTGATGAAGTGGTTGACTCTGTGGAAGAAATTGATAGATTACAGGGGCTGGAAGGCATAACAATGAAATTGCATCAAACAGGCCTCATCCCAGAAAACCCCGATTACACGACAATATGGGTAAAGGTCCATGAACTCGTTCCAGAGATATCCTTACCATCATTTGACACTGCTGAAATTAGTACGGATAGTACTGGTCTGAAAACGAGGAACGCTGGCGTATACAGGGTTTTCAAGTACGGTGATAGGGATGCAAGACAGAAGAAGCATCTCATGGTCGTCATCTCTGCTGACGTCAGGCACAAGAAGCTGCTGTGTGTGGATGCGAGAATGGAGGGGAAGGGATATAAGGAAACTTCCATAGCCATGGAGCGCATTTCGTTCATATCGGAAAGAAGCATCAGCATAAACAAATTCTACGGGGAAGGGGTTTTCGATCGGTCGATACTGTTTGAGAAGCTTCATTCATTAGGAGCTAAACCGGTGATGAAGATAAGGAAGAATGCCACAGATTGGTACAAGGGAGGCAAGTACCGCAGGAATGAGGTGAGGGTTACAAACATAAGGAATACAATAGATGGCCCAGCGAGAATGGATATGGAATGAGATGGCCGGGTACAGATGGAATATTCTCAGCAGTAAAGCCCAAGTTTGGAGAGAACACCCTCTTCCGCTTAACTGAATCCATCCTTGCGATGGGAAATCAGAGGTTCTGGGCGTACAACGAGATCTGGGAGTATGGAGAGAATGCACTAAAAAACCGAAGGAAATCGTCCACATCCCGAAGGAGAACAAGAATAACTGACTGTATCATTCATTCAACAGAGCATCTATCGATCAAAGATGTTACCAAATGATACCTGTAATCGGACGTGTAGATATGGAATTCAAGAATTAAATGAATCCTTCTGAATTCATTAGGCGTACCTCAAAATAGGTCAATCGCACGAAACCTAAAGAATTCCATAATCAATATTTCCACGGTAGAATTTTCATGTCCACTATCAGGCGATATATAGATATTGGGAAGTAGATTTTCCCTCTTGTAAAGAATAAATTGCCAAAGCTTAAGTTGGAAAATGCTATTTTTGAAAATGAATTCCTGCCCATCTCTTCATCTATTCGGCACGGATTGGAGCTTGGATCGTCTTTCGTTCATGCAATCCCCTAAAATCAAAATGCCGAAAGAAGAACATTTCTGTCACGTTCGTAGCAGATTAAATTAGAAGGTAGGAAATTGCCAAATTACATTCGTTTCCTGAATGATTTTTCTGGAATCACCCGGGATTCAAAGCTACTGATCGGAGGCGGTTTCTTCGGGAATTTGGCAATTGGCCTAATTTTTACAGACCTATCGTACTTCCTACATACAATTCGAGGGATTTCAATAATCTATGCGGGCCTCTTCTTTACCATAGAGGGAATTTCCGGATCGATACTGGCCGTCCCATTTGGGATACTCTCAGACAGACGAGAGAGGAAGATGATTATAGTCTACGGAAACATAGTCGTAGGCTTCAGCATAATTTTGATAGCAATTGCAACTAATATCTATTTTCTTTACTTAGTATCCATATTGATTGGTATTTCAGATGCAGCCTTTACATCCTCCGGCGGAGCTTTGCTCACAGAGGTATCCACAAATGAAAAAAGGACAGCAACCTTTTCTCTGAATTCTCTTGCTTCAAACGGTGCATGGGCTGGCGGAGGATTCCTTCTGTACCTGATAAACCCTCTTGCCAATATAGGAATTGATCAGGTCAGTGCTCATCTTATTCTTTACATTGCACTTGGCATTTTCACACTGGCTGCGACGATCTTGCTAATAGAAATTCATGAACCACCAAAAAATCATACAGCTCAAAGAGGGGTGATACTCTCCAACTACACAAAGGGAATCCTGACTAAGTACGTGATCTCTAACGTTGGAATCGCCTTTGGAGCAGGTTTGTTTGTCCCCTTGATGAGCCAATGGTTCAATTACAGATATGCAATTCCTGATACGATAAGTGGCCCTATTTTGGGTCTCTCTGGTCTGCTGCTTGCCTTTTCCGCACTCATCGCTCCTGCTCTGGGTAGGAAATTAGGAATAATAAGGGCAATGGTAATCACCATGCTTGCATCCACGGTCTTCATGGTACTGACACCTCTTCCTAGCAGCTATTATGTCTCTGCCATGCTTTACATTTTGAGATCACTCCTGATGAATATTTCTGGTCCGCTGTCAAGCTCCCTCATAATGGGTATCATTCCACAGGAACAGAGAGGAGTGGCATCTGGAATCAGCAGCATATTCTTCAGAATGCCAAACTCACTGGGTACATATCCCGGCTCCCTGATGATGAAGGAAGGGAACCTTTCTCTTCCGTTCAACATAGCTGCAGTTCTGTACTCGGTTTCCATCATTGTTTTCTTTTTGTGGTTCAGGAAAATCAGGCCTCCGGAAGAGAACATTGTAATGTCTGGATAACATTCAAATGATGGAGGTTTGCCAAATGGCGTTTTTCCTGACCAGATTACAGAGAGTATATCATCATTCGTCTCTCTTTCTCTTCAGTTCCTCCCTGTATTTCTTTCCTTCTCTTAGTATCCGGTAATACTCTTCCTCACCCCCAGGCACATGATCCATCACCCTTTCCTGATTGATGTTGATCCTTCTGCGACGGGCGAACGGAAGCCAGTAAAGGAATATGAAGAGCAGGATCAGTATTACCAGGAACGCCTCTATGTATTCGTTCATTTTATGTTCATAATAGGCCTACGCTTTCAAAAAGTTTTCCATCAGGAGGATATAGATTTTCAGCTGAGATGTGCTGCAATTCGCGACCCTATGAAAAGGCAGAGCACGACTACAAAGAGGAAAACAAAGAAATAGAAGAACCCCGGAAGAAAGATGGAGGAAGCAATGCTGTATGCTTCGTAGCCATTGTATAAATACGGGACTATAAACAAGGAGAGAAGGAGCCTGAATAGTATCACGTATAGCGCAGATCCAACTATTGCAGTCGAAAATATGTCCAGCCCATTATCTATTTTAGTTCCCGCCAAAATTGATATGACCAATAGCATCACTATATATGGATAAGGTGATCGGAAGTAATCAGGAAAGATAGCATAAAAACCCAGTATCAACATTGATGGCTGCAAAAGCAGAGAAACAGCTATTATTGTCCCTGCTCTTGCTAACCTTCCCATTCAAAATTCACCTCGGAAAAGTACTTCACGTATGAGTAATCGGTCTGAAAAGGATTGGGCTTCCAGTTGCCCACATAATAATTGATCTGGGAGAAGTAACTTATCTTGGTAAGGTATGGAACTGTTATATTTACGTATGCGAACACGTATGAACCTGCAGGAATTGTTCTAGGTATGACCTTTGTAAGGTTATAATTGTTGATAGAGGTTCTGTTTACGCCGGAATAGACGATGATTTCAAGTCCTGAAAGATAGTTCAGTGGCAGGGTTCCGTTATTAAATATCTCTATTTTGGAATACAGAACGGCGCTGTCATTTTGGAACATCATATATTCAGATACCACTGGAGACTCATTCGAGCACAACTCTGACGTCCTGCCCGTCTGAACCAGGGCGCTGAGTGAGATTGATAGAAGCAGCATTGAGCCTATAAGAAGGATTATTATTACTATGCTAAATGATCTTTTCAGCATCTTTGCTTTCGTTATTTTCGACCTCCTCTCCATCAGGGGATCTCATAGAAGATTTCCCCCTACTTCCTGGTAAACTTCTCAGCGAAGTAACAGCGAACAAAATGCCCTTTCGAGACCTCCACCATCTCGGGTTCCTTGGCATCACATACCCCTTTTTCGAAATACGGGCAGCGGGAACTGAACCTGCAGCCAGGAGGAATATTAACGCCACTGGGAAGCTCACCTTCAATTTTGATTTCCCCTCTCCTCACGTCTGGGTCGGGAACAGGAACAGCTTGGAGCAGGGCGTTAGTGTATGGGTGTACCGGATTATTTATTATCTCCTCCGTTTCGCCGATTTCCACAATCTTACCTAGATACATGACCAGTATCCTATCGCTCATATACCTAGATACCGCTATATCATGAGTTACAAATATCATTGGAACACGATACTTATCACGAAGATCCAGAAGGAGATTCATAATTCCCGCCCTGATAGAGACATCCAACATTGAGACTGGTTCGTCTGCCACTATAACCTTAGGCCTTATCACCAGCGCCCTAGCAATTGCAACCCTCTGCCTTTGACCTCCGGACAGTTCATGTGGAAATCTTTCAAGGAAATCCTCCCCAGGCTTCAGACCTGAATCCTCCAGAGACTGAATGACCATTTCCCTCTTCTTTTCGTAAGTTTCCCCGACATTGTGGACGTATAGCGGTTCCGAGACTGACCTGAAAATGGTCAGCCTTGGGTTGAGCGACTCGTAGGGATCTTGAAAAATCACCTGAATGTTCCTTCTCATCTCCTTCAATTTTGCTCCCTCAAGGGAGGCGATGTCCACCTCACTCAGGAGTATCCTGCCTTCCGTTGGATCCTCCAATCTCACAATGAGCCTGGCGGTGGTAGTTTTTCCGCAGCCGGATTCCCCTACCAATCCTATTATTTCATTCTCATGCAGCTCAAAATCTATTCCGTCCACAGCATGAACGTACTTGGGTTTCGATAATGACAGCCAGCTCTTTTGAAGCTGGAAATGCTTCTTGAGGCCGACAACCTTAAGCACAACATTCTCGCTCATTTATCTCCCTCCGGATACTTCCTCCGCAAAATGACAGGCAACTGTGTGCCCAGGAGATATTTCACGGAGCAGTGGTTCCTCGATGAGGCATCTTTCCTTTGCAAACTGGCATCTTGGGCTGAATCTGCAGCCCTTCGGAGGATTAATGAGATCGGGGGGAGATCCCTGGATCGTTGCAAGTCGCTTTTTTTCTCCCTTGATGGAGGGGAAAGCTTTCAAAAGTGCCATTGTGTAGGGGTGCCTAGGCCCCTTAAATATCTCCCTCGTCAACGCGAGCTCAACTATTTGACCAGCATACATTATGGCGATCCTTGTTGAAAGCTGCGCAACAATGCTGATGTCGTGCGAAATAATTATCATTGAGCTGTTGAATTCCTTTTGCAGCTTGACAAGCTCAGCAAGTATCTTGTCCTGCGTTATCACGTCCAGCGCTGTAGTTGGCTCATCCGCGATTATCAGCTTTGGATTCAGAGCTATGGACATCGCAATCATGGCCCTCTGTTTCATTCCCCCGCTGTATTCGTGCGGATAAGAATCGATTCTGTCCTTGGGGATACCTACAATCTCGAAAAGTGCCTCTATTCTTTTCCTCACTTCTTCCTTCCCAATGTTTTCATGCGTAAGAATAGCCTCGGCAATCTGATCCCCAATCGTTATAACTGGATTGAAGGAGTTCATCGCAGATTGAAATATTATGGATATGTCCTTCCATCTGATTCCCCTTAGCCCCTCTGAGAACATGTTGATTCTCCCGTCTTTCCTTACGGCCAAGGTCGTCAGGTCCCTTCCCAAGAACTTGATGCTGCCTTTTTTCAGATAGGCATTGTTTGGAAGAAGAAATGTGATGGAATATGCCAAGGTTGTCTTTCCGCAGCCGGATTCCCCCACGAGACCAAGACGCTCGCCGTTTTCCATGTCCATGTTAACGTTTTCTATAGCATGCACCCAGCCCTCGCTAAGCCTGTAGTATATCGTTAGGTTCCTGATTTCAAGTAGAGCCATTTTATCTCCTCCTCAATCTAGGATTCACTATCTCATCGAAAGCCCTTCCTACCAGGTAGAAAGATAGCGAGAGAAGAATTATGGCTATACCAGGAGGAAATAGCCACCATGGAGCAAGGAGAGTGTAACCTGTGGTTTGCAGGAATTGCAGCAGCATCCCCCAGGTTATCGCCGTAGGATCTCCGAATCCAAGGAAGTCTAGCGTGGCCTCAGTTATTATGACCCCCCCTACGCCTGTACTCATATAAAAGAAAGTTAGAGGCAGAACGTTCGGTAGGATGTGGGCAGTCATTATCCTCGTGTTGGATGCACCAACAGCCCTCGAGGCGTCGACATAAGGTCTTGTCTTTAGAGAGAGCGTAACAGCCCTCACCACCCTTGCAATACCTGCCCAACTGAATACTATTATGGCTATCACCACATACCAGATGTTTGTCCCCAGAAGAGAAACCAGAAGGATGACGAATATGAGAAATGGCAGCGAAAGGAAGACGTCCACAAGCCTCATTAGAACCGCGTCCATAGCTTTTCCGTAATAGCCAGAGAGTATTCCGATGTACACCCCTATCAACACCGCGCTTGCAGCGGCAGTAATGCCTATCACAAGTTCCATCCTAGCTCCGTAAACAATCCAGGAGAGTATACTGTGCCCCTCATAATCGGTTCCCAGCGGATAGCTGTAGTACTTGCCTGTAACCGAGTCCTTGTAGTTCCCTGGAGGGAGGGGGGACACTTTGTAGCCCACGACGCTCTCATAAAAAATGGTGTTATTATTAGTGATTGTGATCACATAGTTTCCTGATATAATCGTCGAAGCGCCACCGAGGAGGATGTTTCCTATGTATATTGGATAGTAATTGCTCCCTGACGGCATCGGAAGTATTGGCGTGCTTGCATTTCCTGATGATTTCGTTGGCGGAACTATACTCATATAGTAGGCATAGCTTTCAGTTGGTATCATGAACATGTTCGCGGATTGAATGACTTGCGCGTCCCCGTGTACCTTCCCCGGTATAGCTATAGTGTACGAAATACCAGTGAAATTTGACTGATCCGGATTCCAGAATGTGACGTATGTTATGTCCGGTTTGAAGAAGCTTATTGGCATTGAAATCTGATTCGTAACGTAGACGCCTGACCAGAGTGCCACCAGATTTCCTCCCTGGAACGGTACTGAAGTATGCTGGATCACAGATTCCAGCTGCACTTCCGACATCAGGGTGCCGTTGCGAGTGCTGTATTCTAATATGAACCCATTGGTAGTAGGTACCACCACGACATTCTTTCCTTGGTTGTAGTCAAGCGAGGCAGATTCAGCTGGAAAAACAATACCTGTTTTTAATATCGAATAGGGAGTCCCATCCCTTAAGGTAAGATTTTGCGACCACACAATATTACCTGCGCTGAGCTTGTAATATGTGAGCTGTCTTGAGACGTTTATGGAATAGTCATATATCTTATGGGTTGTAGGAATTATGATGCTTGGAGAATGATCTAGGTACAGATAAGGAAGAGGATTGGTAATCACCGGGTAACTGGTATTGAAATATAATGGAAATGAATAGAATGAAAGGCTATTCGTGAACACAGAAAAATTGCCCTCCTCTATGAATAAAAAGGTATGATTTCCACCAGAAACCGCAAATCCCATAGTAGGGAGATATGGGTCATAAATGTACCTGTTGAAAATTCCCGAAAAATGAGTGATGTTGAAGCCCACGTGGTAAAGATAGTGGACAGAGAGATTACTGTAAAGCAGGTATACCGTGTCGTTCCCGTAACCAATGTACGATATGCCAACACTTTTGTAATATACAACACTATACAGCGACTTTATTCCCTTAGGGATTGAATGATATGAAGAACCTTTCACGTCCAGCTTCAGCTGGGAATGGTTCCCTCCAGTTACGCCCAGGTTATAGGTTAAAGACTGTCCTTTCTCGTTGAAAACCATTATTCCGTTGGTAACAACCGAGCTGCCCACTCCCCCTCCAAGGCTTGATACTATACTTAGCGGCTGCTGAACGGAGGATATGTTAATTGGGATGGTCCCAATATCTCCTGAGAACTGTATAGAATAGGGAGCAACCTGGTCCGGCGTATATGGACTGATAACGGGAGCGAATATTGCCATTATTACAAATGCGATTATGATCGCAAGACCAAATATTCCAGATGGGCTTCTCCGGAAGGCTCTCAGCACGCCTCTCACTGATCTTCTAAATGCCCCCGTTGTCTCAATAGAGTTCAGATATTTCTTCATATTTCCTCCTTAATATCTCACCCTTGGGTCGAGTACTCCGTAAAGGATATCGGCAAACAGATTGAATACCAATACAAGAAGCGCAATGATGAAAGTAAGCGCATAAACAACAGGCATGTCAAGTCGGTCTATTGAACTAATGAAAAGGTATCCAATTCCCTGGTAGGAAAAAATGGTCTCGGTAACCACTGCTCCACTTACTATAAATGGCAGCGACAAAATGAAGCTAGTAATGAGAGGGAGGATTGCGTTTCTTGAAGCGTGGGTGAAGAGTACATCACGCTCCTTCAGCCCCTTTGCTGCTGCCAAATTTATGTATTCTTCCCCGAGAACGTCTAGCATGCTTGTCCTCATGAGCAGTAGGGCACCGGCAAGCGATATCAAAACAAGGACAATCATTGGAAGAAGTGCATGATACTGCAGACTTATAAATGCAGGAAGCATTCCTTGGATTCCCGGGGTTACATAACCTCCAAGAGGGAAGATGGGGAAAAGGAATGCGAATGCATATAGCAGTATAATTCCTAGCCAGAATGTCGGAATGTTGTAAAACGCGAAGGAAAAGTATATTGACGTATTATCAAGAACCCCACCTCTTTTCCATCCAGCGAATGTACCTACTACATAACCTATGATGTACGATATAACCGTTGCCTCCCCCAGCAGAAGAAGTGTACGGGGAAGGGCCTGTTCTACGAGGCTCATAACCGGAACTCCGTAATAAAAAGAGTTCCCATAATTGAACGTCACCATGTGAACAAAAAATACTACGAAAGACTCCCATAACGGAAGGCCAATCCCCAGCTGTGCCTTGAGATAAGCCATTTGCTGTGGAGTGAAATGAGAAAATGCGAGGAGACCAACGAAATTACTAGGAAGAAAGCTCGCCATAAGGAACACGAAAATTATGATGATAAAATACGTGATGATAATCTGAATTGTTCGCCCTGCAATGTAACGGAGAATTCCCCCCATTGGAATTACCCTCTAAATATGATTCAACCAGATTTAATCTTTTCGTAAAACCTCTAATTTTGGCCACTAAGATTATTCTTAGCACTTAAGAAACTTCAAGAAAAGGTGATGATTAAAAAAATATGTAAAAAAATTAATTTGAATTCACTGAGGCGGAGAAGTCTGAGTTCCCTTCTTTTTCCTGGATCTTGCATACACTATGGCAACAACTGCTATTATCACAATTATTACCACGACTATTACCGCAGTTATTAGTGCCCAGTTAGTTGCCGGGGCGGGCGGGGCGGTCGGTGAATATACAATCGTATATGTTGACATGAGTTGGGCTCCCTGGGAATTTGTCGTTGTCACAATGATCGTGTTATTCCCCTTCACTAGTCCCGAGACAGTAGCAGTCCAGTTAGCAGTACGGCTATTTACCAAGGTAATCGTTGCGTTAATTGGCGTTCCGTTATTCACAGTAATCTGGACCTTAGAAATCCCCCCTAGGCTGAACGCACTTCCGGTCAATGTAATCGTGCTGTTCTTCACAACGGAATTGTTCTGGATAGTGCCTGTCAAGGAGTGGGTTATCGGATAACCACCTGTGTGAGTCGATGGATTATACGGCATAAAGACATCAGAGAATGCAGAGAGTGTTGTGGCAAAGAATCCTGGCACAAGTACTTGTGCATCGAGCGTCAGGAAGGAGAATGTCGAATTTGAGAGGAGGCTTATGGGAATACTGACAGGGGACGTACCGGTCACATTGAAAGTGGTGTTTTGGGTAAATGATATCCCTCCTGAAGGTGATAGGACCGTAACCTGTGCAGTTGAACCGCTAGGAAGATTGTTCACCGTCAAGTTCGCATTAGAAGGCCCAGACAAAGCGTAATCAGGCATAGACAAATTGGCTTGGATGTAGCTTGGATTCTCGATCAGAGTTATTGCTTCAAGAACTGAATATGTCCCCCACGGTGCAGCGGAGGATGCCTGAGTTGCAGGTCTGTAGTATGCAGCCAGATAAACGGTATAAGTGGTAGGTGTGGAAACCTGCGGAAGATTGAAGCTGAATGTGACTTGGCCATTGGACCCAGTGGCAGAGTAAGATTTGAACTCTACGACCTTACCTACCATCCCCCATACTCCAACACTCACGCCGGACTGAGGGACTCCATTCTGATCCGTGAGTTCCAGTGTCCCGCTGAGAACCGATGTTGTTCCGGAAGAGTTGAAGGAGGCAAGAGATGTATCGGCAATACTGTAACTTACGATGTCTATTGTCGTGGCCCTAAGATTTGCAAACTGATTTTCGTACAGACCGGTACCATTTACTTCAAAGTATCCAACGCTCAGACTGTCTGGGATGAAGTAGTACATGCTCGATCCTACTAGGACGTAGACCGTCTGAGGAAGATCTCTGTAGCTAGAGAAATGACCCAGCAAGTCAAATGTGCCAGTACCGTTGACAACATAGGAAGGCATCATGTTTATTCCGTATCCAGTGGAGATATACTGCCAAGTTGTCGTCGTGTTAATTCCATAGTCTGACATTACTGCAGATGCATTCTCTCCGAAATCCCACATCGCAAGGTTAGGCGTGGATGCGTTTGAGGCTGCACCCGCATATTCCCCTGCCAGGTTAATTGGACTCTGGTTCACATACGTGCTTGTCACCACAATTCCAGTATACTCCCACGCGCTGTTGAAGTACCCGTTCATGGCCCCCCACATTGGATCCGTGAAGTCAGAGAGCTGACCATCCGGAGTTGTTCCAGTTATTATCCCGATCGGTACGGAACCGTTGACAGGGGTGTTGTTTTTGTCGAAAAGTTTGACGGTCATCTGGAGTCCCCCTGGAGCTCCCATTATGTTGCTATTGGTTCCATTATATGTGAAGTACACATACCCTCCGTAAAGATTAGGCAAGCTCGTTTGGTTACCGAAATAAGCTATTGTCACTGAAGATTTCAGGCCAAAGGTCGATGCCTGTTGGAATCCTATAACCTCAGCCTGTGGAGCCATTCCAGGATTGAAGGAGACGTTCAGATAGGCAATGCCGTTGGGATTCGAAATAAGGCTCGTGTTTGGATTCGATATGTATGAAGAATTGCTGTATGAAACTATAAGTTTCTGATCTCCATAGACGGCCCCGGTTCCATCAACGGTCTTCACTACAAGAGATACGGTCCCCCCATTACCAACTGAATACGAAGAAGCACTGACAAGTTGAGTGCTTATCCATTGCGACTGTTCATTGTTCGGGACAACTAACGTCAGCTGTAATGAGTTAGATGAAGTGTACCCTGCAGTAAAATCAGTCGCGCTAAACTGGAGCACAGGGGTAAGATGTTCATTCATGTAAATCGTGGACAGCTGGCTGATAGTCGGGGCTGTATACGTGAACGTAGCGATCCCGTTGGAGTTGGTGACAGCACTTCCAGGCGACACGTTACCGTAGCCAACAATTCCTGAAAGCACCGAGACTTGAGCTCCAGCCACCGGCGAACCAATCTGGTTAACCACCTTTACGGGTACTGTGACACTGCTTCCAGCCTGCACTGAAAGATTGGTGAGCGAGGTTGTGAGGATGAGATTGGATCCAGTTGATTGAATCAGACCAGTAGACGTGGACTGAGTTCCGCCATATGATGCCGTTGAGGTAATTGTGACGAAATCAGTGCCAGTGCCAGTTACTCCAAAGTAAAACACTCCGTTGGAATTTGACACTCCGGAGGAAGGGGAAAGAGTGATATTTGCATTGGAAGCAGCCAACGAAACTGATGCCCCTGCAATAGGATTGCCCACGGAATCTGTTACCATCACTTTCCCTGTAACTGTCTGTCCCACTCCGACCGAAGAAGGTACAGACAGAAGGCTATTGACCGCCTGTACCGGTATCGGGGTCAACGCAGTTGTATGGATTGCGGCAAGAGCATATTCATTGTACACCGTTCCGTCAAAAACGTATCCGGAGAATCCTTTCCAGTGATTATTGGTCGCTTCTATATTTGCCTGGTAGTAGAGAACGTTGACTGGAACAGCTTCTGTTGCTATACCCTGCATCTCCTTAGTGTACTTTATCATCTGGCTGATGTTGAACGTACCATATGCCGCAGCCTGTGCTGCCTCAAACTGTAATGCTAGCTGAGAAGATGCGTTATCCGCCAATGTCTTTACACTCGGGAAATTGGGATTCGTCTGATTATTAGGCCACCACGCGTACGTGTTCTGGTAACCCATTGGGCCCAAGATATCCGCAACATTTCCAATCGGATCCAGAGAGAGGGACCAGCCAAGCGTAAGCATCTGATAATTGAATGAGGTACTAGCTGCCACCAATTTATCAAAGGATACTGCCGTGGCTACTGTTGGTATTCCAAGTGAGGACATCTCGGACGCGATCATCTGCGCAGCCTTGATTCTCACAGGATCGTATGATGCCGGAGGAGTGAGTATTGTAATTGGGGGTATTGGCTGGCCATTTGGCAGTGTGCGAAGACCGTTCGGACCCATTGGCAGGCATTCATTTAGCAGCTGCTCTGCCTTGGCAGGATCATATGGGTACCTCTCCACCGAGTTGTTGTACCACGCTGTCCAAAATGGAGGTTCCGGTGAATCCCCGGCGCTTCCATAGCCTGAGAGATAGGTCTTCACGATCGTGCTCTTATCGATTAGGTAAGAAATTGCTTGCCTGAAAGTGAGATTATTCATGGGCTGCTGTGCCTCATTGAAAGCCAAGTAGAAATAACCATTCTGGGAATTATAATGCAGCGTCAGCTGAGGATCTTTAGCGAGAATTGGAACATATGCGGGTAGAAGAGGCCAGGCAACGTAATCCACCTGACCACTTTCTAGTGCAAGCATTGCGGTATCCTGGTCAGTATAGATTTTGAATTCCATATAGGAGATATTCTGAGGATAAACGTGATATCCCGCTGGAGTCGTGAAGTCCTTCCCCCAATAATTGGAATAAGGTTTCTCTATCCTGAATGCGAACTGAACACCGGAAGAATAGTACCACGGACCTGTTCCTATAGTGGCTGCTGGATCGTTATTCCAGTGCGTATCGACTATTCCGTTTGTAACTCCAGTTTGAGGATTTACGTAAAGAGTGCTGTTGGTCACATCAGGTATTCCAGAAGTCACCAAGTGGTTTCCCCAAATGTGCATGGGGATTACAATGGCACCTCCTAGAGTTGTCAGATAGAATTCACCGTAGGCACTCCACATTGTGAATTTTACCGAGTATGTACCCATATAATGGATAGAAAGCTGCATTTCCTGGAATGTCAGGTATCCATTCCCGAATACGTCGAAGGGAATCGTAGTCGCAGTTCCCGAGTAAGTGGTTCCATATCTTTCAGCGAAGTATGAAAATACTACATCACTAGCGTTCATCGGTGTGCCATCAGTAAACGTTACGCCCTGCCTTATGTTGACTGTGACGTTGTAGCCAGTGAGGCTCCCAGTAGAAGTGAACTGGATCTGGCCAGTTTTAACTCCAGCCGAAGTTGTAGGATTTATAATGTTATAATGGAACTCTTGAGGTTGAGTCCAGTTGGATGCTAGCCAAGGAATGGCTGCACCAGTAAAGTCAACTCCCGAAAGCGTTTCGAAATTCCCTCCTATCACATCAGACTTCCAAATAGTATTGCTGGCAAGGTCGAAGTAGTTGTAGTTGGGCATATCTTCCTGCATTCCCACAAAAAAAGGCTGCGGTGACGCCGAAGTCTGGGCAGAAGTGATCGAAAGTGAATTGAGTGCGGTGAGCGAAAGAACGATTACAACCACCGTTGTAAGCAGTGTAATTGATATTCTTTTTCTTTCCATTTATTCCACCTTTGCGTTAATCTTAACGCATATTAAGTATGAAGAATATCATATTTAATACACACGGTAACATTTAATATCGCAAATTTTTTTAGGGAAGCTAAAATGTTTCAAGGCTTTGGTCGATAACGCTTCTTTTGAGTAATGGAAACGACATTTGTTTTTCACCTAACACATATTTATCAGAACGTTGATATCACTCTTTTTCTTAGATTCCAATTCCCTTTCGTGGAGATCAAATACGACGAGCCGGATGTCATATTTTTTGTGGGAAAATTGTTATCTCCTCAAATAGTGAAGACAGTATCTGCATTAACAGCATGTCCCTTGCGGCATCTAGGAAGATATTTTAGATTGAAGTTCAACTAACATGAAAGAAAAATTTGGACAGAATTGGTTTCTTCATTGGACTCAGTTATATACTAATTTACTAAGTATTTTTTATATACTAAAATACCATAATCAAGTAATGACGAATGATTTCGGTACTAATAGACTTAGCCCGAGCCTGATACTTAGGGGCAATGAGGTCAGGGATGGAGCTGGTGTCAAATTATCAAGACTCTTCGGTTCCTCTGAGACATACGAATTCACTGATCCTTTCCTGTTGCTTGATTACTTTGGATCTGATAATCCGGAGGATTATGAGATGGGATTCCCGTGGCATCCTCACAGGGGAATAGAGACCTTGACGTACCTTTTGAAAGGAAAGGTCGATCACGAAGACAGTCTTGGGAACAGCGGAACGATTCATCCGGGGGAGATACAATGGATGACAGCAGGAAGTGGAATATTCCATCAGGAAATGCCAAAATCATTTGGTCAGGATAAGGAGATGCTTGGATTTCAATTGTGGATCAATCTGAAGAAGAAGGACAAGCTATCGAAACCGACGTATAGAAACATTGATGGGAATCATTTAAACAAACTCAGGTTTGAAAGGAACGAAATAAAAGTGATTTCGGGAAGCATTATGGGAAGCGATAATCCTTCAATGCAAAGACATTTTCTTGACATTAACTACTTTGATATAACTTCAAATGGCGGATCGCTAGATATACCTAAACTTGAAGGTGTGACATCGTTGGTTATTCCACTGGAAGGAACACTAATTGTCAATGAGATTCAGTTGAAAAAGTTAGAGGTGGCCGTCTTCGGTTCAAATAAGGGATCAATCAACATCGAAAGCAAAGAGAATCATAGATGTATCTACATCTCTGGAAATAGGACAAACGAACCTATTAGCTGGTATGGTCCAATCGTGATGAACGACTGGAAAGAGATAGAAGAATCTTTCCGTGAACTGCAAAATGGAACCTTCATAAGAGACAAAAGTCCAGATTTCACTTCCTTTTAAGATGAGAAATTGCAGGGAAGAGAGAGAAGAGAAGTCATAACTAGTGCCACTGCATTTACATGCTATGAAGCTCTTGGTACCTTTCAAACTCGATGAAAAGTACATGAAGATAGGCAGGGAAGTCATCGGTGATGAGAACATCATATGGTTTCCGGAAACTGGGGATGCAGATATCCTGCTTATAAGAGGGAACAATTTCCCGAAAGACAGAAATTTCAGATTCATTCAGGCAGTGAGTGCTGGTATAGATCATATAAATCTGGAAAGCATACCCGAGGAAACACTTGTGGCAAGCAACGCGGGAGCTTATTCAGTTTCAGTTGCGGAGCACGCAATAGCTTTCATGCTGGAGCGATCAAAAAATATATCAACTTTTGAGTATGAAACGAGATCAGGCATCTACAACCCCCGGCCAACGAAGCTTTTGTACGGGAAAACTCTGGGAATAATAGGATATGGAGGCATAGGAAGCAGGACCGCGGAAATTGCAAAATCGTTCGGCATGAGGATCATATCCATTGCAAGGAGCCATCGAGATAGTAACTCCGATCTGTACCTATCCCTTGAAGAGCTGGACACATTGCTTAGGCAATCGGATTACATTCTGATCTCTGTACCGCTAACCAACAAAACCTTCGGCCTCATTGGAAGAAGACAACTTGAACTGATAAAGAAAGATAGCACAATAATAAACGTGGCACGGGCAGAGATTGTAAAGAAAGAAGAACTGTTAGAATTCCTGGACAAGAACAAGGAGGTATACTACCTGACAGATGTATGGTGGGGAGAACCTGGAATGGATGGGTCAAAGAGGGAAAATGTCGTTATTACCCCTCACATAGCTGGTGGCCTCTCAGGTGAAATAATGGAATTTTCTTATAAGTGCGCATTCGAAAACATAAAGAGGTATATGGAGGGGAAAGAACCAAGAAACCTAGTCAGGAGGGATGAAGGGCTCTTCATAAATAGAGAGAAAATAGGCATATAATGGTCGATTTCCTCTCTCCCAAATAATATCCTTGCTGAGCTTTGAATGAAAAGTTTGTTAGGGAAGAAATGAAACTTAAAAATCATTCAACTGAGAACTCTAGTTAATTTGATTTTTTCATATTCGTATATTATTATATAATTAAAAACCTTTTTTCTTTATAAATGGAAACCCTAAAAATATCGAGTACGCTTACAAATTACAGACGGGCCCGAGGGGATTTGAACCCCCGGCCTACTGGTTAAGAGCCAGTCGCTCTACCTGTCTAAGCTACGGGCCCATCGGTAGGTATGTCTTCGTTCAATTAAATTTTTCCTTCACGAGGCAGACAGGTGTCTACAAATGTTTATGTACTATACTGCCTTAAAATCATATGAAAAGGCCACTGAAGGGAAATCCGATACTTTTCATCGGAATTTTTGGTCCAATAATTTCACTGCTTCTTGTTTTCCTTGATATATTTCTGTCACCATGGTTTTCGTGGTCCAGTAACGCCCTGAGCGACCTGGGTGTTGCTAAATATGGTTTCATATTCAATGGTTCACTAATTTTTGAAGCTATAATAAATACGGCAATTTTCCTCTACATTTATGGATATTATAAAAGCCGCATCGGGTTTCCAATGGTTATTATTGCTGGGATATCTCTTGGCCTTGTAGGGATATTCAATGAGCATTATCATCCGTTTCATACAATTTTCGCTTTGATTTACTTCATTTTGTTTCCACTTGGAATTGTATTTCTTGCCCCTTCCATAAGCAATAAAAGGCCATACCGAATCTCGTCAATCTTTATTGCAATCTTGGCCTTGATTGTCATAGTAACAGGAGTTCTGATATCTGACGGGGTAATTCACGTCAGTGGAATTGGATTGGCCATTCCGGAGACAGTTGAGGCAGCTCTTCTCGCACTGTGGATTGTAATCACATTCTCCTTCATATATATAGGGAGAGGAGGGAAAATTAGTCGGCTATAACATTTCCTTTAGAAAGTATTTCTGCGACCTCCTTCCTGATAATCTCTCCCGGTATGGGCTCTCCTCTTGTTAACATTTCCCTGATTTTCGTCTGGCTGATCATAATCCGGGAACTCTTATCGTGTGGGCATACTTTTTCAGAAGTAATTCCCTGGCATTTTCTACAATAAAAAGTATCTGTGTATTTGAGCGGTGTTATTCCGATGTTAAATTCGTCGAACATTTTATGGGCATCGTATGGCCCATAAAAATTTCCCACACCTGCCTGGTCTCTGCCAATTATGTAATGAGTTGCGCCGTAATTCCTCCTGATGGTTGCAAGGAACAGGGCTGCCTTAGGACCGGCATATCTCATCGTTATGCTCAGGGCTCCCATGAGTACTCTTTCCCTCCGATGATAGTTATCTATGAGAGCTCTGTATGAATCAAGTATAACTGATGCTTTGTAATCTCCCTTCTTCAATTTCCCAACCACTAGATGGATAAACAATCCGTCTATTCCTGGAACTTCAAGTGATACCTTCTGGAGATATTCATGTGCCACATGCGGAGGATTCCTCGCCTGGTATGCTACGACATTTTTCCATCCCAGTGACTCGAATCTCGCTCTAGTTTCCGCAGGGGAGAGTTCATAGCTGCCTCCAGGCATTGGAAGTCTCTCGAAAATTGTCACTTTCCCTCCCAGTGCAGTATCTCCATACCTGAGTTCTAAATCCTCCACATTGGGGTGAACAGGATCAGTGGTACCGTAGATTTTTGAGGCTATTTTCTCTTTTTCCACTTTATATATTTCGTCTATATCGATAAAACCAAATGGATTTCTGTCGTGTGCACCAAGAATCACCCGGTCTCCTTCCTTAACACCTCTTATTTCATCACTTTTGACCGCAAGGATTACTGGAATTGACCATGGTAAGCCAGAAGGTAGTCTTGTTTCATTTAAAACAGTCTCCAGGGTGTTTCTGTCCATAAAACCTTCAAGGGGGGAGTAAGACCCATCAGAAATCTTGAATGAGTCATAGAAAAAATCAATGTAAGGAAAAATGACGGGAGATTCTCTGGCTTCCTCAATATATCTTTCCTTCTTCCCAAATTCTTCCCGATTTACCAATTTGCCTCCATAGGGAGAGTTCAACATGATCGCTAAGAATTCATTTCCTTAAGTATATTGCCGTAATTAGACTTAATTAGCGGAACGTGAGCCGGAATGTGACAAACTGTAACATTTAGGCACAAATGAAATAATTAACCGATTCAAGAAAAATTTATAATACCTAATTCACTCTTACCTCAATGAATATGAATGAGAAGCTGAGAGCAATCATTCTGATTTTTGTCGAAGGAATTGTTGTCTATTTTGTTCTGTCTTATTTAGTAATTGGCCCTTTGTTTTCTAGATTCTATGTCGGCGCACCTGCCTCCAATGAAGTCCCATTTTTCACTTCCTATGTATCATTGGGAATGGCTGTTGCGTATGTCACCATAGTTCTCACAATATACCCAGCAATAAAATACAGGGATGGAGGTGAAGTGAATGAAAAGCAAGACGTTGTTTGAGCTGATCTGGATTGTTGCAGTTTTGATCATACTTACATATGCTGCTGTCGCTAACCTTTCTTACCTTTCGACGCAGCAACAGAACATTGCCAATCCAGCCGGAGGCGATCCACCAGGAGTGTTGATCAACGTGACAGGATATCAGTGGGCGTGGCAATTCACCTATAATAACGGCACCGTAATGACTGACAAGCTTGTACTTGTCGCCAATACCACATACACGATAGTTGTGACAAGCAAGGATGTTATCCACGATCTTTACATCCCGCAGTTTGGTGTTCAGGTCTATGCCGTGGCAGGACATCCGAACAAGGTAAGCTTCACCCCGAATAAGCCTGGGACGTATATCATGGAGTGCGTCGAATATTGTGGAGAATTCCACTATGAAATGAGAGGAGAGGTGGTGGTCTTATCTTGAATTTTTCCTTTGAGCTTGCCATATTTGGGTCAACTATTGCGGTACTTATAATAATGGGTTTCCTTCTTTACTTCTTCGTCCAGGATTATCGGAAATCACTTTTATCAAAGGAGATGGAAACAGCTCCTAAAGAACAGGCAAATGCATATCTCTCCAGGATAAGGAGGGAATTATCGTTCTCCGCGTTCATAATGGATGACAGCAAGTCAATCGGCATAAGGTACCTGATTACGAGTCTCGCGTTCTTTTTCATTGCCGGACTGGCTGGCGTTGGCATGAGGATAAGCCTCTGGTATCCTAATCCAAGCTACCTCACTCCCATACAGTACAACATACTGTTAACAGAACATGGAACGTTGATGCTCTACGGGTGGGCTACGGGAAGCATTCTGGGCCTCGGGTACTATCTTCTCCCCTCTCTACTCAAAATAAAGAAAGACTCTCTCGGTGTCCTAAATTCAATCATGTACTGGTTTTTTGCGGTAGGAGGGTTGCTGCTCATATTTTCTAAAAGTACTGCATCCTGGTATTTCTATTACCCACTGACGGACCAGCTTACCCAGGCTGGAGGAGGCCAGTTCTCCTTTGCCGCATTGATCGGGGTTCTGTTCATATTGACTGCAACCTGCGTTGCATCCATAATTTTCCTAAAGATGATATTCCTGGACAGGGACGAGAAAATCAGGATTTCATCAATGTCCTTATTTGTATGGTCCATAGTTGCTACTGCCATCCTGATCATCTCAAGTGCTCCCATTTCGATGATTGCAGATGGCATGGTTATCTATGACCTGATAAACCCAATCTATTTTACGGGGGCCAATAGCACTGCACTCGGCTATGCCATAATGTTCTGGTTCTGGGGACACCCAATAGTGTACGTTGCGGTGATACCTGCCTTCGGCCTAATCTACGAGCTTCTTCCAAAATATGTGGGAAAACCGGTATACAGTTATTCCAGTGGTGTGATTGCTCTTCTACTACTGATGATTTTCAGTGGTACGGTTTGGGGGCACCACCTTTTCAACAGCGGCTTGGGAACTCTGTGGGACATGATATTTTCCACCACGTCGTTCATAGTTGCAATTCCATCTGCAATTACAGTGTTCAACTGGATTGCGACCATATGGTCCGGCAAGGTAAAACTGACCCTCCCAATGATGTTCATTCTCAACGCAATAGTTGATTTTATAATAGGTGGTGTCACCGGTGTAATGCAATCTGATGTGGGAGTAAATGCCTTGATTCACGGCACCTACTGGGTCACTGCACACTTCCATTTCATACTTCTCGGGGTGACCACAGGAATGGCTTTTGCCGCAATCTACGTTCTATTCCCCACCTTTACTGGTGGGAGGAGATACAATTCTGCCATGGGGAAACTGCACTTTTATCTTACTGCAGGGGGGACATATGTGATGACAATACCATGGGCACTTGGCGGATTTGAAGGAATGCCAAGAAGAGTTGCTGGCTATTTCGGCATCTTCCAGTCTTACCAGGACGCAGCGGCAATTGGGGGAGTGATACTTGGAATAGGGCAGCTTATATTTCTGATAAATTTCGTCTATTCAGCTTACAAACCCGTCACGATCAGCAACGACAACATTCTGGAGGAGGCATCTTCATGAACAGGATTACACCTGTCGCTTTATTCCTTGTAATTATAATTGCAGCTGTTGGAACCTTCGCTTACTTTGTCTCACCCAGCTCGGGATCAAGCTCACAGACAAGTTCAAGCTATAATTCCACGATGGAGATTACTCTTTATGCCAACGCTAATGGATGGAATTACAATTCTACTCATCCCAATCCCACATTGTACGCAAAGACTCATGTCCTTCTTGAATTCAAGATAATAGAACAGGATAATTTCCCTCACACTTTCACAATAAATCCTGGCCCGAATGAAAGCCAATCCAATGCTTTCATCAATGTCAACATACCAGCAATTCCGGGGACGGTCGTTTGGGTAAACTGGTCTTTCAGCTCCCCAGGTCTCTATACGTATTGGTGCGTGGTCCACCCGGAAACGATGGTAGGACAGCTGATAATCAATTCGTCTGCAAATAGCTCTTCATCTCCTTCCGTGATTCAGGGATCGAACCTCGGTAACGGAAGCACCGTAAATTCAGTGGAATACTGGGCACATGAAGAGTTTTAGAGAACAGTTGAAACTGACCAAGCCGGGTATCGCTCTTCTGCTCGACCTAGTTGCACTGACAACCTTTTCAATGGGACTCAGAAATCTGGACCTAATCTGGAGGGTAGGGCCTCTCTTGTTTGCAGGAACTGCAGCCTCCTTCTCCTCTTCTTTGCTCAATAACTTCATCGACATGGACATTGACAACAGAATGAAGAGGACCAGCTGGAGATCAAAGTATGCAAATAATCGTGCTTATATCCTGTCAATTTCTCTGCTCTTACTTTCGTCAATGATAATAACAGTAATTTTCCTCAATGTCATTACGGCGGTCTGGATAATTTCAGGCTTTCTTTCATATTCAATTCTTTACACCTTGATATTGAAGAGGAATACCCAATGGAATATAGTAATAGGGGGAATCGCTGGATCCTTCCCAGCGCTTGCGGGATGGTCCTCAGTAAATACTCCAATCTCGTTTGCATCTCTGTTTGTTGCAATAATTGTATTCCTGTGGACTCCCACCCACTTCTGGAGTTTGGCGATTAAGTACAGGGATGATTACTCAAAAGCTGGCGTGCCCATGATGCCCTCGATGGTACCTGAGAAAAGAGCTGTGCAGTACATACTTGCAAATACCATCGTACTTGGGGCATTATCAATGACACCCATATTTTTTGACTTTGGTTTCCCGTCTACCTACAAGTTCGTCATAATCCCTCTCACGATCTATCTCCTGTACGAAGTCTCGGTTCTGTACCCAAAGAGGGGGAAAGAGCTGGCCAAATCAGCGATAAAAGCATTTCTCGCAAGTAACTGGTATCTGACCGGGGTACTGATTGGTATAATAATCGGTGAAGTCGTGGTTTTAGCATGAAAATGAGGAATTCAAGCTGGACTGGAATGCTTCTTCTCATCCTAGTATTTTTCCTCTGGAACGTCCCTTTCCTTACAAGAAGGATATACGTTGATCCCCCAGTATTTCCAGAGATGATTGCAACTGATCTATTGTTACTGGCCTCCTTATTCTTTTCCCTATATCGTGGTGGCCACAGCTTCACCTTTGCCCTGATGCTGTGGGTGTCGGTGGTTGCATCATTTTTGTTAGGACTCTCAGGCCAGCTTGGGTTGTCGTCGATTTTCATGCTTGCTGCCGTAATTTCAGTCTTGCCAATCCTGCTAAATTTCAGCAGGAAGGAATTTGAAAGTGCCACGTTCACTTTTGCTTTTTTTGTACTGCTGGCTTTGCTTTCGACCTCACTGAGATTCTTTGTACCGTCAACATCAATCGGATACTATTCCGGATACGTTTTCTCAATCTACGACAATGCTAGTCCTGCAGGCATACCTTTCACATATTATTATGGGATGGTCATTGGTCTCAGGAATGCCTCCATTACGTTCTCGCCTGTGATACTATTGACGTTTCCTCTTGTATCTTTCTTCGCTGTAAAGAATACTTACCTTATTTTGGAGAGAATAGGCAGATTGAACACCACTGGCTCCGTAAACGTATTTGTAACGTCTATAGCGTGCCAGTGTGAAAACACTATTGGGTTAATATCAGGAACCGCAAGTTCGTTTGCCATATCAATTCTTCCCGCACTTCTTTTTATTTCACTATTTTTCCTGATACTGACCAACGTATACCTGAGGGCACGTAAACTTCCTATGTTGCGCATTGAGAGGAGATTATTCTTTCCACTCTCATTTGCAGGCCTGGTTGCCTTCCAGACTTATCTGAATCTTTCTGGGTTGTTGACGGAACTTGTATTTTTTGGATTGCTTTCCTTTACCTCCGTTATATTGGGTATTTTCATTGGACTATACTTGCCATTCACAGATAAAGCACCCAGATATCTCCTTCTCGTTGCGGTTTTGCTGCAGGCTGCCTCATTGATCCCATTTTTCATTCAGAAGGCGCTTGATCAGACCCTGTACTTTGAAGTTTATGAAATCGCAGGAATTCTATCGGGTTTCCTTTTTGGTTATATCATAAAGAATTCAGTTTCATTCTTTAGGGCAGGCGTCATAGAGCTGGTATTTTCGATGGAGGTGATGATGACAGTATTCGTGCTTTATCTCTCTATTTTCCACATAGGGCCATTCAACTTTGTCCCTCTTAACCAAATTGTTGAATTTGCAGTTGCCATACTCCTAATCTCGCTGCCAATGATGTGGGCTTCTAACATATACCTCCTTAGCATGGACAGAAAACCTATAATCAAACGATTCCAGATTACATAGTAGTGATGAAACCACCACGGACGAGGCTAAGTAGGAACTAAAATGGAGGCAGCCGCGGGAGAAATTACGACCATGATTGGAAATAATGCCCAGATCGAAAAATGTATGGTCGCAGAAAGGTAGATGTTTCTGGTAGCGTGTGTCAGGAACCCATAGAGAAGGCCCATTGATAGGACAGAAATTATCATCAGAAAGTTGTATGGAAAGGGAAACCCCACCCCCCCTCCAACGACCAGCAAGCGGGAATAGTAAATTGCATAGACTATTCCCTGGATTATGATCGCATTTAGCCAGAAAACGTTCTTCAATAGCTTCTTCTGGAGGACGTACCTAAATGCAAATTCCTCGGTTAAAACAGGATACAGAATAACGAGGAGCAATGAATTTGCCCATAAATCCTCCCCAAAAACATAAAAGAGAATAACAAAAAGTGGTAGGAGTACAAGAAGCAAAATGAGAAGAGGGATGTGCGCCGAAAAATCCCTGACAGTATCAGCTTTGGAAAAAACAAAAGCAATATATATAAGGCTTAATCCCATTAAAAAAGAAAGCCAGAAGAAGTATCCGTTACTGGTTAATGTAAACACATATCCAAAAATAATATACGAAAGAAGAATTGTGAATAGTAATGGCAATCCCTTTTCAAACATCATTTATTTATCGCAGTTAAAAATAATTAGTTTTCCAAAAAGGTTAAAATATACCTAAGAATTAAGTTCCAATGAGTGAGGAAGTAGATGAAGGTAGAAGAAATTTTATAAAATTCCTGGCTGCAGGATCAGGACTTGCTGCGGTGGGCCTTTCTCTCGGAGTGATTGTTCAGACGCTCAACCCGCCCCCAATTGGAATTTCAAGTTTCCCCACATTGCTGCTCGTTGATTCCAGTGGCGCCCCCGTAAAGGCGTCATCACTGGCTCTAAACAATCCTTCTGTGCTACAATTTAACTATCCCCTGCAGAACACACCGAATTTTCTATTGAATATTGGGAATGCCAACGGAATACCATTATCGATCCAACCAACAGAGGTGACAATTCCAGCAACAGGAGGTAAATACCAATCATATGGGGG
>JAKAUZ010000007.1 GCA_021817415.1 Thermoplasmata archaeon | reverse complement strand
TCGAAGCAGCAGCTCTCGGATTCAGAAGAATAGCAAAGGACGACCATGAGAACATGAAATTGCAATTTCCTTTGTATGATGCATTATATGCCTACTGTAAATGGAGATTAGAGGAAGGCGGAAAACTGGAGCACTCCGGCAACTGATCCTGCGTAATTTAAAGGAGCAAAAAGTAGTAATGGCGCTCAAGGAAGTTAAGCGTGTCCCCCTCCCTCATCACTTGGAAGGTGGAGAATTTGACCATGCTGCCGTGGACGAGATGTCCGATCTTTTGTACGTGGCCCACCCATCGAACGATGCGCTGGACGTCATTGATCTAAGTACTGAGAAATTTCTATACTCCATCACAGGGCATAAGGGAGTAGCTGGAGTTTGGGTTTCAGCGAAAAGAAGACTCCTATTTACTTCTAATAGAGGGGAGGATACTGCAAGTGTATTCCTTCTAGATGGAAAAAAAGCCACAGAGAAATTTCGCGTTCCTACTGGGGTCAGGCCAAATGGCATGGCGTTTGATGAAGGAAGAAACATCCTCATGGTTGCAGGTGTTGGCAATGCAGAAAAGAGCAATGCCCCGCCATCTCTAACTTTCATCGACACCAGCAATGGGAAAGTAATAGGAAAGATCGAACTCCCGGGAAGAACTCGATGGGCACTTTATAATGCAGATACGGACTCATTCTTCGTGAACATTGCTGATCCGCCTTCAACAGTCTCCGTTAGGGCTGACGATCTCTCTAAGGTTTCCAGAACATTCAACATCCCAGCTAGAGGACCACACGGACTGGAACAGAATAAGAAAAGCGGCACACTATATTGCGCCTGTGATGAGGGCATCTTAATCGGCATTAACTTAGGAACCGGTGCAACAGAAGTTCTCGGGCCTCTGTCAGGACCACCCGATGTAATCTGGTTGAACCGGAATTTGGATCGACTTTACGTTGCGGTGGGGGATCCTGGAGTAATAGATGTCTTTGACACAAATACTCTCCACTTTGTGGAGAAAATACAAACCGGTCCTGACGCACACACCCTTACCGTAGATCATCGCCGTGGAAATGTGCACGTCTTCTTGCCTTACGTTTATCTGGATTTAATACTGGCAGACAGAACCTGACGGCATAGAAGAACTGGTTTTTCAAGAATATTTAATGGGCGGACGAACTGTTGCCCATGGTATTCCATTAATGTTTTAAGGGAATACCGACCGGTCCATTGTAACTGCAATTGACTTTTGTGATTATAAAAACACAATCTAAAAAAGGAGACTGGTCACTTGTAGATGTTCCATCTATGACCCGGTATACTTGTTTGAAGATGCAAATGCCTTAGATTTCCTGGGAAAGGAGGTTGAAGCGATCCCCCTGTATCAGAGGTCCATTGCATTAGGTATTTCTGGAATAATGAGAGTTAAGGCTGAAATTCAGTTAGGGAGTTCTCTAAGTATTATAGGTGATAACGAAGGTGCGATATCCATCCTAAGCAAGGTACAAGAAGAGACACGGGAACCTGCAGCCCTGATATTTCTGTGCATTGCCCTACTCAGGTCTGGCGAAATCAGAAAATCCCTTAAGACTGCTCTCATCTTCATCCTGAAAGGTAATCGGGGCTTATCCCCAGAATATGAGAGAATTCTCCTCCATTACATTGATGAAATCGACTGATTTCTGCTTATGTTGAATTCTAATCAGGAGTCTACTAGGTTAAGTTTCTAATAATTATAAGGAACCGCACAATAGAAAGGATAAATGCACAGAAAAATGTTGTGAGATAGTTGGTGAGTTTCCCTTACAGGATAGATGAAAGCATTCCTGCTTCCGTTTTGAATCTCAATTTAGGGGGGGTCAGGCTATATATACCTGAAGTGTTAAGTACGAAGCATTGTCACTCCCGCCCCTTTGTTTCACGATAGAGGTTTATGGCCGCCAGACTTGTCTTCCACGTTTTGTTTAAGCGGATTCCAGGAAGTTCTCCCTGTTGGATTCTCAGTGCCAGGTATTTTGACGAATAGTTTGTACCGGAGGCTTCTCTTGCTTCGTTAAGAGTTAATAGTTTATCCTCTTCAGATCCCACCATGTCAAGGACAAAAACCAGCGATTTTCCCATGTCAATTTCCAAAAATTCTGTTAATTTGTTTACGCCATTATAATGGGCAACCTCGAGAGCATCTAGATATAATTTCCTATCGTGAGGGAGAATGTGAATGAGCGGCCAGTTGTGATTAAGGAAGTGCATATTCAGCATTAGTCTGCCAACTCTTCCATTTCCGTCTGAGAATGGGTGGATGGATTCAAAACCGAAGTGCATTTCTGCAGCTTGCGAAAAAACATCTTCCCGTCTCATCTCCATTGCCACGTAATACTGTTCCCATTCCTGAAGCAGAGAAATGAGCTTTTCCACTCTTGGGGGCGAATATCTTGAACCCGATATTCTGACATTTGCCCTTCTCCACTGCCCTGCATCCATAAGAATCCCATGAAAAATAAGTTGGTGCAAATCTAATGCACTTTTCATGTTAACTTCACTTAGTCTTCCACTTACGACTTCAGCCAAAGCAGATCGATGCTGAACTGTTTCCAATAGATCTCTCACTGGACGATTAGGCACAGTCATTCCTCTTTCAATTACTGTGGTTACTTCATCCAGTGTAAGAGTGTTTCCCTCTATAGCATTAGTTCCCCAGGTATTCAGTATGAACGATTCTTGAAGCGTTTTTTCCGGCATGTTGCGTACAGAGCCTCGATCCAACACCCTCTCCCTGAGTTGGTTTAGTATGTGTCTATCCATATATTGGACTTACATACACATGACATATATAAATATATATGGAGAACAAGAATTACCTCATTAACTCCATATAGAAATTCTGAATTATGGGTTTCTCTTGATATTATTTTCAAATAGTTCATCATAGTTTCAGTTTCACTCCAGATCGCATCCCTCGCTGGTTTTTGTAAAACCGGTAATAGCCTAAGATTTGACATAAAGCAAATACAGCCTTTCCTGTAGTACTCCCTTAAAACATTAATCAAATCTCGGCCGGTCCATTCTGTGTATATTGAGTGATTAGTGCAATACATGACAATCCCGTTCATCTCCACACATTTACATTTACCTATGTATCCTTGTGGGATATTTGAGAGATTATTCCCCTAAATTTACAACAGCTCCCACAATCTTAATTAGTTTGTTCTGCATTATAATACAATAATGATTGAAGAAGCAAGAATGGATGAAAGGGGACGAATTAACATAGGACAAGAGGCAAGAAAAAAATACGGGGACAGATTTTTTGTCATAAAATTATCCGGAGAGATACTGCTAATTCCTAAGCCCAAGGATCCTGTTGCTGAGTTACGAAAGTGGGGCAAAAAGCTCGGACTCGACAAGTTAACGGCAAGAGATATCAGGATGTTGGCTGAGGATGAGGCGAACAAGGAAGTTGAAGAAAGAGGCAATAGAAGACATAAGGGTACGCGGTAAAATGCCATACGCAGATACGGATTTCTTCATCGCGATTTCGAATTCAGATGATAGGCTGAACTCTTGGGCAATCAAAGTACTGGAAAAGTACAAAGGAGAGATCTACACTTCAATCCTGACTCTGGCAGAACTTGCGCTTGTAAGTGTCAGGAAAGGGATTCCTGTCGAAGGAATGATTGCCAGTGTACTATCCATTGCTGAGTTGAGAGATGATAGTAAGCAAAACGCGTTGGCAGCTGCGCACCTTATCGATCATGAAAACACGGGAGTGTTTGACTCACTCCATGCATCATTGTGTGAAGGTGAAATAATCAGTTCAGATCATATCTATGAGAAGCTTGGTGTTAAGCGAGTAGGATCGGATTATCTCTGACAGCAGTCCCAGAAGAAGAAAGTGTTATACAAGTGCGAAATTCGTGGAATCTTGCAGGAAAGTATTCGCTTGAAACAATAAGCAAGTCCCGACCGGTCCATAAAAAGGAAATCACTTATTTCCAGAGTACCTTGCTCCCGTTATGGAATCTGTCTTCACCAAGGCTTTGTCTTTCGATAAAAAATAAAGTATGAGGAATCAGGGCTTCACTATTTCCAAAAGGAGCCTGTTCCTTCCCCCAAACTTGTCAATAAATATCTTGAAACTATCCACCCCCGAGAGTTTCATCAAGCGTTTCACGCTTCCTCTTGTATGATTGTAGCTTGGCATTGCCTCGTAGCCATCTATGAAGTTTTCTTCGATGAGTCCGCTTGACCTGTGATTTCTCACCTCAACGATAGCGAGCCCTCTTCTCTTGAGTACCCGGAATATTTCGGAAATGACCCTTACTTGATCCTGTTCCTGTGCAACCTCACTAAATGCATTCCACATGCAAATAACCGAATCAAATGAACTGTCTTCGTATGGGAGGCTTTTCATGTCCCCAACCCTGAATTCAATGTTGAGGTCCCTTTTCTTTGCCTCTTCCTTAGCCTTTTCAATAAAGATTGGAGTTATGTCTATTCCTTCCACCCTGTACCCCATTGCAGCCAGAGGAATAGAGAACCTGCCATATCCGCAAGCCAGATCCAGGATCTTCCAACTCTTTTTAAGCAATTCTGTGAGATAAGCCAGTTCATTCTCTGTCATAACTGAGTTCTTTCTTTCTGAAAGCCATTCGAATCCAATCTCTGTGTAAAATTCCCTGGGAGTTTTTGCAATCACTGATGAAGCACCTCGTTTCTCACGAAATTGTATTTATGCCTTGAATTTCAGTATGTTCTTCCCGACTTCATTAGCAGAGGTCATTAATGAGATGAATGAACTCACCGTGACCTCCTCTCCCAGCTTTCGCAGGGAGCTTCCCACTTCAAAGGTTACTGGCGGAATCTCCATGGGCTTGAATTCCCCTCGGCCCGAAGGTACTTTGTCCTCCATGCTAAGCCATCTGACTTTGCGGATTGCAGGCATGCATGGAGCAATATGCGATCCGACCTTCTTCCATTCTGTCTGCCAGTGGACAGAAACTTTATCCGCTCCCGATACAAAAAA